>DASXUL010000019.1:0-23366 GCA_036504855.1 Armatimonadota bacterium | reverse complement strand
GCGCCTGGGCGACGAGTGCCGCGATGACCAGCTTCCAAGTCGCACTCATCCTCGTAGGGCCTCCTCTGCCCCGTTCCGCTTCAGCCGCCCGATCGCGGCCCGCTCCAGATAGATCGCCCCGCTCTCGGTTATCCCGAGGCGGCTGGCGATGCACGACAACGACTCCCCGCCCAACCACGGACCCAGCACCTCGCGCTGCCTGGCGGTCACCGCCCCCAGAGCCCATCGCACGGTTGCCGAACTGATTGCCCGCGCGTCGGGCCCGGGCGAACGATCAACCACATCGCCGTCTATCAGCGCCTCGAGGCTGATGGCGTGATCGGGCGACGTGGGAGAGCCGTAGGATTCCCTCCGCATTCGCAGCTCGGAGCGGATCGCGTCCCTGACGGCCCAGATCACGCGGTTGGTGATCCATGTTTTCAGCTGCGCGCGCGTCGGGTCATACGTCTGACAGGCGACGTGCGCCGCCATCATCCCGATGGCCTCCAGGTCACCCGTCTCCAGCAACCCCGCCGGGCGGAACCGGCGCGCGAGCCAGCGAGCCATCGGAAACCATGGCTCGCTGTCGATCATTGCGCCGTGCCGCCGTTTGCCCCAGAATCGCCCGTAGGCGCGGCCTCGTCTGCCTCGTGGCTGGTTGCCAGCGGGACGGCTGCGTCGCACTCCTGGGCCGGTCCTGCCCCAACGGAGGCCGTTTGCGAGGCCGCGATCTGCACGCTGGCCGCGGCGTGCGCCTGCTGCCCGTCCTCGTAGGCCATAGCGGCCGAGATCGCGCCGAACAGGACGGAGATCGCTGTCGCCAGGCGCATCAGGTACTCGGCCCGGTCCGGCCAGATGACGCCGCCGACGCCGGCGGCCGCGATGGCCACGCCGCCGAGTTTGGCGAGCTGGAGCTTGCGGTTTCGAGGAGCCGGGCTCTGCACAGAGGGGGTCATGCCGTCTTCCCACCTTCCGGAAGCTCCACGTGGCCCAGGTCCCAGCCCCACTGGTAGCCGCCGTTCAGCCCGTGGGCGTGCGCCGAGCGGCCGATCAGCTTCCAGACGGGGGCCTTGTCATCCCAGATGGGCCTGCCGCCCTTGTCGACGGCCACCAGGTCCGCGGCCTCGCCGTCGCAGTGGCGCGATCTCCGCCGCTTGGTTACGACCGCCTTGGGGTTCACGATCACCCACTCGCCGCTGGCGAGCTGTTTCCGGCCTTTCGCCCAGTTGGCGGCAGCCTGTTCCTCGGAGCGCATTCCTTCCAGCACGCGCAAGGCGTAGCCGTGGCCAGCCAGGTCAGCAATGACGGCGAGGACCTTCTGTTTCAGCAGAGGCTTGCAGCCGGCCAGCTTTTCAGCGTTCGTCATTCGATGCCCCCTCCCTGTGCACGCCGGCGTCTCCCTCGAGTAACGGCAGAAGCGCGCTCGTCAGCGTGCGTGGCGATCCCCTCGAGGGCCGATGCGGCGATCCCGGCGGCGGATGTCGCGTTGCCCTGGGCCTCTGCGAGCTGGCGCTGCAGCTCGCGGTTGCGCTCGAGGACCGGGCAGGTCCTGCATTCGGGGATCAGCAGAGGCGTCTCGTTTGCCATCGGGATCAGCGCCCTTTCCTCGTCAGGTACCAGAGGATCACGCCGGTGAGGACGCCGGTGGCGACCGGCTGCACGATCATCAGGACCGTGAGGCCGCCCAACGCGCGGTCCGCCAGCTTCTCCAGGCTCCGCACCGTTTCGGCGATGCTCTTCAGTGCTTCGTCGATCTTGTCCAGCCGTTCTTCATGGACCGCGCACGGCATGTCTCGCGTCTGGCGTGTCTCTCCCACATTGCCCCTCCGTGGATTGGTGTCCGCCCGATTATGCCGCCCACGCAAAGAAGGGGGCGGAACCGTGGCCGGCTCCGCCCCCTTCCTGCTCAGCGCGCCAATCGCTAGAGGTACTTGCTCACTATCTGCCAGCCCGTCCCGTCGCTGACGATGGTGACGGCCTGCTTGTCGGCCGAGAATGTGAATGTCGTCGCCCCGTCTATCGTCTCGGAGCCGCTGGGGTCGATCACATGGGCGTAGGCGCTGAGGCGCTTGATCGTGTAGACCCGGCCGAGGCACGTGGCCGCCGCCGGAAGGCTGATTGTAGTGGCTACTCCACGGTTGACGAGAAGGTACTCCTCAGACGCCGCGGTGTAGGTCGCCGTTGATCCGGTGAGGGTGGTCACCTTCGACGCCCGCGCGCCGCCCACTGTGAGGCCGCCGTTGAAGGTCTGCAACGCCGCGTATGTGCTGGCAGTCGCTTTCAAGGGGACGTTGGTTGAGAGGCGAGCGTCTGGAATCGTCCCTGTGATGGCGTTTGCGGCCAGGTTCGTTAGGTTCCCTCCATCGCCGTTGTAGCTGACGGCGTGAACGATGCCATCAGTAGCCACCGAGAACGGAGGCTCACCTGGCGGGTAGGTTATTCCGTCCCCGGAGATGCTGCCAACGCAGGTTGTTTCAGTCGCCGTGGTTGCGAGTCCGGTTTGCCCGGCGCCCGAGTAGCCCAAGTAGTAGATGTTGTAGTGATCGGCCCCAGTGATTGGTGACCATGCAAGGGTAACACTGTTCCCGTTGGTCCAATCTACCATGGCCGAGACGTACCCTGGAGAGCTTTCCTGCCCGCCAGCGGATACAGCCGTCACGTCCCACGCCTCGGTGTTGCCGCCGGCGGATTCTCCGTCCACCGTTGCCATCACTTCGGGCGTGTCCAGTAGCCCTGTCGAGAGCATGTAGGCCCGGATGTTGCCGGGCAATCGCGCGTTATTCAGCGTGCCTGTGGTGATGCCAGAGGCGTTGATAGGGCCGGTAATGGTCCCTGTGGCGGTGATCGGTCCTGAGACGGTGAGGCCGCCCTCGCCGGTGATGTTGACGGCGCTCGCATCTGAGTCGATGGTAAGCCCCGCCGCGCCGCCGCTAATCGTGTTGGAGCCAAGTTCCACGGAATGGGCCACCACAGACCCGGCGACGTTGAGAGAGGGAGCCGCTACCGCCTTATCGAACGCCCATCCGGAGGATCCATAGAACAGGCCTGCCGTAGCGCCATCCTGAGCCACTGATAGGCCGGCGTCGGTGAGGGTGGTTGATCGGCTGACCGTGGTTCGTGAGGTGATCCCTCCGTCAGTGTTGATCGCCCCCGTGATTCCGATGTCGTCGTAAGTGAGCTGGGCGCGGGTGAAGCCGTTGACGCCATCGGAGCGCAGTACCTCGCCCACGGTTCCGAGTGATCCGCCCGACTTGTAGCCCGTGGCGTTGATCGTCCCCGCCACGTCCAAGGTGGAGAGGGGGGACGCCGCGGAGCCGATGCGGACCTTGCCGCCGGCGCTGGCCACGAACACGTTACCATCAGCCGCCAGCGTGCCGCCTCCCTTGAGGCCTGGGTTGATCGTAACGTCGCCGCCCGGTCCATACCCGCCCGCCGGAGCTAGGGGGCCGCCTTGGCCCGCCGTGATCGTCACGCTGCCGCCCTTGCCGCCGGCTTGGCTCGCCGTTGTGGCGCCGCCCTGTGCCGCCGTGAGGGAGATTGGCGGACCGGCTGTACCGTTCCCGGTGGTTACGCTGGGCGGTTGTACGCCGGCGACATTGAGGCCCGTTGAGGCAATGGCACCGCCGGCGTCTACCGAGGTCAGAATGCCGCCACCAGGCGCCTTCCAGTTAGTGAGGTTCGCGGTTGGCGTCGTGGCCGCGGACTGGATGGTCAGGGCTACGTTGGTTGCAGTTGAGGTAGTAATCTGCGTCCCTGTCCCCGCTGGAAGAATGCTCGACGCCGCCGATCCACTGCTTCCGTTATAGATCGGTGCCGTCAGCGCAATGCCGCAACCGGAGCCACCATAGAGTACGCCGACGTTGTTGACACCCCATAGAACACTTCCGGCATTGTTGGTAATTATGAACGGTGGACCTGTTTGACTAGATCCAGACCGAACCTGTACGGAGGTGTTGGACGGGTCTTGGAATAACGCCGTCCCGCTGGCGTTCGTCACAGATGGCGCGACGTGCAGGGCATAGGTTGGGGAGGTCGTCCCTACGCCTAGATTGCCATCTACGAGAAACGCGCCGCCTGTACGCAACTTCCCGGCCGCATGGCGGTACAGAGAGGTGTCGACGACGTTGGTTCCGTCCCCTATCCATAAAGCACTTCCGTTGATGTAGAGCCGGTAATTCGCCTCACCGGCCACCCTTGTTACAAGCGACCGATACCCGCTCGTTGTAGTAATGGTGAGCGCATCATGGGTGTTCGTGGTAGATATCGCCTGGTTGGCGGTGAACGTCTTAGCCCCTGCGAAGGTCTGCGTGCCCGTGGTGATGACACCCTGCTGTGAGGCAGTTGCGCCTTCGATATTGCTCGCGGTGAGTTCCGAGAGCCACACGTCGGAAACCAGCATCACGTCGGCAGCGTTGCCAGTATAGTTCCAGTGCCCGCCGATCTTGATCAAAGCGGTGCCGGGCGGGAAATGGTTGGTCCCGTTGTCGTACACGCCGCTGGGGGTTGGCCCCATATAGCCGACCGCGTTGTACCAGTCGTTTCCAACCACCATAGAGACGCCACCGGCGGCCACGTATCGAGCGTTCCCGTCACCCCCCAAGGAGTTCGCAATCGCAGTTCCGGTAGTCCAAATGCGGGCCGCTGTGTACTTTCTACCGTTCGCCGTGATTGCCGTTCCCGTGGTATAGGCGTAGCTTGCCTGCCACACGGGATCGGAGGCCGCGGCGCCGGCGTCCGTCCATAGAATGCTCGCGTCGATGCAGTTGTTCCCGACGCCGGAGGCTGGCCATGAGGGCGTTGTCGTCCCCGAGACGGCATAGGGATTTTCCAGAGAGGCCGGCAGAGGAGAGCGAAGCGCGATCGACGTATTCGTGTGGTTCAGCCACACAGGACACCCATAGGACTTGTAGATATGCCCATTGGCGACGGTGGGCTTCACCACTACGTAAGTCCCGTAGGCGGTGCTTGGAGTCCATGTCGAGATGCCGGTTGTGTCTGTGCCGCATTCCTGCCAGACGATGATGTTGTCCCGCGTCAAGCCCGACGTGGCGGTGTTCCAGGAGGGCTCAGAGGCTCCGGACGATCCAACGCCTGTTGAGTACGCTAGCTCGGATGTGATGCGGGAATACGTATAGTCTGGGTAGGTGTAGCCTCCCGAGTTCTTGTAGCCATAGAGGACAAACTCCCCGCTCCAGCCGTAACAATCGTTGGGGTTCCAACCGGATATGTCATCGACGGCAATCGTCGTGTCTCCAGCTTTGAGTGGAGCGGTCAGGCGAGCGTTGCCCTTGTGATCCGTGTAGGGGCGGCTCATGGCCAAGCCGTCGATATCAAAAAGGCCGATGCCGAAGTACCAGAGATTGGCCGCGCCCACTTTGTTGAGCAACTTGCCCCAGCCTGAGAGCTTGTACGTGCGGGTGGGGTCGATGGCGATGTACTCATCACTGAACGTGCTCGACTTCACGCCGGTGATCTTCATGGACCCTTTGCCGCCGTGGGTGTCGGTCGAGTAGAACGTTCCGAGCGACCAGTTGTAATTGCTCCCCATCAGGCCCGAGCCATTGGCCACGAGGTTCATGCCTCTCCCGGTGACGTACTCGCGGGCCACGGCGCTGGTATCGGCTGTCGGGTCGCTGGTGAGCGTGACGGAAGGAGCCGTGATCGCGCCACCCGCCGTGATAGCCCCGCCGGCCGTGATTGCACCTGTGGAGGAAATCGCTCCCGTGACAGCTAGACCGGCGTTCGTTATCCGCGCCCGCTCCGCGCCCGCAGCCCCGAAGACGATGTTGTTATTCGCATCGGGAAAGGGAGCGTTGTAACCGCTCACGTCTATCCAAGACTTGCCGGAGGCGCTGGTCCCGCCTCCAGCGCTCACGCGCAGGAACCCGTAATCGGAGGCGGTGGAACTGCCAACGCCCCTGATCTCTCCGGCCGCGAGCGTTCCGCCGGAGATCGCGGGCCGAGCTACGGCATCAGACCCGTACTTCACGGCAAACGAAGGCGCCGCTGCAAGACCTTTTGCCGTGACAACTCCCGTGTTCCCGACATCGAAAACGGATGACGTCCCGCCGCCATAGAAGGTGAGCGAGCCTGTGGACGTCGAGTTGTAGTTGATGTTCACGCCGGCCGTGCCGGTCGACTTCAAGGCGATCTGGCGGTTTGTCCCCGTCGTTGTGAGGTATAACGACCCGGTGTTGTTAGTGATGCTGACGTCGCCGTTGGTCGCGTCAGGAAGAGTGAGTGAGGTTGCCGTGACCCCGCCCGCAATCGTGGCGCCCGCACTGTCGAAGTGCGCCCACTCCGTAACTGAGTCGCCGGTCGTGATGCGAAGCGATCCGGAAGCCCCGCCGCGGATTTGAGCCAATTGGGTGGCCCCATCCGCGTTTGAGAACAGCAGGAAGGGTTCGTTAGTGCCGACGCGACCGAGCTTGATCCCGCCGGCTACCCTGGCTGTCGTGTCGTCAACGTTCAATCCTCCGGCGACCCTCGCAGAACCCGTAAACGCCGGATTAGCGAGCGGCGCGGCTCCTGTGACTTGCCCCACGGAGTAATCTCCTGTGGCGGCGACCACGGCCCCCGTGCGGCCAAACACGGAGGACACCGGCGCGGCGGGTGGCGTTGCCCATGTCTGATCGCCGCGCAGGTACGATGAGGCGTTGGCGGTCCCCGTGCCGAGGGCGGCCGTTGGGATGAGGCCGGTTCCGGTGAGGCTTGTCGGGGGCACGCCGGTGAGGCCTGAGCCGCTGCCGTTGAACCCTCCAGCGGACGTTACAGAGCCGTCCATGCCGACCTTGAAGACCGATGTGGTGGGGCTGCTCGATCCGGTGTACGCGTTGATGAACGTCGCGCCCGTTGTGGTCGCCCCCTGTTCCCACAGCCTCAGTAGGTCTGAGGACGACGTGCCGCCGAGGGTCGCGTTGCGCTGCAACACGCTCCCAGGCTGGGTGATGTTCCCCGCGTATGCCTGCTTGACCCTCAGCCCCGGCCCTGCAGAAGCCGAAGCCAGCACGCCGGCGCCGTCGATCCCTGTGCCGCCCGAGCCCTGAACGCCGACGCCGGCGGAACTGGCCGATGCCACGCCCTGGACGGCGACCGAACCGGCGGAGGATGTTGCGGTATTGACGCCGTAGACGGCAATCCCCTGGACGTTGCTGCTGGACCCGTAGAGCCCGTAGCCCGATTGTGAGGTACTGATGCCCCGGATCGCCGCCCCGGAGTTGCTGGACGTGTTCGTGGATGAGATGCCATCCTGCCCCGTCCCGCTGGTCGTCACGATGAGCGGGGTCGCTGTGGTGGAGGTTGGGGCAAAGGTCTTGCTTGCGGTGATTGTCTGATCAGTGTTCGTGGTGACCACGTTAGCAATTTGGGCCGCCGTGTGCGTGTGGTCGCCGGCGGCCACTGTGCCGGCCGTGGTCCCGACATTCTTGGTAGCAGCGTTGCCAAGGCCAAGCGCGGCCCGCAGCGCCGCCATATCTGCGGCCGTGATCGTGCCATTCTGCAACGTGACGCCGCCGATGGTGTAGGCCACGCTTGAGGGCTGCTTGAAGTCGCGCGGCTGGACGTTGAGCTGGCCAGCCGCCGGCAGAGTGATGAGGCAGACGGCGAGTGCCACAACCGCCCACAGGTAGAGTGCGTGTCGTCTCACGTTATGCTCCTTGGTAGTAGACCCCCGCCTTATCGGAGGCCGTGAAGGGATAGCCGGCGGGCGCCGACAGGGTAATGGACTTGCCGTCGCCGGCGACCTCGATCAGCTCCCGGTCCCAGGCTCCGCCGGAGACCGAGGCAATGATCGGGGATCCGGATGCAACGGGCTTCTCCGTCGTGTCGATGACGATGGTCGTCGCGCCCGCCCCGGCCATCTGGGAGGCCCACACCCATGCGGTGGAAGCGGGCGCTGACGTAACAGCGGAGAGGATCTTCGAGGCGGAGGACGCGGAGCCGTCCGCGGCCAGGAGGACGGTCGTGTAGCGATCGTTGGCCGTCTGGCCGATCTGGGAGATGAGCGCCGCCAGGTCGCCCCTCTCCTCGGCTCGCTCGACCTCGCACTTCCAGCCGGCGCGGCTGAACGTGTGGGTCGCCTGCACGGGGAAAAGGGTGAGGCCGTCGCGCCCATCGGGCAGGTTGACCAGGCGCATGAGGCCGATCGCCCGGATGTTGCGGATGCGATCGGATACGGTGAGGGGCGATGGGGCCTTGGCCGTGCCGTTCAGGTTGAAGTAGTTAACCGCCCACTTCATCGCGTCAGCCTGCGTTCGCACCTTGGGGGCGGAAACCCTGACCTCTCGGCGGCCGTAGTGCACTTGGCCGGCCTTCGCGCCGGTGTGCCAGAGCGCGGAGTTGCGGGCGTCCTGCGTGGCGTACTGCCCCACCGGGTCCGCAGGGTCCTGGAACCATGCGTCTTCCGTGCTGTAGCGGTAGGTGACGACGGCGCTCCCCTCGATGTAGGGGTAGATGGCCACCGTGCCATCCTCGTTGGTTGGCCAGCCCGCATGCAGGTAAACGCCGTCCATCTCGGCCTGGCCGGCGACGGAAGCGCCGAGGCCTCCGAAGAGCACGGTCACCTGCTGGCAGTCGGAGGCGGTCTTCACGTCCACGTGGAAGCGCTGCCACTCGGCGGTGAGCGTGAGCTTCCGGCCGCCGAGTTCCGCCGCTCCATCGCCGGCGACAGGGACGGCTGTCTTCCAGTCCTTTCCGTCGTACTGGCGCACGAGCACGTGCACATGTGTGCCGTACACGGCCCGGGCATAGAAGGAGAGGCGCAGCTCCTGGTTGATCCCGGCCGCGATGGGATCCGCCTCGATGCCGGCGTAGCAGGCCGTGTGGTTCCCGGTGGTCCAGCCGGCGCAAACGCAATAGGCGCCGAGCGCGGCGTCCTTCTCGGCCCACTTCACCGTGGCCACGGACGTCGGCAGTCCTTCAGTGGTGTCGTTCGTCTGGGCATGCCAGCTCTCCTGGCTCAGCTCGTCGGCGCTGAACAGCTGCACATCATCGACGCCGATGCCCCGGTTCTTTCCGCCCACCCCGTCCGGCAGTCCGATAACCACGGCGGCCGTGCGCGCCTGGGGATCGACGGTGAACCCGGCGTCGAATGTCCCCCACACCTGGTCGTTAACCGGACCGGTGAAGGAGGCTCCGGCGTCCACGTAACCGATGTAGGAGGCATCGGCCCGCCACATCTTGACGCGCACAATCGGCCGGATGTTGACGCCGCTCGTCTGGGCCGCCATCGCCATGCGGAGGGTATAGCGTCCGCTAGGTTTGACCGCAACCGGATCACCCTGGATCTCCTCGCGGCCGGTCTTTCGGTTGTCGAACTCCATGTAGCGGCTGCCGCTTGCGGGAGATAGCCCCTTGTCCGAGGCTCCGTTGTCCGGCCCGATGGCGGCCGGGTCCCCGGAGATGCGGGCCCAGTGGCGCGCCGTCTTTGGGTCGTCAGCCTGCACGTCCTCAAACGACGGGTTCAGGATGAGGTTCGCGCCTTCGTTGACCGGCTTCTCGAAGCTGCCGTTTGCGATGAGGTTCGGAAACAGAGGCGTGCCGCCCTCAATGACGAGAGCGTTCACGATCTCCGAGGCGTCCTCGCCGAACTGGACGGTGGAGACGTCGTGGCCATAGGCGACAACGTACTCGGCGTCGGTGGGTCTCGGCCGCAGGTAGATGCGCTCCCGGCCCTGCTCATCGATGTCCACGCCCCAGGTGACGCCGGGGATGCCGCGCACGAGGCCGGTGAGGACATCGAGCAGCGATCCTTCCAGTTGCCGAGTCTCCCCCACCGTGATGCCGATCTTCTGCACATCCGGGATCGGCGCCGGGATTCCTTGCTCGGCATACCAGGGGTTGGCGTAGTCTATCAGAACCTGGCTGAATAGGTCCGAGAGGTCCTGAGCGGCGGCCGCGTACTGGCGGGAAACATAGATGCCCCGGAAGCGCTCCATCGCCCCGTAGGCCGTCACGCTCAGGGTGTCCGGCCGGTCGGTGGAATGCTCGGAGATCTGGACGTATCCCCGCCACCACTCCACCCAGCCCAACTGCTCTCTCACCCACACGGAGAGGCGATCGCCGGCGTAGAGCGGGGCAGGCGTACCGATCGGCAGCGCCAGCGAGGCATCGAGCTGCGACATACCGCCCTCGCGGCGGTGGACGAACCTGGCTTCCTTCACCGCGCGGAAGGTGAAGGCTTTGCGCTTCCACGCCCCATCGATGAGGCTGTAGGCGCGGAGTTGCCAGCCGCGCCGGCGGCCGTCGTAACAGCCTCCGGCGTCCACGTTGCGCGCCGGGTCGGGGTTGGAGGATCCGCTAGGCGGGTTGATGACGATCGGCCCGGGCGGATCGATCGGGGTAATCGGGTCGTCAACCGGGATGGCGCCGCTCCCGTCCACCACCCAGCCCCCTGTGCCGTCCTCCTTGGGGGTGTGGACCGAGTAGGTCTGCTCGTTACGTACGCCATCGGATGACCACGTGCACACGAGCACCGTGTATGTGGTGTCGTAGGCGAGGACATTGGCGCTGTCCCCGAACACGTAGTCCGTGGAAAAGTCGCACATGCAGCCCATCAGGATATTCGTCCCGTAGGTTGCCGGCGGGGTGTAGATGCTGATGTCGCCCGACGCGTTCGGATTGCTTCCTGGCGGGCACCCGGCAATCACGGAGATGTAGGGGCAAACGTTCCCATCCGGGTTATGCAGGCCCGTTGTGACAGATGAGTATCCCACCTACCACCACCTGTTTCTGAAGGTGACCGAGACGGCCGAGGGGCCGGGCTCGTTCCACGCAACCTGGATCTGATTGGCTCCGCCGGCCAGCTCGGGGAACGCGCCGTCGAACAGGCTCATTCGGTCTTCGCCGTCGAGGGTTACGAGGCCTTCGATGCCGTCCACCACCAGCTCGCCGGCGGCGCCGCAATCGCCCTGGATCGTGCAACTCTCCCCGGTGGTGAGGTTCGAGACAACAACGTTGAGGACGCACGCGGGGACGGTGAGGGCGATGACCGGCTCGCCCGGCGCGTTGCCGGCATAGGTCAGCGCGGAGATGACCGTGTGTTGGGCGGAGAGCCCTGAGCACGTCCACACCGCCGCCTTTCTGGCCGTCCACTGGCAGCCGTTGGCGTCGGGGTCGTTGATGATCGCGCCTTCGACCTGGCTCGCAGGAGCGGCAGCGCCCGACGCGCCGGCGCGGGAGCAGACGTAGAACCACCCGCTGACCGCAGGGTTGCGGACGACCTGGCCGAGAGAGTAGTCTCGGTAGGCTCCCCAAGTTACCGCGTGGTCGTCGGCGAACTCCGCTTCCGGCGTCCACTGGCAGCCTGCGGCGCCTGGATCCTCGATCACGCCGGATCCCCACGCCGGCGTCGCTGTGCCCGACGTGCCCGCCCGCGTACAGCGGTAGACGGTCCCGGTGGCCACCACTGGACGGCATCGCTCCCCGAGGCTGTACGGCGTCGACGGTTGCCACGCCGGGGCCGTGTACGGACCTTGCGGGCTCAGCGCCGCGCTCATGCCGGCGGCGGTGACGCTGTACTTCCGCCCAGAGTCGGCTGGGAAGCATCGCTCCGCGCCGGCGGCGTAGGCGGTCAGGGGAACCCGCAGCGCCAGGCCGGCGGCGACGGCCGGGCTCGCCGTCTGGAGAGTGTCCTCAAACCTTCGCGGCTCCGCGGCGGTGAACGTGGCATCCCAGTCGAGGGCGATCTCCGTCCCTTCGAGTGGGGCGAAGGAACGAGCGATGCACTGCGCGAACTGGTAGCGGTCGGAGTCCAGGTAGACCTTGACGATTCCGGCGTGGAAGAACCGATCGTACTGGTCCCGCAGCCAGCGCAGGCACTCGTAGAGGCTTCCGCGCAGCGCCCACGTGGCCGTACCGTCCGCCACGGTCGCCCCGCCCCAGGCCGGCTGCACGGCCGCGCACGCGCCCGGAACGGCGCACTGGTAAAGCAGCGCGCCGGCCTGGATCACCGCGCCCAACACAACCGTGCGGCCGGAGCCCCAGCCCTCGGGGGCGGCCACGAAGCGGCCGTTGAAGCTGAAGCGGCGCGGGTTGAACAGGGCGTCGACGCCAACGGCCCCATGCGCTCCCCCTCGGAGTTGCTCCTGAGCGTCGGCGTCATCGGACTCCTTGTAGGTCTCGGTGTCCCAGAGGAACACGAGAGTTTCCTCGCTGCCGCCCTGACAGCGCACGAACTTGCCGGAGATCTGCACTTACGACCTGCCTTTCGCCGCGCGGGCGACCAGGCCGCCGAGGTCGCGGGCCACGCCGTCGATGGGGCGCGGGTTGAAGTTGTTGATCGTCTGCTGCACGCTGGTGTGCTGGACGATGGCACCGGGCTCAGCCGCGGCGCTCATCGATGGCGAGGAAGAGCCTGGCGCGCTGTACGACGGCATCGAATCGGCGAGGGCGTACGTGTTGAGGCGCAGCGAGGTGGGAACGTAATCCGTGCGGCGCTTCCTGCGCTTCTTGAACAGGCTACCGAGAGCGCCGCCGAGGATCCCGCCCGCAAGCGCGCCAAGGGGGCCGCCGGCCGCCATACCGATGGCGGAACCGAGGCCTCCGCCGAGCCCGCTCTGATTGTCGCGACCGAACAGCATCGGCGCCACCAGGCTGCCGGCGAGCCCGGCCAGCGCCACGCCGCCGATGGAGGACGCGCCGAGCTTCTTTCCGAGGAGCTTCCCGAACGCCTTGTTCAGGCCGCCCATGCCAGGAAGGCCCTTGCCGCCGCTCGGCGCGCCGAATGGCCCGCTGCCCGGGCCGCCCGCGATGGCGGCCGCGGCGCCGGCCATGCCTGTCGCTCCAGCCTGCCCGGGCTGCTGACCGCCGAGGCCGAGGAGGTTGGCCAGCCCGTTCTTGATGCCGGCGTAGACGAGGTCCTGCAGTGCCCGCTTGGCGATGTTCGTGAGGCTCTTCCAGAAGTCGCTCCATGCACCTTTCGCGCCGGTGAGGGCGTTCACGAAGGCGTCGCTGAAGGCCCTGATGGACTCCATCTCAGCCTGCTTCACGATCTCGCCCCGCTCCCGCCACTCGCGCCGCCAATCGTCCCGGCCCTCTTTCTGGTCGGGCGCGTCGATCGGCTGGACCTTGCCGGGCTCCTCGATACCGGCGATCTTCGCCTTCGTATCGGCGATGAGCCCTTCAAGGCGCGCGCGTTCCGCCGTCTCCTTCGTCTGCGCCTTCCGGTTCTCCAGGTGCTGAAGATCGTTCTTGAGGTTGTGGAGACTGATTGTCTCCAGGCTCTTGGCGATGGTCTGCTGCTTCTCCGCCTCCAGGGTCTTCGCGCCCTCGGCGATGACATCGGCCTGGGCGTTCAGCGCGGCGGCCTTCGCTGCAGAGCCGAACATGGCGGCGACGACGGCGGCGGTCCGGAGCTCGTGCTCGCGGGCCTTCTGCCGCTTGATCTGGAGGTCATACCAGATCTCGTAATCGCTCTGGATGCCGGCCTTCTCCTGCTCGGAGATCTGCTTCGTCTTCAGCGCATCCTCTACCCGCAGGTCGATGGTGCGGCGCGCGTTGTCAGCCGCGGCCTGGTCCGCATCTAGCCTGGCCTGGCGCGCCTCCTGTAGGTCCTGCAGCTCCTGCTGGTGAGCCTGGCTCTCCATATCCATGCGCTGCTGGAAGTCGTCGAGGATGTCGTTGGTCGTCTTGTCCCAGGCGTCATCCAGGTCCTTCACGTAGGCGGCCTCGGCCGCGGCCATGGAGGTCTCGAAGGTCCGGCGGTCGGTCTGCCGGGCGGAGAGCATCTTGTCGCCGGCGCCGGCGTGCGAGGCCCAGTTCTCGCGCAGCTTCTGGCCGGCTTCGATCTCGGCGGCGCGACGGCGGGAGAGGGGGGTATCCTGCGCGCGCAGCAGCTCCAGTTCAGCTTCAACGAGGGCGCCGTTCACCGCTTTGTAGAACTCGGCATAGGCGGCCTTGCGGCTCTTCTCGGCGGCGGAGAGCACAAGCGCATGCGCCTTGGCGTTCGCCTTGGAGCCTGCGGGCTCCGAGCGGAGCGTCTCGTCCACCTCGTTCAGCGCCGAGCGCAACCTGCCCTCGGGCGTTTGGTCCAGGCTGAGGATCTGCTTGTTCGCCTGCGCTTTCGCCTGAGCCGCTTCGTCGGCGAGCTTCTTCGCGGCCTTCTCGCCCTTCGTGTCCACCTGGGGAGTTCCGATGCGCGGGACCTCGACGTCGGGGACAGCCGGCGTGTCCAGGACCTTCGCCATGGCGGCGTCGACGGGGCCCCTCCCCTTCCACTTCCACACCATTACGCCTGGGCGGGCCTTGACCGTGTACACCGGCGGGGTCTTTCCGTGCGTCGGGCTGCCGATCCAGTCGTATTCCGGACGAGCCGAAGGCATGTCTGCTTTCGCCCCCGGTACTGGCTCGTATGCCTTGCTCACGCGACCTTGCGCTGTGAGGCTCTTCTTGCGCGAAGGGGCCAGAGCCTCCCATTCGTCGGCCGTATATCGCTGGTTCTCTTCGGGGACCCGGACGAACCCTCCATGCTCTTTGAGGATCGCCGGGTTCTTCTTCGCGGCCTTCATGTAGTCGGAGGCTCGGGACTGGTAGTAATGGGCTTCGCGGTCCTGGGTGTTTCCGGCGGCCTCGCGCTCATGCTCAATCTGCTTGCCCCGCTGGTAGATCAGGTACATGGCGGCTGCGAAGGCCGCTAGCAGCTTCAGCCAGCCAGGTATCATCGCGATCATCGACGCCATGCCGGAGACCAAGCCCTTACTGCCGCCGGCGGCTGCCATCGACGCAGTATTCAGGCCCACGTAGGCCGACGCGAGGAGCCGCACGCCGCCCGCGGCCTTCACCAGGTACGGACCGAGCACGAGAGCCGTCTGGATCACCTTCGCCAGCGCGCTCCCGGCCAGGGCAACCGCGGTGGCGATGCCCGCCCACTTCGCCGCGCTGAGGACGAGATCCGGGTGGCGCGCGAGGAACTTCAGCGCTTCGGAGGCGGCCTTCGCCAGCCGGCCGAACTCATCCCCGATCTCGCGGGCCCACTTGCGCAGCGTCCCGTCCTTTCGGAGGCGCATCACTTCGTTCAGCAGGTCGTTCAGGGCGGGCTTTGCCACGCGGTTGATCTCATCGCCCAGGCCGTCGGCATCGGCGTTGGCGAGGAACTGCGACCAGAGGTCCTTCAGGTTCGAGATGATGCCGTTCATCGTCCGGGCCTGGGAGGCCATCCCGCCGCCAAACGCTTTTTCGAAGCCGCGGAGGATGGCGCTGATCGCCTTCTCGACGTCGATCCCGGCGATCCCGATGTTCGCCATCTCCTTGCTCGTGAGGTGGAACTCCCGCTGCAGGATCTGGCCGGCGTTGAGCCCCAACTCGCCGATCTGGTTGATCTCCTCCTGGGAGACCTTGCCCTTGGCGCGCATCTGTCCCAGCGCCCGGATGACGGCATCCATGCCCTCAGCCCCAGCCCCCACGGCGGAAACAGCGTCTCCCACGCTGGTCAAGGTGGGGATGAGCTCCCTGGCGCTGAACCCGTAGGCGAGGAGTTGCTTTGCGGCCTGGGTGACCTGGCCGAACTCGAAGGGGGTTTCCGCGGCGAACTTACTGAGCGCCTGGATGGACTTCTTCGCGGCGTCCGAGGAGTGAAGGAGGGTCCCGAAGGCGACGGAAGTCTGCTCCATGTTCGCGGCCGTGGACATGGCGGTCTTGCCGAGGACGGCCATGCCGGCGGCGCCGATTCCGCCCACGAGGGCCAGGCGCGCGCTAATCGCGCCGGCGGAGTCGGCCAGGCTCTTCATGCCGTACTCGGCGTCGGTGAGGGTTCGGCGGGCGTTGGCCCCATAGGCGGTGAACGCCCGCCCGAGGAGGCTCATCCGCCGGGAGGCGGACTCCGCGGCGTCCCCTACGCCCTTGGCGGCCTGCTCGGCTTCCTTCAGGGCGCCCTTCGCCTTGGAGCCGGAGACCTTGACCTCAACGCCGAGCCTGCCGAACTGGGCTCCCGCCGCCTTGGCGACCGCCTCAAGGGTCTCTGCGGTCTTCGCGGTATCGAGGAATTCCTTACGCGCGGCCGCGCCGTTCGCACGGATATAGATGCTGATTTGGTTAGCCATGACGGGCCGATTATGCCTGTGGTGGCACAGCCGTCATATAACGAGGAATCGAACAACCGTGCATGCATTCAGAGCGCAATAGCCAACGGAGGTCGCCCCATGCCTATCCCCAACTTCGAGACGTGTCCACATTGCGGCAAACCCGTCCTTTCGTCGTCCATGGCGACACATCTCTCCGGACCATGCCAAGGGCCGAAGGCGCCCTCGCCGATCACACGTGACGACAAAGCGGCGGCCTCCGGCAACGGCATCTGCGGGTGTCTCGGGGCATTCGTTCTGGCGTGCCTGGTGTTGAACGGGATGTTACGGGGGTGTTCCGGACCCACAACTCCGGCGGCTCCTGTACGTCAGGCAGCGCCATCGGCAGAGACAGATAGTCCCGCGTCAGTGGAGCTGAAGGCTGGCGTTGTCGTCCGGGATGGGTTCGTCTACATTCGGAACGGCAACTCGTTCGACTATGTGGATCTCCGCCTGGAGCTCAACCCTGGCTTGATTAGTGGTGGCTGGGAAGTCCAATGGCCAGTCATCGGCGCCGGCCACACGGTCAAGGTGCCCATCTGGAGGTTCACCAAGGGGGACGGCGAGCGATTCAACCTGTACAGGTACGAGGTGAAGCACTTGGCCATCCATTGCGACACCAGGCCAAACCACGGCCGCGGCAACTGGTTCGGCGGGTTCAAGTGAATTGGTGAAGGGGCCAGGAGCGCGATGCTCCTGGCCCCTTTCCTCATCTGCCCATCCCAGCCGTGAACAGTCTGCCCGTCGCCAAGGCCGCGGCCCCGGCCTGCGGCTCAAGCGCCTTCGGCAGCCTGCGGAGATAACCCTCCAGTTGCGGAAGGCTCTGCCGCCCCACCCTGATCCCGGGGTAGTAGTGGGCCATCAGGGCGAAGACCTCCGCCCAGTCCGTCCTCTGCCCCGGCTCTACCGGGGCGGCGTAGGGTGCAGACCGCTGCAGTCGAGCACAGCCCGCAGGACCGCCGGGAACGCCGGCGCCGAGACGTACCGGCCGATGGTTTCCCGCGTCACTTCCACCGCATCCGGCGGGTTGAAGGCGATCTCGCAGACGTCGATCATCGCCTCGATCTGCTCTGGCGTCAGGGACGCGGAGGCCATCCGCATTGAGGTGGCAATGTCCTCCGACGTAACCCCCTGCACCTCGGCGTCCAGCAGCTTGGCGAGCCGCTCCAGCGCGCCGGGGTTGTCCTGGGCGAGCGCCGGCATCAGGTATTCCTCGCCGAGCACGCCCATGGCGGCCTGGAGGCGGGCGTGGTTCATCAGGGGGACGGGGTGGATGCGGAACTCCCTGCCGCTGAGGTTCACGGTGGGGCCGTTCCCCAGCATGACGTCGAGATCAACGGGGGCATCCTGGGCGGCCTTCTCGGCCATGGCCTTGCGGGCGACGCTCCCGGCTTTCGGTGTACTCATATCAGTCTCCTCAAATGGGGCAGGCCCGCCGCCCCGCGCTGGGGCGGCGGGCCTGCTCTGGTTTCGGGGACGCTGCCACGTCCTCCCGAAAGGGTCTACGTGTAGACTATTGGCGTGCCGGCCGTGGTGAGGGCCGTGTTGGCCTCGGCGCTAACCAGCGTGAAGGTGACGCCGGGGTTGACCACCGTGATCGTCACCGTCTGCTTGAGATAGTCGGAGCCCTCAATGGCGGGCTCGGGAGCGGTGACGTAGGCGACCGTGGCGGCGACGGTGAGGCTGTGCCCCGTCGTTCCGGACGCAAACGCGGCGGTGAGAGCGCACGGCGTGGGGATCGCTCCCCGGGACATCGGCCAGCCTGCGGCCGCGCCCAGGTGCTTGCGGAGCAGCGCCTCGCTCTCATAGAACATGTCCAGCTCGAAGGTCACCTCGGCGAACTGCGCGCTGTGCGCGTTGGGGAAGGGATTGCCCATCACCCGCTTGGCGGAGAGGTTGTTCTTGATGACAGCCTTGAACGAGCCGCAGTCGTTGTTGGCCGTGCCGTCGAGGTTCAGGGTCGCGCCGGTGAAGGAGAACGGTAGGCTGATGGGCACGCTCGCCGTTCCGAAGACCTTTCCCGCCGGCGTCTCCGGATACTGGTCGTACTTCTCGGCGATCCCGACCATCTCCGCATCGGCTTCGAGGATGGCGTCCAACGCCGCATTGAGGGTCAGCGTCTCAACCTTACAGCTGGCCACCGCGATGAGGTTGCCCTTGGCGGTGGCCACCGTGATGGGCTTCGGGCCCGCGGCGGCCGCGGTAATCGCGTGCGTGTAGAGCGACGCGGCTCCCGTGGTGGTGACCGCTCCCAGCGCAGCATACAAAAGCAGGCTGAAGCAGTCTGGGGTGGCCTCGCAGCTGAGAGAGCCGCCGATCTCGGCGCTTCCCATCACGGAACGGGCCGGCAGGAAGCGCCCGCGGCCCAGCGCCTTGCTGTCGATCCGGTTGTAGGTCCCGGAGATGTTGTTGGTCAGCGTGTCGAGCAGGGCCATGCTCTTCACGGGCGTACCGTAGGTCGTCTCCAGGCCGATCCCGGTCTTTGCGTCCATTCCGTTCATTACGCATCACCGCCCTTCTTCGCGGGCTTCGCGGCCACCTCGGCGGCGGCCGGGGCCGGGGACACCTCGAAGGCGGGATCCTCGGCGAAACGCGGCCGCTCGATCTCGGGGACTTCGACGGGCACGCCGGCGACGAACACGACGACATCGCAGCCGTCCAGGGGGATATGCCGCTCCCCCTTCTTGAGTGTCACTTTCATGGATAGAAGCTCCTTCAGAGGCGATTATGCCGCCTACCCTCAATGGCGCCCGTCGTAGCGCGCGTCTTCGGTGACCTCCCAGCGGATGCGGCGGTATCGGCACTGGACCACGCCCCGGTAGAAGCGGATCCCGTTGGAGTCCTCCAACGCGTGCGGCGGCTCAGACCGGCTGGCCAGGCCATCCAGGGATGTCCGACTGGCGAGCGCCTGGAGGATGGCGTCTATGCGCGCGTCAAACCGCTCCTCGTTGGCGGCCGCGCCGGCTCCGCTCGACACGTCCATCGGGAGGTAGACGTCGATGTCGATGGCGTGCACGCGGTCCATCTTGCCGGCGCCGCTCCCGCCCAGGGTACGGCGGGTCTGCGTGATCCCGTTGCGGGTAATGCTGGTGAAGAACCCGGAGAAGTCGCCGGCCGCCTCGGCGTCCAACTCCGCGCCGGGGAAGGCGACAACCTGCCCGGGCTCGGGCAGGTTGTACAGCAGCTCAACGATCTTCGCCTTGATGGCGGCGATGCTCATGTGTTCAGGCTCCTTGTGAGTATCGTGATGGCGTCCTCGAAAGCGGCGGTGACGTCGGGCGCGGAGGCTATCGCCGCGTCCCGGAACATGTGGTGGCCGGGCTGGCCGCGCTTCCCGATGGCCCGAGCGATGAGGAAGGCGCGGCTCTTGTCCGTGGGCGGCTTCCTGTGGCTGCGGGCGCCCTTGGCGGTGAGGAAGCTCATCGGGGGCGACGGGTGGCGCTTCACCCATGGGATGAGGGCGTCATACGGCGGCGCCTTCTTCCCCGCCTTTCGGCCCTCTTCGAGGGTCGGCAGGTACTCCAGATTGCCGGCGATCTCGACAGTCAGCCCGTCGCGCTCGCGGGTGACGTGAAATGAGATGTTGTTGCGGGCGGCTCCCAGGTCCACCGGCATGCGGGTGACGACCTCGGCCTGCACCCTCGCCCCCGCCTGGAAGGCCGCAGCCGTGAGCACGTGGTCTATCTCATCGGAGGCGTTGCGGAGGCCAGAGAGGCCGGAGAGATCTACGTCGATGCCGAACGACAGATCGGCCATCAGGGGAGCCTCAGGGCCGCCGGGACCATCGAGACAGGGACGAGCTCCAGGCCCGCGCGCACGCGGGGCCGCCCACTCTCGAACTCAGTCGGCTCAAAGACGAGCCAGACCGTCCCATCGGCTTCGCGCAAGACGTCACCTGCCTGCACCTTGCCCTTCTGGCCGATCCTCGCGCGGAAGACGGCCGATAGGCGATCAGGTTCGGCGAAAGTCTCCAGCACGTGCGGCTTCACCCCGCGGACGACGACGCCAACGACATCGCTGGCCCTCCGCGTCCAGGCGGCGGCCGGGATGCCGGACACCTCTCCCGCGTTGTCCAGGGCACGGCCGCAGGTGAAGACGCTGATTGCCGCCTCTCCATGGCTGTCCATGTAGAGCGCGTCCATACCGTCGATCTCTCCGGGTTTGAGGATGCTGGCCATCAGTAGGTTGGGCTCGGTTCGTAGATGTCCAGAGTCAGCGCGCCAGTCTCGAAAGCCGAGGCAAGGACGGTCTCGGCCTCCTTCCTCGCCTGGTCGAGCAGGGCCTTGTAAGCGCGGTAACGCTGGCTGTAGTTCTTGGCGGTCTTCGGGTCGTCCACCTCGACATCCACCCACAGGGCGAAGGCGCGGGTGAACGCCTGGAGGGCGTGGTAAGCGAGCAGCGTCAGGAAGTCGGGCACGTCCTCCTGGATCACTTCGGCCGTGGCGAGGGCATCTTCGTTCACGCCGAGGCCCCGCAGCGCGTTGTCGATGACGCCGGCGAGGCGGCCCTCGGGGTCGGCGTCGGTGAAGGTCCAGCCGAGGTCGGAGTCCGCCAACGGTTCGGCGAACTCCTTCATCAGCCAGGCCAGAGCCTGCTTGCGTGTCATCAGTCCGCAGTCTCCACCGTCACGTTGACGGCCGCGCCGACCGGGAACTTGGAGAGCCCCTCGCCCTGGTCGAAGTAGAGGCTCATGGACGGCGATGGCGTCGGCGCGTCGGAGTACTCCATCACGGAATCATCTGAGGACACGCCCAGGTGCAGGGACTCAATCACCTTGCCGTTTCGCCCCCACACCTCGCCGGACTGGACCACCATCGGGAACGTCTGCTTTGCCATGCCTTATCCCTCCAGGGCGGCGATGCGGGCCTCGACGGCAGCGAGCACCGTCTTGCGGGCCTTGGCCCCGCGCGCCGTCTCGATCGCGTGGATGGCGCGCAGGTCGTCCACGCTCTCAACCTCGGCGATGCGCGCCTTCACGGTATCGGCGTTCCCGTCGAGCACCGCGCCCAGGAGACCGGTCTTCTCGTCAGGTTCCGCCTCGGCCACCTCACTGTTCGCCGCGTTAACGGCCTCCAGGTCGCCGGCGATGGCCTCCAGGGTGCGAACGGTGGCGATGTCCGGATCCTTGCTCAGGTTCACGTACTGCGATGGGGTGAGGCCGTGCCGTGCCATCAGCTCGGCCGAGGCGGCGGCCAGGCGCGCGTGCACCTTCTCCCGCATGATCCCGATCGCCTCTTTGGTTGCCATGGGTGTCTCTCCTTGCCGTTGCACGAAGCCCCCGCCCAAGCGGGCGGAGGCTCAATGCATCACGTGACCGGGTCCGCCTGGTTAGGCGAACGCGGCCGGGGTGTTGTAGACGCCGCCGGCGTCCAGGAACATGACGGCGGCGGACAGGCGGCCGGCCACGGCATAGCCGCAGCGCTCGCCGTAGATGGCTTCCTGCAGCGGGTACTGCGGGTTGGCGCCGGGGATCAGGCCGTAGCCCTGCAGCTCGGTTTCCGGATCGACGCGCTTCTTCAGCGGCTGATCCAGCGCAAGGTTCAGCGCGAGGATGTAAGCGGCCGGGACCTGGTTCCACTCGAACACGTGACAGCCGGCGCCGCCCGAGCCCTTCACGCGGCCGAGATACGTCCCCGGGGCGTTTGCGAGCTGCTGGACGATGGCGTCATTGGACGAACCGGCCCGGATGAACGGGTCGGGGGCCTCGACGAACGCGGTGAGCGCGGAGATCTTAGTCGTCTCGGCCGCATTGATGAACGCGACCATATCGCCCTGGCCGTGCTCGATGAGCTCGGCGCGCAGGGTGACGAACGGGTTGTTCACGTCCGAGATGTTGGCGGTGACGTAGCCGCTGACCAGGTAGTGCGTGTCCTCGGCCCCGGCCTCGCTACCTACAACCGGCGGGAAGACGGTTCCGTCACCGTTGGCCAACCGCCGCAAGGTCAGATCTCCGAACTGCGGATCCTTCCATGTCTGGTTGGTCTTGTTCAGAAGGGCGCGCAGCACCTCAAAGCGGATGGCGTTGATGTGCCGGTCGTTGATGTTGTCGAGATGGCGCTGATATTCGCGCAGAGTCATCTTGGCGCGGGTCACCCGGGTCACCGCGATGGCATCCTGGAAGTCGTGGATGGGGTAGGACACGTTGTACTGCCCCGACGCCTTCACGGCCATCGGCTGCCCGTACTCGTTGACCTTCTGCATCTTCCCGCCCGAGATCAGCTTGTAGATCTCGTTGTAGAGGGTCGTGGTCTGCGGCTGGACGAACAGGCCCAGCGCGCGGTTCAGTTCCGCGTCATGCGCCGCGAGGATCCCGGACGCCGCGGTGTAGATCTCCTGCTGTCCAACCTGCGAGATGGTGCTCAGGTCGGAGACGTTCAGGAGTCCGTAGACGGTGCTCATAGCTTGTTAGCTCCTCTTGAAGGTCCCTGCGCCTAGACCAGCGCCGGGCAGACGAACAGGACCTTGGTGAGGTCGTTGTCCGACGTGGGCAGGACGATGCCGACCTTTTTGCTGGTGGTTCCAGCGGCGTCGGCGAGGATGCCGGAATCGGTATCCGAGAGATAGATGGTCGCCCCGTACGCCTGGGCGGTGAGGTTGTAACCTGCGACCGGGCCGCGCGTCAGGACCTCGACGGCCTGGCCGGCGCCAACGGAAGACAGCGCGATGCCGATGGCGCCGGCGGAGGCGGCGAGCGAGGCGTCGGCGTTGTCAACCTTGCCGGCGGCCGTGATGTAGACCGCGGCGCCCTTCGTGATGGCGGCGGCGGCGATGAACGAGAAGCTCTCGAACTTCGCACGCGCCGGGGCCACGGCGGCGGCGGTGACTGCAATATCTGCCATGGGTTGGTTCCCCTTGCTGTGTCAAAGTGAGCGTTACAGACGGACCGGCCGGGAAGATGTGATGGCCGTCTTCGAGTCACCGGACGCCTTCGGACCCGGGCCGGACCCGGGGGCGGCGGCCTTGCCGGCCAGCGCGTCCACGGTGGGCTTCAGGTCCTGCAGGGCGGCCTGCTTCTCCTCAAGGCTGGAAGCGCGTTCCACGAGCTTCCTGAGGTTCTCGGGCCAGTCCTTGATCGATGCGGCGATGCGCTCGGTTTCGCGCTTCTCGTAAGCGGAGACGCGATCCTGGAGCGGCTCAAGCTCCTTGATGCGGGCCTCCCGCTTCTCGGCGAGTTCCTTCCACTGCTGCTGTTCCGCGAGCTTGGCCTCGTCGGCCGCCTGGGCCGATTCCTCCAGCTTGCGCAGCTTGGTGCGGTAGTTGGCCGCCTCCTTGCGCGTGGTCTCCAGTTCCTTCTGGATGGCCTCGAGTCGCTTCGCGGGGTCTTTCTCGTCCGCG
>DASXUL010000018.1:0-18530 GCA_036504855.1 Armatimonadota bacterium | reverse complement strand
GGCGGCTCGCCGCCGCTTTCGATTGGTATGCACCGAGCGAAAGCGGCGGCAAGCCGCCGCACTCCACAATCCACCCCGCGCTTGAGACCGTCCGTGGGGCCTTCAGGCCCATCACGGCCGAAGGCCCGCAGACGGGGATTTCAATCCCCGGGGATCCCCCCGGGCCGCCGCCCTCCGGCAAAGAAAAAGCGATCGCCCCGGCGCCGCGGTACGAATACCGCGTGTCGGGGCGATCGCTTTGTCCCTAGAGGGTCAGACGGGACACCGATGGCCAATGCCTGCCGTTACAGCTTGGCCACTTTGTCGAAGATGCCGGTGCAGTTCTTCAGGGCGTCCTGAACCGGCACTTCCAGGATCTTCTTGCCGTCGAACCGATCGCGGCCCTGAACGGGCAGGTCGCACGCGAAGATCACGGCGTCAGCCTCGGCGATATCCTTGGCGGTGAGCGCATTCTCGATGCCCATGCTGCCCTGGGTTTCCACCTTCACCTGGTGGCCCAGCTTCTTGCCGGTCTTTTCCAACTGCTCCGCCGCCATATAGGTATGGGCGATGCCGGTGGGGCAAGATGTGAGAGCTACGTACTTCATGCAGATGTCTCCTGTGTGTTCTTGCGGCCGAGGGCGCGCAGCAGGTTGATGATAGCGGCTACGACAAACGCGCCCACTAAAATGGCTAACACAAATCCGCCGCGATTGTCGACTACCGGAAGCACAATTGGGCCGCCGTGCGGAGCGTGGTCACCCACGTTCATCAGCATGGCGATCACGGCCCCGGTCATCGAGCCGACCATAATCGTTGGGATGACCCGCAGCGGGTCGGCGGCGGCGAACGGAATCGCGCCTTCGGTGATGCCGATCATGCCCATAGCGAGCGAGGCGATGCCGGCCTCATGCTCTTCTTCCGTCCAGTTCTTCTTGTTCAGAAGCGTGGCGAGGCCCAGGCCGATCGGCGGGATGCAGATGGCGGCGGCGCAGGCGCCCATCGGCAGGTAGTTCCCCTTCTGGATCATCGCCGCGCCGAAGAAGAAGGCCACCTTGTTCACGGGGCCGCCCATGTCGAAGGCGATCATCGCCCCCAGAATCAGCGCCAGGATGATCTTGCTGCCGGCCTGCATCCCGTCCAGCCAGACGGTCATTGATGTCATCGCATTGGCCACCGGCATGCCGACGACCTTGTACATGATGACGCCCACCACCAGCGCCGAGATCACCGGGATCACGAGGATCGGCATGATCGGCTTCAGGTAGGCGGGCAGCTTGATGCGCTTCAGTTGGAACGCCACAAAGCCGGCGATGAGGCCGGCCAGCATGCCGCCCAAGAATCCGGCGCTAACCCACTGATCGGGGTGGCCCGGCATCGGAGCCAGGTGGGTGGCGATCCAGCCGCCCACGAAGCCTGGCACCAGGCCCGGCCGGTCCGCAATGCCGAAGGCGATGTAGCCCGCCAACACCGGCACCAGCAGCGCAAATGCCGCCAAGCCGATGTCCAGGATCATCTTCCAATTGCCCTTCGGGTCCGGCCCGGTGGGCGTCATGGAGAACGCCAGCGCAAGAGCGATGAGGATGCCGCCGCAGGCGACAAAGGGGATGGCGTAAGACACGCCCGTCAGCAGGTACTGCTTGAACCGTTTGAGTTCCATGGCTGTTCCGTTTCGTGCAGGGGATGTGGGACCAAATGTCCCGGCGGCGGCTACGCCGCCAAAGCGCCTCAGCGTGGGCGGCGGGGCGGACTAAGTCCGCGTCCCTCCGCGAGAGGCCGGAAAGGAGACTCCCCAGCTCACGCCAGGTTTTCCTCAATGTATTGGATTAGGGCGTCTGGATCTTTCTCTGAAAGCAGGCGCTCGCGGAAGTCTTCGTGCATGATCTTGCGCGCCAGTTTGGCGAAGATGCGCAAGTGCTCCTCGCCCTGGGCCGACTCGCGGATGGCCAGCATCAGCACGATGCGCACCGGCTCGCCATCCAGCGTTTTCCACTCGATCGAGTGGTTCAGCTTCAAGATGCCGATGGAGTTCGCCGAAACGTGCGGGGTCTTGCAGTGCGGAATGGCGAAGCCGTACCCCACTCCCGTGGAGTACACGTCCTCACGGGCCCACACCGCATCCTCGACGCCATCCGCGTTGGAGACGCGGCCGCCCAGGGCCAACAGGTCCACCAGTTCCTTGATCGCCTCCTCGCGGCTCAGCGCTTCGGAGGAGAGGTTGGTGATGGCCGAGTCCAGCACGCTGGGCGTCTCGCCCTCCGGGGTGAACGCCGTGAGAACCCCGTCCACATCCGCCAGGGTCGGTTGGCGCATGCAGTCGGCCAGCAACGCAACGCACTCCGCATCGTTGAGCCTGGCCACGGCGGCCTTCATGGCGGGCACGCTGGGGCCGGCCATGCTGAGCTCGTCCAGCCCAAGGCCCACCAGCAGCGGGGCGAGGCGCTCGTTGCCGGCCATCTCGCCGCACATGCCCACCCACCGGCCCGCCGCGTGGGCGTCGTCCACGATCTTCTTCAACAGGCGCAACAACGCGGGTTGGAGGCAATTGTACAGCCGTCCCACCTTGCCGTTGCCGCGGTCTACGGCCAACAGGTACTGGGCGAGGTCGTTTGTTCCGATGCTGAAGAACTCGCACTCCAAAGCAAGCTGATCGATGACCATGGCGGTCGAGGGGACCTCCACCATGATGCCCAGCTCCACGGCGCCGGCGGGAACGTCTTTGGCGGCAAGCTCATCGGCCACGCTGGCGGCCATCGCCTTCATCTGCCGCACTTCCTCCACGCAGGAGACCATCGGGACCATCACCCGCACCGGACCCAGCGCGGCGGCCCGAAGGATCGCGCGCAACTGCGTGCGCACCAACGCCTCGTGCTCCCCGTAGAACCGAACGGCGCGATACCCCAGGAATGGATTCGCCTCGGTCGGCAGGTCCAGGTACGGCACCGGCTTGTCGCCGCCAACGTCGAGCGTGCGGATGATCACCGGGCGTCCGGCGGCCGCTTTCACCACGCCGGCGTACGTGCGGTACTGCTCTTCCTCATCCGGAGGGGTCTGCCGGTCCATGAACAGCATTTCGGTGCGGAACAGGCCGATGCCCTCCGCGCCGTTCAGGAAGGCGGACTCGGCTTCCTCATCCGTGGCGGCGTTGGCGGCCACTTCCACACGGCGGCCGTCCGCTGTATGGCCGGTGGCCGTGATGTAACCCTTCAACTGCTCGCGGCGGCGTTCCGCGCGGTCTATGTCCAGACGGTAATAACGGATCACGGATTCCGGCGGGTTCGGCAGAACCAGGCCGCGGCGGGCGTCCAGCACCAGCGGCTGACCGGTAAGCAGGATCAGGTGCGCGTCGCGGGCGCCGGTAACGCACGGGATGCCGGCGGCGCGGGCGAGGATAACGGTATGCGACGTGGCTCCGCCCTCGCTCAACACCAGGCCCTTCAGCAGGGTCTTGTCCTGCGCCAGGAATTCCGACGGCGTGAGATCCGGGGCCACCAGGATGCACGGACCGTTCGGCGCCGGGCGATGCGAGACGGCGGCCTCCGGATAGAGGCGGCGAAGGAGCTGGGTGCACACGTCCCGAACGTCGAGGGCGCGCTCCCGCAGATACGCGCTTTCAGAGCTGCCCAGCAACTCGGCGTAATAACGCTCGGCGTCAACGATGGCTTTTCCGGCGGACGATCCCCCCCGGATGCCGGCGTTCACGCGATCCCGGTACTCCGGGTCGCGCAAGATAGCGAGGTGGGCGTGGAGGATATCCCTTTCCGTGGCGTTGGCGGCGCGGGCGAGGGAATCATCCATATCCGAGGCGGTTTCACCCACGGCCGTCTCGAACGCAGCCAGCGCGCGCATCGGCGCGTTGGTGGTCGGGGGCACCTCGGGGAAGGGCTCTTCCTCGGTGACGAACGCCGGGGCGATGGCCACGCCGGGCACGGCGGCCGTTCCGCGCAGGCTGCGCGCGCCGGAGGTGGTGACCACGCGGGGCGGCGCGGCGCCTTCCGACCCGCTCTCCTCCGGGACCGGCAGCGGCTCGTCGCAGTTGGGGAAGACGTCGGTGAGGAAAGCCTGAAGCGATGGGAAGGCGGTATCTTCGTCCGGCCCCTCCACGGTAAGGGTGCAGGCGTCTCCGCGGTGAACATCGGCAGCCACGAGCGAGAGCACGCTCTTGGCGTTGGCCTGGTGGCCGTTCCGGGCGTTTAGCAGGTGAACCTCAGAGCGGTGCGCGTCCGCCGCGTCTCGGAGGACGGAAGCCGGCCGCGCGTGCAGACCGTGCTCAAGAGGGAACTCGAACGTATATTCGCAAGGCATTAGTTATACTATCTGTGCGCACGCACAGCGGGTGGTCGCAGTCAGCGCGCCCCGGGCTCCCTGTAGAGCGAGAGGCCATGAAGGCGAAGGATGGACGCGTCCGAACCGCCGTCTTCCGCGGCGGCGCCCATGGTGGAGGCTCGGCGGATAAGGTTGGTTTGCAGAATCGTCTGCCGCACCGGCAGGGTGGGCGTCTGAATGCGCTGGAGCAGCAGGCGGGCGGCGTACATGCCGGCGGCCTCCAGCGGCTGACGGATAGTGCTCAGTATCGGTGCATGCAACGATTGGTCTTCAATGTCGTCCACGCCGATCACAGCCACATCCTCGGGTATCCGGAGCCCGCACTGGCGCAGCGCCGCCACCAGACGCCAGGCCAGGATGTCGTTCATTGCGAAGATAGCGGTCGGCCGGTTCCGGGCCGCCTTCAAACGCCGCGCCAGTTCCATGGCGGCCCCATCATGGAGCCCGCTCTTCAACCGGTAAATCAACGACTCGTCGACGCCCAAGCCGTAGCGGTGCATCGTCTCGCGGTAGCCGTCCTCCCGGAGGAGGGGCGGCGTGGTGGTTTCGTCTACCCCCGTGGCAAAGGCGATCCGCCGATGCCCCAGTTCCAGCAGGTGCTCCACAGCCATGCGGGCCACCAGCACGTTGTCCACGCCCACGTAGTCCACCGGGCAACCGGGGATCTCACGATCGATGGCAACCACCGGGATGCCATGCTCCACGGCCCGTTTGACATAGGGTAGCGCGGTGGGCGGATCCTGGCACCAGATTATGAGCCCGGCCACCGGATGCTGCAACAGCCCGCCGAGGGCTTCGTGCTCACGCTGGCGGCTGATCTCCAGCGATGGCCCCCACGTGTCCATGTAGGCCAGTCGGTGCCCGGCCTGGCGAAGCTCCGGCTCGCACCCGCGCAACACGAGGTTGAACGCGTGGAAGCTCGGCTCGTTTCCCATCAGGAACGCAACGGTCCGCCAACCGTCCGGAGCCGCCGGAACATCGCGCACAATCGGCTGGCGGCCCGGCTGGCAATCCAGCAGGCCATCATCCGCGAGGCGCGCCAGGGCGCGGCGTAAAGTGCTCCGATGCACGCCTATCTCCTGGGACAGCGCGCGCTCCGAAGGCAGGCGCGATCCGGGAAGATACGCGCCCGTCCGTATGCGGGCGGCCAGGATGGCGTACGGATCGGGGGCACCTACGGGGTGGTCGGTCGCGTTACGGTCCATCGCAACCATTTTGGGACCAAAGTGCGCCGAAAGGCAATGGCAGAGGGACGCATGGTCTCAAAAGCGACCATACAGCCTCGCGGATCACGCTTGGCCGGCATATAACGCCCCCGAAATGCCTGTTGCGCCGCGAATGCCCCTCACATCCCGTCCTCCGGCGCTCCCCGCCGAACGGTCGGCGCCAGCAGCGCCATCGCGAGGCTGAGGGCGGCGACGATTCCCAGCGAAACGCGCAGCCCGATCACCTCGGCGCTGAGGCCGATGCTCGGCGGGCCGGCCAGGAAGCCCAGATAGCCGGTGGTGGCCACCGAGGCCAGCGCCGGTCCGGGTGAAACGCCCGGCGTGTTTCCCGCCGCGCTGAACACCAGCGGAACCACCGTGGCGAAACCGGCGCCCACCAGGGCGAAGCCGGCGATGGCCGCCCACGTCTGCCCAACCGCCAACGCAACCAGAAGCCCCGCCGCCGCCATCAACCCGCTCGTCCGCACAACCCCCACCGGCCCGAAGCGGTGGACCAGGCGGTCCCCCGACAGACGCCCGGCCGCCATGCAGGTCGAGAAGGCCGCATACCCCATCGCCGCCGCTCCCGGCCCGGCGCCCAGGCCGCGACTCAGGTAGAGGCTGCTCCAATCGCCAACGGCGCCCTCCCCCAGCAGCGCGCAGAATGCGATTGCGCCAAGCCCCGCCAGAGCCCGCAGAGGCCTGCCAAAGGCCGGCTCGCGTTCCTCCGTCCAGGCATCTTCGTGCAACAGCCAGCGGCCGGCGACGAGCGCGCCCGCGGCCAGCGCTGCGCCCACCGCCGCGAAATGCGCCAGCGGCGCGAAACCCCGCGACGCCATCCAGCCGCCCAGGGCCGCGCCGCCCATGCCGCCCACGCTCCACAACCCGTGGAACGATGACATGATCGGCCGCCCCAACCCCTTCTCCACAGCCACGGCCTGCGCGTTCATGGAAACATCCATGGCTCCGCTGGCGGCGCCAAACGCCAGCAGCGACAGCGCCAGGCTCCACCATCCGCTCGCGAAGGCCGGCAACGACAGCGATGCGCACAGAAGGAACGTGCACAGGGTAACAATGCGCCGGCTTCCCAGGCGGGCCATCCAAACCCCCGAAAGCGGCATGGCCATCAACGCGCCCACCGTCATGCCCAACAGCGCCAGCCCCAAGGCGCCGGTCCCCAACCCCGCGGCCCGCTTCACCTCCGGAATGCGGGAGACCCACGTGCCGTTCGCGAAGCCGTTCACCAGGAACGCCGCCGCCACGCTGATGCGGGCGGCGCGGAACGGCATATTGGGCTGTGGGGCCATAGCGGCGCGGTTTCCTCCTGGGGTTCGGGGCGCTGTCCCATTGTGGCGCCGGTCCAACGCAGGCCGGCATCCTCTCGCCTAACGGCTGGCGCGCACGTTACGATGAGCGTGGCGACGGTTTGTTCCGCGCCGCCGCGGATGGAGGAGCCCCACCATGCGATTCGGTCTCTGCTGTTCGTTGGACCGATTGCCGGTCGCCGCTGCCGCCGGCGCGGACTACGTGGAGCCAGCCGTGAACTCCACGGGCAACCCGGATGTGCCGCGGGGCGCCTGGCGCGTCAGTCTGGCGCGCCTGCACGACGCGGGCATCGCACCGGAGGCGTGGAACTGCCTGCTGCCGGGCGATCTGATGGTCGCCGGCCCCGAAGCGGACCTCAAGCGCCTTCAATGCTACGTGAACGCTGTTGCGCCGCGCCTGGATGAGGCCGGCGCGCGCGTAGTCGTGTTCGGCTCCGGCGCCAGCCGCACCGCGCCGGACGGCTTTCCGCTGGCGGATGGGCGGGCGCAGTTCGCGGAGGCGGTGTCCATCGTCGCCGAGGCGCTGGCGCCGGCGGGCATCCTCGTCTGCGTGGAACCCCTGCGGCCCGCCGAGACGAACGTCATCAACACCCTGGCCGAGGGCGTCGCCTTCGTTCGCGCGCTCGCCATCCCCAACGTGCGCCTCACCGCCGACCTCTATCATATGGAGTCCGCCGGAGACCCCATCGATCTGGCGTCCGCGGCGCCCTTCATCGGCCACGCCCACCTGGCCGATTCCGGCCGCCTGGCGCCCCGCGCCGGCTCAACGGCCATCCCCGCCTTCCTGGCCGAGCTTCAGCGCATCGGATACTCCGAACGCATCTCCATCGAGTGCCGCTGGATAGACTTCGACCGCGAGGCCGCCCCGGCCCTCGCCTTCCTGCGCGAGCGAGCGGCGTAACGCCTTCAGTCCGAGCGCGCCTCCGGAAGCTCCACGCCCTCCAGCCCCAGGAACCGCGCATGGTCGCGCAACGCGGCGGCCAGGCCACTGGTCAGTTCCGGCGTCGGCGGTACGCCGTTTTCCCAGAACACGCCGATAACCCGCAGGGCCGCGCGATCCGCCGAACGCGAAAGGTCGCACCGCCCCACCAGGCGCTCGCCATGCAGGATGGGCAGGCAGTAGTAACCATACAGGCGCTGCTCAACCGGCTTGTAGACCTCGAAAGCGCGGTAGAAGCCGAAAACGTCGTCCACCAGGCGACGGTCCCACAGCGCGGTATCCAGCGGAGCCAGGAGGCGCGTAACGGGATCCAGGGGGCGGGCGTCATCCAGGAGGGCGCGGTCCTCCGAGAGGGCGAAGTAGGGCCGCGCGCTGCCTTCAATGGAGATAGGGAACACGGCGCCATCCGCCGTCATCTCGCGCAGCGCCGCGTGGCGATGCGCGCGCACGTTGTGCCACACATCCGACGAGCCGCCGGCCACGCCGATGATGCCCATGGCGCGGCACAGGTCCAGAACGGTATGCCGTTCGTATTCCGCCTGCGAGCGCGGCGAATGGGGCGGATAGCAGCGCTCGGCGAGGTCGTAGAACCGAACGCGACGGCGCCGGCGGGCGATGGCCAACCGCCCGGAGTCCCACAGCAGCTCCAAGAGGCGCTTCACCAGCCGGTCGTTCCCTCTCCAACCGCGGTTGGTCCGGCGGCCGTCCACGAAATCCGCCGCGCATTGCGGGCCGTTCGCTCCAATCTGTTTGAAGATGGCTCGCACCGTCTCCGCATGGTCCGCTAATTCCGCCGCGTGCCATGCGGCCGCGTGCGCCATGCGCACGGCCTGATACGGCAGGCTCTCCACGGGCAGGATGCAGAGGCACTTCAGCCAGTACTCGAATCCCGCGCGATCCGCGTAGAGCGCCGCCCCCAGGCCGGCTGGCTGAAACCCCTCGATGCGGCTGTTAAGGGCGATCTCCTGGCTGGCGCCGGCCACGTCGATGCTGTCGACCTGAACGGCGCGCAAGCGCATCAGAACGCGGTGCACGCTGCCCGGGCCGGGAGGGAGTTTTGGGCCGGCGAGCAACTGCGCGCGCAACAGGTACCGCCGGGCTTCCGGCTTCGAGAGGGAGACGGGGTGTATCACGGTACCCAGGATATGCCGGAGCGCGCCGGAGATGCAAACGCACGTTCGTAACGCCCCCGCTCCGGAGGGCCCTTCATGGCCCGCCGGCTGCAAGGGGCGTTTTCCGCATGCGGCCCGAGGGCAGGGCAAGCCCAGCCCCTACAAGGTCGGTGTCGCCGTCCACTGATCGGTGGACGGCCGGGCCTGCCTTGTAGGGGCTGGGCTTGCCCTGCCCTCGGGGGCCTCACACGTTCTCGCTATCCCGATCCCAGTTGGCAGGGTTGCGCTCGATGTACTCCCGAAGCGCGTTGAGCATCCGTTCCGACCGGATGATGCGTTCGAAGAACCCTCTTTGCCACACGTCGGCTCCCTCCACGCATCGCATCTCGTTGATGCGCCGGGTCGCGCCTGACTTCAGCGCTCCGACAACCGTTGACAGCAGCGCCGTCGGGCCGCCGAAACGCGCCGCCGCCTCCTCATCTGCGCCTTCCACTGGGTCGGCGGCGACCAGGACCAGGATGCCGTGAACGTGGTTCGGCATAATGACAAAGGCGTCGGTCTCGCATTGAGGGAAGCGACACGGCAGGTCCGTCCACGCGGAATCCACGATCTCCCCGAGAGGCGACAGGTTGACCACGCCGTTGGCGATTTCGCCAAACAGAGGCGCGCGGCTATGAGAGCAGATTGTTACGAAGTATGCCCCCGGCGTACGGTAGTCATAGCCCCGCAGGCGGATGGATCGGCGTCGGAGCGGACTTTCGGATGAATGCCGTGTGCTCATGGAAGAACTCCCGGAACGGCCCAGTCCAGTGCCCTTGATGATACCTTAAGGCTTTCGGGCAGGGCAAGCCCAGCCCCTACCCGGTAGGCCCGGCCGTTCACCGATCAGTGGATGGAAGCACGGAACTTGCAGGGGCTGGGCTTGCCCTGCCCTCGGGGAACCTTCCTGCGGTTGTCCACCGTGCAGCAACGGATACAGGCCGCCGGCCCGGGCCGCCATCGCTCACCCCAACGGCAGCGTCAGGGTGGCAATGGTCCCTTTGCCTTCCTCGCTGTCCAGGGTCAGGGTTCCGTCATGGGCTTCGGCGAGGCCGCGCGCGATGCGCAGACCCAGGCCGCTGTGGCGCTCGTTGGGGTTGCGCGCCGAATCCAGGCGGTAGAACGGGTCGAAGACGAACGGCAGGTGCTCTCCCGGGATGCCGCGGCCGGTGTCCGACACGGTGAGAACGGCCTTGCCGCCGGCGGCGCCAATGCGCACGCACACTTCGGCGCCGGCCCCCGCGTGGGCGATCGCGTTGTTCACGAGGTTATCCAGTATCTGGGCCAGCCGCAGAGCGTCCCCGTTCACCGCCGCGTCGTTGTCGACCTGCAACGGGCAGAGCGTTACGCCGGCTCGGACAGCGTCATCGGCGTGAACGGCCAGGCTCTCCTCCGCCACGTGGCGCAGGGTTACGCTGGTTCGGTGCAGCGGAAGCTCGCGCAGATCCAGCCGCGCCAGTTCCAGCAGGTCGGTTACGAGGCGCTGCATGCGGTCGGCCATGGCGACCATGGATTGCAGGGCGCGGTCGCGCCGGTCCGGCTGGTTGGCCACGCCGTCGCGGAGGGCTTCCGCCATGGTCTTCAGCGTGGCGATGGGGCTGCGCAGTTCGTGGGCCACGTCGGCGAGAAGCTGCTGACGGCGGCGGGAATCGTCTTCCAGCGCCGAAATCTGCCCCTCAACGCGCTCCGCCATCTCGTTCATGGAGGCGGCCACGCGCGCTATCTCGTCGTCGCCCGCCTCCGGGATGCGGTGCTCCCAGTCGCGCTCGTGGAAGTTGTGGGCGCCCTCTTCCAGCAGCCCCAGCGGCCGCGTGATGCGGCGGCTGATCCAGGCGCCGGCCACGATGGACAGCAGCAAAGCGAACACCGTCTCCACCGGCAGCACGCGCGGCCAGAGTTTCGGACGCACGATGGAGCGGTAGTGGCGGCGGTCACCCCCGGGATGCAACGCGTGCGCCTCGGGACCATGGTGGTCCGGCAGATCGATCCCCTGCGCGGCCAGCTCGCGGCGGGCGCGCAGGAAATCCTGCTCGATGAAGTAGTGGAATGTGAGCATGCTGAAGCCGTAGCTCAGCAGGATGGCCAGGAAGAAGGCGGTGATCAGCCGCGTTCGCAGCTTAAGCTTCGGGACGAAACGCATAGCCAACTCCCCGCACGGTGATAATGGGGCAGGGGTCGAGCCCCGCCGCGATCAGCTTTTTGCGCAGCCGGTAAATGTGCGAATCCACGAGGCGGTCGTCGCCGTAGAAGCTGTCCCACACGATCCCGGCGAGTTGCTCGCGCGAGAGCACGCGTTGCGGGCGCTCCATCAGGGCGGCCAGCAGGTCGAATTCCAGCGCGGAGAGGTCCACTGGATTGTCGTTCACCGTGGCCTGGCGCTGTTCCGGCAACACGCGCAGCCCCGCCGCAATGAGCGCCGGCTCCAAGCGGCTGCCGGCGCGGCGCAGCAGCGCCTTGATGCGCGCCACCAGTTCCATCGCCCCGAACGGCTTCGTTACGTAGTCATCGGCGCCGAGGCCCAGCGCGCGCACCTTGTCAGCCTCGCCGTCTCGCGCGGAGAGCATCAACACAGGCACGTTGGAAATCCGGCGCACGGCCTGGCAGAGCTGGAAGCCATCCATTCCGGGCATCATCACATCCACGATCAGCGCGTCTGCGCCATCGGCCTGTAGAGACGCCAGGGCCGCGGTCCCGTCGCCTGCCCGAGCCACCACGAACCCCTCCGCCTCAAGATACCAACCCACGGCTTCGGAGAGGGCTTCGTCGTCATCCGCTATCAACACGCGCTGAGACATGATTTCACCTTCTCGCGGCTCCCGCTTCCGCGGCTTGAAGCGCTTTCGCCATGGTGGTCCGCCATACCAATTGCGGCGGAAGAGCAACGAATCCGCCGGTGGCCCCGTCTGAAACCCATGGCGGGCGTCGCCGAGGCCGCTCGGAGGCTCTCTGCCGCCACAATCCCTCTACTATCGTACCGCACATTTGTGGAGAAACGATGGAAGCCGGGTGGCGCGCCGATGGAATTGCCGCCCGAGCGCGATCAAATGCCGCTTTCCCCTTCCACGCAATCTCCATATTGCCGCCACTCAGCGTCCAAACGCCGCTAATACACTGAGGGATGAGGCACACGACCGCCTCACCTATTTGAGAGGGATCATCCCAATGCTCCAACGCATCTTCAAAACTGTCATTGTCCTCGCCGCCGCCCAGGCGCTTCCCGGTTCGGCCGCCCCGCCCGTCGCGCTGCCGTCGCCGCTCACCCTGGATGCCGCCGTGCGCATCGGTCTGGCGAACCACAACCAGATCGGAATCGCGGTGAGCCAGAAGGACGCCGCGGCTGCCCGCGTTACTGAGGCCAAATCCGCTTGGTTCCCGCAAATCACCCCCGTCTTTCAGCACACCACGCAGAAGACGCTCCTGAACTCCGGAACCTCCACCCAGGACGTCTCCTCCATCGGCCTTCAGCAGACGATTTTCGATTCCGGGAAGCGCGAGCTGAACATCGCTCGCAGCCGCGACAGCGTGCGGTCCGCCGCCTACAACGTGCAGGACGTGCGCCAGAGCGTGGTCCTGAACGTCACCACCGGCTGGTTTGAGCTGCTCCGGGCGAAGGACCTGGTGCGCGTGGCCGAGTCCGGCGTGGATCGCGCGAAGACGACGCTGGACGCCACCCGCGCCTTCGCGGAGGCCGGAAGCTCCCCGCGCAAGGACGTTCTGCAGGCCCAGGCCGATTACGACAACGCGCAGGTTCAGAGCATCCAGGCGCGCAACACAGTGCGCCTCGCCGAAACCACCTTGCGCAACGCCATGGGCGCCAGCTTCGCCGATCCCATTGTCACCCCGGAGACCGCCGTTCCAACGCCTCCGGTAACGCCCGAAGCGCGAACGATCGCCGATTTCGTGGATCAGGCGATGCGCAACCGGCCGGATCTGCGCGGCAGCGAATTGGGAATCTCGTCCAACCGAAAAGGCGTGAAAATCGCCGCAATCGAGGCCGGACCGCAGGTTCAGGCGGACCTGAACGAGGGCTATCGCATCCACCCCGATTCCGGGGAAAACCACACCATCACCGCAACGATCAGCTACCCGCTCTTCGACGCCGGGGCATCCCGAGCCCGCGTCCGGGAGGCGCGAGCCACGCTGACGCAATCGGAACAGCAGTTGGAGCTGGCGCGCCAGGATGCGGCCGCCAACGTGGAATCCGCCTATCTCCTCCGCGAGGAGGCTCGCCAGAGGGTGTCGGCCACGCAGACCGCGCTGACCGCCTCCAAAGAGAACTATGCCGCGGCCACCGAGTCGCGAAATGAAGGCGTGGGGACGATTCTCGACGTCATCACCGCCGAGAATCAGCTCGTTACCGCCGAGACCAACGCTGTGCAGGCCGTGTATGACTATCACACGGCGGATGCGCGCTTGATGCGCGAAATCGGCGCCAATGACCCCGTCGCCGGGGGAGGCCAATCATGAAAAAATCCACTCCACTGATCGCCGCAGCAACCATCGTCGTGGTGGGCGGCGGCGCGTACCTGGCGTTCGGCCGCCGCGGGCCGGACCCCACCGCGCTGACGCAATACAAGATCACCAAGGTCGCGCGCGGACAGGTGCGCAAAACCGTCTCCTCCACCGGCGTCCTCCAACCCTGGACAACCGTGGACATCAAGTCCAAGGCCGGCGGCCGCGTTACCGCCATGATGGTGGACGTGGGCACCCACGTGAAGAAGAACCAGGTGATCGCCACCATCGACCGCTCCGACACGCAGCTCGCCGTCAACCAGGCCGAGGCGGACATCTCCGGCGCCCGCGCCAAGGAAGAACAAACCTCCAGAACCTACTCCCTCCAGATCCAGCAGACGGAGATCGCCATTGCCAATGCCCGCGCCGCCCTCCAGTCCGCGAAGGATAGCCGGGCCGCCGCCGCCTCGCGACTGCAAACGGCCATTCGACAGTCCAAGGTTCAGCCGTCCCTCACCAGCGCTTCCATCCGGCAGGCCCAGGCGAACTTGCGGCAGGCCCAACAGGCCCGCGCCGCGCTCGATTCCACGAACCAGCAGGACCGGGCCAGCGCGAAGAGCGCCTACGACCAGGCCATGGCCAACGCCAAGAACGCCGGCGCCAACCTCACCCGCCAGAAGAGCCTTCTGTCCAAGGGGTTCGTTTCACAACAGGCCGTCGACACCGCGCAGGCCAGCTATGACGTCGCCCAGGCGCAGGTCGACAGCGCCAAGGCCCGCTACGACACCGTGGACGCCCAGTTGAAAACCGACATCGCCTCGGCGGATGCCCGCGTGGCCCAGGCCAACGCGGCCCTGGCCAGCGCGCAGGCCGGCGCCGTGGACATCGCCACCAGCAAAGATTCCGAACGCCAGGCGCGCTCGGCGCTGAGACAGGCCGATTCCCAGGTCAAACAGGCCCTCGAGGCGCTGAACCAGGCCGTCGCCAACAAGGCCAATAACGACATCCGCAAGCTGGATATCAACTCCGCGCAGGCCAGCATCACGCGCAGCGCCGCTACCCTGAAGAACGCCAAAGACACCCTGGCCCAGACCACCGTCCGGGCGCCCTCTGAAGGCGTCGTGCTCACCAAATACGTGGACACGGGCACCATCATCACCTCAGGCCTCTCCCTGAACTCCACCGGCTCCAGCATCGTCCAGATCGGCGACACAACCCGCATGTACGTGGACGTTACCGTGGACGAAACCGACATCGCCAATGTGGACGAGGGCCAGAAGGTGGAGATCAACCTGGATGCCTACCCCGGCGTGCCCTTCGAGGGCAAGGTGGCCCGCGTGAACCCTCAGGCCGTGGTTGAATCGAACGTCACCAGCATCCATGTCCGCGTGGAAGTGGATAACTCGTCCCCCACCTTCCGCCTCCTGAAGCCCGGCATGAACGCCACCTGCGACTTCGTGGTGGACGACAAGCCGGACGTCTTGAACGTGCCCAGCAGCGCCGTGCAGACGGATGAGCAGGGCGCCACCTTCGTGCAGATCGCCACCGGCGGCAAGCCGGCGCCGGCGGACCCGGCCAGCGGCCTCGCGGCCGACCCGGATACCAAGGTCGGCGTCAAGATCACCAAGCAGATGGTGGAAGTGGGCCTGACGGGGAATGATGCCACTGAGATACTCAGCGGCGTGAAAGAGGGCGACCCCGTGGTCAGCCAGACCATCGAGCCGGCCACGTCTACCTCCGCAACCAGTTCGCCGTTCGGCGGAAACCGCGGCCCAGGCGGCGGAGGAACCCGCGCCGGCGGAGGAGCCGCACGGCGTTGACGGGGCAGCCCCCCAGACAGCCGAACCGGAAAGGGGGCGGGCGCCAAAACGAGCGCGCCCGCCCCACCGAGAGAAGGACCGGAACATGGCAACCGAAGTAAAACGGATATCGCCTCCCGCGCCAGAGCAGGTGGACGGCAACGGCCCGTTCCAGATGCCAAAGGCCATCCCCGCGGGCGGGCTGAACCCGGTAAGCGTCATCATGGCCGTTCGGGGGTTGGGCGCCAATAAGCTGCGCGCCTTCCTCACGATGCTGGGCATCATCATCGGCGTGGGCGCCGTGATCATCGCCATCGCCATCGGCCAGGGGTCCCGCGAGGCGGTGTCTCAGAGCCTGCGCGCCCTGGGCACGAACGTCATCACCGTGTTCAGCGGCCAACAACGCCGGGGCGGCATCAGCATGGGCGTGGGCTCCAGCGTGGCTCTGAAGCCGGAAGACGCGGAGGCTATCGTCCGCGGGTGCCCCAGCGTGATCCGCGTGAACCCTTCCGTTAACCGCAATGCGCAGATCAAGTACCTGGACAACAACGATTCAGTGGCCGTCTACGGACAGGGCGCGGACTACCCCGTAGTCAGCAACCACATCATCCGCATCGGCCGCTATTTCGGCCCCAGCGATGTGAAAACGCAGCAGCGCGTTGCCATCCTCGGCTCCAACACGTGGCAGGACCTGTTCAACGGGCAACCGGCCGTGGGCAAGGCCATCCGCATCGCGGGCCAGCGGTTCGAGGTCATCGGCGTGTTCCAATCGAAGGGCGGCGCCGGGTTCCGCAATCCGGACGACGGCGTGTACGTTCCCTACACCACCGCCATGCGCCGCTTGTTCGGCATGGACAACATCCAGACCCTTACCTGCCAGGCCCGAACCGAGGCGCTGATGCCCCGCGCCCAGGCCGAGATCGAAAGCGTGCTGCGCAAGGCCCACCGCCTGCCGGACAGCGCGGAGAACGACTTCCGCATCTTCAACCAGGCCGATCTGGCGCAGACGCAGAACGAACAGCAGGATACCTTCTCCGCGCTGATCACCTACCTGGCCATCGTCTCGCTGGTGGTGGGCGGCGTTGGGATCATGAACATCATGCTCGTCTCCGTTACCGAGCGGACGCGTGAGATCGGCGTTCGCAAGGCCATCGGCGCCAAGCGCCGCCACATCCTCACCCAGTTCCTCCTCGAGGCCCTGTTCCTCTCGCTCATCGGCGGCCTGCTGGGCGTGGCCTTCGGCGTTGGCGGAGCGAAGCTTGTGGAGCGGGCAAACAACTGGACGGTGGTCCTGGCCCCGGCCACCATCCTGATGGCGTTCAGTTTCTCCGCGGTTGTGGGCGGGTTCTTCGGGTTCTATCCGGCCTGGAAAGCCTCCCGGCTGAACCCCATTGACGCGCTGCGATACGAGTAATCGGGATGCATGCGAACTTAGGTCTACCGAAACGGGCGGTCCTCCGCCCCTACCCAAAGGAGAGTGAGATGAAAGCCATCCATTACGGCATCATGGCCGTCTCCGCGCTGGCGCTGCTGGCGCCCTCCGCCAGGGCCCAGGCGCCCGGCGGCATGCAGATGAACCCGCAGGCCCAGGCCAAGATGAAGGCCTGGCAGACCTGGCGCAACAACCACAAGAACGTTCAGTCGCTTCAACAGACGCTGGGCGCTCTGCAGTACATCCAGCAGGATCCGAAAACGCGGCTGAATAAGGCCCAATCCAAGACCATCCTGGGCGTCCTGAAGGCCTGGCGGAGCAAGCCGACGATGACGGACGCGCAGGCGCTGAAGGTGAACAAACAGCTCACAACGCCCCTCACCCTGCAGCAGCTCAAGAAGCTCGCCACTGCGCCCCGCGGCGGCCGCCGCAACGGCGGAGGCGGCGGAGGCGGTATGGGTCGTCCGGGCGGTGGTGGCGCACCCGGCGGACCTGGCGGCGGGCGCCCCGGCGGCGGCTTCGACGCCAGCCGCATCCCGGCCCCGAAGGACTACAATCCGCTGAATCCGGACACGCTGCCCATCGAACGCATGCGCGGCCGCGCCAAGGATCGCCTGAACGCCCTCACGTCCGCCCTCGCCGCACAGGCGAAGTAACCCCATGGCGCGTCCGCCCCGGCTGGGGCGGACGCGCCGCACGGGGACGGATGATGCCGAAACCGGAGGAACCAACATGGGCCAGCCCCTCATCCAGGTGAAAGACCTGACGAAAACCTATTTCATGGGAACACAGGAAGTGCACGCTCTGCATAACCTGGACCTGACGATCGAACGGGGCGAGTTCGTGGCCATCATGGGGCCTTCCGGCTCCGGCAAGTCCACCTTCATGAACCTAATCGGGTGCCTCGATACCCCCACGTCCGGCTCCTACCTGCTGGACGGCGAGGAGGTGTCCGGCCTCTCCGACGATCAGCTCGCGGAGATCCGCGTGCGCCAGATCGGCTTCGTCTACCAGACGTTCAACCTGCTCTCCCGCACGTCCGCGCTCCAAAACGTGGAGTTGCCGCTCTTCTACGCCGGCATCGCCAACCGCCACGAGATCGCCATGCGCTGCCTCGACGCAGTTGGCCTCGGCGACCGCGTGGACCACAAGCCCAACGAGCTCTCCGGCGGCCAGCAGCAGCGCGTGGCCATCGCCCGCGCCCTCGTCAACGACCCGCCGATCCTCTTCGGCGACGAGCCCACCGGCAACCTGGATACCCGCACCGGCGAAGATATCATGGCCATCTTCCAGCGCTTCCACCGAAGCGGGAAGACGGTGGTTATCGTCACCCACGAGTACGACATCGCCCAGCACGCCCAGCGGATCATCCACTTCCTGGACGGCGAGCTGGTATCGGACGAGCCGGTTCTGGAGCCCTGCGACGCCAGAGAACGCCTGGCCGCCATGGTCGCCCCCAGATCCCTCGTCCGCTAGATAAGTCTCTTTCACCACAAAGGCACAAAGGCGCGAAGACAATCTTCGCGCCTTTGTGCCTTTGTGGTGAGAGGGCCTAAGCCTAGAAGTTGGCCAGTTCCCGCTCATCGGAGTCGAACGGGATGACGGCGCTGGGATCTGGGTCGTGCCGCCCGCGGGAGGCGCCGACGCCCGCCGGAACCCGGCCGCCCACGGGCTTGCGCGCCGCCGGCCGCTTCATGGCGGGGCGGCTGGCATGCTTGGACTCGTTGCTGAGGCGGAACGCCGCCGCCATGCTCTGCATCTCCTCGGCCTGGCTGCTCAGCTCCTCGGCGGCGCTCGCGCTCTCCTCCGAGTTCGCCGCGTTCGCCTGAGTCAGGCTGTCCATCTGGCTCACCGCAACGTTCACCTGGTCGATCCCCTGCGTCTGCTGGTCACTGGCGGCCGCGATCTCGGCCATCACCTC
>DASXUL010000017.1:0-21765 GCA_036504855.1 Armatimonadota bacterium | reverse complement strand
TGCCAGAGACCCTGCGGGCTGGACGACCAAGCTACTGCACGGTCTTGAGGGACCAAGGGACACACGGTCCGTCCAGCGCCACTTCCATCTTAACCTACCGACTCTCATACAAGGGACACGGCTTGCCGTGTCCGCCCCCTCACTCATCAGCATCAGCGGCGCCTCCGGCGGTCGGCGAGCTGCCGGTTACGCCATGGTAGCCCGTCATTGCAGGGCGGCCCGCCCTATTCCTCGAACGCCTCCAGCTCAACGCGATGGCACACGAAGCCGCGCGGAGGCAGGATGCCGGTGGCGTTGGCGACGCGGGCGGCGGCTCGGCCGCCGGGGCCGCAGTTGCCCGGCTCCAGGCCCATCACGTAATCGCGGTCGCCCAGCATCTTCCACTGCCAGAGGTTCGGCAGTTCCGCCTTGCGCCAGCGCACTCGGAAGCCCAGGTTCAGCGCCGGGTTGTATAGCTCCGCCTTCGCGAAGCCATCGGCATCCGGTCGAACGTCGTGGATGAACACCTTCTCGGGGATGCCGCTTTCGGGCGGCTCCACCTGGTTCCACGCGGCAACGCCGGCGCGGGCGTGCTCGTCATAGCCCTCAAACTCGGAGTCGATGCGCACAATCGCGCCCTCGTCCAGCAGCGGATAGCCGGCGTTCACGTGGTAGAGCAGCATGAACGGCTCTTCCGAGAACCCTTCGTTCTCCACCGTGTCTTCGATGACCACCGTGTTGGAGCCGAATGCCGTGGAGATATGGCGCCTCAGCACGAGGCGCCGCCCCAGCGCGGAGGCTTCCCGCGTTTCGCCGCTTATCCACAGCGCGTAGTCATCGCCGGCCCATTCGGCGCCCCACCGCACGTTGGAGGCGGACGCGTTGGAGATGCGCCCGTGCAAGCCGAAGGCCTCGCCCCCGTCCTCGCTCGGCGCCCCGGCGTTGCTCAACCCGCAGGTGGTCAGCATTCCGCCGAAGAACGATCGCAGCCAGCCCTTGCCGTGGGGGTCGAACCGATCCGGGGAGGCCGGGCCAACGCCGGAGTGCCAGCACAGTGAGCGGCCGTTGTACCGGAAGTCCAGGATATCCAGCGCGCGATCCGGCAGCGCGGCGAACTCCAGGCCGCTGCCTGTATGCACGTGGAGGGCGCGGGCTCCGCGGCCGGGGCCGTCCTCCACGGAATAGGGGCGGATGCCCGCCATCTGGTCCATGGAGCCGACGCGCCGCTCGATGTCGGCGCGGGTGGGTCGGTTCGGGGAAGGCATGAGGGGGTCTCCATTCCTGTGCCCCGCCATTGAGATGGCGGGCTGCCATGGCCAGACCGGCCTTCGCCGGTTCAGCCCCCGGAGGGGGGCTTCGCCACGGATGCCCGCCGTTTCAACGGCGGGGGCCAGCCGCTACTTGGCGCCCAACGAAGCCCGTTGGGCGGGGGTGAGAACGGCCAGGAACTCGCGACTCTGGGCAACCTCCAGAGCGCGCACCTGCTTGCGCTTTTCGGCGTCCGGGAGCTTGGCGTTTTTGACCACAGCCACTTCCTGGGCTCGATACCGGTTCCGGATGTCCTGCATCTTCGTGCGCTGTTCCTTCGTCAGCGAATTGCGCACGTTCGCCAGCTTCTGCAGGCCCGCCATCTGTTTCTTGCGCAGTTCCTCGATCTTGGCGCGCTGCTGCGGCGTGAGGATGGCGCGCGCCTGAGCGTCGTACTTTTTCTGGATCGCCGCCAGTTTCTTGCTCTTCTCCGCGGGCGACCCGAGGCCGTATTCCACGGCCCGCCATTCGGCATGGCCGCGCTTCTGAATCTCTCCCAGCTTCTTGCGCTGGTCGAGCGTGAGGCCAATGGGATCGGGAACGGCGCTGCGAGCCGGGGCCGCCTGTACGCGAGCCGGGCTAAACACTGGGACGGCGGCCAGGCCGGCAGCCAGAACCAGCCACGCCAAACGCGGATAAAGGTGCTTCACGGATGTTCTCCTGATCAACGCGCCGGTTTCGACGCGGGGCTTTGTTTCATCATAGCCTTCCGCGACTCCCGCATCTTCGCCTTGGCCTGCGCTTCCATCGCCGCCGCCTTCTTGCGCTGCACCGGCGTGAGGATCTTCATGACCACGGGGCGCCACTTGGCCTGGCTCGCCGCCATCAGCTTCTGGCGCTTCGCCGGATCCTGCTCCGACATGGCCTTCTGAAGGTCCGGCATCATCTTCTGGGCGATGGCCTGCATCTGCTTCTGCTGCGTGGGGGTGAGGTTCAGCGGGTTGGCGCCCGGCCCCGCTCCCGGCTGGCCGACAACGGCGGTTGAGTGTTTTACGGGCGTCTTGGCGGCGGCGCCGCTCATCAGCGCAACAGCGGCGGTCGCCGCAATGGCCATGCCCTTGATCCAGATCTTCAAGCGAGTATCCTTTCTCTGACAGAACAAACACGACGGCCCCCCTTGGAGGCCAACCACCATACGCTATCGGGCGGGCGACAGGTTACACGCGGATCACCGCCGCCGGTCGATTCCTCGAAGCGCGAACGCGCCGGCCCATCCCGCCACGAAAGCAACCGTGCGGTATAGCAGTGCAAACGACGGCTCCGGCCGGCCATGCGCGCGGAAGGCGGCAACCGATAGAACGAGCCACGTTCCGAACCACACGATGCACCAGGCCAGGAGGAACGCCTTCAGTCGTTGTTTGGACGGGTCGCGCCGCATCGATGCCCCTCAGTGTTCATTATCTGGCCGCAAACCTGTGCAATCCCTGTGGATAACCCTTGGGGAAAACAGGTGAACCCCCTGTGGATAACGGCCCAAACCTAAGGAAGCATACATAAATCCGCCGGAGTTTTCCACAGGGGAAGCGTGGAAAACCCTCGCTTCCGTTATCCACAACTTACCACCCGCGGGCCATTGACGACCCGACGGAAGACCACGCCAGCGCTCCAAACAAGACGATGTACATCGCGGCGAGAGCCGCGGAAGCCCGGCTGCCGCGCTGCGCGTCGAGGCCGTGCACGATGGCATGCCGCGCCAGAACGGCCAGCGCCGCGAGGCGCAACAGCCCGCCGGCGGGCACGATCAACGTGAGAGCGGCCGCCGCCAGCCCCACCCCACCCAGCCGCGCAGGTTGCACCGGCTCCCCGGATGCATCCCCCAGCAGCGTGTAAAGGCCGCCCCCGCACGCCGCCACCGCCGCCAGCCGAACCGCCCATCGCACCGCCGGGTGGTAGGTCCACGCCGCCGCGAGAACCAGCGGGGCGAAGCCGGACGTCTGCCAGGTTCCTCCGCCCGCAACGAGGGCGCCGGATGCGCCGTACAACATGGGGCGCGCTGTGAGCACAACGCCGAACCCGCCGAGGACGACCAGGATGTAGATCACGGCCAGCGGCAGCACCGCCAGCAGCACGGCGTTGCGCGCCGTGTAGCCAGGCTCCAGCTCGTGTCGCCGGGCAACCAGATGCCCGAAGCCGGAGAAGGCCAGCGCCAGGAGGCCGCAGGCGGCCATCGCGCCGACCACAGGACGGCCCGGCGCCGGCGGGAAAGCGCTGAGCTTCAGCAGAGGGAGCGCGGAGCCGACGAAGAAGGCAAGGCCGCCCATCGTCAGGGCCAGGAAAACGCCGGCCGCCGGACGCGAGAGGCGGCCGAACGCCACGCGCAGCGCCCCCACGGCAAGGATCAGGGCCGCGGGAATGCACCGCCCCGCCAGGCCGCCGGAATCCGGGGCCAGGTAGGCGGCGGCGGCGCAGGCCAGAACGCCCGCCGCCGCGGCCAACGCCGCCGTCTCGGCCACACGCGCGGAAGAAGGCTCAACAAGCGAAGGGTCACGCACCAGCGAAAGCCCCGTTGCGGCGGCCAGAACACCGGCAACGGCAACGGCCGGAATCGCCCATGGGCCGGCCAGGTCCGCCGCCGCGGCGAGGGCCACGAAAGCCCCGGCTCCGACAATGGCCTGCTGCCCCAGCACAACGGCATCCGCGAGGTCAATGCCGACAGGTTTCTCGGTTGGATTCATCCTGTCTGCATTATGTGCCGCTTCCGGCTGCGGCGGGGCGCGCGATTGCGCGCTCTTTCACAGGGCGGATGCAGGCAACGCCAATGGCGAAGTAGACCAGCACCAACGCCAGCACGGCGCGATAACCCACGCCGGGGCCCATCGCCCGGTTCACCGCGTAGGCCAGCACGCCGCCGATTAGCGGGGCCACTACCTGCGGCACCGTGAACGATATGTGCCACACCCCCATGTAACGCGCCTCGTCGCGCTCCGGCATGAGGTTGGTGGCCAGCGCCCAGTCCACGGCGGCGAAGGCCCCAAAGCCCGCCCCGAATATGCAGGATGCCGCCATCGCCACGGGCAGCGACTGCGCCACGAGGAACACGAGCGCCGCCACGGCCGTCACCGCCGACGAGATGTACACCACCAGCTTCTTCGACATTCGGTCCGCCAGCAACCCGGCGGGGAAGTTGCCGGCCAGCCCGGCGATGGTGACGATGATGAAGATCAAGCCGACCGTGGATTCCGGACGCGCGGCATGCAGCGTGTCGCGCACGTAGTACAGCAGGAACTCCGTGGCCGTGTAGAAACCCATGTTGATCGCGAACCGCGACGCGATCAGCCAGCCGAACGACGGGTGCGAGCGCAGGTCTACTCGGAAAGCGTTGCGCAAGTTGGTCAGGAAGCCGGATGTGGGCGCGGGGTTCGCGGCGGCGGATGCCTCGGGAATGCGGAAGACCGTCCATAGCATCGCCGCTGCCAGCAGGGCGGCCAGCGTCCTCATGATGGTCTCGAGGCCATGGGGCCGGGTGATGAGCGCGGCGCAGAGGATCAGGCCGCCGAGCTGTCCCAGCAAGCTTCCCATGCCCATCCATGCGCTGGCGGCCCCCTGTCGCTCCCTCGGCACCAGGTCCGGCACGAGGGCCTGGTAGGGGGCGGTGGCGAGGTTGGTGAAGAGCTGGATGGCGCAGAACGCCAGGATCAGTTCCGGGATAGAGCGGGCCAGCGGCAGAGCCAGCAGCGACGGGACAGCCAGGAGAGTGCCCACGAGGATGTACGGGCGCCGGCGCCCCCAGCTCCATCGCGAGCGGTCGCTTGCGGCGCCCATCACGAGGCAGACCACGGTGGAGACGGCGGCGCCCAGGCCCAACGTCCAGCCGAGGTACAGGTCCTTCTGGTCGCCGGCCATCTGCAGCACCAGGCGCTGCATCACGATGGTGATCATCCCGCCCCAGAGGAACGACAGCGCAAACCAGTAGGCGCTCAGTTCCAGATAGAACCCGGCAGACTGCCGGGGCTTCCCGTTCGCATCCGCCGCAATGAGCATCGCCGGCCCCTCCTACGCGCCAGTATAGGCCGGCCCGCGTGGGAACGAGGGGCTCCCGCAGGGCCATAATGCGATTGACATGGATCAGGCGAACGCATTTAACGGGCCGGCGCTCTACGTGGAAGTGGTTGTGGAGGTGGAAACCGCCCGAATTCCGCAGCCCTTCACCTACAGCGTGCCGGCCGCGCTGCGCGAGACGGTTGACATCGGCTCGTGCGTGCTGGCGCCGTTCGCGGGGCGCGAGTTGCTGGGCTACGTTGTGGCCGTTCGCTCGGCTCCGCCGGACGGCGTCGCCGTGGTGAAGGACATCCTGGACTGCGTGCAAGTGGAGACCCTTTTCGGGCAGGAACTGGCCGAGGTTGCCGAATGGATGTCCCACTACTACCATTGCGGCCGGCGCGACGCCCTTCGCCCGATGATCCCCAAGTTTATGGCCAGCAGCCTCAAGACGATTGTGGGCGTCTCTCCGGCTGTGCGCGAGATCATCGCATACTCCCGTTTGCTGAACGCCGGGAAGCCCGTACAGCTCTTCTTCGAGACGGAGCGCGAAACCGTTACAAACGTGCTGCACGGACTGCCGATGAAGGTCTCCCCCAAACAGAAGCTGATCCTCCAGGCGCTAACCGAGCATCCGGATGGCATTGAACTTCACGCCCTTACGGCCCAGTTGGGCGTCCAGCGAGTGACGGACACGCTGAAGCGGCTTCAGGAGCGGGGGCTCGTGACCATCGTGAAGTCCATCGTTGCCCCTCAGGTCCAGCCGAAGAAGCGCAAGGCGTACCGGTTCGTGCGCCGTCCCGGCGAGGAAGAGGCAGCAACCCTCAAGATCACGGAGAAGCAGGCGGCCGTTCTGCGGGAACTGGAGCGCCTGCGCCGGCTGGATTTCGGACGCGCCAAACCCGTGCTGCAAACCGAGCTGCGGTGGCGTCTCGACGTGTCAACCTCACCCATGGATGCTCTCGTGGAGAAGGGCCTGCTGGAGGCGGTGACGCTGGAAGTGCGCCGCGATCCCTGGCCCACTTCCGGGAAGGCCACCAGCCATCGACAGCTTTCGCCGGATCAGGAAACCGCTTACCAGGCCGTATGCAGCAGCGTGGAGGGGAACCATGCGGATCGCTTCCTTCTGCACGGCGTCACCGCCTCCGGAAAGACCGAGGTCTACCTGCAGAGCATTCAGGCCGCCCTGGACATGGGCCGCCAATCCATCGTGCTGGTGCCTGAGATCTCGCTCACGTCGCAGGTAATGGACATCTTCCAGAGCCGGTTCGGCGGACGCGTGGCCGTGCTGCACTCCGCGCTGTCGGACGGTGAGCGGTACGACGAGTGGCGGCGCATCCGCAGGGGCGAAGCCGGCGTCATCGTGGGGGCGCGCTCCGGCATCTTCGCCCCGGCGCCGGATGCCGCGCTCATCATCCTGGACGAGGAACACGAAAGCTCCTACAAGCAGGACCAGACGCCGCGCTACCACGCGCGCGCCGTGGCCGCCCGCCGCGCGAAGAGCGCCAACGCCACCCTGGTGCTGGGCAGCGCCACCCCCAGCGTGGAATCGTTCTACCTGGCCGAGCAGGGCCGCTTGAAGCTCCTGACGATGCCCACCCGCATCGATGACCGGCCACTGCCTCCCGTTGAGGTGGTGGACCAGCGCCAGGAGTTCGCCGAGGGGCGCGGGCTCTTCTCCGGAAGGCTGGAGGAGGCCATCTGCCGCCGCCTCGCCCGCAAAGAACAGATCATCCTCTTCCTGAACCGCCGCGGCTTTTCCTCCAGCCTGCTGTGCCGGGACTGCGGCTTCACGGCGAAGTGCCCCAACTGCAGCGTCAGCCTCACCTATCATGCCCCGCAGGGCACGCACAAGCCGTACCTACAGTGCCACCACTGCGACTGGCGCCAGCCGGCCCCCACCCGCTGCCCGCAATGCGCCGGCGACCGCATCCGCACCTTTGGCATGGGCACCGAGAAGGTGGAAATCGAAACGGCCCGGCTGTTCCCCGATGCCCGTATCCTGCGCCTGGACCGCGATACCACCAGCCGCAAAGATGCCCACCGCCGCATCCTCACCAAGTTCCGGAACGAGGACGCGGACATCCTCATCGGCACGCAGATGGTGGCGAAGGGTTTGGACTTCCCGCGCGTCACCCTGGTGGGCGTGGTGGCGGCCGACACCGGGCTGAACCAACCCGATTTCCGCGCGGCGGAAAGGTCCTTCCAGGTGCTCACCCAGGTAAGCGGACGCGCGGGCCGGGCGGACCTGCCGGGCGAAGTGATCGTCCAAACGTTCAACCCGGACCACTACAGCGTGGTGGCCGCCCAGAAGCACGACTATGAGCGGTTCTATCGCGAGGAGATCGTGTACCGCCGCGAGTTGCTGTACCCGCCGTTCTCCTACCTGGCAAACGTCATCGCCACGGCGGAGCATCCCAACGTGGCGGAGGGGGCCGTCAACGCCGCCGCGGAGGCTTTCCGAACCGTGGCGGCGGGCGGACCCGTCCAGATACTGGGGCCGGTTGCCGCGCCCATCGCCAAACTGAAGAACCATTACCGGCGCCACGTCCTCTTGAAGGCCCCGGATGCTGCCGCCCTGTCTCACGTTCTGGATGATGCCCTGGCCCGCCTCGACGACAAGGTGAAGGACATCCTCACCCTCGACGTCGAACCGCAAAGCATGATGTGATATGCCTTTGAAGTACTACGAGTTCTTCGCCGGATGCGGTCTCGTGCGCCAGGGTCTCCGCGCGGACTGGCGCTGCATATGGGCTAACGACATCGAGCCGAAGAAAGCCGAGGTCTACGCGCTGAACTTCGGACGCGATGGCCAACTCCCCGATGACTTCCACCTGGGAGACGTGGCCAACGTGAGCGCGGCCGACCTGCCGCCCGGAGCCGACATGGCCTGGGCCTCGTTTCCATGCCAGGATCTGTCTCTGGCGGGCTGGAGGCGAGGCGTCACCGCCCGGCGCAGCGGAACCTTCTGGGCGTTCTGGCGCATCATGCGGGACCTGTATGATACCGGCGACCGGCCGCCCGTGATCGTCATCGAGAACGTGGCCGGCCTCCTATACGGCGACAACCTGCTCGGCCTGGCCGAAGCGCTGGCGGCGCTGGGCATGCAGTTCGGCCCCTTGCTGATCGACGCTCGGCGATTCGTGGCGCAATCGCGCCCGCGCGTGTTCGTGGTCGCCGTTGACGCTGATGTGGACTGCACGGAGTTCCTGGAGCCGAGCCCGAAGGAACGCCCCTGGTTCACGAAGCCGATCCTGGACGCCGAGGCGGCTTTGCCCGCCTGCCTGGCTCCCCTCTGGCGCTACTGGCATCTGCCGATTCCCTCCCAGGCGCCGACGCCGCTGAGCGAGATCATCCGCGATTCGCCGAGCGGGGTTCCGTGGCATACGCATCAGGAAACACTCCGGCTGCTTGGCCTGATGACCGAGTGCAACCGGGCGAAGGTCCGGCGCGCCCAGGATGCTGGAGGACGGGCCGTTGGGCTGCTCTACAAGCGGACCCGCCAGGGCCGGCAACGCGCGGAGGTTCGGTTTGACGGCGTCGCCGGGTGCCTGCGCACGCCGGGCGGCGGGTCCAGCCGTCAGACCGTGGTCATCGTGAACGAGGGAACGGTTCGCTCTCGACTGCTCGCCCCGTCCGAGGCCGCCGCGCTGATGGGCGCCTCCGAGTTCCGCCTTCCATCCGGATACAACGACGCATACCGCGCGATGGGTGACGGAGTTGTGGCGCCCGTTGTGTCCTGGCTGTCAGAGCATTTGCTGGCGCCGTTGGCCTCCGCATCCCTCGCAGCCTCCGAGGGGATCCGGGGCGGCCCCGACGCCTTGCAGCGCCCTCACATGGCATCGAACCGGAAGACGGCGGAGCGCCGCGCCGCGCAGTGGAAGGCGCTTCACCGATAGCGCCCAAGCGCCCGGGAACCTGTAGCTGGGAGGCGTGTCATGGCGGATAAAGTGGACAGGGAGACGCGTAGCCGGACGATGGCGCGCGTGTCGTCCAAGAACACGCCGCCGGAGATGGCCGTCCGCCGCGCGCTGCACAAGGCCGGATACCGGTTCCGGCTCCATCGGAAGGACCTTCCCGGCGTTCCGGACGTCGTGTTGCCGAAGCACAAGCTTGCCATCTTCGTGCACGGATGCTTCTGGCACCAGCACCAGGGCTGCCGCCGATCTGTGCGCCCCACGTCCAACACCGGCTATTGGAACGCCAAACTGGACCGCAACATGGCCCGCGACCGAGCCAGCGTGCTGGCGCTGCAAGAGATGGGCTGGGGATCGGTCATTCTGTGGGAGTGCGAGACACTGGACGACGCGTTGATCCTGGATCGCGTGCGCGCCGCGCTGTCGGCGTAGATCGACCTAACGGGAGCAAAGTCCCATGGCGAGACGATTTCGATGGGGGGCCGCCGCGGCGATTGGCGGGGCGGCCGGGTATCTGGCGTGGAGCAGGGCCGGGCGCGGGACGCCCAACCGGGCCGATTGCGACGGATGGGTGACGGAGAGCCACGGGCGGGACGCGGGGCGCGGGAACCTTCTGGGCATGGAGCCCTTCATGCGCGCCGCGGATTACGCTTCGGCCCGCCGGTTCCGCGGTAAGCTGGCGACCTACATGGAGGCCGCCCGCGCTGAGGGCTGGCTTCAGCCAAACACGGTGGTCATCTGGCCCGAGTATCTGGGCGCCTGGCTTGCCGCCATGGGCGAGAAGCGGACGGTCTATGATGCGAACGGCGTCTCCCGCGCGATGGCGGGCATCGTGGCCGCCAATCTCCCGGCCTTCGCCGCCGCATGGGCCCGGAGCCGGGAGCCGAACCGCGCGCAGGGGGCGGTATTTCGCATGAAGGCGCGCGCCGTGGCGGAGGCCGTGGATGACGCGTTCTCCTCCCTGGCGAGAGTCTACGGCGTTACGATGGCAGCCGGCAGCGCCATCCTGCCGGAACCATACATCGAGGATGGCCGGTTACGCGCGGGCGTGGGGCCGCTGCAGAATGTATGCGCCGTCTACGGGCCAGACGGGCGCGCGCTGGAAATCGCGCGGAAGGTCTTCCCCACGCCGGAGGAGGCCGGGTTCGTTAACGGTGGACGGGTTCAGGACCTCACGGCGATCGCCACGCCGGCCGGCCGGTTGGGCCTGGTCATCTGCGCGGACTCCTGGAGCCCGGAGGTCTACGCCCGCCTGCGGGAAGAGCGCGTGGACTTCGTGGCGGTGGCCTCGTTCGGCGGGCACGGCGGCATCTGGAACGCCCCGTGGAAGGGATACGGAACCGCGCCGCCGCCGGATGTGAACCCGGATGACGTGGGCCGCCTCACCGAGAAGGCGGCGTGGCTGAAATACGCGCTGCCGGGCCGCATAGCGGCAGCGGGCGCGGACCGCGGCCTGAACGTCTTCTTCCAGGGGGACATGTGGGGATTCCGGCCGGAGGCGCAGACGCTGGTCGTCAACCGAGGCGCCGTGAGCGTTCGCCCTGCCGCGCCGGGGCGCGGGGCCATCGTCAATCTGTGGCTCTGACTTCCGCACGCCCGCTGAGATAAGATAGGCATATGGAGGGCGCTCGTCATCGCGCCCGTGACCTTCCGCTGGTTCCCGAGGGAAGACTTCAACGAGTAGATCACCCGGCCGCGCCGGGCGGAGCCCCATGGACAAGATCGCCTGCCCCCACTGCGGGGAGCAAAACTACCCCAACTCAAAGTTGTGCTGGGCGTGCGGAAAGCCGCTAACGGCCCCGCCAGTTGCTCCGCCGGTCGCCGCGCCGGCCGAACCTACGCCTCCCGCGCCTCCGTCCGTCGCGGAACCCGCGCTCGCGCCGCCACCCGATCCGCCCGCCGCACCTGAGCAGGCCGAGGATGGCCTGAAGCCCGCCGAACGCGAAGCTCGAGCGCTGCGCGAGAAGGAATTCGTAACCCCGCCCGTGGATCTAGACGAAACGCCGCACACGCTTGGCGGCTGGATCGCCTACGGGGGCGCCGCCATCGCCGGCTCCGGCCAGGCGTTTCGGGAGGCGCTGGACGACTATGATCGCCGTCGCGGCCGATCCACCGGCGCGATGTCCTCCTTCGGCTGCCTGGTGGTCATCCTCGTGTTGGTGGTCCTCGCCGCCATCTTCTACTACCTGTTCCCGCTCGTTGCGCTGCGAAGTTAATCGACGGCCCCGGCGTACAGGCCCGCCAAGGGGTGGGCGGGACACAGGGGAAGGTGGGATACGCGCAAGAGAGGCCAACTCCCACACGGCAAGGCTGGCGCGCGCAAGGGGGGTGCGCCTGGCCACCATGGAGCGATTCCCGTCGGCCGAATGGGGGGGCCGTCCGTACCGGGGGAACATGACAGCCAGACGCACTTCATCATAACGTTACGTATCAATTATGTGTCAAGTGGTCTCTGGACTGATCTCCAGTGGGGTTCGCGTGCTCCCACGCTAGGAATGGCGGTTCTCCACGCTCGCGCACGCTCAGCTCCGCCACAAAACGTCATGCAGAGTTCATACTAGCCGCCGACCCTTCTGGCCGCCTGCCCCGGCCCCAACCAGGCGGTCGGCTAGACACCGGCCCGGCATTCTTGCGATAGTGGTTAAAAGACCGCAGGCGCCCCTTACATCCCTCGCGCCGCGCCCGCATCAGCCGCGGCGCACCATTTTTATGACGGGGGCGCAAAGGAGAAATGCAGTGTATTGGACAGCGGGTATCGACGTGAAACCGGCTTTCACGCCCCCCCTTGACCCCAGCTTCCAGCCCGCCGCCCTCATCAACCGGCGCTTCCGGGAGATGGTGAAGGAATCTGGAACTGGCGTAGCGCTGAAACTCGGCGTGGAACGCGCCGACGGCTCCGTCTCCACCTATGAGACGGTGGTTTTCGGGGAGGGCAACCCCCATTTTGAGCTAAACCTCCCGTATGTGGAGCGAATCGTCAAGTTCCTGTTGTGGCAGCGCGGCGGGTGGAGAGTTTACGTGGGCGGGCCGGCGGCGATCGGCCAGTACGTTCAAGAGTGCTACCGCGAAGGCGGCAGCCGCGCCTTCGACGCGGAATTCATGGGCGGAGTTTACGAGCATCCGTTCACAGTGGTCATCTGCGCGGCGGACGCCGTTCCCGGTGAGCGCGAAACCTCCGTGCCGCTGGGCCGCCATCTGGACGGCTGCCGCGTGGGCTTTGACCTCGGCGGATCGGACCGCAAGTGCGCGGCCGTGAAGGACGGGGAAGTCATCTTCAGCGAGGAAGTCGTCTGGGACCCGTATCACGAAACGGATCCGCAATACCACTACGACGGCGTGGTAGACAGCATCAAGCGCGCCGCCGCCCACCTGCCGCGCATCGACGCCATCGGCGGCAGCGCCGCCGGCGTGTACGTGAACAACCGCGTGCGCGTTGGCTCGCTCTACCGAGGCATCCGCGCCAAGGACCCGGCCCTCTTCGAGAAGAAGATCGCCGGCATGTTCATCGAGATCGGCAAGCAGTTCGGCGTGCCGATGGAAGTGGTGAACGACGGCGAAGTCACCGCCCTGGCCGGATCGATGAGCCTCGGAGAGAATCCGGTTCTGGGCGTGGCGATGGGCACCTCCGTGGCCGCCGGCTACGTGAACAAGGACGGAAACATCACCGGCTGGCTGAATGAGCTGGCCTTCGTGCCCGTGGACTACCGCGAGAACGGGCCCGCCGACGAGTGGAGCGGTGACGGCGGCTGCGGAGTTCAGTACTTCTGCCAGCAAGGAACGGCCCGCATCGCCGCCCAGGCCGGGATGGACCTCGGCTCGGGCAAGCTGCCCACGAAGCTTGTGAACCTTCAGAAGAAGATGGCGGACGGCGACGAGCTTGCCGCCAAGGTCTACGAGACGGTGGGCATCGAGTTCGGCTATGCCGTGGCGCATTTCGCCGACTTCTATGACATGAACCGCCTGCTCATCCTGGGCCGCGTCACCAGCGGCAAGGGCGGCGACCTGGTCATCGTGAAGGCCAAGGAAGTCCTGGAGAAGGAATTCCCGGAGCTTGCCGCCCAGATCACCATGTCCACGCCCGATGAGAAGATGAAGCGCGTGGGCCAGAGCATCGCAGCGGCGAGCCTGCCGGCCACCGCCTGACAGATGGGCCGCGAACGACGGAATCTCCGGCCAGCCGGCTGAGTTAAGCCCGTTGGGCCGGAGCCGAATACTCGCTCCGTCACCGGCCCCCTATATCGAGGAAGCAAATATGAAGTTCAGCAAGGAAACATCGGAAGTCTGGGTTCCGGACGGCATTGACGCCGAGAAGGCCCTAGCGCGCACCACCCACCTGGGAATCTCCGCCCACCAGGACGACCTGGAGATCATGGCGATGGAGGGCATTCTGGCCGGGTTCGGGCAGAGCGACAAGTGGTTCACGGCCTGCATCGTCACCAACGGCGCCGGTTCGGCCCGCGACGACGTATATGCTAGCTACACCGACGCCGAAATGATGGCGATCCGCCGCATCGAGCAGAAGAAGGCCGCCTTCACCGGCGAGTATTCCGCCGCCGTGTTCCTGGATCTCCCCAGCTCCGAAATCAAGGACCCCAACAACACGACGCCCATCGAGGACATCAAGGCCCTGCTGCTGGCCTCCCAGCCGGAGGTCGTCTACGTCCACAACCTGGCGGACAAGCATCCCACCCATATCGGCACGGCCATGCGCACCATCGCCGCCATCCGAAGCCTGCCCAAGGAAAAGCGCCCCAAGGCCGTGTTCGGCTGCGAAGTGTGGCGCGACCTGGACTGGATGATCGACGCGGACAAGCACGTGATGCGTTGCGATAAGCACGAGAACATCCAGGCCGCCGTCATCAGCGTGCACGACAGCCAGATCGTCGGCGGCAAGCGCTACGACCTGGCCACCATGGGCCGCCGCCGCGCCCACGCCACCTACCACGAGTCCCACGCCGTGGATGCCAGCCACCTCATCAACTTCGCCATGGACCTCACGCCCCTGATCGAGGACGACACGAAGGACATCGTCGAGTACGTGATGGCCCACATCGAGCGCTTCCGCGCCGACGTGGATGCCAACCTCGGCAAGTTCGTCTAGGCCCCAGCTCCGAACGGGAAGTCCGCCCCAACGAGGCATCGTCCACGCTGGGGCGGACTTCTAGTGTCCGATATGGTATAATCGGGACACGCCTACTTGATTCTTGAAAGGACGCGCCGGCCTTCCCGCATGGCGCGATGACTCTAGCCTGTGAAGAAGACCATACGCTCCACGGCGCCCGCCCGGATCGACCTGGCCGGCGGTACGCTGGACATCCCGCCACTGTACCTCTTTGAAGAATTCGGCCTCACAGTCAACGCCGCCATCAATATGGGTAGCGAGGTCACCGTTACCCTCCGCGACGATTGCGAAATCCACATGACCGCGGCGGACCTCGGCGTCTCCCAGACCGCCCCTTGCCTCGCCGAACTCGACCTGCATGGTTCGCTGCCCCTCCTGGCCCGCGCCGTCCGCCACTACCTCAAGGGCTTCGACGGCGGCATAGACGTGGTGACGCGCAACAAGGCGCCGAAGGGCAGCGGCCTCGGCGCCAGTTCGTGTCTGCTGATGACGCTCTCCGGCGCGCTGAACCACCTCACCGGCAAGGGCCTCTCGAAGAAGGAGATGGTTCATGTGGCCTCTCACCTCGAGGCCCAGGTCATCGGCATCCCCACGGGACTGCAAGACTATTTCGCGGCGGCCTTCGGGGGCGTTAACGCGTTGTGGTTCGAGCCCGGCGAGGACCGCGTTGAGGGTCTGGGCGACGAGGCCATTGAAGAACTGAACCAGCGCATCGTGCTGTCGTATACCGGCGAGACGCGGTTTTCCGGCACCAGCAACTGGATTATGATGTGCCGCTATATCGACAATGCGGACGGCGAGCGCGATCGGCTGCGCGCCATAAAGCGAACAGCCATCGAGATGCGCGACGCCATCGCCCGCCGCGACTGGGAGCACTTCGCTGCCCAGGTGGCCGAGGAATGGGACAACCGCCGCAACCTCGCCCGCGGCGTCACCACCCCGAGGATTGACGCTATGATGGCCTCGGCCGCCTCGAACGGCGCGCTGGCCAGCAAGATCTGCGGCGCGGGCGGCGGCGGCTGCATGATCTCCGTCATCCGGCCCGAGGACCGCGAGCCGGTGAACGCCGCCATCACCGCGGCCGGCGGCCACGTGCTGCCGTTCCAGGTGGAAAAACAGGGACTCACCATCACCGAAGCATAGGCTGGCAGATATCAGTCATCAGTCGTCAGTCTTCAGTTGTCAGCCCGAAGGCTCCTGTTCGCCAGGAAGCTCTCCTAGCGGATAAGAGCCCTCGGGCTGACAACTGAAGACTGATGACTGATGACTGACAACATGCCCACAAGGACTCCCAATGAGACTCAACCGAACTCTACCGATCCTCGCCGTCGCGCTGACCATGGCGGCGGCCCGGGCTCAGGAGGCCAAGCCGTTCCTCAGCCCGATGTTCACGGACAATATGGTGCTCCAGCGCGGCATCAAGACCCCTATCTGGGGCTGGGCCAACCCCGGCGACGCTGTATCCGTTGCCGTGCAGGGCAAGACCGCGAAGGCGAAGGCCGGACCGGATGGAAAGTGGCTGGCCAAAGTTGGCCCGCTGACGGCCGGAGGCCCGGTGGAAGTTAGCGTGGCCGGCCCGCAGGCCGTCGTTTTGCACAACGTCCTGGTTGGCGACGTGTGGATCTGCTCCGGCCAGAGCAACATGGAGATGGGCATCCTGAACCTGACGAACGCGGAGCAGGAGGTTGCGAACGCCACGGACAGCGATCTGCGCTTGTTCACGGTGCCTCACAAGGTCTCCACGGAACCCCAGGAAGTCGTGGTGGGCGGGCCGTGGGAGGTCTGTTCGCCGGAGACGATCCGGCATGGCACGTGGGGCGGGTTCTCCGCCGCCGCGTACTTCTTTGGTCGTGAGTTGCGCCGCGCGGTGGGCGTTCCCATCGGCCTCGTGCACACGTCCTGGGGCGGCACGCCAGCGGAGTCATGGACCAGCGGCCCCACGCTGGCGAAGAAGCTGCCGGAATTCGCGCCCGCGGTGGCCAACGTGGCCACGCTGAACGAGCAGCGCCTGCACCCCGGCCCCAGCTTTGCGGATCGCGTCGCCGCCTGGTGGAAGGAAAACGATCCCGGCAGCAAAGCGTCTCCCGGCTGGCAAGATCCCGCAACGGACACGTCAACCTGGAAGACCATGGCTTTGCCCGGCGCCTGGGAGACGAAGGGATACGCCGATTTTGATGGCGTGATGTGGTTCCGACGCACCGTCACCGTGCCGGACACCCTCTTGGACAAGGCCGCCACCCTGCATCTCGGCCCGATTGACGACTGGGATACCACCTGGGTGAACGGCGTTGAAGTGGGCGGCAAGCAGTCTTACGACGCGCAGCGCGACTACAAGCTGCCGGACGGACTCCTGAAGCCCGGCGAGAACACGATCGTCGTCCGCGTGCTGGACGGCCAGGGTGACGGCGGCTTCACGGGCCGCCCCTCCGATATGCGCCTCGATGTGGAAGGACTGCCCTCCATCCCGCTCTTCGGCGACTGGCAGTACCGCATCGGCGTGGCCATGAAGGACGCGAAGCCGCTGCCCCAGAGCCTGGATGACAGCCCCTACCTCGTGAGCAGCCTCTACAACGGGATGATCGCCCCGGTGCTGCCTTACGGCATCAAGGGCGCCATCTGGTACCAGGGCGAGGCCAACGCGGACCGCGCGTATCAGTACCGCACCCTGCTGCCCGTTATGATCAATGACTGGCGCTCGCACTGGAACCAGGGAGCCTTCCCGTTCTTCATCGTGCAACTGGCCAACTTCATGAAGACCCAGCCGGAGCCCGCAGACAGCCAGTGGGCGGAACTGCGCGAAGCCCAGACGATGACGGCGGCCCATACGCCGAAGACCGGGATCGCGATGGCGATCGATATCGGCGACGCCAACGACATCCACCCGAAGAACAAGCAGGAAGTGGGACGTCGTCTTGGGCTCAGCGCCGAGCGGATCGCGTACGGGATGGACGTGCCCGACTCGGGCCCGGTGTACCGAGGCCTGAAGATAGACGGCGGCAAGGCCATCATCAGCTTCACGAAGACCGATGGCGGGCTCACGGCGAAAGGCGATAAGCTGACCGGCTTCCAGATCGCCGGGGCCGACCGCAAGTGGTTCTGGGCGGACGCTGAGATCGCCGGGAACACCGTGGCCGTCTCCAGCCCCAGCGTGCCGCAGCCCGTGGCCGTTCGATACGCCTGGGCGGACAACCCGGTGTGCAACCTCTACAACGGCGCCGGCCTCCCCGCCGGACCCTTCCGCACCGACGACTGGCCCGGCATCACCGCCCCGAAGTAAAGCCCGCGGCAAAGGCCTGAAGGTTCAACGGCGGAGCCGGCGCGGCGAGAGGAAACCCCTTCTCGCAGCGCCGGCTCCGCCGTTTGCTATCTGCCCATCCGTCTCCCATGAAAAGACCTCCCCAAGTTCCACCGCATCCCTGGTAGCAGACAGGCTCTAAGAGACGTACACTGAGACTGTCGCCTTCCGCAAGAGAAGACCGACGAGCAAAGGGGGGACGGAGGCGCCAACAGCGCCTCACCAGAGAGAGACGCCGGCGCGCGGGACATACGCCAGGCGCCAGCGGCCGCCGGCCGCGAACTCATAGATACAGAAAGGGTACGATCATGATGCGTATGCACTCCACCCGACTGTACGTCGCAGCCGCCATCGCTGCAACGACGCTGTCCCTTTCCCTGCCGGCCTCCGCCGGCCCCGCCGGAAAACCCGGCCCCGCCCCCACTTGCGCCGCAACGCGCACGACCACCCTCAACGTCTCGCGACTGCAGGGCGTCTTCACGCTCACGCCCGACGGCGCCCCGAAGGTGAAGGGCTGCTACACGCTGGACCGCTACACCGCCAACAGCGTGGAGATCACCATCGCTCCGCTGGATCCGACGCTCCCCGCCACAACCCTGTTGGGCGATATGGTGGTCACCACCGAGACCACCGCGGACGCGGACGGCAACGGCGTCATCACCGGCCTGATCGTCTTCAAAAGCGGCAACCAGACCCTGATGGCCACCATCAGCGGCCTCGTTGGCGCGTTCGGCGGCCCCAGCATGGTGCAGGGCCAGATTCTCACAGCGCCCACGAAGGCAAACCCGCGGCCAGCGAAAGTGGACGTCGCCGCGTACCTCTCACTGGACTCCAGCGGCTACGGATTCCTGATGGGATATGCCGCTACGACAACGACCTCCAAGTAGGCGGCGGTTGGCGGACAGATGGCGCGAGGCTCATCGCGCCGTGAGGGGACGGGCCGCCCGGCTTCGGGCGGCCCGTCCCCTTAGCATGCGGCTGTGTCTGGCCGGTGAAGCGTATTGCGGACTACACGCAACGTCCACCAGCGCTAAACGTCTCGCCTGCCCCGCTCGACATGCGCGCTGGCGTTGGCTACCATCCGTATTGCAGCCAGGCTTGGGATGGCATCCATCTCCGCGCTTCGCCGGCTGACATCTTTGCGCGCCGCGCAACTCCAGGAACCCTCAATGATCAAACACAGATTCCGGCTCGCCCTCCTCGCCGCGCTCTCGTTAGGCGCGGCCCGGGCCCAGGAGGCCAAGCCCTTCCTCAGCCCGATGTTCACAGACAATATGGTGCTCCAACGCGGCATCAAGGCCCCCGTCTGGGGCTGGACGAAGCCCGGCGAGGAAGTCACCGTCACCGTTCAAGGCAAAACGGCGAGGGCGAAGGCCGGCGCAGACGGCAAGTGGGTGGCGAAGGTGGGGCCGTTGACCGCCGGCGGGCCGATGCACGTGGACGTGGTCGGCTCAAGCCAAGCCATGCTGGACAACGTGCTGGTGGGTGACGTGTGGATCTGCTCCGGCCAGAGCAACATGGAAATGGGCCTGCGGTACGTGAACAATGGTGACGCCGAGATCGCCGGGGCCACCGACCCCGATATCCGCGTCTTCCGCGTCCCTCACACCGTCGCGCTGAAGCCGCTGGAAACGCCGCCGGGCGGTCCGTGGCAGATTGGCTCGCCCAGGACCATGGGCGAGGGCGCGGCGGGGATGTCTGCCGCCGCCTACTTCTTCGCGCGCGAGTTGCGCCGGAAGGTCGGCGTACCCATCGGGCTCGTGCAGACCTGCTGGGGCGGCACCTACGCCGAATCGTGGACCAGCCGCGAGGTTCTGGCCAAGGGCTTCCCCGAAATGGCCGACGGCCTGAAGAACCTGGACAACTGGATCGCCGAGGGAAAGCCGCAAACCAGCCCGTACATCCTGAGCAGCCTCTACAACGGGATGATCGCCCCCGTGATCCCCTTCGGCATCAAGGGCGCCATCTGGTACCAGGGCGAGGCGAACGCGAACCACGCCTTCCGCTACCGCGATCTTCTGCCCGCGATGATCACGGACTGGCGGTCCCGATGGGGCCAGAAGGACTTCCCGTTCCTCATCGTCCAGCTCGCCAATTACATGAACACCCAGTCGCAGCCCGCCGAAAGCGAGTGGGCCGAGTTGCGTGAGGCGCAGCTCATGACCTTCGAGAACCTGCCCAACACGGGGCTCGCCGTGACCATCGACATCGGCGAAGAGAAGGACATCCACCCGCGCAACAAGCAGGAAGTGGGCCGGCGCCTGGCGCTGGCCGCCGAGCGCGTGGCCTACGGCCGCCGCGGCGTGGCCTGGAGCGGGCCGATCTACAAGGGCATGAAGGTGAAGGGTTCGCAGGCGCTGCTCTCCTTCCGGTTCACGGATGGCGGCCTCGCGGCGAAGGGCGATAAGCTGACCGGCTTCCAGATTGCCGGCTCCGATCGCAAGTGGTTCTGGGCGGACGCCTCCATCAGCGGGAAGACGGTGGTCGTTTCCAGCCCCAGCGTGTCGCAGCCCGTGGCCGTTCGCTACGCCTGGGGCAGCAACCCCATCTGCAACCTCTACAACGGCGCCGGCCTCCCGGCCAGCCCGTTCCGCACCGATGACTGGCCCGGCATGACGGTCCCCAAACCGGCGAAGTGACGCTTGGCGGGAAGCGGGGGCGCGCCTCCCGCTTCCCGCCGGGCCGGCCGAAGCGCCCATAATACGGGTGAATTGCCCGGCGGAAGCGACCGCCGGCGAGATCGCCATTCCCCGAGAGAACATATGACAAAGACGGTCACGAAGCGCGACGATGGGCGCGCCACCATTTACTACTCCTTCGACGATGAGCCGGAGCCGCAACCTGCAAATGCCGAGGAAACCGGCAAGGCGGTGCCCGCATGAGCGAACTCCGCTGGAACCCCACGCTGGAACAGTGGACCATCACGGCCACCCACCGCCAGAACCGCACCTTCCTCCCGCCGGCGGACTTCTGCCCGCTCTGCCCCACGAAGCCCGGCGCCCCCGAGGAGTACGTCACCGATGTGCCGGCGTCCTCTTACGACATCGCCATCATCGAGAACAAATTCCCCAGCCTCAAGACCCCGGCCGCCGTGCCCGTTGTGGAGGGGACCGACCTCTACCCGGTGGCGCCGTCGGACGGCGTTTGCGAGGTGGTCCTCTACACGCAGGAGCACAACTCCACCCTCACTCAGCAGCCGCTCTACCGCCTCGAGCGCCTGATCCGCGTGTGGCAGGAACGCTATACGGACCTCGGCTCGCGCCCCGAGGTGGACTACGTGTTCATCTTCGAGAACAAGGGCAAGGTCATCGGCGTCACCATCGACCACCCGCACGGCCAGATCTACGCCTACCCGTTTGTGCCGCCCACGGCGAAAACTGAGTTGGAGGCCGCCCGCAAGCATCTTGAGAAGACGGGCCGTCGCCTCTGGGACGACATCGTGGCCGCCGAGATCGAGGATGGCCGCCGCATCGTGGCCCAGAACGACACCTGGATCGCCTTCATCCCGTTCTACGCCCGCTACCCCTACGAAGTGCACCTGATGCCGAAGCGCCCCGTGAGCAAGATCACGGACCTCACCGAGGCCGAGCGCTGGGACATGGCCCGCAACCTGAAAACCGTGCTCCAGAAGCTGGACAACCTGTTTGGGTTCAGCATGCCGTACATGATGGTGATGCACCAGGCCCCCACCGACGGCGGCGAGTACGACTTCTACCGCTTCCACATCGAGTTCTACGTACCGCACCGCACGGAGACCAAGCTGAAGTACCTGGCGGGCTCCGAGTCCGGCGCGGGCGTGTTTATCAACGATACGCTGCCGGAAGAGAAGGCCGCCGAGCTGCGGAAGGTCGAACCGGTCACCGAGTAAGCGCAAAGCGGACCATACGAAGCAGGCGGCCGTCAGGGCGACGGCCGCCTGCTTCGTATGGTCCGCTTCCGCGCGCGGCCCCGGGTGTCGCCGGTAGCCGGCCGGGCCTGTCATACTACTGAGTAGCAATCGGCGGCGAAGGGGCCCGGGCGGCATTTCGTTGCGGCGGGATGACCGGAATGGCGCGCCCTCCGCGCCGCTTTGGAGGTAGCCGATGAGACGCTCACGGTATGTCCGGTTCGTGCCTTCGTATGCGGGTTTCACCTTGATCGAGCTTCTGGTGGTTATCGCCATCATT
>DASXUL010000016.1:0-85532 GCA_036504855.1 Armatimonadota bacterium | reverse complement strand
CGAGGCTCTTTACTTCGGGCCTGTCTCGGCCCCTCAGTCTCTTCATACGGCCCGCTGGGGCCGAAGTTTCACGAAATGCGGAGCTCGATTTTCGCGCGCTCCGATGGCAAACGAGCGTGCCGTTCGCCGGGTTCAGCGGTCACCGCGCATCTGGGCGGCCATCGCCCCCAGCGCCAGCGCGGCGAAGTTGCGTTCGTTAACAAGCCAGTGCTCGGCCGGCGCTTCTGTGGTTGTGCGCGCGGCGAGTCGGGCCAGGCGGCTGACCCACCCGAGCCGGGCGGGGGGCCGGACGGCTGTTCGCGGCCGCGGCAGCGTCGCCTCGGCGGCGCCCTGCGGCTTCATATAGTTGTGCATGGTCGGTCCTTTCGCTCTTACTCGGCCTCTCTTTGGCGGAGGCCCGTGTTCATAGAAACGTCTGTTGCGGGGCGCAAAAAAGGGCCCCAGCGAGGTCGCGCTCGCTGGGGCCCGGCTTCGGTATCGTTGGGTGGGCGTGGCTAGACGCGCCCTCCGAACACGGAGCAGGACGTTGCGAGGCGATGCGCAACAAAGCCGGCGTCAATGCCAGACGCCGATGCCGTCACGCGAATCGTCGAGAGCTGCTTGTTCACTTGTCTCTGCTCCTCCAAAAATAGTCGTCCCCGCGGGGACGCCGAACCGGATTATAGCGAGCGCCTGTCGGGCATGTCAATCGAACGCCCGATCTTTTTTCGGTGCAGGATCGGACGCTTGCTTGGCTATCTGCCCGCGCATCTGGTCTAGGATGGGGTTATGCACGTGACGCGGCTCAGATTGACGAACTTCCGCAACTACGCCCAACTGGATTTCGCCCCGGAGCCGGGCGCCAACGTCCTGGTTGGCGGCAACGCGCAGGGCAAGACCAACGTCCTTGAGGCGCTCACGTTGCTCTCCACCAGCAAGTCGCCTCGCGCGGGACGGGACGGCGAACTCGTCTCCTTCGACGAAACCGTCATGCACGCCAGCGCGGACGTTAGCCGCGAGGCGGCGAATGACCTCACGCTGGACGTCATCCTCACGCCGCCGGAGAACCCCGTCTCACCGAACAGCGTGTCCAAAACCGTTCGCATCAACAGCGTGCGCCACCCCCGTGCGGTGGACCTCCTGGGGCAAATGCTCACCGTGGGGTTCTGGCCGGACGACGTGGAGATCGTGCGTGGAGAGCCCTCTGGGCGCCGCCGCTTCGTCAACGCCGCCCTCTGCCAGATCAGCCCGCGTTACTGCTTCCACCTGGCGCAGTACCGCCGCGTTTTGGAGCAGAGGAACAGGCTCCTGAAGGCCATCCGGGCCCGCGGCGGATATGACGCCGGCGGAAGCCTGCTGGCCTGGGACGAACAACTCGTGCACTACGGCGCGCGGGTCACCCAACGCCGGGCGGAGTTCGTGCGCGACATGGAGGGCCGGGCTCGGGCGGTACACTCGGACCTGGCCGGCGGCGAGGAACTCTCCGTTTCCTACGCGCCAAGCGTGGGCGATCTTGGCGATGACGTGCAGAAGGCGTTCGAAGCCCGCCTCGCGGCTGTGCGCGCGGACGAGTTCGTGCGCGGAATCACCCTGGCGGGGCCGCACCGCGATGATCTGACCTTCGCCATCGGCCGCGCCGACGCCCGCACTTATGCCAGCCTCGGGCAGCAGCGCAGCGTGGCCCTCTCGCTGCGCATCGCCGAGATGAACCTGATGGAAGAGGAAGCCGGCGAGCCCGTTATCCTGCTCCTCGACGAAATCCTCGCGGAGTTGGACGATGCGCGCGCCCGTCGCCTGGTGGACCTCGCGCTCACCGGCCGCCAGAGCTTCATCACCAGCACCACCACCCGCCGCTTCCCCCACGGTTTCCTGGACACCTCGGCCCTCTGGAAAGTGAATGCCGCCGCCATCTCACGGCATGCGGAGTAACCACGCGGATACACCACAAAGACACAAAGGCACAAAGGCGGAAATGTATCCGGATCTTTGTGCCTTTGTGTCTTTGTGGTGTATCCGTCTTTACTGCACCGAGAAGGCCGCGGATTCGGTCCAGGCGCTGGGCCAGTACTGGGCATCCAGGGCCTGGGCGATGATGTGGTACGTGCCGGCGCCGTTCACGTCCACTGGAACGGTCACTTCCTGGTCGGCCGGGTACATGACTGGGGTGGCCTCCCAGAATCCGTCCTCGGATTTCCGTTCCTCAACGGCCACGCGGTAGCGATACCGGCCGGTTCCGCCGGCCGGGTATTTCAGCGTAATGTACTGCCGCCCCCTGGCGCCCGTCTTCGGCCCGCGCACGATCTGCGGAGCGCCTGGCAGCGTCAGCGACTTGCCCTTCTGGATGGAGTAGCGGTCCACCAGGCGGTCGCCGTTGTCATAGCAGGAGACCTCCAGCTTGTCGCCGTTCACCTTCACGATGAGGTAGAAGAAGATGTTGGCGTAGCGCACGGATTGCAGCCAGTTGCGGCCCCAGTTCTCGTTGCCGCCCGCGGCGCCGCCGTTGATCACGTGCACGATGTCGCCGATGATGGTGCGCTCGTAATCGTGCGTGTGACCGGAGAAGAACATGCTCACTCCGTACTTCTGGAACATGGGGAAGGCGTAGTTGCGTACGGCCGGCGTGCCGTCGTAGCCCTCCCAGCCCACCGAGTACGCCGGCTGGTGGCAGTAGGCCACGCGCCAGGTGGCCTGTTGAAAGGCCGCCGAGGAGAGCGTGCTCTCCATCCACTGGTACTGCGCGCTGCCGGGGCTCATGTCCCACTCCGCGTCGCAGACCAGGAAGGCCATGTTGCCGCGGAGGAAGCTGTAGTAGTGCCCCCGGCTCTCCACCGGCGTGGCGGTGACGGTCTCCGGATACGGCAGGAAGCGCCGGAAATCCGGCGAGTTGGCCTCGTGGTTGCCGATGGACACGTAGCAGGGCGCGAAGCGCAGAACGTCCTTCGACGGAGTGAAGAACTCGGTGCTCCAGAGCGAGAAGTTGTTCCCGTCTCCCGTGATGTCCCCCGTGTTGATGACGAACTCCGGGTTCCGTTTCATGAGGCGGCGGTTGATGTTGAGGAAGCGGTCCGGGTAGGACTGGTTGTCGCCGACCACGGCGAAGGTGATGGGGTACGCCTCGCGCCGGTCGGTGAGGAAGGCTCCGTCACCGAGGCGTTGCGCGCCCGCGTCCACGGTGAACGTGTAGCGCGTGCCGGCCGTGAGCGTGTCGATGCGAGCCTGCTCCACGGTGGCGGTAGCGAGAACATCCACCGTCTGCGCGGCGCCCGTGGGCGGAGTGAACGTTACACGAGCGGCGGTGGGCGCGGTGGTCTCCCACATGACAATCGCGGTGTGATCGGTGACCCACAGAAGGTATGGGCCTTTCACCACGGTGGCGGCGCCGCAACGGCACGCGGCAAGGGCAAAGAGGAAGGCGGGCATCAAGCTGCGCAAGCGGATCATGGTCGGCTCCTTCTTGAGCGATATGGCAACTATTCACACTATAGTGTCCTTAAGATGGCCCGCGAGGGAACCACAGAAGGAGCTCGACATGAACCGATTCCTCTTTTCCTTGAGCGCGTTGCTAATCGCCTGCGCCCCTGTTGGGGCCGGCGTCCTGCGGGTGAACGTGTCGGACGTGCGGGCAACGCCAGCCGCGCTCATGGCCGGCGAGAGCCTCACCGTCTCGTACACCCTGTCCGGCGCCGGGCTCTATGTGCCGGGCGGCCTCTCACGCATCCTGCTGGACTTCCTGCGGCAGGGAACGGTGATCCAGACTATCTCGCTCTACCCCGGTGAAGCCGGCACGGCCCGCGGCGCCAACCAGGTGGCCATCGATTCCTCCGGCGTGCCGGCCGGCCAGCTTCAGGTGCGGGTGACCGTTGTGGGGCAGGATGTCACCGCGCCGGACTTCTTCGAGTTGCCGACCGCCGCCGACGAGGCGCTGCAGTTCGCCAGTCCGCGGGGCGTGGACGTGAACCGAGTTGCCGGAAGCTCCGCGTTCGGACGCATCTACGTCACGGAGGGCGCCGCCGGCGCAACGGCGAACCGCTCCACCGTGGAAGGCGTGTATGCCCTCAACCCGGATCTTACCCCCGCCTTCGCCGACGCTCGGGCCCGCAATGCGGATATCGGCTCGCTGGGGCCCTGGGCCTCCAGCTCCAACAGCCCTTTTCGCGTCACTGTCGGGCCAGACGCCAAGGTTTACATCACCGATGCCAGTGACCCCCACGCGGCTCTCTTCGTGGCGGACGCTGACGTCAGCGCGGTGCGTCCCTTCTTCGCTTACCCCTACCCGGCCGGGGGGGCGCGCGCGCTCAGCGGACTCGTAACAGACGGCTCCGGCGCCAAGATCCATGGCAGCATCTCCTCGGTGTGGGTGGAGAGCGCGGGCGGATCCACCAGCGTCTACACCACAGACGAAGACCTCAACCCCGGCAACAGCCTCTGGAGGCGAAACGTCCCCACCGACAGCACGGGCAACGCCGCGGCGCCGTCGCTGGCCGCTGCCACCCCCGGCGCCAACTGGGTCCAGGATGTAGTCCGCGACTCCGGCGGGAACTCCTACGTGGTCAGCCTCACCGCCGACGACGCAGGGAAGTACAACGCAGCCGGCGCGAAGGTCTCCACACTCGCGTCCAACGCCGTGGGCTACTACGGCGCGTGCATCGATGACGCCTCCGATACGATCCTGTTGGCCAGCAACGACGGCCGCGTTTTCCAGACCAACCGGGACTTTACAGACTCCGCGGCCCTCTTCGTGGGCCTCGGCGCCGAACTGCGCGACGTGGCGATGGATGCGCAGCAATGGGTGTACGCGTTGGATGCCACCAACCATCGCCTGCACGTGTTCGTTTCGCCCGGCGACTATTCCGTTCTCGGCAGCCAGGCGACTTCCGCTGGTAGCGTCCTCGTCTCCTCGCCGCTTCCGGGCGACGTAACGCCGGTGGGCGCTTCGGGCAAGTACGTGAGCCGCGGCGGCGTGGGCTACGGCGACGACCACGTGGATCTGACCGACGCCGTCACGGTGCTGCGCATCGCGCTGGGGCTAACGCCCGGCCTGTAACGGCGGTTGCGCTTGCTCCGGCGCTCCGAAAGCGCACACGATGAGGTCAGGCGAGGGAACTCTATGTTCCCTCGCCTGACCTCATTTCCCGTTTCAGGAGAAGCAACGTGTATATCGGAAGATGCGCCCCCGCCCTGGCGCTCCTGGCGCTCGGCGCCGCGTCCCCCGCCCAGTGGGACCTCACCAACCCAAAAACCGCCTCCACCGTCTATCAGGACCAGGCCGGCCGGTTCACGCTTCAGGTCCCTCCAACGTGGACGCCCGCAGCCAGCGCGGATTCCGTGGTCTTCAAGTGGTCAAAGTCGGCCGTCAGCGTGATGCCGCAGTCCGGCGCCGCGGACTTGAAGGCGATGTCGGAAAATGCCGCGGCCCGCATCCGCACGGTTGCCACGCAGTACAAAGAGACCTCCGCCAGCGATGCGCCCGCTTCCAGCCGCGCTGCCCGCTCGGTTGAGTTCACGGCGGTGGGGCCAAACGGCGAACCCACCCGAGGCCGCATCGTGGCGATCACCGATGCCGCCAACGGTCTGGTCTTCATTCTCACGTGTCCCCCCGCCGAGTTCGCCGCCAGCAGCAACTCGCTCAGCGACGTTGTCTCCCGCGCCGCGTTCAACAACGGCGCGGCCGCGGCCAAGGTCATCATCCTCTCGGAGCGGACCCGCGTGAAGGTGGCGATCCTCGAGGGCCTGACGAGCGACTCCGCCAAAAAGGATGCCGAGGTCCGCTACGAGGTTGCGGATGACGTGCTCGGGCCCAACCGCGAGATCCTGATCGAGCGCGGCGCGGTCGCGTACGGATCGGTGCTTCGCGCCAAACACCGAGGCGTTTTCGGAAAGCCCGGCAAGCTGGACATCAACGTGGAGTTCACCACCGCGGTAGACGGCACGCGCGTTCCCCTGCGCTCCACCTCGGACATGCGCGCCAGCGGGAAGAGCAACAGCGGCGCCACGGCCGCCGTCGCGCTCATTGTAAGCCCGCTTGGCCTTCTGATCAACGGCCGCGACGTGAGCGTGAAGAAGGGCACGGAGTTCACCGTCTTCATCGACAAGGACGTAGTGATCGACCCCAACAAGCGCGCCGCCGCGCCGAAACGGTAGACATCTCCCCGGAGAGCATACGAGCGAAGAGGCTGCTTCCCTCAACATCCTTCAGTGCGGCCGCTACGGGCTCATCAGTAACGAAGCCCTGCATATTGGCAATGAACAGGTATACCTGCGGAGTCTGCTTGGTGGGACGGCTCTCGATACGGAAGCGGCCGTATCCGCCACATCCTTGCGCGCTTCGAAACGGCTCGCCGCGATGTAAATAGGGAGCCGGTTGAGCATGATGGCCCAGTTGCGCCAACCAGGCTCTGATGGTCACTTGCGTGTGATGCTGGTAACCGCCCGTCCAGGAAGCTCGCTATGAGGCAGGACCTGCCCACACGCGAGTGGCGGTGAACCGGGCGATGAACCACGCGCGGAGCTTGACAGGTTGGGGTGAGCCAAGGTAATATAGGGTTACAACTCCCCCGGTTCACTTCGGTGGCCGGGTTGCGCCAGGGCCGCTTCCGCAAGGGGGCGGCCTTGGTTGCATGGAGCCCTTCATACCATGACCCTGAACGTATACGTTGACGCCTTCAACCTGTACTACGGCTGTCTGAAGGGGACGCAGTACAAGTGGCTGGATATCGCCGCAATGTGTCGCCTGGCCTTCCCAGCCGACACGATTCAGCGAGTGAGGATCTTTACCGCACGGGTGAAGCCCACGCCGCAGGACCCGAGCCAGCACACCCGGCAAGACGCGTACTTCCGCGCGCTGACCACAACACCCGGCCTGACCCTGCACCTGGGACACTTCCTGGAAAGCAGGACCCGCATGGGGAATCCCAACCCGCCGCCACCTACGCTGGAGGTACTGAAGCGCGAAGAGAAGGGTTCAGACGTGAACCTGGCCACCTATCTGCTTCTGGATGCCTTCGATGGGGACAGCGAGGGCGCCGTTGTGGTGTCCAATGATTCCGACCTGGCCGAGCCCGTGCGGATCGTGCGAGACCGCTTCCACCTTCACATCACCGTGCTGCACCCTCTGCGTTCGAGACGGCCGCGAAGCCGCCAGCTCGCAGACGCAGCCACAGCTTCTGTACCGATCAACCCGGCGTGGCTTGCCGACGCCCAGTTCCCGCCGCTGCTCCAGGATGCCATCGGAACGATCCACCGCCCCGCTTCTTGGTAGCGCCAGACCCAATGGAGCATCCCGGTCTTGTATGCCCGGCTAACCGTCTCCCGGCCGCAAGACCGGTGAAAGTTCGGGGGGCTCGCGCCTTGCCGGGCAGCCCTCGAGCAATCGACCGGGCGGCGCCGCCCGGCCCTGTTCGCATGCTCTCCGGTTACTCAGCCTCGGGATAACTGCCCAACACGCGAACGAAGAGGCTGCTTGTCTCAAGGTCCTTCAGCGCGGCCGCGATGGGCTCATCGGTAACGAATCCCTGCATATCAATGAAGAACAGGTATTCCCAGGGAGTCTGCTTGGTGGGACGGCTCTCGATCATCGTCAGGTTGATGCCATGGCGCTCGAATGCCTCCAGCGAGTGGTAGAGGGCGCCCGGGGCGTGACGGACGGACAGCATCACGCTCGTTTTGTCGTGCCCCGTCCGCTCTGGCCGGTTCATGCCCACCACCAGGAAGCGGGTTCGGTTGCGGGGGTTATCCTCGATGTTCTCGAACAGGATGTTCAGACCATACTCGTCCGCGGCGGCGCGGCTGGCGATGGTGGCGGATTCGGGATCGGAAGCGGCCTGGCTGGCGCCCTGGGCGGTGCTGGTGGCTTCCACAATCTCCACGTTCGGCATGTGCATGGCCAGCCACAGGCGGCACTGCGCGGTGCCCTGTGGGTGGCTGTAGATGCGCTTCACCCGCGCGGGGTCCTCCGCCTTGCTGAGAAGGTTGTGGTGGATGACCACGAACGTCTCGGAGCAGATCCTCACCTCGGTATTGGCGAGCACATCCAGAGTGCTCTCCACCACGCCGGCGGTGCTGTTCTCCACCGGCACCACCCCATAGTCGGCGGCTTCGGTCTCAACCGACTGGATCACCTCGCGGATGGTGCGACGCGGCATCAGTTCCACGGCGCTTCCGAACTTACCCATGGCGGCCATATGGGTGTACGTGGCGGGAGGGCCGTAGTAGGCAACGCGCATCGTCTTCTCCAACGCGCGGCAGGCGGAGACGATCTCACGATAGATCCCGCGAACCGCCTTGGCGTCCAGCGGCCCGGGGTTATGCTCGGCCAGCCGCGCGAACACGGCTTTCTCCCGCTCCGGCACGTAGATCGGCCGCGCCGGCTCATCCTTGGCGGCGGTGGCCGCCTTCAGTTGGCCGATCTGCAGCGCCAAACCGGCCCGCCGGTTGATCAACTCCAGAATCTCCAGGTCTACCTGGTCGATCTGCTCGCGCAGCGCGGGGATGCCTTCCGTCTTCTCCAAGGGTGAGTTCTCCATACGGACAGTATAGGGGCTAGGTAAAGGACGCTGGGCTGTGAGGCAAGGAAGGGTTCGCTCCACCAGGTGCGGAGGTCAGCCTACTGGGTTTGGAGTTGGCTCCAACCCCCCGTAGAGCCGCGGAAGCCGCGCTGAGAACCGCGCCATCACCTCGTGGTGGATGGTGTCGCCCCAGGCGGCCACCTCCTCCACCGAGATGACACCGTCGCCTTGCGCGCCGAGAAGGACCACTTCGTCGCCAATTTCGGCGCCGGTGTCGGTGGCGTCGATCACGAACTGGTCCATGCAGATGCGCCCTACAACGGGCACGCGCCGGCCGCGCAACAAGACGGATGCCCGGTTGCTGGCAGCGCGGGGATAGCCGTCCGCGTAGCCGAGAGGCACAACGGCAAGGCGGCTCTCTCGCCGTGTGGTGAATGTGGCGCCGTAACTCACGGTGGCGCCGGCCGGAACGGTCCGCACTTGCGGGATGCGGGCGGTCAGCGTAACCGCCTGGCGCAACAAGGGGCGTTCTCCGGGCGCTGCCGGAACGCCATACGTAAGCAGTCCCGGCCGCACCATATGGCGCACTCCCAGCATCGGCGCGCGGGTGTCGGGCATGCGGCAGGTTGCGGCGGAGTTGGCGGCATGAACCATCAGGGGGTCGGCACTGCGCCGCAGGCGTAGCGCCACGGGGATGGCCGCGGCGAAGCGCGCCCATTGTTCGCGCGAAAACGCAAGGTCAACAGCATCCGACGCGGCAAAGTGCGTCATCAAGCCCGCCCATTCCAGCCCCGGCGCGGCTGCAATGCCCGCGAAAAGCGACTCCGCTTCGCCCGGAAGCACGCCCACGCGGCCCATCCCCGAGTCGATCTTGGCGTGAACCCGGGCCGGTTTCCCGTGCGCCTGCGCGGCGAGGGAGAGCGCTCTGACGGCCTCGGGTGTAGAGACGGCGCAATCCACCGAATAGCGCACCATGTCGCCCGCGGAATCTGGATCGCATGCCCCCAATACAAGGATGCGCGATTCGACGCCGGCTTCCCGCAGAGTGATCGCCTCATCCGGGATCGCCACGCCCAGCCATTCCGCCCCGGCTTCCGTGCAGGCGCGCGCCACCGGCTCCAACCCGTGCCCATAGGCGTTCGCCTTGACAATGGGCATCACGCGGACGCCGGGGCCCACCCACGCTTGCACAGCTCTTACATTAGCGCGGACGGCTTCCAAATCGATATATAACCAGGCGGATCTCATGGTGAAGCGGCGGCTCTGAGACGATGGCGAACGGATCTGTTCCCCGCCCCTGAATCATGGGGCCTCTAGCAAACGGGCATGCCCCCTGCTTCGGCGGTTCCGAACGCTTCGCACGTTTCCGAACCACGCTTGCCGGGTATAGTGATGCCAATGGGGTTCGCTTGAATACCTCAGCAGTAGGGGCTAAGATGGACACGGGTAGAAGCAGATCAACCGAGCCGCCAATACACGTCGTACGTTCATTATGGCATGCGCGACCAAACCGTTTGCGCGCCGATGCTGCGGAGAACCGAACTTCTAACCGAAAACTAAGAGTGTGATGCGTTGTCCCTCGTCACGAGCGGCGCGTCTTCACGCTTTGCCTCGGCAATTGGATGCTTCCCCACAATCGCCGACGGCGCGGACACCCGCGCCGCTCTAAGGTGGGAGGCAAGGCCGCATGTTCACCGGCGGGTCCGCCGGATGTGTGCGGCGCCGGCATCGCTTCCGATTCAGGCAGCGGGCATGGCAACCGTAACGCGCGCAGGAAACTTTGGACACTGGACGCGCGAACCGGTTCCCTGACCCCGCTTTCCCGCCTCGGAAACCGCCGGACTGTCTCTGGCGCTTTTCAGGAGGAAAGAATGAAGAGACTGTTTATGGGGATCGCTACTGTCGCCATCGTGGCCTCAGCAGCCCATGCCCAAGCTCCGTTCGCGGATGTCCCTCAGGACCATTGGGCTTACCAGGCGGTCAACACCCTCGCTCAGCGCGGGCTCGTGATTGGCTACCCGGACGGCACCTTTGGCGGTAAGCGGGCCATGACCCGCTACGAGTTCGCGGTGGTCATCGCTCGTATGATCCCGCAGCTCGAGACCTACATCAAGGATCAGGTCAGCGGCATTAAGCCCGCCGAGCCGATCGACACCTCCAACTTCGCCACGAAGGATCAGCTGAACGGCCTCGTCTCCAAGGACGACTTCGATACGCTGAAGAAGTTGGTGGACCAGTTCGCCCCTGAACTGCAGATGCTGCAGGTGGACGTCGCCGGCGTGAAGAAAGATCTCGCCGACGTCACCCGCCGCGTGGGCATCCTGGAAGACGAAGTCAGCCGCGTGAAGGTCACCGGCGAGCTCACGGCCATGAGCCGCATGAGCGCCGTCAAGCGTGACACGCTCACCAATGGCGTCGTCTACACGCCGAACGCGGACAACTGGTCCGGCGCCCCCACCGACATCGATGGCCGCCCGCTGAACCATACCGACAACCTGCTGGAAGCCAGCCAGATGCTCTACAACATGCAGCTCGGGATTACCGGCCGCGTGACGAAGTCCATCAAGGCGAACACGGTTCTCAACATCGGCAACTACATGGGTGGCTTCTCCGCCGCCCCGTCTGTACCCGGACTGCCCGGCTTCGACCGCGGCGTGTTCCCGTACGGCAGCGCCACCAAGGGCAGCCTCAACGCCGAAATCTCCCCGCTTAAGGTCTACATCGAAGCGCCGATCTCCTTCGGCCGCGGCGAGATCGCCCTGGAAGCTGGTAAGACCGGCGTCCAGTTCACCCCGTACACCCTGAAGCTCGTGGACTACGATTCCTACACCAACATCACCTCCACGGACAACGGCGAAGTCGTCTTCACCGGTTTGAAGGGCAAGTTCCGCATCGGCGGAATCGGCTTCACCGCGTACGGCGGCACCCACGGCACCTCCTACCTCACCGGCGGTCCGAACACCAGCGGCACATTCGCCTCCGGTTCCGGCTACCCGCTGTTCATCACCGGCGGCACCTACAGCCCCACCAGCCCGTTCGCCTATGACGGCGGCAACGCGATCCTCACGGCCCCCGAGGCCCTCTACGGACCGCGCGGCTCGAACATCCAGGGCCTGCCCTACCTGTTCGCCCCGATCACCCAGTCCGCTGGTATCCACGCCACCGTCGGCACCCCGTACGGCGGCACGCTGGGCCTGACGCTCATCTCCGCCGGCATCAATGAAACCGACCTGACGGGCACTGCCCTGCCGGGCATCAATGCCATGGACATCGGCCGCGGCTCCATCTACGGCGCCGACCTCGGCCTGAACCTCTTCCGCGGCATCGGCCTGAAGGCCGAGTACTCCAACAGCAACCTCTTCCAGCGCGGCTCCAAGTTCAACCTGAACAACGACAACTCCGCATTCATGAAGAGCAACCTGCACGCGGCGTACGATGCGCGCGCCAACTTCGCCATCCGCGCCATCGCGCTGACGGCTGGCTACAAGCGCGTTGAGCCCTTCTTCGGCGCTCCGGGCGCCTGGGGCTCCATCGGAAGCTGGAAGAACCCGACCAACATCGAAGGCCCCGTGGGCACCATCGGTATCCCGCTGGCCAAGGGCCTCGCCTTCTCCGGCGAAGCTGCCCAGTACAAGTCCATCGTTGCCGGCGTCGCCGGCCCCGGCGGAGACGTGCTGGACAAGGATCGCGGAACCAAGATCACCCATTGGAACGCTGGCCTGAAGTTCGACCTCACCAGCACCAACAAGGTGGACCTTGGCGTCGAGTCGGTCCGCTACCGCCCGAACGACATCATCAACGCCACCGGCGCTACCGCCGTCCAGACCTACTACAACCTGGGCTACGGCACGACCCTCTCCGACAACGCGAGCTTCAAGCTCCTCTACCAGATCATCGACTACCGTGACAAGGGCGCCAACCTGCTGAACAACGGCCAGGACACCCGCGGCTCGGTCGCCGTCGGTCAGTTCACCGTCAAGTTCTAACCAGAGCCGACGCGGAACAGACCGGCCCCCGGAGGGTTCTCCCTCCGGGGGCCGGTCCCATTTTTGGCGCGCGCCGCCATTCGGCGCCGCCCCCACCCCCCTGCTATCGTAAGGGTGAACGACCAGCCGGCCGACCCACTGTCCCTCTTGAACGAGCCCGGAACCGTACCCGAGATGACACGCTTCCCCATTATCCTCGCCCTTGCCGCCGCTACGATGCTCCCAGCGCCCGCGGCGGGCCAGAAGACGCCCATCCAACTGGAAGCCGGCGCCGTGAGCCACATCACCCTCGATGCGGACACCTACGACACCGGACCTGATATGAACCCCATCCAGGCTTCCGGACACGTTACCGCCATCATCACGCAGCCCGAGGCGGATGGAACCACGCTGACCACCACCGTTACGGCCGATGCGCTCCAGGCGGACATGCAGGCGCAGACGCTCTCCGCCCAGGGAAACGTGATGGTCGTCTCCAACGACCACGCCGCCCACGGAGACTCGCTGGAATACCGCTGGGCCGCCCGCACGGGAACCGTCACCGGGGTTGTCAGCCGCCAGTACGGAATCACGTTTCGGGCCGCCACGTTGGAACTGGCCCCAAAACGCCAGGTTGTGGTCGATACCTCCTTCACGGCCTGCGGAGCGGACGATCCAAGCTACACGATCCACGCCAAGCGCGTCACCATCATCCCAAACCGACGCATCACCGCGAACGGCGTCACGGTTGAGATCTTTGGACACCGCGTGGCCCAGTTCCCCAGCCTCACCTACCGCCTGCACAAGGGCCGCGCCCAGGCGCGCCACCACTTCCCGGTTATTCGCCCGGGATACAGCCGCGTATCCGGCTTTACGCTGGCCCAACCGCTTGGCCTCAAGGGCGACACTTACGCGGAGGTGGAAACCACAACGCGGCAGGGGATCCGGGGCCGAACAGATTGGGCCGGAGACGGCCCCCTGAACCCGTACGTAGACGCGGAGTGGAAAAGCGAGTACCCGGTGCGCGCGCGCCGGCCAGTGCTCGTATCCCGTCTGCCCGAGGCCGGCGTGCTGTTGGGCCGCGACCAGAGCCTGGACATCTCCGTGGGCTACATGCGGGAGCATACCACGCGCACCGACGCCGGACGCGTGCAGGCCCGGTGGCGCCGCCGCATCATGGACCGGGGAACCAAGCCCGGCCTGAGCTTGCTCTCGGAACTCCGCGCTGCAACATACACCACCGGGTCAACCTACATTGCATCCGGTTTGGAGGCTTCCATCGGCAGCGGCGACAGCGACGTCTTTCAGGATCTCGGCGCGTCCGGAACCATTGTGCACGGCTCCACGCCATTCCTGTTCGACCGCGTTCAGGTGCTCACGGAGATCTTCGCGCGCAAACGGATCGCCTTCGGGGCTTACCGCTTCGAAGGCGGCATCTGGTATGACACGCACCGCAAGGACGTATATGACCTTCAGTTCGCCGTCGGGAAGCATGTCCGCTGCATTGAGCCAGAGTTCCGCTACAGCAGCCGCCGGGGAATGGTGTACCTGACCATCCGCGCCGCGGGCTTCGGGCCCGTGGGCGTCGATCCGGAGCCGTAGGGGCTCAAGAAGGCGGCCGGGCCCCGAGGGGCCAGGCCGCCTTTCGCTTACCGCCGCACCACCGTGTCTCGCGCCACGGATGTGTCGAATGTGTCGCCCGGCTTCACCTCAACCGACTTGCCGTGGATGAACATGCCGCCCACTAGGCCCACGGGCCCCAGCACCATCGCCCCGCCTGCCGTGGCTGCCGCCGCCTGGGAGCTCTTCTTGCCCGCTACATACGCGCCCTGGTTGCGCGGCTCAAGAGTCAGGCGCGCCCCGGACGGCGTGCGCACCGGGTTCACAGCGATCCGCAGCTTCGCGTTCACGCCGTAGCGCTTCCGCTTGTCTACCTGCGAGATAACGCCTCGCACCGGCGTTCCGCGGGCCAGCACGGTTCGCCCGTCAACCACTACGTTGTCACGCACGTGCATCCGAACCGTCTGGCCGGCTTTCGCCGTCTTGCTGGACAGGCGCTGGTCGAACACCAGCGTCACCGGCGTGCCCTTCGGCACGACTGTGCTGGCGGCGTACGCGCCGGCGCAAACCAGCATTGTGGCCCCTACGCTCAGAGCCGCAGACCTGATGGCAAACATCGTATCTCCTCCTTCTGTGTGTCTGCTGAGAGGATTCCCAGCGGGCCTGCTCCGGCAAACGCGCCGGCACTATCATGGAAGAGATGACTCGCTCCAATACCCACTTTCCCAGGCTCAGCCATGCCGAGGTCATCGCCCGCGTGCAATCCGCGTGCGACGACCTCGTCGAGATGGTCACCCATAACCACCAGCCCCCCGTCTCCTGCCGCCGGCGGTGCGATTACTGCTGCCGGCAACCGGTGTTTATCACCCCTCACGAGGGCCTGGCCATCCGCGACTTCGTGGACGCCCACGGGATGGCCGAAGCAGTTCGTTCCTCAACCGCCCGTTATCTGCAGGCCATGGCATCCCGTCCGCACGCCCGATCCGGCCTGGCTACGCTTTTGAAGAGTGTACAGGGCTTGGGTCCCCCTCCATCCGACCGACAGCGCGCGGCCGTGTACGGCGTCCACTGCCCGTTCCTGCGAGACGGGATGTGCTCCATCTACCCGGCGCGTCCACTGATGTGCCGGGAGCATATCAGCTTCGACGACCCTCAACGGTGCCGGCGCGATGAGCCGTTTCTGGGGCTTGAGAAGCCCCGCTTCTCGGAGATAACGGCGTACCTCGCGATGGAGAGCGTGCCGCCGAACCAGCGAATGCGACCGGTCTACGAGTTCGAGGCGGCCGCGGCGGATGCGGAGCGATGCCCGCCCGTTGCGCCCGCGGCGCTGCGCAAGGCGCTGAAATGGAAGACCGGGCGAGCGTGAGCGCAAGGGCGTAACGGCGCCGGCGCGGATTGGTCAATGACGGAGCGCACACAATCACCTTTTAACACATAGCGCGCGATTGTCATGGCTCTCCTGGCAAGCGTACAATACCGTAGGTCCGATGTGAGTCGGGCGCTTAGTTGCGAATCCTGGGGCGGGAAGGTGTCAACGGGGATCCTTTCCGGCGAAGGAGTTCGAGAAAGGATCCTTCCAATGTCCACCGGAACCGTAAAATGGTTCAATGACTCCAAAGGCTACGGCTTCATTGGCCAGGATGACGGGGGAGAGGACTTGTTCGTCCACTTCAGCAGCATCCAAGGCAATGGCTACCGCAGTCTTCGGGAAGGCCAGGCTGTCCAGTACGAAGTGCAGCAGGGCCGCAAGGGTCTTGAAGCCATCAACGTCGTCCCCGTGTAAGGCCCTTATTCCTTACCCATTCCCCATCGGGGCTCGTCACGATGATGTGGCGAGCCCCGTGTATTTTTGAAGCATTCAGCCCGAAGGCCTTGCACTATGAGGGACGCGTCCTCACTGTACGAAGCCTCCGGGCTGAATGCTGATTGCTGATTGCCGAATGCTGATTGCTGAGCGTTACTGCAACGGCGGGCTGAGGTAGCAGACGCTGGCGTCGTTCTCCATGCGGATGACGCCGGTCTGGTCCACATAGAAGCTGCGGTCTCCCGTGCTGTTCTGCACGGCGGCGACGGCGGTGAAAGCGTAGGTCTGGTTGGTGGGCGTTCCGTTCACCTGGAACGTGTAGCCGGACTTTTCGCCGTCCGCCAGGGTCTCGTCGATCAGGCCGGCGGCGCGCAGACGCTGCAGAGACGGCGCGTAATCCGGCGGGTTCTGCCGAGGCCGGTACAACTCCTGAGCATCTGAAAGCTGGCGCAGGCCCGACACCGCGCCTGCTTCGTCCGCCTGTTTTCGCGACGTCTTGATGTTGGGCAACGCCATCCCGGCGATGATCATCCCCACTTCCATGGTGATCAGCAGCTCGATCATCGAAAAGGCGCGCGATCTCTGGCGCGCACGACGGCGGCGAACCACCTGAACTTGATTGCCTGCTATGCTGGTCGTCATCTTCGAGAACCTGCCTCCCACGCGGATACCACAATGGCCAGAGCGCATACATGCGCGTCCCATTCACATCTTCCACACATCACCCCGCACTTCGCATGAAGAAATCGGCGCGTTCCCCGTCCACCGGATTTCCAGCGGCCTGGCAATTGGCGAAGCGCGGCGAAAACCGCTAAGGATGTAGGAGCAATCATCGGGCGGAGCCGCCGCCCGCTTCGCACTATCACCTTGGAGGTTACTGTGAAAAAGGGTATCAGCCGCTGGAGTCTTCCGGCGGACATCCCACTGGACGAATGCCTTTCCCGCGCTAAGGCCGCCGGTTTCGACGGCCTGGAGCTCTCCTTCGACGGCGAAGGTGACCTGGGCTTCTCAACCACCCAGGCCGAGGCTGAAGCCATCCGCCGTAAAGCGGACGCGCTGGGGCTCGACCTCGTCGGCGTGGCTACCGGCTTCCTCTGGGAGCATCCGCTCACCAGCGGCAACCCGGAAACCCGCGGCGCGGGCATCGCCGCCGTTGACAAGATGCTGGACATCGCCAAATGGGTGGGCGTGGATGCCATCCTGGCCGTCCCCGGCAGCGTGGACGTTTTCTTCCTGCCCGGCGGCGAGGTTACACCCTATGACGTGGCCTACGCGCGCGCCAAGGAAGCTATCGGCGGCCTCGTGAAGAAGGCTGAGGCGAACGGCGTCACCATTGGGCTCGAGAACGTGTGGAACAAATTCCTGCTCTCCCCGCTGGAGATGCGCGACTTCATCGACGGCTTCGGCAGTCCCCGCGTGGGCTCCTACTTCGACGTGGGCAACGTGCTGCTCACCGGCTACCCGGAACAATGGGTCTCCATCCTCGGCTCCCGGATCGCGCGCGTCCATTTCAAGGACTTCAAGAACGCGGTGGGCACTGCCGCCGGTTTCGTTGACCTGGGCGAGGGCGACGTGAACTGGCCGGCCGTAATGGCCGCCCTGAAGGCCACTGGATATAACGGCTGGGTCACCGCCGAGATGATCCCCGCCTACAACCACTTCCCCGCCGCCACCCTCACCGCCGCCAGCGTGGCGATGGACCATATTCTGAAATTCTGAGTGGGCGCAGGGCGTTCGACGCCAGGCGCCGCGCACGGCTTCGCCCGTTTCAGAGCGGTTCTCGGATGGGTGGGGTCGCGTCGCCAACCGGGCCCGAACGCCCTGCGTCCAGAGAGGCATATTCCATGAGCGAAAAGACACTGCGCGTCGGCCTGGTGGGAACCGGGTTCATGGGACGCGTGCACGCGAACTGTTGGGTGGCGCTCCCAGGCGCCGAGTTAGCGGCCATTGCCGACCCCACTGCGGAGAGCCGGGAGAAGTGCCCCGGCGCCCCGGAGCAGTTCGAGGACTGGGCCACCATGCTGGCCAATGCGGACATCGATATCGTCGACGTCTGCACTCCCACGCCGTGGCACCCTGGCGCCGCTATCGCCGGCCTGGAGGCCGGCAAGCACGTACTCTGTGAGAAGCCGATGGCCCTCACCCTGCCTGAATGCGATGAAATGCTGCGCGCCGGAGAGAAGACCAGCGCCAACTTCATGATCGCCCACGTGATCCGGTTCTGGGCGGAGTACGCCTACCTGAAGGAAGCCGTAGCCTCCGGCAAGTACGGCAAGCTCCGCTCCTTCACGTGTCTGCGCCGCATGGCCGTTCCCATGTACAACTGGGAAATGTGGACCCACGATGAGAAGCGCGCCGGAGGCATCCCCTTCGAAGGGCACATCCACGACGTGGACTACGTGCGCTACCTGATGGGCGACCCCAAATCCGTCTACGCCGTTGGCGTACGCGACAGCACCGGAATCGGCCAGATGTGGGCCTCCTACACGTTCAATGACGAACGCCGTTGCTCCGCAGAGGGCTCCTGGGGTTACCAACCCAACTACCCCTTCCAGCACGCCTTCGTGGCCGTCCTCGAGGACGCCGTGCTGGACCTGAGCCTTGGCCGAGACAACCCGCTGTTGCTTTACCGCCCGAACGCCGAGCCCGAGCCGATCAAGCCCGAGCCGCAATCGGTGGGCAGCGCCGATGAGGGCGGCAATATCAGCGACCTCGGCGGCTACTACAAGGAGATCGAGTACTTCGCCGCCTGCATCCGCGACGGCGTGAAGCCCTCCATCACCACGCCCCAGGATGCCCGCGAAAGCGTGCGCCTGCTGCTGGCGCAGATCGAAAGCATGGAGACCGGCCAAGTGGTTACGCTCTAAGTAGACGATCGGTGAAACTCGCCAGATGTGCACGGTAGCGCTGGCGGCCCGCCGGCATGGCCGCGAAGCGGCCACGGGTGTCCGCCCTTCGGGCGGATTCCGGCGGGCCGCCGGCGCTACCGTGGCGAAAGCCAACTATCGACACCGAACGCCTACATAGGCAACCAGCGCGTGAACGCGGATGGGAATGTCGCCTGGCCCCGAGGGGCCAGGCGACTCTGATCGTCCCAACGCGAAAGGGCGCGGATGAAAGGTGATTTCATCCGCGCCCTTTCGCGTTTCTGGCTTACTTCCCGTGTTGGGTCAGAAACGCGACCAGGCGACGCTCCGAGTCTTCCAAAGGCTCGCCCACGAAGCCGTGGTTCTCGCCGGGGTAGATGTGAACTTCGTGCTGAACCTTGCGGTCGGACAGAAGACGGTCGAGCGCCCCGGCCTCCTTCACGTCCACGAGGACATCCTTGCTCCCGTGCAGGATCAGGGTCGGCGGCATGCGCTTCACCGCGTCGGCGCGGTCCTGCGGCAGCCAACCGTAAAAGGAGACCATCGCCTTCACGCCCGGATCCTGAGCGGAGAGACACAGCCCCAGAAAGGCGCCGTACGAAAGACCGATGACGCTGACGCTGCCCGGCTTGGTGGTGCGCTGGGCGTTGATCCAGGCCAGCGCGTTCTCGGCGGACCGCAGCCACGCCGCGATGTTCGCCGGAGTGCCGTCGTCACTGGGCGCCGTGGCCTCCCAGTAGTAGGGCATGTAGACGTCGAACCCGGCTCTGGCAAGCGCCAGCGGGTAGCGCGTGTAGTTGGGGTCATTCTCAATGAGTTGCGGGCCGCCTCCGCCGTGGAGCAACATCACAGCCGGGTGTTGGCCCGGCGTGCCGGCGGTCCACTTGGCCATCCGGATCGTGCGTCCAGCGCTCTGGAAGCTCAGGGTACTGGCGGTTCCGTGAACAGAGCCGGCGCAGGCGAACAGGAACAGGCTGGAAAGGGTGATCTGTGCTGCGTGTGTGTACATATTCATCGCTGACGTCCGACGGGCCAGGCTCACCGCCGCGCCTCGTGGCGCGGCAAAACGATGAACCATGGGTGCGCCGACTCCCTCATTGTAGCGTCTCTGCTTGCTCGCTTCAACCATCACGTCTGCGTTACGCGCGCCGTTGGGGCTCGATGCGGCGGGCAGCGAGGCTACTGCTTCGCGGCCCGCTGAAGCGCCTGGACCTGAGACAGCGGAACGGTGCGACAGGCCAGAGGGCGCGACTCGTTGTTTCCGTGGAAGTCGGATCCGCCCGTCCAGATGAGGCCCAGCGAGTCGGCCAGCGCCACATATCGGCGGGCATCCGCTTCCGTATGGTCCGGGTGAAAGGCCTCAATGCCGCCCAGGCCGGCCTCCACGAGAGGGGGGATCAAGCCGTCGGCGCCGATCTTCACGGGGTGAGCCACCACCGGGATGCCGCCTGCCTCACGGATGATGGCGATGGCCTCGACGGCGTCGAAGCGGGCGCGCGGCACGTAGGCGGGGCCGTCGTTCCCCAGGTAACGTCGGAACGCCTCAGAGCGGTCCACAACGAAGCCGGCTTCCGCCAGCGCGTCGGCGAGATGCGGGCGTCCCATCGCGCCGGGCCCGGCGATCTCCTTCACGCGCTCCCACGAAAGCGGACAACCCATCATCGACAGCTTCGTCACCATCTGCCGCGCGCGATCAACGCGTCCCTGGCGAAGCCAATCCATCGTGGCCTGGAACCTGGGCGTCGCGAGGTCCATGCAGTAGCCCAACACATGGATCTCTGTGTCGCCATGATCGGTGTTGATCTCCACGCCGGGCAGAACGACAAGGCCTTTCTCCTCGCCGGCCAGGCGCGCCTCTTCCACGCCGTCCGTCACGTCGTGATCCGTTATGGCGATCGCCGCCAGCCCCTTGGCCCGGGCAAAGCGAACCACGTCCGCCGGCGAGAAGATCCCATCCGACGCCGTCGTATGCATGTGCAGGTCCGCCTGTTCCATATCACGGCTCTCCCATCGTATCGCAGTGTTCCTCCTCGGTCAGCAGGCCACGGGCCGCCTCAACGGCCGCGGTCCTGTCTGGGAACGGCGCGTCCAGGTGAATGTCACGGAGCATCTGGATAAGCCGTCCTATGCGGGGGCCAGCGGGCAGGTTGTACGCCGACATCAGGTCGCGCCCCGAAAGGGGAAGCGGGAGGGCCACGGTGTGCTTCATCTCGAACCACAGGCGCAGCAAGCGCCACGTGCCCTCCACCTGCGTGTCCACCTCTTCGTCGGTGGTCCATGGCCCTCGGGCGGCCAGGCGATCGGCGGCGTTCAGGATGAACAGGGCCGGGGCCGCGGGACCGGCGTCGCGCAGGAACCGCTTCACGGCTCTCTCCGTGACGCCGGGGTCCACCAGCGCGCCGGGCCGCATGTGCAAACCCACCACTCCGGTGAGAAAGTCCCGTTCCTTTCCGCTGAGGCGGAACCGGTGGGCCCAGTCGCGCGCGGTGTCTGCGCTGGCGCCCTCATGGCCATGGAATCGCACGCGCCCCACCCCGTCTTCGGTGCGCGTGGCCGGCTTCCCGCTATCGTGCATCAGCATCGCCTGGCGGATCAGCGCCCGTCGGGTGTGGGGGGCGCTCACGGTCTCGCCCAGGTAGGCGGACACGTCGTCGTAGAGATCGTCCGGGAGCCGAAGCGGGGGTTCGAGGGCCGTGCGCGAGAGCATGGCGTCGAATTGGTGCAACACGTCCAGGGTGTGGTCCCACACATCCAGGTGGTGGTACGGGTTCTGAGTAACGCCTTCCAGCTCGCGCCATTCCGGGAGGACCACGTCGAGGAGCCCCAGGTCCGCGGCACGGGCCACGCCATCGCGGGCGCGCGGGGCGTCCAGCAGCGCCAACCACTCGTCGCGAACGCGCTCCGGGGACACCCGCGCCAGGAGCGGGGCGCACCGTTCGATCGCCCGCCAGGTGCTTGGCTCCGTGGCAAACCGGAGCGTGGTGGCCACCCGGAGGCCGCGCAGGGTGCGTAGCGGGTCCTCCTCCAGAGCGGTGGAGTGCGTGAGGCGAACAATGCCGGCGCGCAGGTCCCCCCACCCGCCGGTTGGGTCTACCACGCCGGGCGGCGGGGCCGCCGGCATTGGCGATGGCGCGGGGCGGCGCAACATGCCGATCGGCGCGGCCAGCGCATTCACCGTGTAGTCCCGCCGTTGGAGGTCGGCTTCCAGGCCGTGCGGCAGGGGGACGATGTCTACCCAGGCGCCGTCCGCAAAGGCAACGCGCGCCGTCTGCGACGCGGGGTGCATCAGGAAGAAGTGCCCGCCCACAGCGGCCATCACGGCCGCTCCCGCGGACCGAACGTCCCCCTCCACGGCGATATCCAGATCCTTGAAAGGTCGCCCGATCGCCCAGTCCCGCACCGCGCCCCCCACGGCCCACACTCCCGCCAGCCCCTCCAACGCTTCAATGATCGCTTCATTCATCTCTCTCATTATGCGGCGCCGGACGCAGCGGACATCCATAATGCGGAAGGAGCATGTCCATGAGCCAACCGATGAACTCATCGACGGACCCGGTGGAACCGAACCAGGACGAGGAGCCCGAGCAGTGTCTGAACTGCGGGGCCCTCGTGGTGGGCCGCTTCTGCGCCCACTGCGGACAGGAACACTCCCACAAGGTCGTCTCAATCTGGCGCCTGGCTGGCGAGTTTCTGGGAGACACGTTCTCCTGGGATTCGCGGCTGCTGCGGACGATCGTCACGCTGGTGTTCCGCCCCGGCCGCCTCACGAATGACTACAACGCCGGCCGTCGCGAGCGGTACCTCTCGCCGTGGCGCATCTACGTGTTCACCAGCCTCGTGCTCTTCTATGTCATCTCGCTGCACGCCCCGAACGAAGCTTCCGGCGACGCCGGAGACGCGCTCCGCCCCACAGCCGTGGAAGTCCGCCCGGGCGATGGCGTGGTGGAGCTTTCCTGGGAGGGCGCGTCGACGTCCCATTTCGACGTCAATCGGGCAGACTCGGCATCCGGCCCGTACCGGCGAGTGGCCGCCGCGCTCAGCGAGCCGCATTGGAAGGACCGCGCCGCGCGAAACGGGGAGACGGTTTGGTACAAGATCACGGCTGTGGCGAAGGATGGACGGCGCGCCGCTTCTGAGCCGCTCTCCGCGCGCCCAGCCGCGCGCGCCGCGGACCGCCAGTCACAGGTCGGCAGCTTCACGGCCCTGAACGGCGCCGTGAAGATCGATGGGAAGGACGTAGACTGGAAGAGCCTGCCAGACACTCCGGAGGACTACGACGCGCGCCAAAGGGCGCTTCCGCCGGGCAAACGCGATGAGTGGATCGAACAGATCGTCACGCGCCGCGCCATCCGGATGCGCAACGAGGGAGTCCGCAGCTTCTCGGCGGAGTTGGAGAACAGCATACTGCAGAACGCGCCCAAGGCCATGTTCGCGCTGCTGCCTCTGTTCGCGCTGCTGCTGAAACTCCTCTACGCCCGCCGCGGGCGCCTGTACATCGAGCACCTGGTGTTCGCCCTGCACGTGCATGCCTTCGCCTTCGCCGTTCTGGCCGGCGCGATCTGGCTGCATCGCCGCTGGGCGATCACGGCATTTGTGGTCGCCGTTGCGGTGTACGTATTCACAGCCATGCTGGCTGTCTATCGACAGGGCATCCCCAAGACGGCCGTCAAGTACGCGGCTCTGGCGGTCTGCTACCTTGTTGTGCTTCTCTTCGGCGCCGCCGCCCTCGTGGCGGTCTCCGCGATCCTGAGCTGAGCCGCAACCGAAGGGGCCCCGCGGATGCATCCGCGAGGCCCCTTCGTCCCACTGCAAACGTCGTTGCCGATCCTACCGCTTCAAATTCAGCGCGATCCCCGCGCCGACGACCGCCGCCGCCAGCAGGGTCAACGCGGCTGTTGCAGCCCAGCGCCGCGTCAGCACGCGGTGGGATGCCTGATACAGCTGCGCCACCAACCCCCCGGCGATGACCAGGGCAAACAGATCCCAACAGCTCTCCCGCAAGGCATAGCTCCTGTATGCGATGATCGCCAGCAGCCCAAAGGAGAGGAACAGGTACGCCAACCGGTAGCTGGCGTTTTCAACCGACACGGTGCGTTCATCACGCGCCACGCCCTCGTTCTTCATTGGTTTTCCCCTTCCAGGTAGAAGAGCTCCTCGACGCCCTTGCCGAGGCGCTTGCTCAGTTGGAACGCCAGAAGCGCGGATGGGCAGTACAGCCCCGTCTCAATGGAGCTGATCGTCTGCCTCGTAACCCCCACCATGGCGGCCAACTCCTCCTGTGAAACGCTTCGTTCCGCCCGCGCCACCTTCAGACGATTCGCCAATCGTGGCTTGTTGTCCATTCCTCACGCTCCTCGACGGCATGATGCCATGGAACGCGCGATTTTGTCCAGTTTACCAGACATTTTGTCTGCTATATTGTCCATACTGTCTGCCACACTGTACACTGCGGAGGAACAGGCCGGCGCACAAATGCATACGGGGGCTGAATCGCGGGAGAGGGAGGTCAACCGGGCGCGCACCGCCTTGGGGCGTGAGACCGGGGCGTAGAGCCGCCCCTGGATCGCCACGCCGGCCGTTCACGGCTACGCGAGAACGGCTGACGGCTAACGGGCCAGCAGGGCTTCCACTTCGGGCCGGGTGGGGATGCCGGCCTGGGCGCCCATCTTGGTCACCGCCAGGGCGGCGGCGGCGCAGGCGAAGCGGACGGCGGCGGGTTTGGGTTGGCCCTCGGCCAGGGCAACGGCCAGGGCGCCGCAGAAGGTGTCGCCGGCGGCGGTAGTGTCCACCACGTCCACCTGGAAGGTCGGCGCCTGGAAGGAGCACGCCCCGTCCACCCACAAAGCTCCCTCGCCGCCCAGGGTGAGGACCACCGTCCCGAACCCCATTGCCAGCAGGGCCTCGGCGGCGCGTTCGCGGCTGGCAGCGTCAGTGACAGGCAGACCGGTGAGGCGCTCTGTTTCGCTCTCGTTGGGGATCACGATGTCCACCAGCCCGGCCATCTCGCGGGGCCAGCCTTTTGGGGCGGGCGCCGGGTTCCAGATGACGGTCGCTCCCGCGGCCTTCGCCAGTTGCGCGGCGCGGAGCGTGGTCTCCATGCGGATCTCGTTCTGCAGCAGCGTTACCTGGGCGCCCTGGAACGCGGCGGCGCAGGCGTCTACATCGTCGGGCGAGATGGCGCCGTTCGAGCCGGCGGCCAGAACGATGCTGTTCTGGCCCGCGTCGTCCACGAGGATCACGGCGATCCCCTGCGGCTCCGTGGGGGTGTCCAGAACGTACATGGCGTCAATGCCGGCGTCCACGAGGTTGCAACGCACAGCCGGACCGGCGGGATCGTTGCCCACGCGGGTCACCATGGCCACTTGCGCGCCCAGGCGGGCCGCGGCCACGGCCTGGTTGGCGCCCTTCCCGCCCGGCGCATACGAAAGCGAAAGGCCCTGAACGGTTTCACCGGCCGCCGGCATATGCGGCGTTCGCAGCGTCATATCCATGTTGGCGCTGCCTGCGACTACGATGCGAGGAGTCATGTTGAGGTCTTGAGTTACGGGCGCGGCAGGCTGGAAACGGTTCCAGCCTCCATGCCCCGGTCCCTACGATAGCGAATATGGGGAGTTGGCGCTGGTTACGTGAAGGGGGCGACGGGTGGGGTCCGAGAGATCATACAGGATCTCCGTCACCACGCGGAAGGCTTCCAGGAGCTCGCCCATGGCCTCCTGGGCTTCCGGATCTTTCATCCGGCCTATGGTTGCGGACGCGCGGCGCAGGTGGTTGCGAAGGTCATCGCCGCGCGTGTGGAGGGTGCAGTCATCGTCGTCGTCAATGTTGCGGATGTACATAATCGTACTTTCCTTCCTACTCCTGGGGCCGGCTGGCTGCCGGCCGCGAGGCGGCACACATTTTCAGCACTGGAACGGTACAACACCAATCATCGCTCTTCAGTTGTCTCGCGCTCGACCGGTTCAGCAGATGCGGGGAAGCTGCTCCCCGCTCAGCATATCAACGATGCGCGATGTGCCCACACGGGTGCGCATCACCACCGTCCCGGCCGGCGCCTTCTCCACACGGCCGGCGATGCAGGCTCCGGCGCACACCGGGTGTGCACGGAGCGCATCCACGGCGCGATCCGCCTGTTCAGCCGGCACGAACCCCGCGAAACGGCCCTCACACGCAACGTAAAGAGGATCGAACCCCAGGATCTCGCAGGCGGCAGCCACGTCCGCCCGCACCGGAACCGCCAACTCATCCAGATGGATCCCCAGGCGCGAGGCGCCGGCGATCTCCGTTAGCGCGCTGGCCAGTCCGCCGCGCGTCAGGTCTCGCATGCAGTGAACGTCCACGCCCGAGGCCAAAAGGCCCATCACGGCGGCCGACACGGAAGCGGAATCGCTCTCCACGGCGGTCTCCAGCGCCAGCCCTTCACGCGCGGCCATGATGCAGATGCCGTGGCGGCCCACGTCGCCGCTCAGGATGAGGGCGTCACCCTCCTGCACCATCCGCGGCGAGATCTCAGCCCTGGCTTCCACCAGGCCGATGCCGGCCGTGTTGATGAAGATGCCATCGCCCTTCCCGCGGTCAACCACCTTGGTATCGCCCGTTACGATGGTGACGCCCACGGACTCCGCGGCCGCCTGCATGCTGCGCACGATGGCCCAGAGGGTGTCCATCGGGAGGCCTTCCTCCAGGATGAAGCCGGCCGAAAGGGCCAGCGGTCGCGCGCCGGACATTGCCAGGTCGTTCACCGTGCCGTGCACCGCCATGGAGCCGATATCGCCGCCGGGGAAAAAGAGCGGACGCACAACGTAGGAGTCGGTGGTGAAGGCCAGGGTAACGCCTCCGGCCTCCAGAGTGGCGGAATCGTGCCGCGCCTCGGGAGAGGCGCCGCCGAAGGCCGGGGCGATCATCTTCTCGATGAGGTCGTGCATCAAGCGTCCGCCGCCGCCGTGCGCCATCAGCACATGCGGGTAGCGCTCGATCGGCAGTGGACAGGACAGAGCGAAGTCCGTGGTTTCCATAAGTCTTGCCGGGCGGTTCACGCCCCGGGCCGGATGCCCCGATAGCGGTAATAGGCGGCGCAGGCGCCCTCGGTTGATACCATCGGCGCGCCCAGCGGGCGCTCCGGCGTGCACTTCGTGCCGAATGCCGGGCAGTCCGGCGGGCGCAGGATGCCTTGCAGCACCAACCCGGCCATACACTCCGACGGCTCTTCGGTGACGATCTCCTCCAACCCGAACTTCAGGTTGGCATCATACTCCGCATACTCGGCGCGAAGGCCCAGCCCGCTCTGCGGAAGGGATCCGAGGCCGCGCCACTTCTGCGCGGTGGTTTCAAACACCTTGGCGATGAGATCCTGGGCGGGGCGGTTCCCCTCGGCTCGAACCGCGCGAGCGTACTGGTTCTCCACCTCGGCCCGGCCCTCTTCCAACTGCCGGACGCACATCAGGATCCCCTGCAAGATGTCCAGCGGCTCGAACCCGGTCACCACCACAGGGATACCATATTCTACCACAATCGGCCGGTATTCATAAACCCCCATAACAGCGCAGACATGGCCCGCTGCAAGGAAGCCCTGCACCTTTCGGTTGGGGGATGAGAGGATGGCTTCCATGGCCGGCGGCACCAGCACGTGGGAAACCAGCATGGAGAAGTTAGAGAGGGCGCGCTGCTTGGCCTGGAAGGCCGCCATCGCCGTTGCGGGGGCCGTGGTTTCGAACCCCACGGCGAAGAAAACCACTTCCTTCAGCGGGTTTGCCGCGGCAAGATCGAGAGCGTCCAGCGGGGAATAGACGATGCGAACGTCGCCGCCGGTGGCCTTCACGGCGAGCAGGTCCGTCTCGGAACCGGGCACGCGGAGCATATCGCCGAACGAGCAGAAGATCACGTCCGGCCGCTGCGCCAGCGCAATGGCTTTGTCGATGCGCTCCAGCGGCGTTACGCACACCGGGCAGCCCGGGCCGTGCACCAGCGTGATGCCCTCGGGCAGCAGTTCGTCCAGCCCGTACTTCACGATGGTGTGCGTCTGCCCGCCGCAGATCTCCATGATCGTCCATGGACGCGTGGCGACGCGGGCCAGCGCCTCGGCATACTCCCTAACCGCGCCCGCATCGCGATACTCATCCAGGTACTTCACGCCGACGAGCCCTCGTCCGCAGCTTCCATTTCCTTCAGATAGCCGAATACCTGCTGCGCCTCATCCTCATCCAGCCGGCTGATGGCCATCCCTACGTGGACGATCACGTAGTCGCCCACCACGGCCTCCGGCACGCATGCCAGGTTTACCGAACGCGCCACGCCGCCGAAATCCACCTTCCCGCTCCGGAGAATAGGGTCTTCCAGCTCAATAGACTCGATCCGTCCCGGTATCGCCAAACACATAACCACCTCCAGAGAGGCATCCTCACCGAGCGGTGGGGCCTCTTCCCTCCAATGCGCAAGCCATCACCTGGCCCAGCGCGATGCCGCCATCGTTGGGAGGAACGTCTCGGTGGCGCAACGGACGGAAGCCATCCGCTTCCAGGCGGCGGAGCGTACGCTCCAGTAGATAGAGATTCTGGAAGCAGCCGCCGGAAAGAGCCACGGTTGGCTCACCCACGCGACGCGCCACTTCGGCGATGGCATCCACGAGGCCGTTGTGGAACCGCGCGGATATGGCGGCCGCCGGTTGCCGGCGCTGAACGTCGGCGATCACGGCCTCAATGACCGGTTGCCAGTCCAGGATGATCGGCCCGTCGCACTTGAAGCCGAACGCGTAGCCCTTCTCGAGGGCGGCATAGCCGTCCATCGCGTATTCGAGCTCCATGGCGGCCTGGCCCTCGAACTGGTCCTCCTGGCGCACGCCGGCCAGCGAAGAGACCGCGTCGAAGAGCCGGCCCATGGAAGTGGTGATCGGCGCGTTCAGCCCGTTCTCCAGCATCGAGGCAAGCGTGTGGCGCTCGGCCGCCTTCATGGCGCGCACGGGCGCAAGGTCGTCCCGTTCTGCCACGGCCGGGCCCATCATCTCGTAGAGGAGGCCAAAGGCGGATCGGCGCGGATCCTTCACGGCTGCGTCCCCGCCCGGAAGGCGGAACGGACGGATATGAGCCACGCGGTCGCAACGGACGCCCTCCACGCGGAGGAACTCGCCGCCCCAGATGGAGCCGTCCTCGCCGTAGCCCGTCCCGTCCCATGCCACGCCCAGCGCCGGCCCGGTTTCTCCGTTGTCCGCCAGGCACGAGAGGATATGCGCGCGGTGGTGTTGCACGGCCAGCTTGGGCTCCGGCCGAGCTTCCGCGGCCTGGCTGGACGCATAGTCCGGGTGCAGATCACAGGCGATGATCGCCGGTTTATGATCGTACAACTCGGCGAAGTCGTGGATCACGCTATTGAAGGCATCCAGTGCCTGGCAGTTCTCCAGGTCGCCGATGTGCTGGCTGATGAACACGTCGTGCCCCACGGAAACGGCGATAGCGTTCTTCAGGTGCGCGCCCATCGCCAGCGCCGGGGCACAGAGTTCCGGGGTTCGCACCGGCAGAGGCGCGTAGCCCCGGGCGCGGCGCAACACCATCGGCTCTCCGGCCGCAACCCGCACCACGGAGTCATCCACGTGACGCAAAATGGGACGGTTGTGGATCAGGAACACGTCGGCGATGCCGGACAGCCGGTCGAGCGCCTCGCGCTCGTCAGTGCAGATTGGCTCTTCCGCCAGATTCCCGCTGGTGGCCACCACGGGGAAGCCCAGCTCGGACATGAGGAGGCTGTGCAAGGGCGAGTACGGCAGCATCGCGCCGAGGTACGGATTCTGTGGCGCCACCTCTGAAGAGATGATCGTTCCCAGGGCCGTTCGCCGTCGCAGCAGCACGATGGGGGCCGCCGGGCCGGTGAGCAGCGACTCCTCAACCTCGCCCACCTCGCACTCGTCCTTCACGCACTGAAGGCTCGGGAACAATAGGGCAAACGGCTTGCACTCGCGTCGCTTGCGGCGGCGGAGGCGCCGGACGGCCGTTTCGTCGCACGCGTCGGCCAGAAGCAGGAAGCCCCCGATGCCCTTCATGGCCACCGTTTTCCCCTGCCGAATCGCGCGGGCGGCGTGGACAATGGCCTCTTCGCGCAGCGCCATCACGCGGCCGCGCGAATCCCAAAGCTCCACGTGCGGTCCACAGGCTGGGCAAGCGTTCGGTTGGGCGTGGAACCGGCGATCCAGCGGATCGGTGTACTCCGCCAGGCAATCCGGGCACATCGGGAAACCCGCCATCGTCGTGTTCGGACGGTCGTACGGCAGGGCGTTGATGATCGAGAAGCGGGGCCCGCAATTGGTGCAGTTGGTGAACGGATAGAGGTAGCGCCGGTTCGTCGGATCGAGGATCTCGCGGGCGCAGTCGGGGCACATGGCCAGATCGGGCAGGATGAGGGCGGTCTTGCCGCCGTTGACATCGCTGCGGCGGATCTCAAAGCCGGCGAACCCGGCCGGGGCCAACGTTTCCAGGAAGACGCTCTGCACGACGGCGCGCGGCGGCGGGGCGGATTGCAGGCGCGCCAGGAAGGCATCCACGCGAGCGGAAGGTCCTTCCACTTCCAGGAAGACGCCCTGCGGCGAGTTATTCACCCAGCCCCGTAGGGAGAGCTCCGTCGCAATTCGATAGACGAACGGACGGAACCCAACGCCCTGCACCGCGCCCCGTATAACAACGCGCCTGCGCGTCAGGGCGCCGTCCGCGCTCTCCCAGTTGTGCGGCGGCTCCATCTCCATCCAGGCAAACCTCCCGGGGGACAATTCCCCTACGTTCATGATGGACGGTTTCCGATGACAAGCGGTAGCCCTGTGCAGGCTTTTCGCTGGATCGGCGCAGGCTAGGCGCCCCTGAGACCCCAGTTGGAGGCCCTCTAGTTCTGTGGTCGCCCGGTTGGCACAACCCTTGCAAGCAAGCATACTACCGCGCAAGCGGTGTCCCGAACCCCGCCTCCCGTGGGAGCCGACCTGTGACAGGGCGATCCAGGTGCGCTGTATGGGACTCTGGGCAGCCCGGCGCCATTTCAGCGCGCGGAATCGTGCCCGGTCGGTTGTCTGTTGCGTTGCGACGACCGGCCACGGTGATCACCGGGAGCGGACCGTCACCCCCGCTCTGGAAAGGGAACCAAATGCGAGCATACATGTATCTCCTGGCAGCGGTCGCGATGGCGGCGCCGCTGAAAGCAAACGCCTATGTGGCCAACCTTGAGGAGGGCGCCTACGTTGCCAACCATGACAACGGCGACGGGCACGCCACCCCCCTGGTGGACTCCTTCGACATCACAGGCGCCAAGTTCACCAACTACGCGCCGGCCGCCGGCGACCCCGTTATCGGCTATAATGGCGGCCCCAACGACCTCCTCGTTTACCGCCTGAACGTGCACGGAGTGGTCAACACCGTGACCCCGGACCCCGTCTGGGGCCCGCTGGTGAACTACACCGGTTCCTACACGCTGTTCTACGATCAGAACGGCACCAACGCCTATGACTCCGGCGATTTCCGGGTGTCCTCCGGATCCATCAACGTCAACGCGCTCTACGACGCCGAGGGCGGCGCCAACCTGGACGGCACGCTGGACCAGGTGCTCGGCCCCGAGACCCTCCCCTTCGCGGACCTCGGCCCGACGGTGAAGCTCTCCGGCCGCTACCAGGTCGGCGAGGTAGCCAGCTACGGCAACCTGTTCAACGGCGTGCTGTCCCGCGGCGCCAACCAGGTGCCGGAGCCCGGCACGATGGGCCTTCTCGCCGCCGGCCTCCTGCCGCTGCTCGGTCTTCGCCGCCGCCGCGCGTAACGCCATCCCGGCTCGCGGGTAATAGAGTGGCCGCCAGGCGTCACCCTGGCGGCCATTTTTGTCACCCGGGAGACCTAGATGCTCTCCACCTCGGCGATGGGCGCCGCCGCCGGTTCCGCCTCGTGCGCCGAGGGCCGTTTCCGCCGCAAGTTGCACCGGGACTCCAACCATAGATCGAGGCGCGGCGGGATTTGGCGTGAATTGTGCACCCGGGATGAGTGCTAGGGTTGCACGCGTTCCGCGAGCGATGTGTGAACCCCGCACTGTCTCTTCGCGCGCTGAATCTCTGTAAGGAAGGGTGACACAAATGCGCAAGTACCTGTTCCTAGTGGCCTCCGCCGCCGCCGTGGCGGCACTGCCGCTGAAGGCCAACGCGTACGTGGCAGACCTGGCTTCGCCCACGCCCGTGGTGAACACCAGTGTTGATCCCACGCACGCGACCGTCGGCGACTCATTCGATCTCACCTCGGTCGGCATCTCCCATTACTCGCCGGACCCGGGCGACCCCGTTATCGGCCTGGGCGGCGTTGACGACCTCGCTCTCTACAAGCTGAACGTCCACGGCATCGTGGACGCGATCAGCCCGGACCCGGTTTGGGGACCGACCGTCAAGTACGGCGGCACCTACCTGATGTTCTACGATCAGAACGTCGACGGCATCTTCGACGCGGGCGATTTCCGCGTATCCTCCGGTCTCGTTGACGCCTCCGCCACCTATGATCAGACCGGCAGCGCGCCTCTCGAAGGCATGCTGAACCAGTTGCTCGGCCCCGAGACAACCCCGTTTGCGGACCTCGGCCCGTCCGTTAAGATCGAGGGCACCTACACCCACATCAACGGCGCTCCAGTGATCATCAACGGCAAATGCAGCCGGCCCCCCGTGCCGGAGCCCAGCAGCCTGGCCCTTATGGCCACCGGCCTCCTGCCGCTGCTCGGCCTGCGCCGCCGCAAGTAAACAGTCGCCACCCTGCGCATAGCGAGGGGGCTTCCCGGCAACCGGGAAGCCCCCTCGTTGTTGCTGAACCCCGGCGTCACTGCGGGCGGCATAACGAGACCACCAGGGTTTCCAGCGCCTCATCGTCCGTTGCCGGCGGGCCCTCGATACCCTTCAGCGCCAAATCCTTCTCCAGCAGCAGACGCAACGCGCGCGACAGGTCGTCCCACGTAAACCGGTGCGCCTGCTTGCGGGCCTTATCCTGCAGAAACGGAGGCAGCTTGAGAAGGTTGGGATCATTGGGCAGACGCCCCGTGGCGTGGCGGTCCTCGGAAAGGAGCTTGGCCTGCCACACAAGCCGCATCTGCCGCGCCAGCAGCGGCATGATCCGTTGCGCCGGCTCATTGGCCGCTCGGAGGCCGTGCAGCACATGCATCGCCGCGGCCACCCGGCCTTCGCTCACCGCGTCCACCAGGGCGAACACGCTGTACTCCGCGCTTTCGGGCGTCACGGCCACAACATCCGCCCGCGTGATCGCCTTGCGGTCTCCGGCGAACACCGCCAACTTCTCAACCTCTCGTTCCAACACGCCGAGATTCGGCCCCACGCGCGCCAGCATCTCAATGCGGGCCTCCGGCTCCAGCGTGTGGCCCGCACTCTGCACCGCCCGCGTTAGCCACTGCGCCGCTTCCGCCGGCTTCAGCGGATCGAAAGAGCGAACCACGCCCATCGACTTGGCGAGGTTCTCCAAACGCCGCATCACCCCCTGCACCTTCTCACCATCCCCCGTCTCACCGGCAACAAAGACCACCGCGCTCCGCGCCCCGATCTGCGTGGAAAGCAGCTTCTGCAGCTTCTGCACCGCGTCCGGCGCCATCCGCTGGGCATCTTCCACCACCGTCAACCGGCGGGGCGAGGCAAACGGCGCGGCGCCCGCGGCGGAGAGCACCTGCTCCGCTGTCGCCGACCGGCCGTCGATCCGCTCCAGGTCAAAATCGCGGAAGGCCGCGTCGGTCAGGCGGTCGATCAGGCCAGACAACGCCTCGCCCCGCCGAACGCCTTCCTTCCCTTTCAGCAAGTAGACGGGATATATTTGCTCATTGTCCATGTTCATTGAGGGATGCCGCCCTGGCCGCCCATCCGCGGCGATGCCCGCCGCTTGTCAGGTAACGGTCGAAACTGGGTATATGATCGCAGTACATTGCTGGAAGTTCACCGAGAAGGGAACCATATGAGTTTTGATGTGACCGAGGAAGAGCGCGGCGACGCGGTCATCGTGCGCTTCAACGGCCAATTCGATTTCTCCCACGTTGCCGTGGCACGCTCCATCATCAACCGCCGCGTTGAGGCCGGCGCTCGCCTGATCATCGTTAACCTGGACGGCCTGGATTACATCGATAGCGCCGGGCTGGGCGTGCTCGTTGGCACGCTCGCCCGCCTTCGCGAGCGCGAGGGAGAACTGGCCGTGGTGTGCCACTCGCCGCGCATACGCCGCGTCTTCGACATCACGAAGCTCACGCAGCTCCTTACAATGTACGACGATGAGGAATCCGCCCTGAGCCACGGGGTGACCTGAGCCGTCTCATCTCGGCGCCGAAGCAGGCGGGCCGGTGAGTCGCTCGGCCGCCTCACGCACGTCGGCCAGGGTCACGGCATTCAGGCGCTCCGGCTCCAGCGATGCCCTTTGGACATCGCCCAGCGCCGCGCCAAGCCCCAGGGCCCGCCCCTGCTCGGCCGGCGTCTCGTGGTCGAGCCACCATGACCAACGACTCCGTCGGGCGGCCGCCGCCACGTCGGATGCCGTGATGCCCAGCGTGGCCGCGGCCACGGCCTTCCGTAACGCGGCAATCACCGGCTCGCCGTCTGTAAACGATCCCTGCGCCACAATCGCCAACAGCGCGGCGCGCTGCCACGGGTGGCTGACGCTGACAACCCTCGCTACGCCGCCCATGCGGCCCGGCAGGCGCGACCGGAGCACTTCACAGAGCACCTCCAGCGCCGCTGCATCAGCGCCGTCTACAGGCCAGGCCAACCCAGCCGCGGATCCATCGTCGCGGATCACGGCGGCCTCTACCGGTCCAACGGCGGCGGGAACCGGGATGTCCTTTGGCGAGTCGCCTTCCGCCTTCACCGCTGATAGGGCGGCGACCGCGCCGTCCATCGCCGCCGCCGCGTCTACATTCCCCGCCACCACCAGAATGGCGCGATCCGCCCGGTACCACCGCCGGTGAAAGGCGGCAATCCCGGCGCCGCCCAGCGCTTTCAGCGCCTCGGGAGATCCGGCCACCGGCGCGCCGTATACGGAGCCGAACAACCGCGCCGATAGGGCGCGCCGCACCTCGGCCACGGCATCTGTCCGCGATCGCTCGGACTCCTCCAGCATCACCCGCCGCTCGAGCTCCCAAGCGGCCGGGTCAATGCGCGGCGCGTTCAGCACGCGGCAGAGGGTCCGCGCAACAAGCGGCGCCTTGTCCGCCGGCGCGGTTGCCAAGTAGTGCGTGGCGTCCGCCAGGGTGGCGGCATAGGCAACAATGCCCGCGGCTTCCAGCGCGTCATCGATCCCCGGCGTGGAGCCTTTGAAGACCATGTGTTCCACCGCGTGCGCCGCGCCGGTACCTCCATCGTCCGTGGCGCCGGCGCGGATCCACAGGTCCACCACGCACAGAGGCGCGGAGGCGTCGCGACGAACCACCACGAGGCCGCCGTTCGGCAGCGCCCGCGTGGACACGCCCGCCGGAGGGATCGGGTTAGGCGCCTGCGCCGCCCACGCGCCGCACGCAGACAGCGCCGCCGCGGCCACATACCGTAAAAGGGACATCGGTAACATGATAGGCGCTTTCAGCCGCTCAAAGGCCGCTCGGAGGAACGCCGTTACGGCCAGATCGGGGCTGGCTGCAGCGCCTGGCGGAGGATGGCGACGGCATCGTCCAGGGACACGCGGCCATCGCCGTAGGGGCCGGAGGATCCGGGCCTGGGGCGCACATCCGCCGCCGCGAGGGAGCGCGATGTGGCCGCCTGCCATCCGGCGGCCAGACGAAGGGCCAGCGCCGCGTCTCCCGCATCCACAGCGCCGTTGCCGTTCAGATCGCCCGACCCGGCCAGTCCGTTGGCGATCGCAACGTTGCGCGGCCACGAGAGGAAGGGCGCAAAGCTCACCTGCCCGGAGATGCCCGCGCCGCTGCCCCCGGGCGACGGCCCGTTCACGGCATCCCAGTAGCACCAGGTCGCCGAAACCGGCGCCGGCCCGAGGTTGCTCACCGCGGAGGGGCGCAGGCTGATGAAATCGCAGCCCGTTTCGTTGGACCCTCCAAAGACGGCGCTCCCGCCGCCGGCGGCATCCACCAGGCGGGCATGTGGGCCATTCGGCGGATCCGCCAACGTTGTGTTCCGCGCCGTGAAGGCGAGGGCATCCCCCCGCAGGTAGAGCAGCGATCCGGCGCCGTCGCGCAGCAGGCAGACATCCAACGACACGGCGGCATCCTTGCACGCGATGGCCGCGGCCACGGGGCCGATCCCCGGCGCATCGAAAAGCGTGCCCGCGGCTCGAACGTCCACATGGCTCAGGGCGCCGGAGCTTCCGGGCGCGAATCCGATGCCGCCCCACGCCGCGGCCATTTGATCGGGCCCAGCCGCGAGGAACCGCACCGGCTGCTCCGGCGTTCCGTTCGCCCGCAACCCTCCATACACCAGGAGGCTCACGGCTTCGCCCATGGCGACGCTCGTTCCCGCCGCCAGTTGCAGGGTGGCCGGCGCGGCCACCGTAACGTCTCCTTCGAGAAGGAGCGGCCACTGAACGCTCGCGCTGGCCCCTATCGCGCCGCCGCGAACCACCACGGCATCGCCCCCTGCGTTCCCGGACATCACCGGCGCCGCGAGGCCGGGCAGCGCCTCGGCCGCCAGGCGGAAGGGGTACAAAGCGTTCCCGGTTGCCGTGAGGCCCAAAAGAGCCGGCAGATGAGACGCGGAAGCGACTTCCAGACCATAGCCCCCGTTTCCGGTGAACGCGGCCCCCTGCAGCGTTACGGCGTCGGCAGCGCCGATATTGAACAGACGGGCGCCGTCGCCGGCATTGCCGTCAAACGCGCCGCCGGTGACAGACAGCGTGCGAGCATCGGCATCCGGGTTGTACTGGAACAGCCCGTCGCCGGCGCTCAACTCGCAATCTAGCCCGTGGGCGGTCAGTGAGGCGCGGTTCACCACCAGGCCCGCCTGCCGCATCCCGAGGCCAGGGATGAGGAAGGCATCGCTTTGTCCCGCGTACCGGATGGCGGCGTGATCGAGCGTCGCCGCGGCTCCCTCCTCCAACCCGATGCCGCCCCAGTCGCCCCGCTGCGGCGAGTCGGCTGCCGAAGTGAAGATCACCGGGCTCTCCGCCACACCCAGCGTGATCAGGCCGCCAAAAACATCCAGGTACGCGTCAGATGCGAAGTCGATCCGCGCGCCGGACCCCACGCGCAGGGTTGCGCCGGCGGCCACGGTCACCGGCGCGAGGAATCGATAGCGCGATGTGGCCGCCAGAGCGACATCGGCATCCACCGTGCCGCCAGATACGGCCGTCACCGGAAGCGCATTCGCCGTAATGTCGTTGCCCAGGAGGCCAGGAAGCGCCCGCGCCAGAGCCAACACGGGATATCGCCCGGCGCCGCTCACGGCGTTCGCGGAAATCGCCAGCGAATCCGTCAAGCCGGACGCGGCCGCCACGATGCCGTCTCGCGCGGGCGCCGACACGGTGCAACCGGAGACGCCCAGTGCATGCGCTGTAGCGGAGTCGTTGCTCCAGTACACTCCGTCTCCACCGGAGTCCGCCACCGTGACGGACGCCATCGTCAGGTCCGCACGGTATGCAAAGATGGCCGCGGGCTCGTAGTCCGAGGTTCCGGGCAACTGGAAGGCGCTGGGATAGCCGGCCCAGCGTACGACGGCGTTCGTGACGGTGGCCTGCGCGCCCTCGGAAAGCCCGATGCCGCCCCAAGGCGCCGGCGGTAGATCCGCCGTGAATATCACCGGTTCGCCGGGTACGCCGGCTGCCGTGAGCGCGCCGTGCACGTCCAGCACCGCGGCCGGCCGGAACTGAAGCGTAACGCCCGGCCCGGCCGTCAGGCGGAATCCGGAGGGGACTATCAGCCGCGTGAAGATGATATAGGGCACGCCGGACGCCAGCGTGGTGTCCTCAATCAGCGAATCGGAATCGGCGGCGATGGCCACCGCGTCGCCCAACACGTTGCCGGACAAGGCGTTGCCGCCGCCCACCCGGTTCAGAGCCGCGGCCGGGACGCGAAAGGCATAGCCGGCGTTGCCCGTTATGGAATTGCCCGTAACGGCGATCGCATCCGAAGGCTGGATCGCGCCAACCTCAACGCCGTTCTGGCTGGCGTCGGCCAGCCGGCACGATGACACGTTCAGGGTATGCCCGATGGCTCCATCGTTGTGGTAGAAGAGCGCATCCCCGCCCACCGTCCCAACGTCGCCATCCGAGGCGGTGAGGCTGCCCCGGTAGACGAACAGGGCCGCGGCGCGGGACGAGGACCCCGGCAGCGTGAACGCCCCAGGCAGCCCCGCGAAACGGACCCTGAACTGACGCAGTGTGCCGGCCGCTCCCTCCCACACGCCGATACCGCCCCATGATCCGCGTGAGAGGGTGCTGTCCGCTGTGAATGTGATCGGCGCCTGCGCCGTGCCCACGGCATCGAGCGCGCCGTAGACGTTGAGGATGGTTCGGTCGCGAAAGCGGAGGACCACTCCGGGGGATATCGTTAGCCTTGCCCCGGAGGGCACGGTCAGGTTGCCCGTGGCCACGTAAGGGCTGTGATCAATGTCCAGGACGCCAGAGACATTTCCGGCAATGAGGGTATCCGCGCGGGCGGCCGCTGCGGCGAAGACGACGACGATGATTGTGGAGAGGCGCGGCATGGGCATAGTATACCCCGCCGCCGCGACAATTGCGAAGGGATTTGCGCGAGCCCATGGCGGCCGGAAGCGCGCGGAAACGTCCCTGCCTCATACGCGAAAGCGGGGAGGCGAAACCGCCTCCCCAACCTCACGCCGGCGCGCCCAAGGCGCGGGCCACCCTTACTTCCTCGCGGGCTTCGCGGCCGGCTTCGTAGCCTTCGCCATCATTGGACACTGTCCGCTCTTACACATCGCCACGGAACAGGATCCCTTCATGCCCTTGGCGTGCATCGCCTTCGTGCAGGCGGCGGAACATTGCTTGGCGGTCATGGCATGGCCCTTGGCGGCCGGCTTCGGGGCGGCGACGGCCGCGGCGGCAATGCTCATCGCCAGGATGGCGGTGGAAAGAATACGCATGGTGATACTCCTTGTGCCCGCCTTCCGAGCGGGGCTTCTCTGTTTTGCCATGGCAGGCCAAGATGCCTGCCAGGTTGTCTCCATGGTACCAAAGACAGAATGAATGTGACCAGGGTTCCGCTTATCGCACAATCGCCTTACAGCACGATCAGTTCCTTCGGCGCCTTCGTGAGGATTTCGGGGCCGTTCTCGGTCACGAGAACGTCGTCCTCGATGCGGACTCCGCCCCAATCCGGGATATAGATGCCGGGCTCGATGGTCCACACCTCGCCAACCTGCACCCGTTCGCTCTCGGCCGCGGCGGGGGAAAGGCGCGCGCCGTCGTGCACGTCCATGCCGAGGCTGTGGCCCAGGCCGTGGCCGAAGTAGTCGCCGTAGCCGGCGTCGCGGATGATATCGCGCGCCACGGCATCGGCGGCCACGCAGCTCAGGCCGGGGCGCAGCGCCGCGGCGGCGGCCTTCTGGGCCTCCAGCACCGTGTTGTAGACGGCGATCTGCTTATCGGTCACGTGGCCGATCGCCACCGTGCGCGTGATATCCGAGTTGTAGCCGTCCACGCGCGCGCCGTAGTCCATGGTCACAAAATCGCCATCCTGGAGGGCGCGGTCCGAGGCGCCGGCGTGAGGCTTCGCGCCGTTCTCGCCGCTGCCAATGATGCTGGCGAATCCGACCGCCTCGGCCCCCCGCTTGCGCATCTGGTACTCGAGTTCCAGAGCGATGTCCACCTCCCGCACGCCGGGCTTCAGGAACGCCTGGATGTACTGGAACAGATCGTCCACCAGAGCGCACGCGCGGCGGATGACGGCCACTTCGCCAGCATCCTTCACCAGCCGCAGGCGCTCCACCATCCCCGAGGTGGAGACCAGCTCCACGTCCGGCAGCGCTTCGGCCACGTGGTCCCGCCCTTCAACCGTCAGGTGGCCGGCCTCGAAGCCAAGGCGAGGGATGCTCATCGCCTTCACGGCCTCCAGCGCCTCCGCAACCAGGCGCGTGTTGCAGTTCACGATCTTCGCCTCGGACACCTGTTGCGCGGCCTGCACCCAATAGCGCGAATCCACGAACAGGTGGGCCCCCGTTCGGGTTACGAACAGCAGCGCCGTGCTGCCGGTGAAGCCCGTTAGGTAGCGGACATTCACGAGGTTGGATACGTAGAGCGCGTCGATGCCGGCGGCATCGAACTTCGATCGGAGGCTATCGAGACGAGACAATTGTGCAACCTTCCTTAGCCGCGGTCCACCAACAACCGCGCGGCCCGCAGGGCCAGCAAATAGGAGTCCGAGCCGAAACCGCAGATCTGGCCGGTGACCACGGGGCTGATGACGGAAGTGTGGCGGAACGCCTCGCGCGCGTAGACGTTGGAGAGATGCACCTCAACGGTGGGGAGGCGGGCGTCGGCCAGCGCGTCGCGGAGGGCATAGGAGTAGTGGGTATACGCGCCGGCGTTGATCACGATGGCATCCGCCCAGCCGATGGCATCCTGAATAGCGTCGATCAGGGCGCCCTCCGAATTGCTTTGAAGCGTCCGCAGTTCGCACTTCAGCTCGCGCGCCAGGGCGGCGAGTCGGGCGTCGATGGTATCCAGGGTCTCGGTTCCGTAGATGGCGGTTTCGCGCTGCCCCAGACGATTGAGGTTGGGGCCGTGCAATATCAGAATTCTGCGCGTCATGGGCGGGCCTCCGGGCCTGACGGCCCGGTGTGGGATGGCCGCCAAGCCCATTGTAGCCCGCCCCTAAAAGGGAATCAACGCAGGGGTTAGGGCGCGGCCGCGCCCCAAGCGACCCGCTTCAGCGGCAGCCCGGAAACCGGGCGTTCGGCGAATCCGATCACTGTGCGCTCCTCGATTGGCCCGAAATCGCGGCTGTCCATCGAGTTCGCGCGATTGTCGCCAACCACGAAGAGTTGTCCGGTTGGCACCCGCACGAGGTTGATATATCCGAGGCGCGGGTGGCGGCGCAGCGCCGCGGCCAGTTGGTTCGGGGCGGCCATGTCGTCCATCAGGTCCACCATGCCGGTGCTCATGTTGGCCACGGTCACCACTTCGCCGCCGCGCGCATAAACGCGCTTCACGTAGACGTTGCTATCGTGCCGGAAGATGACGATATCGCCCCGGCGGAATGCGTGGCGGCGAAGGCTCTGGCGCCCCATCCAGATAACCTGGCCGTCCTTCAGCGAAGGCGCCATGCTCTGCCCCTGGACGACAACGGGCTGGTAGAAGAGGCCAAACCCCAACAGCACGCTGGCCAGTCCGCCCGTGACGGCATGGCGACGGTTTCTGCGGCCGGTGTGCAGAGGACGATTTGGCCCGGGAATTCGGGTCATTCCGCTTCCTCCCTCGAATCGGCGCCTCCTAGCCTGGGGCGCGGTTACCCGAATATTCCGCATGCTCGCGGCGATCTGCCATGGGAATCGAGAAGGCGCGGGTCTGACCGCCGGGGGAGCCCCCAGCCGGCGAACCAGAAGGGGGCTGCTTGTCAGGCGCGAGCGGAGCTGATGCGGGCCATCAAGGCGGGGATGTGGCTGAAGACGTGCGCCGGCACATCCGCCGCGGCCTGGCGGGCGGAAACGACGCGGCCGATGACTTCCGAGACCGGAACAGCGCCAAAATCCCGGCTGTCGATGGAGGCGGTGCGGTTGTCGCCCAACACGTACATGCACCCATTGGGAACCTGGATGCGTTCCAGGCGCGCCTTCTCGGGGTGCCGCTTCACGTAGTGGCACACGCGCTTGAAGATGAATTGATCATCCCGAGACAACACGCAGATGCCGTTACTGAAGCGAACCATCGTAACGGTATCGCCGGACAGGGCGTAGACGCGCTTCACGTATGCCTCGCGACCGTGACGAAACACCACAACGTCCCCCAGGCGCACGCCACCGGTCTGAGCGTAACGCGTGTCCATCAGGGCGATCTGGTGGCTACGGAACGCCGGCGCCATGGAAGCGCCGGAAATCCACACAGGCCGGTAGCATACCCCCATCGCCGCAATGACCGCGGACAAGAGGATCGGGACCTTCCACTTCTTCAACTCTGCTGCCCCCCGCGCCGCCGCGGCTCATCCGCGGCTTGCGCTATCGAAAACGAAAGGACTCGGGAACCCAAGACCAAGGTTCTATGTCCACTACGTCTCCCGCCGCGAAGGGTTACGCATGATTTGCTATCCGTGCTATCCGCGGGGCGATTGGACCAGAATTGCGCTACGAGGCGAAGGGGCGAGGCCCTCAGGAACCGGATGGCGTCCGCGGGTTTGGCCGGAACGATGGCCCTTGTTATGCCGACACAATGACCGCCCCATCCTTGATGAAGCTCGCGAGCCTTTCGGCGCCGAAGGGCAGTTGGAGATATATCCGTCTCTCTCGCCAGGCCGAAGTTCGAAGCGCCTCCTCGAACGCGTCGGTGACCGGAGCCGGCGCCGTGAAGAAGGGGTCTCCCGTGTCATACCGGAAAAGGTCCTGGAGAACCGAGTATCGCCAGGCGGACGCCAGTTCGGCTCCGGGGAAGGCCGCAGGCAGGTCCTCCGGCGTCAGCGCCTCTTCGCCCAGGCTCAGGCTCGCGGGCGGATCGATCACCACGGAGCCGAATGTCTCATCAGCGATGTGCCCGTAGGCCAGCCAGGAGCAGGCCATGACGCCGCGCCCGAACTGAGCGAGAAGGGATTCCACATCGGATACGCAGCGCAGCCGGGCGAGGAGCAGGGGGCCGGGACTCAGACTCGTGACGTCCGCCATCCGCGTTTGCACGCCGGACGGGATCGCCACATCGGGATGGCGTTGCTCCACGGAGTTCGCGAACCACCACATCTCCGAGACGCCGAGTTCATCTCGCCACAGAAGCTCGGCCAGGCGCCGGATGCCGGGAGCATCGGTCGGCGACATCGGCGCCGAGTTGGCGAAGTAGATCGGGCTCGGTTCCGGCGCCTGCGGCGCTTCGCCTCGCTCGTCGGGACCGGCGTCCCGCAGCGCCACGAGATAGCGCCTGTAGCCGGGGCCGCAGCCGGACCCTTCGGCGGACTCCACGCCTGTGAACACCGTCGTCGTTGAGTTGGTCGCCATGCGTCGCGCTCCTCCGGTACAGGATAGCGCCGGGTTCGGAGCTTCCATCAGCGACTCCCTCTCGGGCGTCAGGAGGGACAACCGATTTGAGGAAAGAGGAGGCGGGCACGGCAATCCGGTTCCCCGGCATGCTGAGTAAGCCTGAGGGGGTAGAAGTCGGCTGTCGATTGGCTACCGCTCCAGCCGAATCGCCAGAATGCGAAGAGCCGTTGACAGCGTCTCGGGGCCAAGCGCTGTAGGGCGGTCACCGGAACCATATCCTGCGCCGATGAATGCGCTGTTTCCGAGCACGGAACATGAAAGGCACGACGATGCTGGAAGACAAAGGAAGGCGAATGGCTTCAGAGGCATTGGAAGCGGCATTTCATGACCCCGTACCGGAAGACTGGCAGGAGGACGTCACCTCCCATGAGTTCATGAAGGAACTGCGGGGCAAGCTGTCGCTCCTCACGGATCGGGACCTCAAGATCGCGTTGCCGCACATCCTGAATGACATCCTACACACGGTGTTTGAGGCTGACGGTACCGAAAACGTTGACCGCGTTACCTCGTTCCTCTCACGGGATCCCCATGACCCCTACATGGCCAATGCTTTCGATAATAGCTTCAAAGAGTATTCCGCCAGACAGGCAGAGGCGATCTATCTGTGGCTGCTGGCCATGGCTGACTTCTACCGAGAGCTCTATCAGATCACAAATGTAGAAGATGCACTGGATATCGAGGATGCACTGAAATACTGGCATACCCGGGCGCAAGCGGGAGGTCTCGGCTAACTACGGGTAACAGAACCGTCTAGCGGATGAGTGGAACGCTTCTATGAGATGGCCACTCAGTGCCGCGTTCGGACGGAACGGCGGACTGGTCGCCTCCGTCAGGAGCGTCCTCGGCCCGAAGAAGGCTGGCGGGCAAGGCAAGCCCAGCCCCTACCTGGTAGGCCCGGCCGTCCACCGTTCGGTGGATGGAGACACCAAACTGGTAGGGGCTGGGCTTGCCCTGCCCTCGGGGTCTCGCAGAAACTACGCGCTCATCACAGGGCCGGCTAGCGAACACATCCCGCCGAACGCGGCGCTAGTCGCAGTCAGCCTCGCGGGCTCCCTCCACGAATCGGCGGACGGCCGGCTCTGTGCTCACCCTCCGAGGTAGGCGGCTTTCACTTCGGGGCTCTGGGCGATCTCGGAAGCCTTGCCCTCCAGAACGATGCGGCCGGTTTCCATCACGTAGGCGCGGTGGGCCACCTGGAGCGCCTTGTTGGCGTTCTGCTCCACGAGCAGGATGCTCACGCCCTGCCCGTTGATCTCCTGGATGATCTTGAAGATGTCGCGAACCAGGAAGGGGGCGAGGCCCAGGGAGGGCTCATCGAGCAAGAGCAGCCGGGGACGGGCCATCAGCGCGCGGGCGATGGCCAGCATCTGCTGCTCGCCGCCGGACAGCGTGCCGCCCGTTTGCCCGAGGCGCTCGCGCAGGCGCGGGAAGAGGTCCAGCATGCGGTCCATGTCGCGGCGCGCTTCCGCGCGGTCGGAGCGGCTGTAGGCGCCGAGGTCGAGGTTTTCGCGCACGGTCATCTCGGCGAAGATGCGCCGGCCCTCCGGGGCATGGGCGATGCCAGCCTTCACGATGCGCTCCGGCGCCTCGTGCAGCAGGCTCTTTCCCTGAAACGAGATCTGGCCGCTGGCCGGGCGAACGATGCCGGACACGGCGCGCAACGTGGTGGTCTTTCCCGCGCCGTTCGCTCCGATGAGGGTGACCACCTCGCCCTCCTCCACGCGCAACGACACGCCGCGCAAGGCGTGGATGCCGCTGTAGAAGACGTCGAGGCCCTCGATGGTCAGCATCAGGCTTCGTCCCCCAGATAGGCGGCGATGACCTTCGGGTCCGCCTGGATATCGGCTGGGAGGCCATGGGCAATGCCCTCGCCGTAATCGAGGACGTAGATACGCTGGCAGATGCCCATCACGAGACGCATGTCGTGCTCGATTAGCAGCACGGTAACCCCGAACTCGCCGATGAGCCACTGGATGAAGTGCATCAGCGCGTCTGTTTCGCTGGGGTTCAGGCCCGCGGCGGGCTCATCCAGAAGCAGCACGGACGGCTCGAGGGCCAAGGCGCGGGCGATCTCCAGGCGGCGCTGTTCGCCGTACGGCAGGTTCCGCGCCTCCTCGGCTTCCCACGTGGATAGCTTCAGCACATCCAGCAGCCGGCGCGCCCGCTCGGTCAGATCCCGGTCGTGGCGCGCCACGCTCGGCGTATGCAACATGGCCCCAACCAGGCCCACCGGATGGTGCAGCGCCGCGGCCACACGCACGTTGTCCAGCACCGTAAGGCGCGGGAAGAGCCGGATATTCTGGAACGTGCGCCCCACCCCCATCGCGGCGATCTGGTTCGGTTTCCTGCCAACCAAGGACCGACCGTTCAGGCGGATATCCCCCTGCGTTGGCCGGTAGACGCCGGTGATGAGGTTGAAAACGGTGGTCTTCCCGGCGCCGTTCGGCCCGATGAGCCCAACGAGTTCGCGCTCCTCAATGGCGAGCGAAAGCTCCTTCACCGCCGTAAGGCCGCCGAAGGTCTTGGTCACGCTATCGAGTTCGAAGAACGACATAGCTATCAGCCGTCAGCGATCAGCCGTCAGCCGGAGGCCTAACCCCGAGGGGCCGGCTCGTCCCCGCACTCTTCCGTCCGGATGAACGGCTCGAACAGGGCGCGCTGCTCCGGCGGGAAGCGGTAGGGGCGGAGGTTATCCGCCCGCACGAACAGCCCCTTCTGGCGGCCATGCGCCGCCAGGGCGCCATCGGGGCGCGTGATGCGATACTCCACCCAGGCCGAGGCGCCCCGGAACTCCGACACCCACGCTTCCAGCCGCGCCGTATCGCCCAGGTACAGCGGACTGTGGTAGCGGATCTGGGTTTCCGTGAGAACCGGCAGGAAGCCCATCTCGCCCATCTTTGCGATGGGGAGCCCCGCCGCCTCCAACAACGTGCACCGGGCGGATTCCATCCACTGCACGTACACCAGATTGCTCACGTGGCGCGAGTAATCGATGTGAAATGTGTAAACCGGGAACTCCATGCGGAGCAGCTTCCCCTGGTTGTCCTCAATAATGGCGTGCATATATGTCGTCCGCGCTATGACCTGCCTACCGTAATGGTTCCCTGCCGTTTCAGCGGCAGACTCCCAAGGCGACGTCCCCATCCAGGGAATCTCTGCCCCACAGAAGCTAGGGGGCGGACACGGCAAGCCGTGTCCCTACGCCTCACTGGCGCCATCCACCGTAAGGTGGACGGCCGGGCCTACTGGGAAGGGACACGGCATGCCGTGTCCGCCGGATTCCTCGAAGGAAACGCCAAATCCGCACGGGATCGGCGAAGCGGCCGTTCCCGATTTCGCCCTAACCACATGTGCGCCCGGCAACTCATTGACGGGGCGTTGAGGCAGCCTTCCGGCGGCGAAGGCGGTCCCAGCTCAGTTCGCGCGTACCGAAGATGCCCTGCGGGCGGCCCAACATCAGCAGGATCAGCATCAGCGAATACACCACCATCCGGTACTGGTCGATCGACCGCAGCAACTCCGGCAGCACCGTGATGATGCCCGCGCACATCACTGCGCCGCTCACGCTGCCCAGCCCGCCCAGCACTACCATCAGCACCACCTCAATCGACTTCAGGAAGCCGATGCTCTGGATGCTGGGGTCGGCATAGGTGTTGTACGTCACGCTGAGCACGCCGGCCATGCCGGCGAAGGCGGCGCTGATCACAAACGCCAGCACCTTGGCGCGATACGCGTTCACGCCAACCGCCTCGGCGGCGATCTCGTCTTCCCGGACGGCCAGGAAAGCCCGACCAGGGCCGCTCATCATCAGGTTGCGCGAAACCATCACGGCCGCCAACGCCAGGGCTGCCACCCAGAAGAACAGCGCGTCCGTGGGCGGCGTCACCTCGGTGTGGGTGATGTTGTAGCCGCGCGACGCGCCGAGGACTTCCACGTTCTGGATGAACACCCGCAGGATCTCGCCGAAACCCAGCGTCACGATGGCCAAATAGTCGCCGCGCAGGCGCAGAGAAGGCAGGCCCACAAGCAGCCCGCCGGCCGCGGCAACCGCGCCGCCAACGACCGCCAACAACAACAGAACAGCAACCTGCCGGAACCCCGCCGGGCCCGGGATGGCGGCGTACACCGCGGGACCCCAGCGATCTACCAGGAACACCGTTGTGTACACGCCGATCCCCATGAACGCCGCATGTCCGAGGCTGAACTGGCCGGTGAACCCGTTCACCATGTTGAGGCTCACGGCCAGCGTTACGTTCACCCCGGCCAGCACCATCAGGCGGTACACCGTGGGGTCCAGAGCCACGCGCGTCACCTGCAGAGCGGAAATCACGGCCGCCGCCGCCAGGATCGCCGCGCCGGTGAGGAAGGCGCCGGATGGCCGCATCAGACTTTCTCTGCCACGCCGCGGCCCAGAAGGCCGGAGGGGCGGAACACGAGGATGACAATCAACAGCGTGAAGGCGATGGCATCCCGGTAGGAGGAAGCTCCATATGCCGAGATCAGTTCTTCTGACAGGCCGAGGATGAGGCCGCCCATCAGCGCGCCGGGCAGGCTGCCGATGCCGCCGATGACGGCCGCCACGAACGCCTTCAGCCCCAGCAGCAACCCCATGGTGGGGTTCACGCTGGGGTTCACGCTGCTGTAGAGCACGGCGGCGGCGGCGGCCAAGGCGGACCCGATGGCAAACGTCACGGAGATAATCCGGTCCACCGGGATGCCCATGAGGCTGGCGGCGTCTTTGTCCTGGCTCACCGCCCGCATCGCGCGGCCCGTTCGGGTGCGCTTCACGAACAGCTCCAAGCCCACCGCCATCGCCAGGGCACATCCCATCACGATGAATGGCCGCGCTGGGCCGGCGGGGATCAAGTCGGGAAATGAACGGGGCGTGGCGCTCCAGAGCAATTGGCCGCCGTTCTCCAACAGCAGCGAAACGCCGATGGCGGTGATCAACGCCGTCAGTCGCGGGGCGTTGCGCAGGGGACGATAGGCCACCCGCTCAATGACGAGGCCCAGGAGCATGCAGACGACCATCGCGTAGATCAAGATGGCCGCCGTCTTCCAGGGCGCGGGGGCGCTGTCAACGCCCAGCCAGCCGGCAGCGAACAGGCCGGAGTAAGCGCCCACCATGAACACGTCGCCGTGGGCGAAGTTGATCAGGCGAAGCACACCGTACACCATCGTGTAGCCCAGCGCGATCAGCGCGTAGAGGCTCCCAAACATCGCGCCGTCAACGATGTGCTTTGCTAGATCGGTCATGCTGCTTGGCCGCTCTCCCTGGCTATTTGCCGGCAGGTTCGGCGCCGCCCACAGGCTTCACCGTTGCCACGTAAACGAACCTGCCGCCCTTGGCCTGGAGGATCACGGCATCCTTCACCGCGTTGCGGTCCGCGTCCATCGTGATCGTGCCGGTGACGCCCTTGAAACCCCTGGTGGCCGCCAGCTCATCCCGGACCTTGGCCTTGTCTGCGCTTCCGGCCCGCTTCACGGCCTCGGCGTACATGTTCATCGCGTCATAACCCAGGGCCGCCAGAGCGTTGGGCTTAGTATGGAATTTCGCCTGATAATCCGCCACGAACTTCTGGATGATGGGGCCGCCCTGTGCTTCGCTGTAGTGGTTGCTCATGTAGCAGCCGTCCAGAGCTCCCCCGGCCAGTTCCAGCACGTTCGGCGAGTCCCATCCGTCGCCGCCCAGAAGGGGCGCCTTGACGCCGGTCTCCTTCGCCTGGCGCGCGATGAGCGCGATCTCGCGGTAGTAGACGGGGGCCAGGATCACATCCGGCTTGGAGGCGGCGATGGCGGTGAGTTGCGGGCGGAAATTGTCGTCACCCTCGGAGCATGACTTATCCACCGTAATGACGCCGCCCTGGCGCTTGAACTCCCGAACAAAGAAGTCCGCGAGGCCCACGGAGTAATCGTTGCTCACGTCGCGCAGCACGGCGGCTCGCTTCGCGTGCAGGGTGGTGAGGGCAAAGCGAGCCAACACGCCGCCCTGGAAGGGGTCCGTAAAGCAGGCGCGGAAGATGTAGTCGCCAATCCGCGTCACCTCCGGATTGGTGGAGGAAGGCGTGATCATCGGCGTCTTGGCCTTCTGGCAAATGGGGGCCGCGCGCTTCGAGAGCTTGCTGGCCACTTCGCCGATCACGCAGTCCACGCGGTCGCCTGTCACGAAGCGGGTAACCACGGTGCCCACCTGGCTCGCGTCACCCTGATCGTCCTCCTTCTTGAGGACGATCTTCCGGCCGAGAAGGCCGCCGGCGGCGTTGATCTTGTCGGCCGCCAACGCCACGCCGTTCGTGGTGGTGATGCCGAAGTCCGCCTTTGTCCCCGAGAGGGATGCGTACTCGCCCACCACGATATCGCCGGTGGCGGTGGCGGCATTCCCCCCGCGGCCCGCCTGTTTGTTGCACCCCGCCAGCGCCAGCAGCAACACGCCGCACAGCGCACCTACTCTGCCGTTGACAGGCATCTCGACTCTCCGTATCGCCGCGATGGGCCCCCTCACTTGCCGAGGGCGGAATCCAGTGTTCTGTGGATGGCGAAGACCTTGTCCAAACCGGTTATCTCAAAGACTTTCACAATCTGGGGGTTGTTACAAACGATCTTCATCTCGCCGCCGTGTTCGGAGACGCGCTTAAGCCCACCCACCAGCGAGCCAAGCCCCGTACTGTCGATATACTCAACGGCGCTCATATCCACCACAACGTGGTTGTGGCCGGCTTCCACCTGCTCCACCAACGCGCTGCGGAGTTGTCCGCAGTTGTAGGTGTCCAGCTCTCCTTCGAGGTGAAGCACCAGGGTGTTTTCCACCGCTTCCGGGGTGATCTCTAGGTCCAACGTACTCTCCTTGGGCACGGATCACCGTGCATCCCCACCAAACGTCCGCGCGGCGGGCCCGCGCGTTGTATACGATAATAGCCCATCCTGAGCGTCAGATGTCCACCCGCTCGCACGTTTGCGCCACGCGTGGGATGTGTTCGCCCACCAACACGCGCCGGGCGGGCATCTCCACCACGTCTCCCACCTGTATGCCGGGCAGGTCCGTAACGTCCAGCATGGCCGACTGCGCCGCCACGCGCCCCACCACCGGCGCGGGCCCAAGCGCCGTTTTCACCGTGAGGCGGTCCTTCCCCATCAGCCTCTTCGCCAACCCCTTCAGCCCGCCCCGGCGCGCCCAGACGCTGAGCGGCTCCACGGTGAACCCATCGTAGTAACCGACCGGGATCGTGGCGATGGAGCTTTCGCGCCGCGCCCTCCACTCCGCGCCATACCCCACCGTGGCGCCCGCGCGGATGCGCCGGATCGAAACGATGCGCGCCTTGTAGCTCCACGTTGGCCGCAGATCCAGCGCCTTCGGCACATATGCCGAGGGATACTGGCCGTAGAGCAACGTCCCGCATCGCACGAGAGAGTAATGGCGGATGTCCTCGCGGAACCGCAGGATGCCGGCGCTGTTGAAAGCGTGGATCCACCTGGGCCCCGCCTCCGCCAGCGGCCCCAGCCAGGATGGAGCGTTCGCTACGCTCGCTACTGCCGACGGGTCGGTCGCCATGGTCGACACCAGCCGCGCCATGACGAGGAACTGCGTTCGGCAGAGGTCACCCTTCAGTCCCGGCTTCTTCTCCGCCGACGTGGCCAAGTGCGTGTACATGCCATCCCAGCGAATGCCAGGCGCCGACACAATTCGGGAGATGGTCTCCTCGTCGCCCGGATCAACGCCAAACCTCGCCATCCCCGCGTCGATCTTGAGGTGCGCGGCCGGCGTGACCCCGGCCGCCCGGCCGGCCTCGGCCAGCGCCAGCGCCCCCGCCTCGCTATCGACGGAAGCCGTAAGGCCGCGCTCCACGATCCCGGCGGCGTTCCATGCGCCAACCGGGTGGAACACGAGCGTGGGCGTATCCGGATCAACAGCTCGCACGCGGATGCCCTCCTCCAGCGTGCTGACCCCGAACCAATCCGCCTCGCCCTTCAACGCGCCCGCCGCCAGTTCGAGCCCGTGCCCGTAGGCGTTCGTTTTCAGCACCGCCATCACGGGCACGCTGGCGAACTCCCGCACGGCCCGGTAGTTATGCCGGATCGCGTTGAGGTCCACTTCCACCCAGGCTGTATGGATTGTGTTCATAGCATTCAGGATTCAGCATTCAGCATTCAGCATCCGGGCAAGAGCCTTATCCGCGAGAGGGCGACCCCCATGAGCGTCGCCTTCGCCCGGATGCTGGATGCCGAATGCTGAATCCTGAATGCTACGCCGCTATCCTTCCCCCAATCCCAAATCCTCGTAGATCGCCGTGGTGAGGGCGCGGAAGCGGCGGTTGTGCGGCTGCTCGCCCGGCATGCCGTTGGCGATGATCACCGCAACCAGCCCGGCGTCCGGATCGCAGAACGACAGGGATGACTGGCTGCCGCCGTGCCCAAACGAGCGCGGCGAAGCGTACGGGCCGAATCCATAGGGGAACCCCTTCGCCTCATACTGCTTGGAGTCGGCCACGAAGCCCAACCCCCAGTCCACCGTGCACTGGAACGTGTGGTCGAACATGCCGACCCGGTGCTTGGCCGTGAGCGCCGCCACGGTCTGCGGGCTCAGGATGCGCGCGCCATCCAGCGATCCGCCGTGCAACAGCATCTCGTAGAAGCGCCCCAGCTCGCGGGCGGGGCCGCGACCGCTGCTGCCTGGTCGGGCGCGCGTGCAGCCGTCCTCGGCATCCACCAACTCGGCCGGCTTGGTGACGCCGTGCGCCGTCTCCCACGTCACCCCGATGCGCTCGTCGTAGGCGTAGAACCGCTCGGCCGTCATGGAAAGCCAGGAATCCGCCATGCTCAATGGCTGGAAAATCTCGTCGCGGAGGTACTGCTCCAGCGGACGGCCGTCCAACCGGCGCAGCACTTCGGCCAGGATGAACCAGCTTGTGGCCGGGTGGTAGCCCGCCTTCTGCCCCGGAACCCAGCCCGGCTCCAGGGGCGCCGCGCAGATGCGCTCGAAATTGGCTTCCCACGTCTGCGAGAACCAGCGCAGCATCACGAACCGGAAGCCGCCCGTATGCGTGAGGATGTGGCGAAGGGTAACGGCTTCCTTGCCGTTCTGCGCGAACTCCGGGATGGTCTTCGCCACGGGATCGTCGATATCCAGCAGGCCTCGCTCCCAGAGCTGGGCGATGGCCACGGCCACGATCGGCTTGGTGCATGACTGCCAGAGCATCAGCGTGTCCGGCGTCATCGGCACGCCCCGCGTGTTCTCGCCCGCGGCCACGTCCGCCACGGTTCGCCCGCCCAACGAGGCATAGACCTGGGCGCCAAGGTGCAAGCCGTCGGCGATCCCCTGTTCCAGCCGCGCCACAGTGCGGGTCAGCTCGATCACGGCGGCTACTCCTCGACTCCGGCCTCTCGGCTGCGGGAACGCTTCATGATGGCCTTGGCGCGCGGCAGCGCCTTGGTGAACGCCCAGTAGCCCGGCGCGGAGAGCGGCAGGTCGAACTCGCCGATGTAGCGCACGAAGCGCGGGTTGAACCCGGACTTGAAGCGGTTCAGGCCGGCGGTCTTGTCATTCGGGTCGTCCGGCGTGCAGGAAACGCCGCGGAAATCGTACCATCGGCAGCCGCTGCTCTGCGCCCACTGGATCATGTCCCACTGCATCAGGTAGTTGGGCATCTTCTCTCGGTGGGCGTTGGAGCTGGCGCCGTAAGTGTACCAGCACTTGTCGCCGAACAGGTAGCTCAGCGCGCCGCACACGGCCTCGCCTTCGACCTCGCCCAGGAACAGCCGCATCCAACCACGCGGCGCGAGGGCATCCCACATCGCCTCAAAGTAGGAGAGACCGCGCACCAGGAAATGGTCGCGCTTCGCTGTCTCTTCCAGGATGCGATAGAAGATCGGCAGGTCCGCCCGATCCACGCTCTGGCGGATGGTGACGCCCTTCTTGGCGGCCAGCCGGATGTTGTAACGCCACTTCTGATGGAAGGAGGCCAGCAGCTCATCCGGCCCCCTGTCGAGATCCAGTTGCATCACGCAGCGCGGCTGTGTGCCGCCGAAGCCGCCGCACCCGCCCACGTCGCGGAAGCCCCGCCCCCGCAAAGCGACGGCAGCCGCCTCGTCCTCAAAAGGGGGGTCCACCTTCACCAACAGCCCGCCGTTGGCCCGAGCGTGTTCGGAGGCGGCCTTCGTCACGGCGCCGAGCACGTCGGCGTCCTGCGGGTCCAACACCGGTCCGCGCGGGGCGTAGAAGAGGGCGCGGCCGGCGGGGAGAGCGCGGCGCAGCAGCATCATGCCGCCGCGGATGCCGCCGTCATCCACCGCCACCACGGAAGGTTTCCAGCCGGAGGCGGCCTTCAGCTCGCCCCAGGCGGTGCTTTGCAGGAGGTCGCCGCGCGGGTCGGCGGCCACAAAAGCGTTCCAGGCGTCGTATTCGGATGGTTCCAGCAGTCGAGCGGTAACGGGCATATTTCGGGGTATACTTCCAGGCAGTTATTTCCCCTCATTGTGCGCCCCTCGGCGGCCGGCGTGCAAATCATGGGCGACCCGGCCTCCCTTCGCCCCAATTCTGGGGGACCAGATACCGGCGGCTCGGCGCAAGCGTAACGCCAGAAACGAGCGTTCGGCTGGGGCCCCCAGAATTGGGGTGAAGGGGGGCGGCATGTCTCAGCCCCGCTCGAGGCCGCTCCTGTAGGGCAGGTTCCAGTGCGCCGTGGCCGCCTCCAGGGCGGCAACGGCATTCGCCGGCCCGGTCAGCAGCCCCGCCGAGGCTGCGGACAGCGGCTTCAACAGGCCGCTGGCGATCTGGCTGAAGGTTTGGATAGTGCACCGCGTGTCGCCCTCGGTTGGAACTTCCTCGGCCTCCACTCCGCCCCCGGCGAATGCCAGCCGCCAGGAACGCGGGCCGAGAAGCACATCGTCCACGGTTATGTTGACGGGCGCCTGGGCCGCGTCCGTTCGCATGGTCGGGAAGATCTGGCCGGGGTCGATGACGCGGAACCCGAAGTTGGCGTGCAGGAACGTCTCGATCGCGCGCGGGTTCACCGCCAGACTGCGCAGCGGGTCGGCCACCGAAACGCCCACCTCGAACGTCTCGCGGTCCACGTGCCCCATCAGCGCCCGCAGTAGCCCCACCTGAGCCTGATGGCTGATCGCGCGCAACTCCTGGATCTCCACCGGGCGAACCTCCTCGCCTTCCTTCAACTCGGGCACGGTATAGAACAGGTAGCCGAGAACCGCGCCGTTCTCGCGGTACACGAATCCGGCGCGATCTTCCCGCGCGCCGCCGAACTGGTCCGCCTTCAGATGCCACTCCCAGTTGGAAGTCACGCGCTGCGTGGCGCAGCGGTGGTGGGGCGCTGTTGAATCCCAGACGCGCGCGATGTCGTCCAGGTCGCCCGGCCCGGCGGGAGCCGCCGAGCCAAGCGCCTCAACGCGAAACTCGGTATCGCGCGGGATGCGAAGCACGCGGATCTCGCCGCCCGCCTCCCACCCAAACTTGCGGTAGTAAGAGAACGAAAACGGCCACATCGCTGAGGTGGCAACGCCGTCGGCCCGCATGCGGCGCACGGTCTCATGCATCATCGCGGCGGCGCAACCGAGGCGCCGCGCTTCGGGGACGGTGGCCACGCCGCCCACGGCCGCGGAGGGCACAACTGAATCGCCCAAATGCATGCCTTCCGGAATGATGAACATTGAGGAAACGACCGTCCCCTCATGCTCCACCACGAGGACCTTCTCCGGGCCGAAGGCATCCACGTGCTGATGGTGCGCCTGCTGCCACTCCTCCAGGGTTCCTCCGAAGGCAATGAAGCCGACCTCTCCGGCGCGGTCCAATTCGTGCGGCTCAACGCTGCGTGCTACAGGCATAGGTGCTCCTTGTTTGCGAAATCGCGCATGTAATGGGACGGCTCGCCCCGGTACACAGCCGAATCAGCCGAGGACGATGCGCACCACGTCGGCGGGGGTATCCGCCCAGTAGTCCGCGTTCATCCCGCGCAACTGATCCAGGTAGACGGGGTGCCAGGCGGCGGCGATCGTCTGCATGCCGGCGTCGCGGCCGGCGGTGATGTCCGCGGGAGTATCACCCACGAACACGCAGCGGGCCGGCTCCACCTCCATCAGCTTCGCCACCAGCAGCGGTCCATCCGGGGCGGGCTTCTGGCCGGCAACGTCGTCGCCGGTGATCACGTGCTCAAAGATGTCGTTCCAGCCCAGCTTGCCGGCCGTTATGTCGGCAGAGCGGCGCCCCTTGCCCGTCATCACCGCCATCCGCACGCCCGCCGCTTTCAGGGCCGCCAACATCTCCGGCACGCCGTCGAAGAGCTGTATCTCGTCGTGGCGCGCGTCATAGCACTCGTGGAATGCATCTACCGCGCGAGACAGCGCTGGACCCGACACCTCATGGGCCAGCATGTCGGCCTCCGGCTCACCGAAGCGCGCGATGACATCCTCCGGCGCGAACGTGCGCCCCAACGGCTCCTTCAGGGCCTCGTTCCAACACGCCACGATCAACTGAAACGTATCGGCCAGTGTCCCATCGAGATCGAATACAACGGCAGAAAACTTTGACAACACTACACTCCTGTAAAGTGATCAGTCGTCAGTTGTCAGTCGTCAGCCGGGCAACTTGCCCACGCGCCAACCAACCATTAGGGCACGGGCCGCTCCGGCCTGAATGCTGAATGCTGACTGCTGAATGCTCTTCCCTAGTATAGAACCGCCTGGCGAACGGCCGGACTCGCCCAACTGCTGTGGAAAGGTTCGAGACGGCGGACCTACCATGGAACCAACGTCAAAGAGGGAGCGTGATTGCGGCATGGAGGCGATGGGATATGCGGCGGCGCGAGAGCGGGCGGCCTGGTTCGCCGTGGAGAATGGCGGACGGTTCCGGGTTCTGGGTCCGGATGCGCAGGATTATCTGCACCGAATGCTCACTAACGACATCCGAGCCCTCACTCCGGGGCATGGCGCGTACGCCTGCATGCTGGATATCAACGGCCGCATGATCGCCGACCTGTGGGTCTGGCTCCTCGACTCGGACAACATGCTCGTGGAGACGGCCCTGACGGCTCAGGATCCCCTGATGGCCGCGCTCGACCGCTACATCATCATGGAGCAGGTGGAACTGGAAGATGCCCGGAACGCTCTCTCGCTTATCACCGTTCAAGGCCCCGAAGCCGCCGCCCTCGTGCGTGCCGCGCTGAAGGGCGAGGCCCCGGAGATCGCCTTCGGCGAAGCGTGGGAATCCACGGCCGGCTCGGCGGACCTCATCCTGGCGGCCTCCCGCCGGTCTGCGCTGCCGGGCGTGGACGTTTATGCGCCGCCGGAGCATATGGATTCGATCCTCGCCGCGCTGGCCGGGGCCGGCATAACGGCCGGCGCGCCCGAAGCGTTGGAGACCCTGCGCATTGAGGCCGGCATCCCGAAGTGGGGCGTGGAAATGAACGATGCCACCATCCCCCTGGACGCCAACCTGGAGGGCGTTGCCGTCTCATTTTCCAAGGGCTGCTACCCGGGCCAGGAGATCATCGCGCGCATCCACTCGCGCAGCAAGCCGGCCCGCCATCTGATGGGCCTGCGCCTGGATGGCCCGCCGCCGCCGAAGGGCGCGCAGGTTTCCGCCGGCGGGGCCGCCATTGGAACCGTGGCCGGTTCCGCGCTTTCACCCGCCTTCGGCGCCATCGCCCTGGCCTATATGAAGAAGGACCACGACGACCCCGGAACCGCCGTTACCGTGGACGGATCACCCGGCATCGTTACTGCCCTGCCGTTCTAGGGCAAGCATTCAGGACTCAGGACTCAGCATTCAGGATTCAGCATTCGGCATTCAGGATTGAGGCCCGGAAGGCCCCGTCCATCAGGCCGGCCTCCGACTATGCCAGACCTGGCCTGAATGCTGAATGCTGAATCCTGAATGCTGAGTTCTGAATCCTGCAAGAGAGGAGTCCGTTGAGCACACTGCATCTAGACACGCTGGCCGTCCACGCGGGCGAGGCCGAAACCCGTCCGCGCCCCTCCGCCACGCCCATATACACCGCTTCCAGCTACGCATATGAGACCACAGATGACCTGGATGCCGCCTTCCGCGGCGCGGGGGCCTTCTATTCGCGCAACGGCAACCCCACAACGGAAGCCTTTGAAAACGCGTGCGCGGCGTTGGAGGGCGCAGACGGCGCGGTGGCCTTCGGCAGCGGAATGGCCGCCCTCCATGGCGCGTTGTTCGCCGCGGGGCTCAAGGCGGGAGACTCCATCGTTGCGGCGCGCGACCTTTACGGCGTCACCGTGCGCCTGCTGAACGAGGTCCTCGGCGCCTCCGGCGTGAGCACCGTCTACGTAGACAGCACAGACCTGGATGCCGTTCGCGCCGCCGTTAGCGGAAGCGGACCGAAGGCCTTGCTGGTGGAAAGCGTGTCCAACCCGCTCCTGAAGCTGGCCAACGTGGCGGCGCTGGCCGAAATCGCGCACGCCGCCGGGGCGACGCTGATCGTGGACAACACGTTCGCCTCTCCCGCCCTCCTCCAGCCCTTGGCGCTGGGGGCGGACATGGCGATGCACAGCGCCACCAAGTACCTCGGTGGGCATGGAGACGCGCTGGGCGGAGTGGTGTGCGCGGGCGCCCCCTTCCTGAAGCCGCTGAAGACGGCCTCCGTGGTGGTGGGCGCGGTGCTGGCGCCCTTCGAGGCGGCTTTCCTTTTGCGCGGCATCAAGACGCTGGCGCTCCGGATGGAGCGCCACTCGTCCAACGCCCTTGCCGTGGCGCAATGGCTGCAATCCCGCGCCGACATAGCGCGCGTATACTATCCAGGCCTCGCCAGCCACCCGCAGGCCACCCTCGCCGCGTCGCTGTTCGGCGGCCGCGGGTTCGGCGGCATGGTTTCGTTTGACCTTGCGCGGGCGGATCGAGCCACGGCGTCGCGCTTCATCGACGGCCTGAAACTGGCGCTCCCCGGCCCAACTCTGGGCGACGTGGAAACCCTCGTGATGTACCCAGCCATCGCCTCACACCGGTCGTTCACGGCGGAGCAACGCGCCGAACTCGGCATTGGCGATGGACTGATCCGGCTTTCCGTGGGGATCGAGCACCCAGCCGATATCCTGGCCGACCTGGAAGGTTCTCTCAATGCCCTTGCCCATCGCTGACCAGCCCACCGGGATCCTCACGCTTCCGCTGCTCGCCGCCCTCCAGACCCCGGAAGGCGACGACCTTCTCAAGGAGGCCGCCCGCTACACCGACCCGCTGCTGGCGGTGACCTTGCTGCGGAAGCGCTTCGCGGCGGATCTCGTTGCCGCCGCCGTGGAGATGCTGGACCTGCGCCGCCGCGCCGCCGCCAAGTTCGTGAACGCGGACCGCATGTTCTTCAACCGGGAGAGCTTGGAGCAGGCCTCGCACGGCAAGGTGGCCACCTGGCGCGCGGAGCGGTTCCGCGGCGTGGAATCCGTGGCCGATTGGGGCTGCGGCGCCGGAGCCGACAGCCTGGCCCTCGCCAAGGTCACCCATGTCATCGGCCTCGATATCGACCCCATCCGCGTCTCGCTGGCCGCTGCCAATGCCCGCGTCATCGGTCGCGCCAACGCCGAATTCCACGTGGCGAACTACCTGAACCGCCCGCCGGACGCGCCCATGATCTGGGCCGATCCCGCCCGGCGCCAGGACGGCCGCCGAACGAACGACCCCATGGAGTACGTCCCCGCGTTGGAACAGGTGGTGGCGCACGCCGGAGGCCGTCCACTGGGAGTGAAGGTCAGCCCGGCTGTGGAAGCCGACCACATACCGCCAAACGTGGAAGCGGAGTTCATCTCGGTCAACGGCGAGTTGAAGGAGGCCGTCTTCTGGTACGGCGATCTGCGCACTTGCCAACGTCGAGCCACCGTCCTCCCGGAAGGCGTTACGCTGACTCCGGAGGGTGAACTGGTGCAAACCGCGCCCCCCGCCGACGTGCTCTACGATCCAGACCCGGCCGTTACCCGAGCGGGCGCGGTGAAGGACCTGGGCCGCATGCTTGGCGCGTGGCAGATCGACCCTACGATCGCCTACCTGACCGGCTACTCGCCCATCGCCACGCCGTTCGCCCAAACGCTGATCATCAGGGCGTGGATGCCTTGGAACCTGAAAGCCGTTAAGCGCCACCTGCGCGCCCAGAACATGCGCGTGGAGGAGGTCCGCAAGCGCGGCTCCGCCGTGGACACCGAGGGAGTCCGAAAGGCGCTGCGCACTGACGGCGACACGCCCGTGATCCTCGTGCTCACCCGTGTGGAGGGCAACCCCGCGGCCATCCTGGCGACGCGCTGGAAAGCGGAGAACTGATGGCCCAACTCGCCAACGATTTGCGCATCACGCTCTCTAACCGCCGCGTGGAATCTCCGCCCGGCGGCTTTCTACAGCGGCGCGGCAAGCCCAAGGATGCGGAAGTGTGGATGGACTACCGCGCCGAGATCCGGCGGCGGGAAGGCGTGGAGTGGACGGTGGAAACGGCGGCCGAAGGCCGCATTACGGGGGCGGAGGCTCTGTACTGGGCTGAATGGCTGAGAGCGCACGCGCAGCCGGAACGCCTGCCGCTGTTCCGCAAAAAGGACGCAGGCGACGCCGTTGCCCGCCTCTGGACCCCCCTGGCCGGCCAGAACGCCGAGTTCTTTCTCTGGGCGGACCCCGCCGGCGGGTTGGCGATGCTGGCCCTCTTTACGCCGGACGACGCCAACCCGCACCATCGCATCGGCCTGGAGACCTCTGTCTCCCCGGACGACATCACCGCCTTCGCCCAGGCGCTGGAAGCGGACTACGCCGCGCTCAGAGACGGCTGAGCGGCCCTTCACGCAACAACGCGGCCTGGCCGTTTGGGCCAGGCCGCGTTGTTGCATCCTCGGGCTACTTCACGCTGGTTCCAGACACCGCGGCCTCGGCGGCCTGGAACCCGATCTTCGAGTGGGTTCCGTCGCAGAACGGCTTGTTCACGGATCCCCCGCACCGGCACAGGGCGATGGCGCTCTTCTTCAGTTCGTAAGCGTTTCCGTCGGCGTCCTTCAGGCTGACCGAGCCGGTTACGATGTATGGACCGTTCTTCAGGACTTCAATTTCCACGTCGGGCATGGGGTTCTCCTATCGGATGCGGCGCCGCCAAATGGCGACCTACCATTCATGTTACCCTGCGGCGCCCCATTTGACCCCGCTTTGACCGGCATCATGCCCCAATGGTAGAATGAGCGTGGCGCTGCCCTCGTAGCTCAGATGGATAGAGCTGGGGCGTCCTAAGCCCTGAGTCGGGGGTTCGAGTCCCTCCGAGGGCGCCAGAATCGCTGTCAGCCATCAGCCGTCAGCACTCAGCCAAAGACCCCGCCCGTGAGGATGCTCTCCTCCCGGGCGGGGTCTTTGTGTATACAGCCAGCGGGGCCGGGCCGCGAGCGATCTCGGCCCGGCCCCGGTCTGGAGGCGTGTTCGGCGTGGGGGGGCCGCGCCGAACACGCCTCCAGACGCCGCCGCGCGCGCCCGTCCCCTCAATGGATGGCTGGAGATCCGGTAGGCTGGGCAGTGGAAATCGCGTGCTGCCGTCTACCCGCTTCCCCGCCGCGCCTCCGTCTCCGGCCTGGCTTGCCCCGTGCCCCCGCCCGGCCTTAACATGGGCTGAACAAGATGCCCTCTCGCCGTCGGCGAGACGCAGCAATCTGGAAGAGGCCACAGATGTCAGAAACGTCGCGCGAATGGTTCCATTCCTTTCACGAAGATCACTGGCTCCACGATGATTCCCGTGGGGAAGACGAAGCCGCTTTCATCGCCGATGTCCTGTCCCTCACGCCGGAAGACCGGGTTCTGGACGTGCCGTGCGGCGCCGGCCGCATCGCCATCCACCTTGCCCGGCGCGGATGCACCGTGACGGGCATGGACCTCACCGCGCCGTTCCTCGATCGCGCACGGGAGCGGTTCAGGCGCGAGGGCCTCCCTGGCGCCTTCGTCCATTCAGACATGCGGGCCGTGGCATTCGCCGGGACCATGGACGCAGTCTACAATTGGGGCGGCAGCTTCGGCTACTTCTCAGATGCCGATAACGCGCTGTTCGTGCGCCGCATGGCGGCGGCGCTGAAGCCCGGCGGGCGCCTGCTCATCGACCAGCCCAACCGCGAGGCCGTGCTGCGGCGCTTCCAGTCCGAGGGAAGGGTCGGCGATTCGACGGTCCGAGGAACCTGGAACTCTGGCGCGCAACGAATCGAGTCCACGTGGACATACGAGGTCGCTGGGCAGAAGCATTCGGACCCCCTCAGCATGCGCCTCTACACGCCGGGCCAACTGCGTTCGTTGATCGAGAACGCCGGGATGGAATGGCATGCAGCCTACGGCCACTGGCGGGGAGAAACCTACCAACGGGGCTCCCGGCGGCTCATCGCGGTGGCGCGCAAACCCCACGTCGCATCGACCTGAGGCACGCCGCCGGCCCCGCCAGATATCGCCATCGGCGCCCCACGGGAGCTGCTGTACACTCGCTAGAGCGGACGCGGCAGCGGCGCTACACGGGAGGTTCGCGGAATGCGCTGGAACACGGTAGGTCTTGCTCTGCTCGCTGTGGCGGGAGCCGGGCTCGCGGGGGCGGCGGGATTCACCGGATGGTTCTTTCTAGATGATCACGTGGGCCCGGACATGCCCTTCCAGCCCCAAGCATGGAAGGCCGCGCCCCTGTATGGCGACGACGAAACGCGATTGCGTATGGTGCGTGACCTGCGGCGGAAACGACGGTTGGAGGGCATGACCAAGCAGGAAGTCGTTGCTTTGCTCGGCCCTCCTTCCGAGCACGCCGGCGGCAGGGTCGTAGTGCCGGTGGCCCATCGGGACCAAGCGACTCGCGGAGTCCGTGATGCAGCCGGACTGGCCGCCGCGCTCCACTGACGCCACAAGAGACACGGAGGACACTGTAATCCTCTCTGTCTCTTGTGGTGTCCCGCCCGTACTTACTCGAGGAATAGCGACGCCATCTCGCCGGACCCGCCGTCATGCACCCTCTTGGCGACCTTCACGCCCACCTGGGCGCCCGGGATGCGGTCGGATGGGATCGGGGAGCCGCCCTGAAGCCTCTCCAGCGCGGCGGGCACGCGGCTACTCGCTGCTTGGAAGAATGGTCTCGCCGGGATCGCTATCGTAATCGAAGAACAAGCACTTGAGCACCGTTACCTCGTCGGGTTCGGACATCTCCAACTCGATTCCCTCCACCCGCCGCCTCACGATCGATTCGCCTAGCAAGGTTCTCCCAGCGGCGTCAAAGTAATCTCGCAGCAGACGTTCCTCAGCCGGATAGCCAGGCAACGATCCGAATGGTGACATGATTCGGATGTTATCCGCGCGAATCCTACGCGGAGGCGTCGTTTCGGGTGGACGTCGTCGCGTTTCCAGTTGGTAGCTGTAATAAGGACCAAGGGCGCTCAAGTACACCCACAACCAGTGTTGGTCGCCCACCACGCCCGCATCAATGCGCCTGCCCACATCGAGTTGCCCGATATACCAGGCAGGAACCATGTGATCTGGAAGCGGCGAAAGAACGCCTCGATCGAGAAGGAACGCGTAGGTCCAGCTCGTCTCCTCGTCAAATGTATCCGTCCCCGTAAATGCGGCGCAGTTCAGCCTCTGACTGAGATCGAGCGCCATCGAATCGCAGTCTTTCACGCTGATCGACCTCATCATGCGCTTCAAAACATCTCCATCGCCGTATACGTTCCTGATGTCGCGGTAGACTCTGCGGGCTACGTCTTCCTCTGGCTCGTGTGACATTGCGGTTCACGTCTGTTTCTGGTAGTGGATTGCGGATCTGGACTCGGCCGAATCCAGATCCGGCATCGCGGCGCCGGCGCCAGGGACCTGGCCGACAACAGCGGGCACGGGCTCACTGTAAGGAAGGTCCCCCTCCCCCGCCGTGTCAGGGTACTGCCAGGCGGCCCAGTAGCAAATGCGTTCGTTGACCTGACTGGGCAGGTACGTCACAACGCAGTCGTCTCCGCGTTGGATACCGATCGGCTCAAACCGTTCATCGCCTTCATCTTCATAGACGACCCGGATCAACAGCCAGCCCAGGGCATCCGGGGGCCGTTCGGATCCCTTCGTTGCACCGGCTAATCGGATGACATGCTTCAGCGGGCTCGCGTACTTCAGAACGATTGTTGGTCGCGGGCCCTCCCTAAAGGGAGCCAGGGCGATTCCGGAGGGCACGATTCGCACACGTGCACGAATGCCCTTCAGCGCCTCCCGCAGACCCTCTGAACCCTGATACCAGCGCCCCAGGTACTCGATACGCCCAGACTTCGAGTCATACGGCAGTGTAATCGGCATCCTGAGTCTTGCTCCGCCACGGAGCTGCAGTATCTCAAACGCGAAATCCGGGCGTTCGCTTGGAGCGGTTGACTGCACGGGCGCGCAATCACGAAGTAGATCCCCTAGAGAAGTCCCATCCCTGTTGCGCTCATTAAACGAGCATATGAAACGCGCGTATCCCTCCGGCGGAGTCCTTACCGTGACCTGACCATTGGCTGTCTGCTTAAGCAGCCTACCAATGGGGATCGAAGCCGCCTTCTTGCTGGAAGGGCTGCTGCAACCACATTGCCCCACACCGGCTATCGCAATCGCCGATGCAGCCAGCAGGGCGCAGTTGATCGCCATGAGCATTCGTCTCACATCACCACCTCATACGCTCGCCGGTCCGATGGCGAGCAGCCTGTATAGGCATACGATAGCCGGTGAGGTCGAGCCAACCAGCATCGCGCCGCCAACCGCATGGAAGCGCAGTCGCGTTCGATGCCCTGGGCAGACTCCCGCGCTGATCGAGCGAGTCGTCATCGCGCCCGCGGATCAGCGCAGCGCCTTTCCGGAGCAAAGGCGCATTGCCGTGTGCACGGGTAACCCTGGTGATGCCGTCAAGTGCACCCCGACAACCCTGTGTTGCGGAGAGCTTCGGTCGGGCGTCGGGGACCTCCCGCTACAGGCCGTCGATACCGCCGCCAGCCATCAGCCATCAGCAATCAGCCATCAGCCGTCAGCCGTCAGCAATCAGCAATCAGCCATCAGCGATCAGCGATCAGCCATCAGCGATCAGCGATCAGCGATCAGCGATCAGCGATCAGCAATCAGCCAAAGACCCCGCCCATTAGAATGCTCTCCTGACGGGCGGGGTCTGTGGCTGATCGCTGACGGCTGACGGCTGACAGCTATTTGCCGTCCGCTACTTCTTCCGCCGGATCAGGGGCAAGAGGCCGAAGGCCAGCAGCGAGAGGGAGGCCGGTTCGGGCACGGCTCCGCCGCCGCCGGGGACGGTGACGAACTGGTTGCCGGCGTACTGGCGCAGATCGACGTTCTTCGGGTTGCCCAAGTTGCCTGTGCCGGCGGGCAGGCCGGGCAGGAACTGGTTGCTGAGGTAATCGCCGCCCTGGCCGTTGAAGAGAGCCAGCAGCTTGAACGAAGCGCCAGGGGCGAGGCCGAAGAAGGTCGGGTCCAACAGGAACTCAATGCCGGTGGTTGCGGTAGCGGCGCCGGTCGCGTCGCTGGCCGTAACGCCCGCCGTGTTGGAGTTGTCGTAGGCGAACGAAATGGCCGGGTTCAGGAACCCGTAGTCGCCGGAGCCGGTGGGCTGGATCTTCGATTGACCCACGTAGGCGTTCTCGCCGGTCTGCAGGTTGATGTAGTTCCCATAGAGCTGGCCGCCGAAGGCGTCAACTTCCACGGCAAAATCCGGGGCGAAATCGTCGTCGAACGTGAGGCCGTTGGCGTTGGTCACCTTGTAGGTGCCGCCGGCCGCGTTCAGCACGTTGGAGCCGCCCGCCATGGTGTCCAGGAAGAGGATCAGGGGATTGCCGTTCTGCTCGATGTTGCCGGTTACCCCGATGTGAACCCCCGCAACGGCGGACTCGCCGAAGAGCTGGTCGGCCTCGGAGTAGTTGTCGCCGAAGCCCGTTCCATTGGTCTGCGTGGCCAGTGCGGCGCCGCCGAATTTGGACGGCAGGTCCTTGCCATCCAGGGCAGCCGCCGCGGGCGCGGCAAGGATGGCGCCCGCCGCGATCAGGGCGATGGGAAGACGCATGTACGTGTCCTTTCTGCCGCTCGGGCGGCAGGAAATGCTTCTCCGCGCCTGGCCCACAAGCGCGGTCCGGGGGCCGGGCCAGGGAGCCCGACAGCGCGCGACAATAGCGCGCTTGCATACGTATTCAGGTGCAAGAAACAGGCCAGCATTCAGAACACAGCGCACAGAATTCAGAAATCAGCCCGAAGGCCCTCTTCTATGAGATTGGTACTCTCATAGAAGAGGGCCTTCGGGCTGATTTCTGAATTCTGAGTCCTGTGTTCCAAACGGAAAGAGGCCCGGATCACCGAATGATCCGGGCCTCTTTCAAAGGGAGCGGGGGTAGGATTCGAACCTACGACCTTCGGGTTATGAGCCCGACGAGCTACCAGACTGCTCCACCCCGCGGCAACATGCGTAGTATATCCCCAACACGCTCCGATGTCAAACGCGGACGCTCAATTGCCCTATAATGCGGGAGAACATGGTCACCCTCGAGTGGGAGCATATATGGGCGCGCTACGAGCGTCGCTGGCGCCTGCGGGACGTGTGTCTTCGCGCACAGGCCGGGGAAGCTGTGGGTCTCGTCGGGCCGGCCGGCTCCGGCAAATCCACGATGCTGCGCGTCGCCGCCGGCCTCGTGCGCACAGAGTCGGGCCACCTCTGGGTGAACGGCGGCATCCCCCGCCGCCACGCCTCCGGCGTCCTCCCCCCAGACGACCGCCCGCACCCGCATCTCACCGTTGCGCGCAACATCGAGCGCCGCGCCGCCCGCTCCGGATTGCACGGGCGCGACCTGGAGCGCCGCCTGCGCCTCACTCTGCGAGCCTGGGACCTGGAACCGTTTCGCGACGTCCGCGCCCGCACACTGCCGAGCTCGATTCTCCACCGTCTGTGCCTCGCCGGACAATGGGCATGCCCCGGTTCCGCCTGGTTGCTGGACAACCCGGCAGCCCTGCTCGATCCAGACTGGCGCGACGCTCTGCCCCGCCTGCTCGCCGAATGGCGCCAGCGCGAGGGCGGCGCCACCGTGATGGCCGCCAATACGCCGGATGAAGCGTCCGGGGTTGACGCGGTGGCGGTCATGGTAGCGGGGCGCATCGCCGCGATGGGCGAGCCCGCCCGCATCTGTCGCGCCGCCGGAACCGAACAGATCGTGGTCCGCACCGTGGACGACGAGGCCGCCGCCGTTGCCCTGCGCTCCAACCTCCGCCTCGAAGCCGAGAAGCGCCCGGAGGGCCTCCTTCTGCGCGTGCGCCGCGCCGATGAGGCGCTCGGCGGCATCGTCTCCGCCGTTGGCGCCGGCCTGGAAACCGTCTGGGTTCGGCGCCCGACTCTGCGCGATGCCGTCACCCACTACGCCGCGCTTCCGCCGCCGCCGGACCTGCCCACTCAGCCGCCGATAGAGCGCCAAGATGGCCTCAAACGACGCTGAAAGCCCGCAAACGCGCCATTCCGGCCCCTTTTTTACGTGCAGGCTCGCTTTCTGTGCTTGCGAATTGTGGATTCAAGCGTAAACGTGCTATAACCGTTGTAGCGCGACGCTTGCAGCGTCCGCTTGCATCCTCACCGACTAGCCGTTGTAACGGCGCAAGGAGGCCGACTGTGCAAGGGTATTGCGTTAAGTGTAAGGGCAAGAAAGACATCAAGGACGCCAAGCAGATCGAGACCAAGAATGGTCGCCCAGCGGTTCAGGGCCTGTGCCCGGACTGCGGCACCAAGATCACCGTCATCGGCGGCAAGCTCTAGGTCCTCGCCCGCACATGTGAATACGGCCCGCTCCGGCTGTCATGGAGCGGGCCGCTTCTTATTTGGCCGCCGGAGGATTCGCCGGCGGATCGACCAGCGCCAGCGTGGCGGAAATGTCGTCCGGCGCCAGCCGGAAATCCAGGAGCGACACCGGCCTCTGCTCGGTTGGAATGCTTCCGAAGTAACGCGCGTAGTACAGCAGCGCCGGGCCGGGGTTCGGCGCCGCCTTTCGCACCCACGCCGGTTGCCGCGCCGGGTCCGCCGACCACAATGGGTGCAGCAGCCCCACCGTCGCATCCGTCACCATCGACGGGCTGATCAGCAGGCCAGACTTCACCGAATGCGGCGGCTTGCGGATGTCCACAACGTCCATCGTGAAGCGGGGGCCACCCGCATCGTCGATGACCACAGTCAGCCAGTCTGGCCGCAACTGCGCCGCCCGATCCAGCAGGCGCTTCAGCAGCGTCACGTACGACGCGATGGAGGGCTCCGGCGTTTGGGCGTACGGTCTCAGCCCGGCCGTCTCCTCCACGCCGAGGATGCGTAGGCTCATCAGAGGCAGCGGGTCGTCCGCCGGGTCATGTGCCGTGGCCTCGAACGCGGCGATCCGATCCGGCAGCGCGAACCCCAGCGGCGGCGGGGCGATTCCGCGGGTTGAGGGATTCCAGCCAGACGGTCGCCACTGCGCGAAGGCCACGCCAACCGGCTTCCGCTTCGCCAGTTCGCCCAGCAGCGTCTCCAGGCGCGCCACTACCTGAGGTTCGGCGGGGCGCACAGTATCGCCGGTGAAGGGCAGCCCATCCCCCATCGGCTCCCAGGGGAATTCCGGATGGGCGGCCGACCATGTCCGCCGGGAGCGCCCGAGGACGTCGCGGTCCAGCCAATCCGGGTGGGCGTCCAGCCAGTGCGCCCGCGCATCCGGGCTCCGCCAGGCCAGCGTGTTGAGGTAGCCAACCACGCGGATGCCCTTGGCGCCCATCGTCCTTTCCATCCGCGCCCATCCATCCTCCCCCTTCAGGGCCGGATGCAGCGGAAAGGCCTTCGACGGAAACGTGGCGTAGCCGTCGATCAGCGCGGGATAGTAGAGCGTGGTGAAGCCGCGCCGCTTCATCTGGTCCGCGACGGCATCCACGCGCTCAGGGTTCAGCGCCGGAACCATCACGGCGCGCTCCTTCCCCAGCGGGATAACCTCCTTCTCCGGGGGTGACCCATCGTTCAACACGGACGGCAGCCACACCTTGCGCGCCAGTTGCGTGTAGATCATGTTCCCGTAGATATCGCCGCAGCTGTCCATCGGGACGTTTACCCAGCCATAGCCTGGCAGATAGACCTCAAGAACGATCCCCACGCAGCCGTCCAATCCCATCTGCCGCGATTCCGCGCTCGGCGCGTCCGATGGATCGTCCATCGCCGCTCGTACGGCCGCTTGCTGCGCGGGCGTCAACCGATCGTACGGGATGCAAGGCGGCCCATTGACCTCCGTCAAGCGCGCGGCTTCCACATCCGATGGCGGATCGGAGAACACCTCCGCGCGCTGGGCCATCGTCAGCGCCAAGGGATCGCCATCCGCGAAAGGAACGCGCTTGAGGAAATCCCACCATCGCTCGTCGAAAAGGCCCTTGTCGTTCGCTCTGACGGTATCCGCGCGAAGATCCATCAAGGCTTCCGCCGCCGCTAGTTCCAGGCCGCCCACGCCCTGTCGCTCCCACACCAGGCAGTACGCGCCGCCAAGGCGCCGCCACGTGGCGCAGAGCGCCAGCCGAAGGCCGTCCAGCACGTCGCGGCAGGCCATGGTCTCCAGCCCCACGAAAGCCAATCGATCGCGATAGGCCGGCGCAACGGTCAGCCGCAGCCCGGTCACCTTGGCGGCTCTCTGAGTCAGTTCGTCCACCGTACACACGCCGCGGAACCCGATGGGCTTCGTGAACGGGAGCACGTCGAGGTCCGAGGGCTTCAGCCGGTTGGGCGCGTCCAGCAGATCGGGGTCGCGCACGCCTTCGCTTCCCGTGGAGCCCTCGGCGCCGTAGACGAAGATGTCACTCGTTTCGCGGTCGATGTTCCGCCGCATCGGGGACCTGCGATCCGTGGACGCAATCGTCGCGGAACGCAAGTGCGCGCGCAAACGGACGCGCGACCAGTCGAGGGGTTCGTCGATCCGGCCCGTTTGGCTGAAGATGCCGTCCCACACATGAGGGCGCACCTTTTTGCGTCCGACGCGGTACAGGGTCATCGGGGCGCGCAGCGCGGCCTGGAGGTAGACGCGCGGTTCCTCGGGCAGCCGGGCGATGGACACGCCGTCGCGGACGCCCAGCAAGGGCAGTACGTCTGAGGGAAGGGTGTACAGCGTCCAGCGCACCAGTTGCGACCGGGTGTACCGGGAAAGGGCTTCGCCGCGCGATATGTCGAGGTCCAGCACCTTGCGCGTTGCTGGGGCCATCACCCACGCCCCCCGCCAAGCGTACGGAATCGTAGCAAAACCGGCAGCCTCGCCGACGGTCTGAAGCCGCGTCTTGAGGGAGTCGCCCTGCCGGAACCGAACGTCGGGCAGCGGCGCGGCATCCACGGTCGCATTGACCGCCACTACGGGTTGGCCGCGCATCGTCCGGTCCAACAACCCCGCGATTCCGGGCGTGGCCGCGCTCGTTTCAGCGCGCAAAGGGCAGGCCAGTAGAATAACGAAAACAACGGACAGAGCGATGTTGCGCATGGTGAAGCCTCCGCCCCCATGCTAGCGTCCTGTGCGCGGGGAGGACGCCATAGCGGCCGAACTATCGGGCGGCGCTTGATTGCCGTTCGGGCGGAAGGTCCTCGGCCCGGATCTCCGGGGCGGCGTTGGGTGTAACGTCGCGCAATGCCGCGATAGCGTCGAGGATACGCGCAGCGTCCGCCGCCAGGTCCGGCCGCTTCTCATCCTTGTCGAAGTACATCGGCTGCCCATATGTCACCGTGATGTGGCCACGATGCATGCCAGGGTGGTCTGGCGACAGTGAGCAATGCGCCCCCGTCACCAGCACGGGGACAACCGGCACGCCGCTTTTTCTGGCGATTAGCGCGGCCCCGGGTTGGACCTGCCCCAGCGGCCCGCGCGTTCGATGCCCCTCCACGAAGATCAGGAAGGGATAGCCCTCATCCAGCACCGCCAGCGCGGACCGGATCCCGGCCCTTGGTGAGCCTTCCTGGTCCACCGGGTAGGCCCCGATCACCGAAATCAGGTAGCCGAAAATCGGAATCTTGAAGAGCTGTTTCTTCGCCATCGCCCGCATCGGGCGCGGGAACTTCCAGGAGATGACGATGGGATCCAGATAGCTCTGGTGGTTGGAGGCGAGGATTATTGGCCCCGACGGCGGCACGTTTTCCAGCCCGTAGATATCCACCGGGCCGACCAGCGCGCGCGTTACATTGCCCAGCACCGTCTTGGCGAAGTTGTGAAACCAGTTGGCGGGCATCAGCAGTCCCTGGCCAGCGCCACGATTCGCTGGATCACTGCATCGGGCGTGAGGCCGGATGTGTCAACCTCAACGGCGTCCGCGGCCTTCACGAGCGGGGCGTCGGCGCGCGTGGTGTCCCGATGGTCCCTCTCCCGGATCTCGGCCAGCACTTGAGCCTCGGGAACGGTTTGGCCCTTCGCGGCCAGTTCCATCGTGCGGCGCCGGGCGCGCTCTTCCGGCGCTGCGGTGAGGAACACCTTCAGGCGGGCATCCGGCATCACCACGGTGCCCACATCCCGGCCCTCCATCACCACGCTCACCTTCCGTCCCATGCGTTGCATCTGAACCGTCAGGGCGCGTCGCACGCGGGGGTCGGCGGAGACGCGGCTGGACCAGTCACTCACCTGCGGCTCGCGGATGGCTTCCTCCACGTCTTCACCATCCATGAAGATGTGCTGCCCCGTTGGGGTCTGGCGGAACTCGAGGCAAACTCCCCTGGCCGTTTCGCCCCAGTCCAGCTCGGCGTCCGGTCCGGTCATCCGCAACACCCTCAGCGCAACCGCGCGGTACATCGCGCCGGTATCCACATAGATGAAGCCCAGCGCCTTCGCCACGCCCTTGGCCACCGTGCTTTTCCCTGCCCCAGCCGGCCCGTCAATCGCCACTTGCATGGGATGCCCGGCCCGCGGCTGATCGCCGTCCTCCAGACCATCCCCGCGCTTACTGCTCATATCCATGTCGAGTCATCGCCAGTACGACTTCGTCGTAATCGTCCAGGGCGCCGGCCAGTTGGTCTTGGCGAGCTGCCTCACTGATGTTGCCGAGGGCGCGCTGAGCGTCGCCGAGGATGCAATGGTAGATCGCCTTATCGGGGGAGATGCGGATGGCCGCTTCCAACTCGTTCACAGCGTCCTCGGCGCGGCCCAGCACCACGAAAAGGGCGCCCAGGCGCACGCGGTAGTAATCGTCGTTCGGCTCGCAGTCAACCGCTGTCTGCAGGTGCACAATCGCGCGGTCCCAACGCGCCAGGTCGCTATACAGCGTCCCGAGCCAGAAGTGGTAGAAGGCGAGACGGGGCCGCAGCTTCAGCGCGGCCTGCATCTGGGCGATGCAATCCTCCCAACGGCCCATCTCCCGATACACATCCGCCAGCTTGAACCGCACATAGGGGTTGTTCGGCTTTACCCGGACGGCCCGCTGGTACTGCCCGGCGGCGGCTCGCAGGCGGCCGTGCTGCTTGTAGATGTCTCCCACGCCCAACAGGGAGTCTGCATGGCGTGGGGCCGACTTCAGGGCGGCGCGGTAAGCCCGCAGGGCGCGGAAGGAATCATCTGTAAGCACGTACGCATCGCCCAGGCGCGTGTGAGCGTCCGCGTTCGAATGATCCATGCGGGCGGCCTCGCGGTAGTGAACGACGGCCTCCTCGACGAAGCCGTCCGCCGCCAGGGCGTCTCCCCATTTCTGGCGCTCTTCCGCCGTCGGCGGCCTTCGTCCGTTCGATCCCGCTCCGCTCACCGGTACCGTCCTTCCCGCTCCATCCGCATGCGTCTTCCTGGGCTTATTCTAACACACAGCGACAACGCGGGAACCATGCGCGGAGTCATCGGTGATCAGTCGTCAGTCATCAGTCCGAAGCTTCGCCCCTGAGGAAGCGTGCCTCCGCGGGCAGAGCTTCGGACTGACGACTGATGACTGATCACTGACGGCTCCTAATGCAGATTGAGCTCGGCGGTCCAGATGACATGGGCGGCGTTGATGGCGGGGCCTTCCGTGCACACGCGCTGGTAGCCGGAAACGGTGGGGATCACGCAGGAGAGGCAGGCGCCCAGGCCGCATGCCATGCGGGCCTCGAAGGCCACCTGGCAGGGCGCGGCATGCGCTTCGGCCACGCGCGCCACGGCGCGCAGCATAGGCACGGGGCCGCAGGCGTATACCGCGGCCGGGCAGTCACTCAGGGCTTCGTCCAGAAGCTCCGTTACGAGGCCCTGGCGGCCCGTGGAGCCATCGTCCGTGATGCAGACGGGCTCGATGCCGATGGAGGCGAAGTCATCCTCACAGAGCAGCAAATCGCGGGCGCGTCCGCCCATCAGCATGGCAACTGGCTCGCCGGCCCGCTGCGCCAGCAGTGCCTCCGCCAGGAACAGCATCGGCGGGATGCCCACGCCGCCGCCCACGAGGATATGCCGGCCGCCGCTCAGAACGAACGGCGTTCCCAGCGGGCCCATCACGTCCAACTCGGCGCCGGGAGCGATATGGCGCAGCAGATCGGTGCCCTGCCCCACCACGCGGTAGATGAACTCCACCCAGCCCTCGGAGCGGCTTACGCGGCTGATGGAGAGGGGGCGACGCAGCAGCGGATCGTGGGCCGGAGAGCAGCGCACGTTGAGAAACTGCCCGGGCTTCGCCGAGGCGGCGATCTGGGGCGCATCAATGCGCGCCCGGAAGTGCCCCGGCTTCACCTCGGCGTTCTGGAGCAGCGTCACGCAACCCAGAAAGCGAGGCGACGGGGCGGGCAGCACCTCCGCCTCCGGGGCCGGGTTCTCCCCAGCTTCGATCCACCCGGCGCTCTCCACGGGCGCCTCATCGCGCGGCCAATCTTCGTTCAACGCAGGCTCCCTCAACGCTGGAAGTACTCGTCCACCGTCTTCACTTCCAGCGTGCGTCCGGTGCGGCGGGCGTCCAGGGCCTTCAGAAGGGCGTTGGCGGTGTCCAGGGACGTGAGGCACGGAACGCCCATCTCCACGCTGGCGCGGCGGATGACGCTGGCCTCGCGCTCGATGGTGCGATCGCGGGTTAGCGTATTGATCAGCAGCTTCACCTCGCCGCCCCGGATGATGTCCACCAGGTTCGGACTGCCCTGATGCACCTTCTTTACCGGCGTTGAGGGCACCCAATGGTCGTCCAGGTATTTCGACGTGCCTTCGGTGGCAACAAGCTGATAGCCCATATCGTACAGGCGGCGCAGGAGGGGCAGGGCCTCCTCCTTGTCCGAGTCGGCTATGGTGCAGATCACCGTGCCGCCCGCCGGGGGGAGGTCAATTCCGCTGGCCACCATCGCCTTCGCGAGGGCGCGCGGGAAGTCCTCATCCAGCCCCATCACCTCGCCGGTGGACTTCATTTCGGGGCCCAACTCGATGTCCACCTGGCGCAGTTTCTGGAAGCTGAACACCGGCGCCTTCACCGCCACGCTGTCGCCGGGCTCGCGCAGGCCGCTCTTGTAGCCCATGTCCGCCAGCTTCTCGCCCAGCATGATCCGGGTGGCGAGGCTCACCATGGGCACGCCCGTGATCTTGGACAGGTACGGCACCGTGCGGCTGGCGCGCGGGTTCACCTCAATCACGTAGGCGATCTCGTTCTCCACCACGAACTGGATGTTCATCAGGCCGCGCACTTCCAGCGCGCGGGCCAGGCGGATAGCGTGCTGACAGACCTGCTCGATGACGTTGTCCGAAAGGCTCTGCGGCGGGTAGACGGCCATGGAATCGCCGGAGTGAACGCCGGCGCGCTCAATGTGCTCCATGATGCCGGGGATGAGGCAGTCCTCGCCATCCCCGATCACATCGACTTCCACTTCCTTGCCGAGCACGTATTTATCCACCAGAATCGGCGCGTCCGGCGAGACCTCCACCACGTATTTCATATAGCGGCGCAGGTCCGTGGAGTTGTACACGATCTCCATGGCGCGACCGCCCAACACGTAGGAGGGGCGCACCAGGCATGGGTAGCCAATCGACTCGGCCACGCGCACGGCCTGATCCGCCGTGTTAACGGCCTTTCCAGCCGGCTTCGGGATGTTCAGATCGGTGAGCAGCTTCTCGAAGCGGTCGCGATCCTCCGCGTCGTCGATGGAGTCGGCCGAGGTGCCGAGGATCCGAACCCCCGCGCGAGAGAGAGGGGCGGCGAGGTTGATGGCCGTTTGGCCGCCGAACTGCACCACCACCCCTTCGGGCTGCTCAACGTCCACGACGTTCATCACGTCTTCGAACGTGAGCGGCTCGAAGTACAAGCGGTCGGACGTATCGAAGTCCGTGGAAACGGTCTCCGGGTTGTTGTTGATAATGATGGCTTCATAGCCCGCCTCCCGCAGCGCCCACGCGGAATGGACGGAGCAGTAATCGAACTCGATCCCCTGCCCAATGCGGATGGGCCCGGAGCCCAGTACAATAGCTTTCTTCTTGTTCATAATCGAAACAGCACTCAGCAATCAGCAGTCGGCATTCAGCATCCGGCATTCAGGGCGCGTAGGCGCCCTTGGTCTTCCACGCCGGCCGTTCACGGCCCGGCGGTTGGGCGCAGACGGCGCCCGCAAATCTCAATCGCTGCGGCGCTGGCGTCGATGCCGATCCAGCGGCGGTTCAGGCGCTCGGCCGCCTCCAGCGTGGTCCCGCTGCCGCAGAACGGGTCCAGCACCAGGTCGCCTTCGCTGCTGCTGCCGGCGATGATCCGCTCCAGCAGCCCCAGCGGCTTCTGAGTGGCGTATCCGGTGCGCTCCGGATCGCGCTGGTTGAGGTGACTGATGTCATCCCAAACGTCGCTGGGCGGCTCAACCGGTTCGGCCGGATACTCGTATGTCTTCCCGTTGCTGCGGATCGTGCGCACCGCTTCGCCGCCGGCATTCAGGGTCCGCTTCATGTGGTTGCGCCGCTCCACCGGGCGGCTAACCGCCTCGCGGTGGAACGTGGGCTTCGGCCCATTGGCGTACCACAGAATCGTGTCATGCTTCGCCGAATACCGGTTCCGCGCCGTTCCGCCGCTACGGTAGCGCCAGATAATCTCGTTCACGAAGCCGCCGGCGCCGAACGCCTCATCCATCAGCACCTTCAGATAGTGTATCGTCCGCGCATCCGCGTGCAGGAACACGCTGGCGTTCTCCGCCAGCAGCGGCGCCAACGCGGCGATCCGCTCTCGCATCCCGTCCAGATACTCGGCCATCGTCTTCCGGTCAAGGTAGGCGGGCGTTTCCCCCGCCGCGCGCCCCCCGTTGGCCGTGCCCACGTAGAACGCGCCGCCGGTGTTGAACGGCGGATCCATGTAGCACAGCGCCACCCGGCCGCGCACGTCCGCATCATCGGCCAGGCCGCGCATGGCCTCCAGGTTGTCGCCGTGGATCAGCCGGCCCGTCAACCCTTCACCTTTCGGTAGACGATGACGGCGCAGCCGGGGCGTTCGCCGATGGCCACCGCGAGGCCCTTCTCCATCAGGTCCGCGCCGCGCACCTCCGTGGGCGCCGCCGCCGGGTCGACGCTCCGCACTTCGTAGCGCGCCCCCGGTTCCAGTCCGCGCAGCCGCAACTCGGCCATCCCATAGGCGCTCGCCGGTCGACGGAACGCCTGAACGAAGCCGCGTCCGGCCTCCGGCCGGTTGAACTGCCAGGCGATCCACTGGTCCTCGGCCTTGCTGAACGGCATCAGCGGAATGAAGTCGCCGCTGTAATCGTCGGCAACGGAGCGCCAGAGGGCAACGCGCTCCCGCAGGTCGCCAAAATCCTTGTCGCGAGGCCGCAGGTCGAAGTTCAGCACCGTGCTGGGCGCCACGTTGCTCCAGAAGGTGTACGAGTCCACCGGGCCGTTGCCCTCGCCATAGTATCCCGCGTCCTTGCCGGCCGTGCCCGTGCCGCTAAACGGAACCCAGGCGGAAAGGCCGTAGGTCTGCCCCTGGTGCCCCACCGGTTCGTAGGCGTAGTCCGACCGCCACAACGGAGCCGCCCGGCGCAAGCACTCCAGATCGACGCGGCGTCCGCCGGAGGCGCAGGTGTCTATGAGCATATCTGGGTGGCGCTTCCGCAACTCGTCCCAGTAGGCGAGCAAACCAACCACGTGGCGGTTCTCGGCGATCCCCTGCCGGTCCTCAACGTCGGCGGCGCGCCAATAGGCCAGCGGCTCCATGTTGAAGTCCTGGCGGTAGAGGCCGATGCCCTCGGCGGCGAGCAGCGCGTCCACATGGTCCGTCAGCCACTGGCGCGCCTCCGGGTTTCCGAGGTTCAGCAGGCGGTTCCCGTTGGCCCCCACCCCCGGCGCTTCCAGGAGCCATTGCGGCCGGTTCTCGGCCAGCCAGGTGCCGGGAGCCACGCGCTCCGGCTCAAACCACAGCAGGGTCTTCACATGCTTGGCGCGAGCGTGGTCCGACACGGCGCGCAGCCCGTTGGGGAACCGCTTGCGGTCCACCTCCCAGGTGCCCGTGTCCGGCCACCCATTGGCGTTGGGGTACCAGCCCGCGTCCATCCACCAGTAGTCCAGAGCGATGCCCTCTTCGGCATACCGGTCGATCATCATCTTCTGGTTGTCTTCGTTGGCGTTGATCATTTCCGCATACATGCGGGAGCTGGCCGCCAGGAGGATCGGTTTCGGCGCGGCGCCGTGTATCGTTGGGAGGTTCTCGGCGCGCATCCACTGGCGCCACACGTTCTGTGCATGGATCCAGTCGCCCTGCCACGTCTGCACGGCAATGAGCGGGGTGCGGACCTTCTCGCCGGGATGCAGGCGCAGATGCACCTTTTCCTGTCCGGCCGTCACGCGGCAACCGGTTGAGGCGTCGCGGCGGAAGTTCGCCGTCCACTGGCCGGGCCAGCCGAACGCCAGGATCACGCCCTTGCCGCCCCAGTCCAGATTGAAGTAGGACATATCGCGCGACGTGGGCCGCCCCCCCTCGCCGCCGTAATGCCCTTCGGCCCCGGCGGGCAGCGCGGTTTCCAGCGGCGAAAAGTCGTCGCGGGTGGTCAGCGATCCCACGTTGTGATGCAGGAGGAACTCGCCCTCTTTGCCGCGCTGAAACGCCGTATCCAGCGCCAGCAGGTCCTCGATGATGGGCGTATCCGCCGCGCCCTCGTTGCTCAGCCAGACCGTCCACTCCACGGTCGGCGCGTCCGTATACTCCACGGCCTCGCAACGGACCGTCAGCTTCGTCTCCGGGTCGCGCCAGGTGAGCGTGTGGCGCACGCGATGGTCGCTATGCCTGTCCACTTCGTGACTAAAGGCCCAGCCGGCGGCCACATCGCGGAAAGGCTTGCCGCCGTAGAGAAAGGAAACGGGCGGCGCCGGCGCCGGTCCGCCCGGCGAACCGAGAGTAGACTGCACAAACAGACTGGCGTCGGCGCGCTCAGCCGCCGTCGGCGCCTCCGCATTTGCCATGCTTACCATCACTAGAGCCACCCCCAGAGCCAACCATTTCATCGCCGATCCCCTCGTCGCGCTCCGCCGGTCAGGCGTCCCCGCCGAACGCGCTGGCTTCGTCGTTTCCAGCCGGCTCGTAACTGCTGTAGAAGTAGGGCGTGGCCGCCTCGAACTCGGCGGCGCAGGTATCCACCATCTTGTAGGCCGGCACCAGCCCCATCGCCTTGCGGCGCGAGCGGATATCCGGCTCCTTAATCCCCGTGAGGCTGGCGATCTCGCGGTCCGGGAACCCCTTGCGCTTGGCCTCGGTCAACAGCTCGTCCGAAAGCGATCCGTCCGCCGCCTGCAACTGGGCCTCCAGCTCGATCAGCCCCTTCAGCTTCACCAGGAACCAGGGGTCCACCGCGGAGAGATCGTGGATTTCCTGAACCAGCCAGCCGCGCCTCAACGCCTCCAGGATGGCGAACAGGCGCTCATCCGTTGGGTTCTTGATCACGTCTTCCAGTTGCATGTCCGACCACTGCCCGACGCCCTTCAGGCGCAGGCCGACGATCTTCTGCTCCAGGCCGCGGATGGCCTTCAGCAGGGCGCTCTCGAACACGCGGGCGATCGCCATCACCTCGCCGGTGGCCTTCATCTGCGTGGTGACGGCGCGGTCCGCGAACACGAACTTGTCGAACGGCCATCGCGGGATCTTCACCACCACGTAATCCAGCGCCGGCTCAAAGCAGGCCAGCGTCTTCTTGGTGACGGCGTTCATAATCTCATCCAGGCGCAGGCCGATGGCGATCTTCGCCGACACGCGCGCAATCGGATACCCCGTGGCCTTGCTCGCCAGCGCCGACGACCGGCTCACGCGGGGATTGACCTCGATGACGAAATACTCGTAGCTGTCCGGGCTCAGCGCCAACTGCACGTTGCAGCCGCCCTCAATGCCCAGGGCCCGGATGATCTTGATGCTGGCGGTGCGGAGAAGCTGGTATTCCTTGTCGGAGAGCGTCTGGCTGGGGGCGATGACGATAGAGTCGCCGGTGTGCACGCCCATGGGGTCGAAGTTCTCCATGTTGCACACCGTGATGCAGGTGTCCGCGCCGTCGCGCATCACCTCGTACTCCACTTCCTTCCAGCCCAGCAGGCTGCGCTCCACCATCACCTGGTGGCGCGGGGAAAGCGTGAGGCCCTTGCGGCCGATGTCCATCAACTCCTCAAGGTTGTAAGCGAAGCCGCCGCCGGTGCCGCCCAGAGTGAAGGCCGGCCGGATGATGAGCGGCCAGACGCCGTGTTCGGCCACCGCCGCTAGCTCGTCCTCCGTCTCCACAATCCAGGATTCCGGAACCGGCTCGCCGATCTCGCGCATCAGCGTGCGGAATAGCTGGCGGTCTTCCGCCTGCTGGATGGCCTTCAGCGGAGTGCCCAGCAGCTTCACATTGTACTTCTCGAGGACGCCGGATTCGGCCAACTGGGTGGCGAGGTTCAGCCCGGTCTGGCCGCCGAGGGTGGGCACAAGTCCGTCCGGCAACTCTCGGGCGATCACGCGCTCCGCGAACTCGGCCGTTAGCGGCTCAACGTACACGCGGTCCGCCATCTCCAGGTCCGTCATAATCGTGGCGGGGTTGGAGTTCAGGAGGATAACCTCGCAGCCCTCCTCGCGCAACGAGCGGCAAGCCTGCGTTCCGGCGTAGTCGAACTCCGCCGCCTGTCCAATGATGATCGGACCGCTTCCAATCACCATCACGCGCTTTATGTTTGGGTCTTTAGGCATTTATTCAGCATTCAGGACTCAGAATTCAGCACTCAGAATCCGGCGTCCGATAGTCAGCAATTCAGATATGAGACGGGCCGTAAACGGCCGGCTCAGCAACCTAACGCCGCCCTCGCGGCGTGAACTCAGGGCGCGAAGGCGCCCTTCGTCTCTTGAGCCGGCCCTTCAGGGCCCGGCGTGCTCAGCGCCGGTGCAAGGTCACGATTTCGCTCACACAGTTCCCTAGAAACGCGAACGCCATGAAGACGGGAACGGCCTGCCATGCGAAGATCAGATCATACCGCCGCCAGGTTATCCACCAGCCCGCAACGATCATCATCACCGGCGCCAGCAGGAGCCAAAGGACTCGCGCTCCGCGCACGGGAGCCGTTCGCCCAATCCAGACGCCCCACAGGCAGCAGGCTACCCCTCCGATGAATGACGCGCACAAGACAAAGGCTAAGCTCTGCGAGTCCATTGGACATGCTCCTAGCGTCGTTCCGCGTCGACGGACTTCCGTCACTGACCATGGATGCTGTGTTCTGAATCCTGCGTTCTGAGTTCTCCGCTACCCCTTGTCCAGCATCCCGACGAACACCTCGAAGAGGGCCATGCTGTCGCGGGGGCCGGGGCTGGCTTCGGGGTGGTACTGGATGCTGAATACGGGAAGCTCAACGTGGCGCAGGCCTTCCACCGTGCCGTCGTTCAGGTTGATATGGCTCACCTCCAGCGGAGTGCCCTTCAAACCCTCGGGATCAACGGCATATCCGTGGTTCTGGCTGGTGATGCTCACGCGGCCGGTACGCAGGTCCTTCACCGGGTGGTTGGCGCCCCTGTGGCCGAACGGCAGCTTGAAGGTGCGCGCCCCGAAGGCATGCCCCAGAAGCTGGTGCCCCAGGCAGATGTTCGCCATCGGCTTGCCGCAGGTGGCCAGTTTGCGGACGGTGTCCACCAGGTACGAGAGCCGCGCCGGGTCGCCGGGGCCGGGCGAGATCATGTAGCCGTCCGGCTGCGTCTCCATCATGGCCTCTGCCGGCGTGTCACAAGGCCAGGCGGTCACCTCGCAACCCAGATCCGTCAGGCTGCGCATGATGTTGTGCTTCACGCCCAGGTCCAGAAGCGCCACTCGGTGAGGCTTGCGCCCATCGCGGTTCAGCCACTTGGCTCGCACGGGGTCATCGCCCACGCCGCCGGCCCAGATGGTGGGCTCCTTCACGGAGCGGTCCTTCACGAAATCGATGCTGCCGTAGTCCGGCCCGCCCTTGATCTGCTCCAGTAGCTCGGGGGCCGAGAACTCGGTCGACACGGCGCCGCGCATCACGCCACGGGTGCGCAGATGGCGCGCCAGGCTGCGCGTGTCCACGCCCTGGATGCCCACCACGTTGTTGCGGACCATGTAGCCCTGCAGCGTGCCGGAACTGCGCCAGTTGCTGGGCGTCTCCGCCAGTTCGCGCACAACCAGGCCGGCGGCCTGCACGGCGATGGACTCATCGTCCAGATCCGTGACGCCGTAGTTGCCGATCAGCGGATACGTAAGCGTAAGGATCTGCCCCGCATACGACGGGTCGGTGAGCATCTCCTGGTAGCCGGTCATGCTCGTGTTGAACACGGCCTCGCCCATGGATGTGCCGCCCGCGCCGATGCTGGAACCCTCCCACACCGCGCCGTCTTCCAATACCAGTAAAGCTTTCATAATTCGATTCGCAACAGAGGAATCGCGGAACTCCGCGCCTCTGTGTCTGTGGTCAGTTGCCTTCGTAGGCGATCTCGCCGCCGCAGATCGTCAGGGCCACCTTGCCGGGCAGCGTCCAGCCGCCGAACGGCGTGTTCTTCGACTTGGTGAGCATGGCCTGCGGCTCAACCGTCCACTCCGCCTCGGGGTCGAAGACCACCACATCGGCCGGAGCGCCCTCCACCAGCGTGCCCCAGGAGACATCCAGGTCCTCCACGGCGAGGTGGTCGCCCGTCAGAACGCCCACCGGCTCAACGGTGAGCTTGGCGATGGCGTCGTACAGCGTCAAGTAGCCTGGCGTCACGAGTTCCTTCAGGGTGAGCCCCAGCGCCGTTTCCAGCCCCACGATGCCGAATGGCGCGTCGGCGAACGGCGTCTCCTTCTCCTGATGGGCGTGGGGCGCGTGGTCGGTGGCGATGCAGTCGATGGTCCCATCCGCGAGGCCCTGTTTCACGGCCTCCACGTCGGCCGCGCTTCGCAGCGGCGGGTTCATCTTGGCGTTGGTATCGTAACCGGCCACGGCCTCGTCGGTGAGGGCGAAATGGTGCGGGCAGGCCTCGGCGGTAACGGCCGCGCCGCGCGCCTTCGCCTGGCGCACCGTTTCCACGGCGCCCGCCGTGCTGATGTGCGCGATGTGCAGCCGGCAGCCGGCCGCCTCCGCCAGCGCGATGTTTCGCGCAACCGTGGATTCCTCCGCGAAGGCCGGCATCCCGGCCAGCCCCAGCGTGCTGGAAACGCGGCCTTCGTGCATAACGGCCTTGCGGGTCAGCGCCTTATCTTCGCAGTGAAGGATCAAAACGCGGTCCAGCGGGGCCAGGTACTCGCAGATGAGGCGCATCCGCTCGGAATCCTGGATGGGGAACGCGTCGTCGGTCATCGCCACGGCGCCGGCCTCAGCCATATCCGCCATCTCGGCCATCTTCGTCTCATCGTAATCGCGGATCACGCTGGCGTTCACGGCCACGCGCACCACGCCCTCGCGCTTCGCCTTCGCGAGGATGTCGCGCACCATGGCCGCGTTGTCGATCATCGGCGTGGTGTTCGGCATGCAGCAGACGGTGGTGAAACCGCCCGCCGCAGCGGCCCGGGTTCCGGTGGCGATGGTCTCCTTGTGCTCCTGGCCCGGCTCGCGAAGGTGCACGTGCAAGTCCACGAACCCGGGGGCGATGACCTTCCCCTTGCAGTCCACAACGCGCGCCCCGGGCGACGGGGCGCCCACGGCGATGCGGCCGTCGCGGATGAGGATGTCGCCCGTGCGGTCCATATCCTGCGCCGGATCAATGATGCGCCCGTTCTTCAGGTGAATGTCTGCCATATTTGCCCCGGTGAGTCGTTAGCAATCAGTAATCAGTAATCAGTCGTCAGGCGTCAGTCGTCAGTCATCAGCCGGCCGGCAAGGCCAGGCGCCGCGGCTATGCTGCCTCCGCCGTCCTTGGCACGAAGGCCAGCAGGACCACGGCCGCAACGGCCAGCGCGGCGGTGAGGCCGAAAGCCGCTCCCGCGCCGTAACGCTGGTACAGCAGGCCGGCGATCAGGCTGGCCGGCAGGGCGCTGACGCCAACCGCCATGCCCAGGTACCCGAACGCCGAGCCCCGCCGGTCCGCCGGCGTCACCCGCGCCACGAATGCCTTCTGAACGCCGTCCGTTGCCGCGATATACAGGCCGTACACCGCCCATAGCGCGATCGCCGCAGCAACCGAATGCGCCAGAGCGAAGCCGAGGTAAACCCCGGCGAAAACCACGTAGCCGCCCATCAGAACGGCCCTTCCGCCGATGCGGTCGGCGATCGCCCCCATCGGGGTGGAAGCCGCCGCATATATGGCGTTGTAGCCGGCGTAGATCAGCGCCACGTTCGCCGGGCTCACCCCCAGCCGGCCCGTGTGCCACAGCAGGAACGTGTCCGACGAGTTGCCCAGGGCGAAGACCACGGCGGCGGCCACAATGCCCCAATATGCCCGCGGCAACGGCCCCTTGCCTGCGACTCTGGCCGCTCGGTCGCCTTCCACGCGGTCCTTCACGCCGAAGAACAACAACGCCGTTCCGGCGAGGCCGAAGACCGTGGCCACCGCGAACGGCAGGCGGAAATCCGCAACCACCGGCAGCGGGTGCGCCCGCAGGAACAGCCACGCGGCCAGCGGGCCCAGCGTGGCGCCGGCGGTATCCATCGCCCGGTGCACGCCGAAGGCGCGCCCCATCTGCTCCTTCGGCGTCACCGCCGAGATCATCGCGTCGCGGGCCGACGTTCGCACGCCCTTCCCAAGCCTGTCGGTCCACCGAGCAACCAGCACGCCGGCCGGAGCCGCCGCAACCGTTAGCACGGCCTTGCCGATGCCGCTCAACAGGTAGCCGGAGCCCGCCAGCGCCTTGCGCCGCTCCGCCCGATCCGCCATCCGGCCGAAATACCCCTTGAGGACGCTGGGGATCGCCTCCGCGCCGCTCTCAATAACGCCCAGCGTCAGCGGCCCGGCGCCCAGCGCCCGCAGGAACGCGGGCAGCATCGGGTACACGATCTCCGACGATATGTCGTTCAAGAGCGACACGAACCCCAGCAGCCAGACCGTGGGCGACAGGCCCCACTTCGTCCGGTTCGCGGGGGCGCTCATGCGCTTAACCCCTCGCCGCCCAATACCAGGTACAACAGGGCCATCCGCACCGCCACTCCGTTGGTCACCTGCTCTTCAACGCATGCGTAACCGGCGTCGGCAACGTCGTCACTGATCTCGATGCCCCGGTTCATCGGCCCCGGGTGCATCACGATGACGTCGCTGGCGCACCGCTTCAGGCGCTCCGGGGTGATGCCGTAACGCTGGTAGTACTCGCGCACTGTGGGGAATAGCCCCTGTTCCTGGCGCTCCAACTGGATGCGCAACACGTTTACCACGTCCGCGCCGGCGAGAGCTTCATCGATGTCGGTGGTTACGGTGGCGGGCCAATGGTCGGTGAACGGCGGCAGCAGCGGCCTCGGGCCGGCCAGCCAAACGTCGGCGCCCATCTTCGAGAGGCCCCACATGCCGGATCGGGCCACGCGGCTGTGCCGGATGTCGCCCACGATGGCCACTTTCAGGCCCTTCCAGTCGCCCTTGTGGGCGCGGATCGTGAGCATGTCCAGCAGGCCCTGCGTGGGGTGCTCATGCTGCCCGTCGCCGGCATTGATCACCGGCAGGCCGGTCCACTCCGCCACGTTGTGCGGGGCGCCGCTGGCCTGGTGCCGGATCACGAAGGCATCCACGCCCATCGCCTTCAGCGTCAGCGCGGTATCTTTCAGGCTCTCGCCCTTGGTCACGGAAGAGGAGGCCACCGCCACGCTGGAAACGTCCGCCGAGAGCGTCTTGGCCGCGATCTCGAAGGACGTTCTGGTTCGCGTTGACGCCTCGTAAAAGAGGGTGCAGATGGATTTGCCGCGCAAAACCGGCGTCTTTTTGATCGACCGTTCCAGGATCTCACGGAAATAGCCGGCGGTATCGAGGATGAACCCGATCTCATCCGCCGGCATGCCCTCCAACCCCAGAATGCTCCGTCGCGCGAAATTCATGGCTGCGTTCCCGTCGAACCCTATACGTGGCTCTCCGCCACGCCAAACTTCATCAGGTAGACCGAGTTCTCTGCGTCCACGCCTTCCACCTTCACCTCGATGCACTCGGACTGCGAGGTGGGGATGTTCTTGCCCACGAAATCGGGGCGGATCGGCAGTTCGCGGTGCCCGCGGTCCACCAGCACGGCCAGTTGGATAGCGGCGGGGCGGCCCAGATCCATCAAGGCATCGAGGGCGGCGCGGGCGGTGCGGCCGGTATAGAACACGTCATCCACAAGGACCACGGCCTTGTCTTCCATCGGGAAGGCGATTTCCGTTGGCCCAACGACCGGAGCGCGGAGCGTCAGGTCGTCGCGGTAGAGGGCGATGTCCAGGGTGCCGCACGGCACGGCGATGCCCTCGATCTGCTGGATGGCGGCGGCGAGGCGGTCGGCGATGGGTACGCCGCGGCGGCGGATGCCCACCAGAGCCACCTTGTCGGCGCCCTTGTTCTTCTCCACGATCTCATGCGCGATGCGCACCAACGCCCGGCGCATCTCATCCGCGTCCATCACGCGGCGGCCCTGTGACTCATCCATTTGTAAGCCCCCTCAAATGTGACAAAAACCTTCCTGCCGCAAGGCAAGAAGGTTCGGCACACACGTGAATACATGCATTTCCGGGCCGCCTTGCCGGCCTCACGGGACCAGCTTAAAAGCACCACGTTCTTGCCGCATGGTAGCACCGCCCCAAACGGATTTCCAAGCAATCTGAGCATGCCGAGCGCGGGGGCAGCCGGTGTTAACGAGGGTCGGAACGGGTGCGCGGCGGTCGCGGAGCCGGTTCGCGTTAGGCGCCGGGGCGGGTCAGCCAGTAGAGGATGTCCAGCCCAAGCGTCAGCGCCAGGAAGGCGGCGACGATCAGCAGAGCGACCGCCGCCCCGATGACGTTGAGGGCGATCTGACCACCGGTGAGCCTTCTACGGATCATGGCGGGCCTCCTCCGCATGCCATTACCGCAAGGAGACCCTCCAGGTTACAGCCCGTCTATGTAGGCGTTCGGTGTCGATAGTTGGTTTTCGCCACGGTAGCGCCGGCGGCCCGCCGGCATGGCCGCGAAGCGGCCACTAGTGTCCGCCCTTCGCACGGATGCCGGCGGGCCGCCAGCGCTACCGTGCAAATCTGGCGAGTTTCACAGATCGCCTACTTAGACGGCGGCGGGTCGGACCTTCGTAGGTTTGTCGCCTGGCCGTGAACGGCCTGCTCCGCGGACTATTGCTCTGTCACGGTAGGATTGGTGGACGGGGTTGTCATCCCGAGCCTGCGAGGGATCCCTCAAAGAAGCGTTCTTTATGGGATTCCTCGTTCCTCGGAATAGATGAATTGTGCAAATGGCGCAGGACGAGGGGGAGTGTTCGTGGCAGCGTCTAGATGGCTGCCTGGCAGACGCGCAGGGGCGTCGTCTGGGTGCGCCGGTTCACGAGGCCGGCAA
>DASXUL010000015.1:0-18913 GCA_036504855.1 Armatimonadota bacterium | reverse complement strand
GGTGGGCTGCTGGCCCACCGGGAGTTCAGGTTGTCATCCACCGCATTGGCCGGGGGCAGGTTGGTATCCTTGCCCAGGTCCGTGCCGGTATCGGTTTCCTTCGCGGTGAAGGTTGTCCCCTTCGCCACGTTCGTGGCGCGGCGGATGGTGAAGTTCGTCGGGCTGGTCGGGTTTGGCCCTGCAGTGGACGTTTTGACGTCCGAGACATAGCCGTACGACGGAAGCGAGCCGTCCGCGGCTGGTTGCGGGTAGGCCCACGCGCCGATGGTCTGAGAGCCGGTTTCCGATAGGTAGAGGTGATAGTTGCCGCTCTCGTCGGTGAGGGTAAATGGCGCGTCCACGAGGATGGGATCGCTGATGCCCGCGGCGTTGGACATCGTGCCAACGTATGCGTTCGCCACGGGCGCGCCGGCGTCATCGGTCACCTGACCGTAGATCTGGGCCACTGGCGTGGCGGTGAGGGTCAGGTCGTCGAAGTACATCATACCGGCTCCGCCGCCCTCGCCGCGCAGGCGCACGCTCATCATGTTGATGGTGGGATCGGGCGTGAAGTCGGCGGTGATCTCGTTCCACTTGTTGACCATCGTGGCGTCCGCCGTTACGTTCATCTGCCGGTCCTGCTTGGTGGCATTGGTGGTGTCATAGAGGCGCGCAATGACCAGCGTCTTCTGGCCCACCACGGTGGGATACCACCACACGGAGAAGTGGCGCGAGAAGTTGCCATTGAGGTAGGGGAACGGGAAGAACGGAACGGCCTGGATCCAAGTGTCGCCGCCGAGCGAGTCCTTGATGCCGATCGAGTAGTGCCCCCCGGGCGTGTGGTTCTGGTCGGTATTGTAAGTCCACTCTGGCGAGGGCTTCTTGAATCCAGAGTAGCGGTAGCCTTCCCATGTCTGCGGGCGCGCATAGTCGGCGGCCGGAATCTCCATATCGCCGTTCGCGAAGTCCACGATGGCGAAGTTCACGGTGAGCGGAGCGGTCGCCACCGTCACTGTCTGGCGCTGGCCGCGCTCAAAGCTGCCGAAGTCGCGGTACGGTTCCTCCATCGCGGCGATCGAGTATTCGCCAGGAGCGGGCGCCACCAACGAATAGGCCCCCTTGGAGTCCGCGTTGGTCTGCGCGGCGATCTTGCCATTCGCATCGACAAGGGTTACGAGGGCATGGGGCGTCAGAGTAGCGGCGATGGCCGCGCGCACCACGCCCGAGATCTTCACGCCCGTATAGGTCAGCGCGACGTTCGTGGTCTCAGCGGTGCTGGGGCTTACGTTGTTGAGCGTGGTTGGCGCGTAGTTCTTCGCGGATGCCGTAACCGAATAGGTTCCGGCCGGCGCCGACACCTGATACCGCCCAGCCGCATCGGCGTTAACCGTGGTGTTCACGGCGCCCCCGGTGACTGTAACGGAAGCTCCACCCACTCCGGCCCCGCCGACCCCGGTGACGGTTCCGGCGATGCGGGATGCGCTTGGGGTTCCGGTCTCGCTCGCGCCAACGGCGGACGTTGTTCGCAGCTCGCGCAGGGCGATGTAGTCTACCGCCACCGGCTGCTGGTAAGTTGCGATGCCGACGCCGCCCGCCTGATCGTACACGGGATCGGAGGTGGTATCGTGCATGGGCGCATACTTGGTGCGGTCGACGCCAATGTAGCGCCAGAATGGTTGCGGTTCGTAATCCTTCCAGGCCTTACCGCTGAGCAACTGTCCTTCCACGCGGTAGAGGATGTTCTCGTAGGTGTTCATGTGGCCGGCGCGCGGCTGGCTGAGGATCTCGGCGGGGCCGCGGTTCACCGCGGGGTTCACCTCGCTGGTGAGGGTGTCATTGCCATAGGTGCCGAAGGCATCGGTCGCGTAGCCGTAGCCGCCCATGAAGGCAACGTTGGGATCGGGATAGGTGTTGGACGCGTTCTGCACGACGCGCACCATCTGCACCTGTTCGAACTGCCCGCCGCCGTAGGGGGCGATGTGCCCATAGGACTCCAAGTTCAAGAACTTGGGCATGGCGCCGTCTTTCACGATGGCGCGCGCATGGTCGAAACCATTGTTGTTGTACTCCAGCAGGCCGACCTTCTGGCCGCGCCAGTTGACTACGGTCATCTGCTCATCGACGCTGGCGGTGATCCAGTCTGGAGCGGGAGAACCCACCACATTCGCGCTGGAGAGGAAGTCCACCACGTAGTCATAGATATTCCGGACATCGGTGAGCGGCGCGCTGGGGGAGGTTCCACCGTAATAGACGTAGTACTGGCCCGTTGAGACGGCTCCATCGGCGAGGGGGCTGACGAGTCGGAAGACGAGCCGCGCGATGTCGCGAACGTCTCCGGACTGCGTGTACAGGATGTCCGCGTGATTACTGAAGTCCGCGGGGAAGGCCGGCGCGGTGACCTTGCTGAGGCCCGAGTCCCCCGCCCCCACGCCGTACTTAACGGGCGAGTAGCCGCCGTGGGCGGGGTCGGCGATGCCGGCGCTGGGAGACTTCACGGTGTCGCTGTAAACAAAGCGAATAGAGCCGTCCGGCTTGAGAATGACCGCGAACTTCGCGATGATCGGGCCGGAAGCGGATTCCTGCACTTCCCATCGAATCGTCACCTGGTTGGGGTCGGCGAGGTCCGCGTAGACGCCCATGGCGGCGGTATCGGTAATGGCGAGGTCCGATTGCCACGGCATGATGGCGAAGCTGCTCAGCGCCTGCGCAACGGAGTCCGGGCGGCCGGGATCGGTGACCATATTAGGCGCGATGAATCCATCGATGGCCACGTACAGCTTGTTCGTGGTTCCGTTCCGGTAGGGGAAGGCGAAGGGCAGCGTGAGGATCGTCCAGTTGTCGTCGAGGCTGGCGCCGTTTCCGCTCCAACTGACCTTGGTCCCGGCCGGCAGCGAGTTGTAGTCGGTCTTGCCGGCATTGAGGTTCTCTGTGACAAAGAGTTGCCCATCGTGGATGTACTGCCGATCGAGCTCCTGCCAGGTGGTTCCGATGTCCGGCGTGTACACGACGCGCATGTCGCTGCCGTCTGTTCGCGCTTCCGGCGGGATGGGGGTGAAGGGGATTTCGGCGGTCATCCGGGCGGTCGGCATGGCGCCGCCTCCGGGGTTCGTAATGGTAACGGGCACGCGCTTGGCGTAATCCGCATTCCACCACGTTTGGGCGACGCTGGGTGCGCAGACGGCCAACAGGGCAGCGAGGCTGCCGAGTAGGGACTGGATCCGGGATGTCTGCTGAGACATTGGTGTGAATCCTTTCGCCTGATGCATTCCGTCCAACCGGGACGTTGGACGAGGGCATTGGCCCGGCCCTAGGGCCGGACGAGCACGATGGTGCGCTTACCGACGGGGGGGTGGCGGAGCCGGGTCAGCGCAGCAATTGCTAGTACACCATCCGGGTCAAAAATCCTACACCCCGCATGACGCCGGGATCGGGCCGAAAACAAGCGCCGGTTAGAGAAGGTGACCGGCCGCCGGCGGGCCGCATTTGGACGGCGCCCATCCGATGTGCTATTCTTACACGGTTCCGGGCGCCTGCGGTCCGCAGCGGACGCTCCGGCTACTAACATGGACGGCCAACGCCACGATCTGGCGATCCGTCGAATGCGGACTGTCCCTTCAGCGACCAGACGTTCAACGCTTGTTCATCGGCCCGAGCGGGCCGCTTAGCCTGCCGAACGCTGCATGCTGAATGCTTTACGGAGGATAAACCATGCCGCTCCCACAGGAGCAGAAGGCCGCCATTATGGCGGAATACGCCACCGCGCCGCGCGATACCGGCAGCCCCGAGGTGCAGATTGCACTGCTATCCGCGCGCATCTCTCAGCTCACCGAGCATCTCAAGATTCACAAGAAGGACCATCACAGCCGGCGCGGCTTGCTGATGTTGGTCGGACAGCGCCGCCGCCTGCTGAACTATCTCAGCAAGGTGGAGATCGAACGTTATCGTTCCATCATCTCCCGCCTGGGCCTGCGACGCTAACGAAGGTTTACCTATGCGAAGGCTGAAGGTCGAATCCCGAAACGACCCGCCACCCGGCGGCGCGTTCGGCGCTCGCCTTCAGCCTTCCGCGCATCCGGCGCCGCGGCGCCGGATCGACTCTGGGTCCGAGACCCAAGGGGGAGGTTGAAAGTTGAACGGAGCGGGTTGGACGGGCGGAAACGCCGGGCCCAGCCTGTTGCTTTCAGCCTTCAGCCTCCGCACCAAGGAGACGAGTTATGGTTGAAAAAGTAGAAACCACGCTGAATGGCGCCACCCTGTCTTTGGAGACAGGCAAGGTCGCCAAACAGGCCAACGGCGCCGTTATGGCCCGCCTTGGCGACACGATGATCCTTTGCACAGCCGTCATGAATGACACGCCGCGCGACGGGATCGACTTCTTCCCCCTCACCTGCGACATTGAAGAGCGCTTCTACGCGGCCGGCAAGATCCCCGGATCGTTCCACCGTCGCGAAGGCCGCCCCGGCGAGAAGGCCGTTCTGTCTTCCCGCCTGATGGATCGCCCCATCCGCCCCCTCTTCCCCAAGGGCTTCCGCAATGACGTTCAGCTCATCGGCACCGTAATGAGCGTGGACGGCTCGAACTGGCCGGACGTTGTGGCCATCGTGGGCGCCTCCGCCGCCCTGCACATCTCCGATATCCCCTTCGCGGGCCCGATCGGCGCCGTGCGCGTTGGCCGCGTTAATGGCGAGTTCATCGTCAACCCCACCCTGGAACAGCTCGCCGAGAGCGACCTCGACCTGGTGGTTGCCGGGACCGCCGACAACGTGATGATGATTGAGGCCGGCGCGCAGGAAGTGTCGGAAGACGATATGATCGCCGCCATCTCGTGGGGTCACGAGCAGGTGAAGCCGCTCTGCGCCCTGCAGGAAGAACTCCGAGCGAAGGTGGGCAAGCCCAAGCTCGTTGTGGCTTCGAAGGAAGTGGCCGAGGACGCCGTCGCCGCCGTGAAGCCCTTCACGCAGGAAATCCGCGACAGCATCCAGAACCCGGACAAGGCCAGCCGCGAAAACGCCATCTCCGAAATGAAGAAGGAGATCGTTGAGCGCGTCACTACAGCGGACGAAACCTTCGCGGATCGCAAGAAGGAAATCGCCGAGGCCGTTGAGAAGATCGTCAAGCAGCAGATTCGCGCGCTGATCCTCGAAGAGGGCAAGCGACCGGACGGCCGAGGCCTGAAGGATATCCGCCCCCTCTCCGCCGAAGTGGGCCTCCTGCCCCGCGCCCACGGCAGCGCCCTGTTCAGCCGCGGCCAGACGCAGGTGATGAGCGTTACCACGCTCGGCAGCCTGGGCGACGAACAGCTTCTGGACCAGTTGATGGGCGACCAGACGAAGCGCTGGACCCACCACTACAACTTCCCGCCGTACTCGGTGGGTGAAGCCCGACCGATGCGCGGAACCGGCCGCCGCGAAGTGGGCCACGGCGCCCTGGCCGAGCGCGGCCTGAAGGCCGTCCTCCCCGCCTTCGAGGACTTCCCGTACGTTCTGCGCGTCGTTTCCGACGTGCTGGAATCGAACGGCTCCTCCTCCATGGCTTCCACCTGCGGAACCTCGCTGGCGCTTATGGATGCCGGCGTGCCGATCAAGGCCCATGTGGCCGGCATCGCGATGGGCCTGATGAGCGAGGGCGACAAGTACGCCGTGCTCACCGACATCCAGGGCATGGAAGACTTCTCCGGCGACATGGACTTCAAGGTCGCCGGCACCCGCAATGGCATCACCGCCATTCAGATGGACACCAAGCTGGGCGGCATCCCCGAGGAAGTGTTCAGGGGCGCCATCCACCAGGCCCTGGAGGCCCGCCTCCAGATCCTGGACGTGATGGAGGCCGCCATCAGCGCGCCGCGTGAGGCCCTCAGCCTCTTCGCCCCGCGCATCTTCAAGATCTCCATCAATCCGGAGCAGATCGGAACCGTTATCGGCCCCGGCGGCAAGACCATCAAGAAGATCCAGGCCGAGACCGGCGCCAAGATCGACATCGAGCAGGACGGCACCGTGTACATCGCCGCCGTGGATGGCGAGGGCGGCGAAAACGCCAAGAAGATGGTGGAGGCGCTGACCAAGACCATCGAAGCCGGCGAAGTGTACACCGGCGAAGTGGTGCGCATCATGCCCATCGGCGCCTTCGTGGAGCTGGTGCCCGGCAAGGACGGCCTCGTTCACATCAGCGAGCTGGCCCCGGTGCGCGTGAACCGCGTTGAAGACGTGGTGAGCCTCGGCGACAAGATCGAGGTGAAGGTGAAGGAAGTCGACAGCCAGGGCCGCGTGAACCTAACGCGCAAGGGCATGGCGGGCTTCGAGGAGGCCGGCGAGAAGGCCAAGGCGGCCGGCGGCGGCGGCGCTCCGGAAGCGCGAGGCGAGCGCGGTGACCGCGGCGGCGACCGTGGCGGACGCGGCGGAGATCGCGGCGGACGCGGCGGTGATCGCGGCCCCAGCCGCGGTTCCAGCGACCGCCCTCCCCGCACCAACGCGGACTCCGGCGAAGGCCCAGTGGGCTTCCGCTTCCGCCCCAAAAAGGGCGAGTAACGCGCTAGACGCATAGCGAAAAGGGTGAGCCTCCCACATGGAAGCTCACCCTTTCCGCGTCTTGCCTGCCGGGCGCGGCGCCGATCAAACTGGGTCGAGGGCACGAAAACTGGCCGATGGCTCACGCGCAACCCCATCGGCGACGCAAGCGGAGCCAACCTCGCTACCTTCTCAGTGCCAAGATAGGGAAAAGTCGTCAGTCGTCAGTGTTCAGTCATCAGTCTCCGCCTTGGGAGAACCCCTTTGTCCGCGCCTCGCCTCGAGTACTCCTTCAAGGCAGGATGGAGGGGTGGGGTTGTCAATCCGAAGAACGAGGAATCCCATAGAGAACGCTTCTCTGAGGGATCCCTCGCTCCGCTCGGGATGACAACCCCATACAGCCATCCTACCTTGACGGAACACCCGCCAATGGCTAAGGGCGTAACACCGAATACTGAAGACTGAAGACCTTTCCCTAACTTGACGCTCCATGCCGTGTTCGATAGGGTCCGTCGGTGAGCACGCTCGCGGATCCCGTTAGGGACGCCTCGTCCCAGGAATCCGCCGGCAGGTTCGGCAGATATCTGTTCCAGGACTCTGGTCGTGATATGAAATCGACAACCTACTATCGCGCCTTGTCAGCCGGGCAGCCTGGCGATCCCATTCTATCCCTTGAGCAACAGCTCCTGCTCGGCCTACTGCTGACAACGTACTTCGATGATCTCGCCGTTTGCTCGGATTCAGAGTCGTTTTCCGACGCGCTTGAGCGGTCATTCTGCGACTGCCGGGACGTTTTCGCCGATTACGATAGAGTCGCGATCGAAGCGTACACCAGGGCGATGGGAGCAGAGTTGTACACGTACTTGCGCCAATTCGCATCGGAGGCGGAGGCTTTCCATGCATTCAACGACATCGTCTGGACGCCAGACGATTCGCTCGGATGACGGGTCCTGGCGGAAAACCGACGTCGGCTCCGGCGACAGTCCGTGGTTGTGATGGCCGCTCTGTAGTGTCCATCAGCTTCGGCCGGCATGTCTTCGCCGCCATGGGTCCGGCCCGGTGCACATCCAACGGTGTTGTGAACGCGGCCAATACGTTCGGGGCCAATCGCCCGGTAAACCGGCGCTCCGGAGCGGCTGCCAGTGAAGGACTCGGCTGCCCCCATCTGGCGACCGCGTTACCAGCGACCGCTATGGCGCCTACGGAGGCCGGACTTCCGGATGGCGAGCTGACGGACCGCATCCCGACGATCTGGGCTGGCTTGTCAAGAGGGTGAAGGCAGAGGCGATCCGATGGGAAACGACTACGGCCCCTGGGGCTTCCGCTTCCGCCATTAAACATGGGCGGAACGACCCAGACGCGTGATGAAAGGGTGAGCCTCCCCCGGGGAGGCTCACCCTTCCGATTGCGGGCTATGATGGGGCATGGAGGTTCCGAGATGACATCGGCTTTGCGCGTGACGGCAACGGTGCTGCCCGGCCACAAGGTGGAGGTGCACGCCCCTGAGTTCGCCGTCGGCGATACGGTGGAGGTGACGATCCAGCCGCGTGAGGGCGCCGCCGAACCGGCGAAGAGCGCGCTGGACATCCTGGAAGAGATTCACAAACGCAATCTGCCGCCAATCATCGGCGACGCGGACGCCTATATCCGGGCGGAACGAGACTCATGGGGCGATTGACGATCCCCCGCTCGGGCCTCGTCTACGGCGATACCGTTACAGTGATCTACGCCGTGGAAGAGCACCCGGTCTTCTGGGCGACGACGGTCCCGATCTGGGAGGCAGCGAGGCGCGGCGACGTGGAGGCGGTCAGCAGCGAACTCACGCTGCTTGAAGCGATGGTTGGGCCCGAAAAGAGCGGCAGCCTGGAGATGGCGGCTGCCTACGAGACCTTCTTCGAAGGAGGCGTTCGTCTGATCCCAATTTCGAAAGCCATCCTCCGCATGGCCGCCCGCCTGCGCGCCAATCTGGGGCTCAAAACGCCAGACGCCATCCACGCCGCAACCGCGCTCTCGGCGAGTTGCGCGCTGTTCGTCACGAATGACCGCCAGTTTCGCAACGTGCCCGGCCTCAACGTAGCCCTGCTCGCGGATGCCGTGTAGAGCGCCGCGCCCCGACGCCTGCTGGTCACCGGAAAAGCTCAAATCCTTTGAATGCCGTTCCTCACATAGACCGGGCGGCGGAGACGCAGACGCTGCTGGGCCTGCTGGCGGAGTTGCAGGCGGAGTTCGCCGCCAACACCGCCCTGCCGGCGCGCATGGGCTACGTGGAGATGCACTTCTCCGAAGTGCTACATCATCGGCGCATGGTCGGCGTCGATATGATCACGCCGCATATCCACGGCCGCGTGCTGGAGTGGGGATGCCACCACGCCGTGGACTCGTGCATCCACCGCATGCGTCACGGCGACGGCGTGGAGCTATACGGATGCGACATCGTGCCGGACGATACATATAAGCCCTTCCACCGCTTCGCCCGGCTGCACTACACGTGTCTCACGCACCCGTGGGAACTGGATTACCCGGACGCCTTCTTCGACGTGGTCACCAGCGGCGGCGTGCTGGAGCACGTTCCGGATGACGCGCGCTCGGTGGGCGAGATCTTCCGCATCTTGAAGCCCGGCGGCGAGTTCGTTATCACGTTTCTGCCGAACCGGTACAGCTACACGGAAGCGCTGCAACGCCGGTTCGGAAACGCCACGCATGACCGCCTGTACTCCATCGGCTCGGCGCGAAAGATGCTGGAAGCGGTGGGCTTCCGCCTGACGGTTGCCCGCCCCTACCTCATGATGCCCACCGTGCTCAACGGCTTCCCGGCGCGCGTTCGAACCGCCTACGAACGCTGTAACCGGCCCGTATGGGCGCTGAACGCCGTGCTGGAGCGCCTGTGGCCGCTGAACCTGCTGTCGAGCAACCTCATGCTCGTGGCCCGCAAGCCGGAGTGAGGTATTTGCCACGGTGAAACCGGGCGTTCGCCAACCCGGTGACGAGTGCGCCCTCTCCCGGGCTGGGAGGCCCGGAGGGCAGGGCAGGCCCAGCCCCTACGAGGTAGGCCCGGCCGTCCGCTGATCGGTGGTTGGAAACACGGAACTTATAGGGGCTGGGCTTGCCCTGCCCTCCGGTCACGCTCTCCCGCGCCGTACCCTCCTCACCGGCGCCGTGAGCGCGGCCGGCCGCTGGATGCGCCCCTCCGTGGCGCCGAAGGGCATGGCCTCGGAGCGGGAAGGTTCCCTTTCTACAGCCTCCTTCGGGCCCGGTTCGCCGCGTGAGGCGCTTCGGCCGCGCTATCATGAGCGGGATATGAACCCTGTGAAATCGTTCCGCATCGGCGACGTCGTCGCCGGAGGCGATGGCCTCTTCCTCATCGCCGGGCCGTGTATGGCCGAATCCCGTGACCTCTGCCTGAAGATCGCCGAATCGGCGCAGGCCGTCTGCCGCAAGCTCGGCATCGGCTACATTTTCAAGGCTTCCTTCGATAAGGCCAACCGCACCTCCGGCGGCGGTGTGCGCGGCCCCGGCATGGATGAGGGGCTGGCCATCCTCCAGGCCGTGAAAGACGCATTCGGATTGCCCGTGCTAACCGACATCCACGAGTCCGTTCAGGCGGCCCCGGTGGCCGAAGTGTGCGACGCCCTCCAGATTCCCGCCTTCCTCTGCCGACAGACGGATCTGCTGCTGGCCGCCGCCGCCACCGGGAAGCCGGTGAACGTCAAGAAGGGCCAGTTCCTCAGCCCGTGGGATATGCGCAACGTGGCTGCCAAGCTGGAGGAGGCCGGCGCCTCCGGCATCGCGCTTACCGAGCGCGGCGCCTCATTCGGCTACAACAACCTTGTGGTCGATTACCGCAGCCTGCCAGTGATGCGCTCGTTCGGCCACCCGGTGATCTTCGACGCCACCCACAGCGCCCAGCTTCCCGGCGGCGCCGGAACGGCCAGCGGCGGCATGCGCGAGCACATCCCCGCCCTCACCCGCGCCGCCATGGCCGTGGGCGTGGACGGCCTGTTCCTCGAAACGCACCCCGATCCCGAGCGGGCCCTCTCCGACGCCGCCACGCAATGGCCGCTGGACCAACTGGAAACGCTGCTGGTTTCCGCTCTGCGTATCCGGGAGGCCGCCCGTGGCTGAGTCTTATGTGGATATGGCGCGCGGCTTCCTCGACGCCGAAGCGTGCGCCGTGCGCGAGATGGCCCAACGGCTGAATGGCGAGTTCGATGAGGCGCTGAACCTGGTTCTGGAAGCCCAGGGCAAGGTGGTCGTCACCGGCATGGGAAAGGGCGGGCACGTGGGCCGCAAGATCGCCGCAACGCTCTCTTCCACCGGCACGCCCAGCGTGTTTCTGCATCCGGCGGAAGGCGTACATGGCGATCTGGGCGTGATGGCCCCCGGCGATGTCCTTCTGGCGATTTCGAACAGCGGCGAAACCGATGAGGTGCTGCGGATCCTTCCCGCCATCAAGCGGGTGGGCGCCCCCATCATCGCCATAACCGGGAACCTCACGTCTACTCTGGCGCGCGCCGCGGACGTGGTGCTGGACACCTCCGCCGAAGAGGCCTGCCCGCACAACCTCGCCCCCACCAGCACCACCACCTGCATGCTGGCCCTCGGCGACGCGCTGGCCCTCTGCGCCATGCAGGCGCGTGGCTTCTCGCCGGACGACTACGCCATGATCCACCCGGCCGGCGCGCTCGGCCGCCGCCTGTTGCTGCGCGTTGAAGACGTCATGCGCACCGGCGACGCCCTCGCCGTGGTGAAGGAAACCACCTCGCTGCTGGACACCATGTTCGCCATCACCCAGGCCAACGCCGGCGCGGCATGCGTGGTGGATGCGGAGGGAAGCCTGGTTGGCCTCGTTACGGACGGCGACATGCGCCGCCAACTGATCCGCTCCGAGAACGCCCTGCACATGCCCGTGGCCGAGGTGATGAACCGCACGCCGCTCACTATCTCGCCGCAGGATCTGGCCGCGCACGGCCTCCACGAGTTCGAGGCCCGAACCGCCGCCGTGGCCGGCTCCGTGCGCCGCGTGGGGGATATGCCGGTGGTGGATAAGGATCGCCGCCCCATCGGCATGCTGATGCTGAAGGACCTCCTCCAGGCCGGCCTCGTGTGATGGACGGCGTGCTGGCGGACATCGCGCGGGCCTGGGCCGTTGCGCCCGAGAACGAGCCGGCCCTCGCGGAAGACGCTTACGAGATGCTGGACCGGGCCACCGCTGCCCGCCGCGCGCACGGGAGCGGCGGCCCAGTTTGGGCCGCCGCTCGCCTGGCCGAGGGCTTGGCCCGGTTCCTTGTGGCGCGCCAGATGGCCGAGTGGAACAACCGCTCCTACGCGCTTCAGGCGGCCGAGGCCAGCATCGATGCCCTGCGCGACGCCGCCGCCTCCCTGCCGGACGCCTTCACCCCTTCCCGCGCCGCCGTTTCCGCCTTCCGCGAACGTCTGCTGCACGAGTGGCACGCCGCCCAGAGCGAGCCGGACCTGAACCGCATCGCCAACCTCACCGTGGCGGGATTGCGGGACGAGGGCCACCGTTGAGGTCGCGGACTACCATGGCTAAGCTCCCCTCCGAGGGCTGAACCGGCGCAGGCCGGTTTCGCCATGGGAGCACGCCGTGTCGACGGCGGGGCAAACTCCATCGTTCCACGCTCCCCTGTTGTTTTGTGGCGGTGCTATGGTGAAGGGGAGGCGGGCGAACGCGCATGCGTGTTAATCCGTTAGCCACCCGGCCGGGTTAAAATGGGGCGTTCGCACTCTGAGGCGCGCCCGTGGCCTGGCCGACAACTAGAGCAGCGGTTCTGGAAATCCGTTCATAAATCTGCAATTATCCCGTTCCGGGGCGTGACACGCGCCGGTTCTCCTCGTTAACCCTTCCAGACTGCTCAGACTCTCAGGCAGGGGAACCAGTTTGGACAAGATTTACATTACGGGCGGAAACCGGCTGGAAGGCCGAATCCGCGTTAGCGGCAGCAAAAACGCCACCCTCGCCATCCTTGGCGCGGCGCTGGCCTCCGAGGGTGAAGTCACCCTCCGCAACGTCCCCGATATCGGCGATATCGGCACCATGTTTGAACTCTTCGCGGTCCTCGGCTGCGGAGTGAAGATACACCCCCTTACCGGCGACGTAACGCTCGACCCGAGCCATCTCACCAGCGCCGAGGCCCCGTACGACATCGTTAACCGCATGCGCGCCTCCTTCAACGTCCTCGGGCCGCTGCTGGCCCGCTTCCGGCACGCCCGCGTGGCGCTGCCCGGCGGCTGCGACATCGGCGCGCGCCCCGTGGACTTCCACCTCAAAGGCCTTCAGGCCATGGGCGCGGAGATCCACGTTGATAAGGGCTACGTGGAGGCCTCGGCCCCCCGCCTCGTGGGCGCCAACATCCTGATGGACTACCCGTCCGTTACGGCCACCGAGCACCTGATGGCCACCGCCTGCCTCGCGGAAGGCCGCACCGTCATCGAGAACGCCGCCATGGAGCCGGAAGTGATGGACGTGGCCGCCTTCCTCATCAAGATGGGCGGACGCATCTACGGCGCGGGCTCCAAGACCATCGAGATAGAGGGCGTCGGCCAGCTTGGCGGCTGCCGCCACACCGTTATCGCGGATCGCATGGAGGCCGGCACCTTCGCCATGGCCGCGGCCATAACCGGCGGCGAGCTCTTCCTGGAAGGCGCCATCCCGGAGCACATGACCAGCACGCTGTTGAAGCTCCAGCAGACCGGCGCCGTGGTGGAGCCCCTGGGCCTCTCCGCGCGAACGGACCAGCCGCTCTCCGCGCAGGGCTTGATGACCGACATGTTCGAGCCGGAGGGCCGGCTGGAGCAGGAGAACGTTACGCCCGCTCACGGCCTGATGGTGGTCGGACCCAAGCGCGCCAAGGCGGTGGACATCAAGACGATGCCGCACCCCGGCTTCCCCACGGACATGCAGCAGCCCATCGCTTCCCTGCTCTGCGTGGCGGACGGCTGCTCGCTGATCACCGAAACCCTCTTCGAGCGCCGCTTCAAGTACGTGAACGAGCTTCAGCGCATGGGCGCCAACATCCGCACCGATGGCCAGAGCGCCATTATCCTGGGCGTTGACCGCCTGAAGGGCTGCACGGTTCAGGCCAGCGACCTGCGCGCCGGCGCCGCCCTCGTTCTGGCCGGCCTCGTTGCCGAGGGCGAAACCGAAATCGAGAAGGTCGCCTACATCGACCGTGGGTACAGCCAGATCGTGAAGAAGCTCGCCGGCGTGGGCGCCGAGATCAAACGCGTGGGCTCCGAGGCCCCGGCCCTGTCCTTGGCCGCTTAACCAGCGCTCATCGGATTCCTGCCGGCCCGGCTTGCGAACGCAAGCCGGGCCGTTTCGCATTCAGACGCGTCCTCGAAATGGGCAGACCGCCGCGCTATGATAGGCATGGATGTAGGCGCTTGGCTGCTGTGCCCCAGATGCGCTCCGGCGTGCGTGGAGCCGCCAGGGCGCCTGAGCGAACGATGTGATCGGCTCGTCGGAAAGGACGATCTATGAAGCGCCTTCGCCTGGACGCATTCCACAGGGTCAACGCGGTCGTTGCGGCTGCCCTCCTCTCCCTCCTCACCCCTTGTGCCCGCGCCCTCGTTCCGGCGTGGACCAAGGTCTACACCCCCGCGACTCGCCTAGGCGCCGCCATGACCTACGACGCCGCACGCCGCCAACTGGTCCTCGTCGGCGGTAACAGCGATGATGACGATCCCACGAATCCCGGCATGGAAACCTGGGTCTCGAACGGCGCCACCTGGACGCTGGCGTCAACGGCCGGCCCTGCCGCGCGCGATTACGCCGCCGTTGCATACGACAGCGATCGCGGTCGCGTCCTCCTCTATGGCGGCCGGTCGCCGAAGCCAGTATCGGGCTCCTATATTATCTACACGGATACGTGGGAGTGGGATGGGCACGCCTGGACCAAGCTGTCGGACGATGGCCCCTCGACATGTGGGGGCTATGTGGCCTACGACAGCGCCCGCCATCGCTTCGTGACCATCGGCTACATCGACCCTTGGGGACGCCCGCCGCTGGCAACCTGGGAATGGACGGGCGCGGCCTGGGTCCAGGTCGATGCCGGGCTCAATATCCACTACAGCGGCCCGACCACGTATGACGCCGCCCACGGGAAGACTCTGGTCCTTGGGGTAAACCCAACTACCGGCCAGTTGGGAACCTGGGCCTGGGATGGCTTGGCCTGGACGCTGATGCCCACGGCGACGACGCCCGACCTGACATCGCCGGCCATGGTCTATGACGCGGCGCGGAATGCGATGACGCTTATCGGGAATCCCAGCTCCGGCGGTTCAACCCAGACGTGGAGCTGGGATGGGGCGAACTGGACAATGGTCGCCGCACAGGGTCCGCCTCCGCGCTCCTGCCCCGCCTGCGCTTACGATAGCGATCGGGCGCGGGTTGTGGTGTACGGAGGCCAGTCTGCCGCAAGTTCCCTGGGCTGTCTCGCCGACGATTGGGAATGGGACGGCGTTTCGTGGACGCAACGTTACTCCCCTCCAATCAGCGGAGGCAGGCCGCCTCTCAGCTATGACGACGCTCGCGGAAAGGTCGTGCTGTGGGCAGGGAGCGACACCACCGCCACATGGGAATGGGATCCCGGGCAGCAGTGGAAACAGGTCGCCTCCACCGGGCCGAGCAGTCGCGGCAACGCGGCGGTGGCGTTTGACGGCGATCGGGCAAAGACGATCCTCTTCGGCGGCGAGTATTCGGTACCGCTTGGCGGTGGGTCCCACCCGTATTACGGGTCGGTTCCCCTTGGCGACACTTGGGCCTATGATGGGTCCGCGTGGAGCCAAGTAGCCTCCACTGGCCCCAGCGCGCGCGGACTAGCGACGATGGCCTACGATGCGCGACGCAAGCGCCTCGTGCTGTTCGGCGGATCGATCGTTAGCTCCACGTGGGAGTACGATCATCCCATCTATACGTCCACGGAGTATGCCGATACCTGGGAGTGGGACGGGGCAGCGTGGACGCAGAAGGCCGAGGATGGGCCTCCGCCCCGCAGCATGGCGCTGATGGCATACGACGCCGCTCGTGGGCGCGTCATTCTGTATGGCGGCCGAACATCCACGAGTCTCCTGGACGACACGTGGGAATGGAACGGCGCCTCCTGGGTCCAGACCGCGGCGACGGGGCCCGGCATCACCGGTGAAACCAGCTTCCTGTACTCCAGCATGGCGTATGACGCCGCCCGAGGCGTCACCGTGTTCATAGGAAGGCCTACCTCTCCCACGCTGTCTCAGAGCACGCAAACTTGGGAGTACGATGGGAGGCAGTGGACCCGCATCCCGGTTGGCGGCGTTGGCGCGCCGCCCAGTCCCACCCTGCTCTACGATGCGCAACGATCGCAGATGCTTCTATTGGGCGGCTTTACCTCCTCGCCCGCGCAGTCCGCGACCTGGCGGTACGCGCCGGCCTCCCACGCAAGCGTCACGGACGCCTGGTTGGCGCTCCGTATCCTGGCCGGGCTCTCCTCGCCGCCGGAAAACGCCATGGCGCGTTTGGACGTCGTGCAAGACGGCTCGTCGGCGGGCCGGATCGATATGGCCGACGTCGTCCGCCTCGCGCGCCGCATGACCACTCTGGACCCAGCCTCATAGGCAGCGCGTGTCGCTGCCGCGCGAAGGGGCCGCTTCCGGAGAGGGACATCTCCGGAAGCGGCCCCTTCGTCGTTTGACTCGCCCCCCTCCCTTTGGGCTATAACTGCATGGGATTTAGCAGTCTTTGCTATCGAGTGCTAAAATGATGTGTCAGCCATTTGCCGCCCGCGCCCCGGCTGGGGCGTAAGGCCCGGCGATGGACGGATTAGCAGTCGTCAGTCATCAGTATTCAGTGTTCCGCCCGAAGGCCCCACGCCGGGCGACACGCGCGCTCAACGTGCGGGGCCTTCGAACTGACGACTGAATACAGATAACTGACGACTACTTACTACGAGGAGGACAGTGCATGATCAGACCGTTAGGGGACAAGGTGGTGCTGCAGGCCACCGAAGGCGAGGAAATTACCGCCGGCGGCATCCTGCTGCCGGATTCCGCCAAGAAGCGCCCGCAAGAGGGCAAAGTGGTTGCCGTGGGCGCCGGCCGCGTGCTGGATAACGGCGAGCGCGCCCCCATGGCCGTGAAGGTCGGCGACATCGTCGTCTTCGCCAAGTACGGCGGCAACGAAGTCACCGTGGACGGCGAGGATTACATCATCCTCGACCAGGAACAGATTTACGCGGTCAAGAGCTGAGGCGGATCGGGTTCCGGATTCCGGATCCCGGATTCCGATCCTTGGTGACAGCCTTGTGTTATAGCAGCCTTCCACCAAGAGGCGGAATCCGGACTCCGGAATCCGGAACCCGTCCACCCGCTCCGCACGTATCAGGAGAAGAACATGGCAGCCAAAGAACTGCAGTTTGATGAAGAGGCTCGTAGGAGCCTTGAGCGCGGCGTGAACAAGGTCGCCAACGCCGTAAAGGTAACGCTGGGCCCGCGCGGCCGCAACGTGGTCCTGGACAAGAAGTGGGGCGCCCCCACCATTACCAAGGACGGCGTCACCGTGGCCAAGGAGATCGAACTGAAGGATCCGTTCGAGAACCAGGGCGCCCAGCTCGTTCGCGAAGTGGCCAGCAAAACCAATGACGTGGCCGGCGACGGCACCACCACCGCCACCGTGCTCGCCCAGGCGATGGTCAATGAAGGCCTCCGCGTTGTGGCGGCCGGCGGCAACCCGATGGCCATCCGCAAGGGCATCGACGCCGCCGTTGAGAAGGCCGTGGCCATCCTCAAGGAGAAGGCCATCACCATCTCCGAGAAGCATGAGATCGCCAACGTCGCCAGCATCGCCGGCAACGACCGCGAAATCGGCGACTTCATCGCCGAGGCCATGGAGAAGGTCGGCAAGGACGGCGTGATCACGGTTGAGGAGTCCAAGGGTACGGACACCTCCATCGAGTTCACCGAGGGCATGCAGTTCGACAAGGGCTACATCAGCCCCTACTTCGTAACCGACCCCGAGCGCATGGAGGCCGTCCTCGAAGACGCCGCCGTGCTCATCTATGAGAAGAAGATCTCCAGCGCCCAGGACCTCGTGCCCGTGCTGGAAAAGGTGGCCCAGAGCCGCCAGCCCCTTCTGATCATCGCGGAAGACGTTGACGGCGAAGCGTTGGCCACGTTGGTGGTCAACAAGCTGCGCGGCATCCTGAACGTTGTGGGCGTGAAGGCCCCCGGCTTTGGCGATCGCCGCAAGGCCATGCTCGGCGACATCGCCGTGCTCACCGGCGGCCAGTTCATTAGCGAAGACCTCGGCATCAAGCTGGAGAACATCACGCCGGACATGTTCGGCAAGGTGAAGCGCGTCGTCGTTACCAAGGAACAGACCACCCTCGTTGAGGGCGGCGGAACCGCGGAAGGCGTTCAGGGCCGCATGGCGCAGATCAAGGCCCAGATCGAAAACACCGACAGCAACTACGACCGCGAGAAGCTGCAGGAGCGCCTGGCGAAGCTCGCCGGCGGAGTTGCCGTGCTGAAGGTCGGCGCGGCCACCGAGACGGAGCTGAAAGAGAAAAAGCACCGCTTCGAGGACGCTCTTTCCGCCACCCGCGCGGCCGTTGAAGAGGGCATCGTGCCCGGCGGCGGCGCCACACTGGCGAAGATCGCTCCCGAGCTGGATGCGCTCATCGCCGCCAGCGAGGATGCTGAGTACAGGGTGGGAGTGCAGATCGTGCGCCGCGCGCTCGAAGAGCCGCTGCGCCAGATCGCGGCCAACGCCGGCCTTGAGGGCAGCGTGGCCGTGGAGAAGGTGCGCAACCTTCCGGACGGCGTGGGCCTGGATGCCAGCACCGAGGAGTACGTTGACCTCGTGAAGGCCGGCATCGTGGACCCGGTGAAGGTGACCCGTTCCGCCCTGCAGAACGCGGCCTCCATCGCCAGCATGGTCCTCTCCACCGAGTGCCTGGTGGTTGAGAAGCCCGAGAAGAAGAACGCCGCGCCGGCTCCGGGCGGCGAAGACTACGACTACTGAGAAGCTGACAACGACTGAGTAGCTGTCAGCCATCAGCGGTCAGCCGTCAGCCCGATAGGGTTGAGGCGTAAGGAAGGGGGGAGCAGGCCGCTTGGCCTGCTCCCCCCTTCCGCTGTCTGGCCCGGCGGTGCAGGCGGTCGGTGAGAAGCCACGGATTTGCCGAGTAGCGCCGGCGGCCCGCCGGCATCCGGCCGGAGGGCGGAATCTCGTGGCCGCTCTGTTGCCGTGCCGGCGGGCCGCCGGCGCTACTCCAGCGAGGAACGGCTATCAACGCCTAAGTAGGCGATCTGTGAAACTCGGCAGATTTGCACGGTAGCGCTGACGTCCCGCCGGCATGGCCGCGAAGCGGCCATTAGTGTCCGCCCTTCGCACGGATGCCGGCGGGCCGCCGGCGCTACCGTGGCGAAAACCAACT
>DASXUL010000014.1:0-3797 GCA_036504855.1 Armatimonadota bacterium | reverse complement strand
GGTGGGCTGCTGGCCCACCGGGAGTTCAGGTTGTCATCCACCGCATTGGCCGGGGGCAGGTTGGTATCCTTGCCCAGGTCCGTGCCGGTATCGGTTTCCTTCGCGGTGAAGGTTGTCCCCTTCGCCACGTTCGTGGCGCGGTGGATGGTGAAGTTCGTCGGGCTGGTCGGGTTCGCCACCACGTTCACGGTCTTGGAGTCAACCGTGTAGCCATAGTTGGCGATAGCGCCGGTGGACGACGGGGCGGGGAACGCCCAGGCGCCGAGGAGCGCGCTGCCAACGGCCGGCTGGTAGAGGACGTAGTTGCCGTTCTCGTCGGTGGCGAGGGCCGGGCTGTCTACGAGGATGTTGTCCGCGAGGCCGCCCGCGTTGCTCATCGTGCCTACAACGGCATTGGCAACGGGCGCGCCGGTTTCGTCCTTCACCTGGCCGTACACCTGGGCTACCGGAGTCTGGGTGATGCTCAGGTCGTCGAAGTAGACGGTGCCGTCGGAACCGCCGCCTGCGGCGTTGACGGCGTACAGGTTCACCTGCAGGGCGTTGTTCGCTAGCGCGGTGCCGGCGGGAACCTTGCTGGCGATCTCATACCACTGTCCCGCAGGCACGAGGCCGTTCACGAGGCCGCCCTGGTTGTCGTTGGAGGCGGGCGGAGCCTGCCCTGCAACGATGTCCACACTGGCGACCGGCCAGTTGTTGCGCAAGCGCAGGCGAGCCTTCTGCCCGGTCTTGCTGAAGTAGACCCACACCGAGACGCGCACGCCGAACAGGTCGGGGCGAGCCGGCAGATCATAGAAGCCGCTGGGCGGCGGGTTCCAGCACGACAGGTTGTTGCCCTGTCCGGCCGGAGTGGACGGGTCCTTGATGGCGATGCTCCACTTGCCTCCCGGCGTGTGGTTCTGGTCCTGCGTGTAGAGATAGGCGCCTGGCGTATCGAACGCCTGGGACCACTCGTCCGGCGCGGTGTTCGCCGTGTTCGGGATCTCCGCATCCCCGTTGGAGACGAGTTTGGTGGAGAAGTTGGCGGTGACGGTGGCGGCGGAGACGAGCGTCAATGTCTTGCGATCGCCGGTGCCATTCGTGGCCTCAACGCCGACGGAGTAGGAGCCGCCGGTCGGGGCCTTGATGGTGTAGACGCCGTTGGCGTCCGTCGTGGTTGAATCCACGTACATCCCGGCGCTGTCGATGAGGGTCACTTTGGCGCCGGAGAGTTTCTGATTGGTGAGGCCGTAACGAACGACGCCCGTAACGGTGGAGCCCACGTAGACGAGGGTGAAGTCCGTCTGGGCGGTGGCCGATGGGGTCACTCCAGTGGTGGTAGCGGCGGTATGGAACCGCTCGCTCGCCGTCACGGAGTAGGTTCCGGCCGGCAGCACGATGCGATAGTCGCCGTTGGCGCCCACCGGGATGGTGACGTCCGTGGCGCCGCCGACGATATGCACGCTGGCGGTGGCGAGCGGGTTGAAGGCGCTCACCGAAGAGGAGACCTTGCCCTGCACGAAGATCGCGGTGGGCGTTAGCGTGGCGGCCGCGCCGGCCGCGGACGTTGTGCGCAGTTCCCGCATGGAGATGTACTGAACGGCGATACCCTGAGTGGAGTACGAGCCGATTCCGGTGCCGCCGGCCTGATCGTAGATCGGGTCATTCGTGGTTCCGTGGGCCGGCGTGCTGGCGGTGCGATCAACATTCGCAACGAGCCATGTCGGTTGGGTTTCGGAATCCATCCACTTCTTGCCGTTCAGGATCTGGCCCTGGTAGCGCGCCAGAACGTTCTCGGCAATGCCGGTGGGATTCGCGCCGTCAACCAGCGCGCCGATGATAGCCGGCCCCTGCGAAACGACGGGGTTCACGTAGCTAACGAAGCCCTGGCTGGAGCCGAAGCCGTCTGTCACGTAGCCAACGGCGCCGCCGTAGTTCGCGTCGTTGGGATCCTGGATAACGCGCATCAGCGGGGCGATTTCGTTTTCGCCGCCCGGGGCCACGAAGCGCGCCAGCATCTCAACGTCCTTGAACTTGGGCATGGAACCCTGGTTCACGATGTACTCGGGATGCGAGACGCCGCCGGTGGTGTTGCGCAGGACGATGGACTTAACGCCGTAGGCGTTATCGATCGTTGCAGTGCCGGTCCGAAGCGCCGTCCAATCCGCGGCCGGCTGTCCAACCGTTCCGGCGGAAGCGTCCACGGTATAGTCGTAGACGTTCTTGGGGTCGCTGGGGGGAGGCAGCGGCGACGGGTCGCCGTAATAGAGGAAGTACTGGCCAGTGCTGTTGGCGCCGTCGGCCAACGGCGACATGAGCCGGAATACGACGCGGTCCACGTCCTGGATCGCGCCAGTCTGCTGATAGAGGATGTCGGTATGGTTGCTGAAGTCGGCCGGGAAGGTCGGAGCGGTCACGATGCTCGTGGCCGCGCTGCCGGCGCCGATGCCGTACTTAATCGGCGAGTAGCCGCCGTTGGCGGGGTCGGCGATGCCGGCGCTGGGAGACTTCACGGTGTCGCCGTAAACAAAGCGGATAGAGCCGTCCGGCTTCAGGATGACCGCGAATTTCGCGATGATCGGGCCGGAAGCGGATTCCTGCACGATCCAGCGGATCGTCACCTGGTTCGGGTTCGTCAGGTCGGCCCAAACGCCCATGGTGGCGGTATCCGTGATCGCCAGATCAGACTGCCACGGCATAATCGCGTAGCTCTTCTGGGCATCGGCCACCTTGTCGGGGCGGCCCGGATCAGAGGTCATATTGGGGGCGATGAACCCGTCGATGGCCACGTAGAGGCTGTTCGTCTTGCCGTTCCTGTAGGGGAACGCGAAGGGCAGCGTCAGGATGGTCCAGTTGTCGTCCAGGCTGGCGCCGTTGCCCGCGAACGATATAAGGGAACCTGCGGGCAAGCTCGCGAAGTCCGTCTTACCTGCGTTGAGGTCTTCGGTAGCATACCTTAGGCCGTCGCGATAAACCTTGCGATCCAGTTCCGTCCACGTCGTGCCGCTGTCGGGGGTGTAGAGCACGCGGAGGTCTTGGCCGTCCGCGCGGGCCTCGACCGGAACGGGGTCGAGTTTCAATTCCGCCGACATGTTTGGGGTGGGGAGGGCTCCTCCGCCTGGATTCGTGATGGTGATCGGCAGGCGCTTGCTGTACGCCTGATTCCACCACGTATCCGCCATGGATGGCGCAGCCGCGCCAAGGAACATGGCTATACCACCGAGGAGAAACCGGATCCCGAATGTCTTCTTTGACATCTTGGTGAATCCTTTGACCCTTTCAGGGTGTCGCCCAACAGGGGTGTTGGACGCTCGCAGAATCCCGACCCGAGGGCCGGGGCGAAGTGACGGCGTGCACGCACCGGGGGTGGAAACGGACGGGCACCACAAGGAATACTACCACAAGCGTGGGGCAAGGAACCACTTCGCCGGGCAGTTAGGTGGAAAGAAAGGAGGAGCGTAAGGGCGAGCCGCACGCCCCTCCTTATTCGGCAATGGAAGCCCAACCATCGGGCTTACTTCATCTGCTTCACTATGCTCACCGCGTCGTCAATCTCAACCTTCCCGTTGCCGTTCAGGTCGTACTTGGTCTTCTCGGCGGAGGTTGCAGCCGGCGTGAGGCCGCCCGCAATCTGCAGGGCGCGGATCGCGTCGGCTCGCGAGAGCGGGATCACCAACGGAGCCGCCAGGCTCAACGCCCGCGCTTCGATGATCGAGTAGTTGGTGTATGGCGCCAGGAACGCCGTGGAGACCACGTTGATGTAGCGAGCGTTCACAGGGGCCGGCAGGCGGAACACCTGCGTCTGACCTTCGGACTGCACG
>DASXUL010000013.1:0-10077 GCA_036504855.1 Armatimonadota bacterium | reverse complement strand
CCGCCAAATCGGGCGGCCCGCCGCTTCGGCTTACTTGGCGATGTAACCTTGCTCGGCCAGCATCTCGGCGGTGAGAACGCAGCCCTTGGCGGCGCCCATCTTTGTGTTGTGGCTCACCAGAACGTACTTGATGCCGTTCTTCAGCGCCGAATCCTCACGGATGCGGCCCACCACGGTGGTCATGCCGTCTTCCAGCAACCGGTCCCACTTCGGCTGCGGGCGGAACGGGTCATCGGAAACGGTGATCATGTTGCACGGCGCGGAGGGCAGCCCGGTTGCGGCCTGCGCGTTGAAGTTCTGCATCGCCGCCTTCACTTCGTCCGGCGTGGCCGGCTTCTCCAGCTCCACGAAGACGCTCTCCGTGTGGCCATCCTGAACGGCAACGCGGGTGCAGGTGCATGAAACGCCGAAAGCCGCCGGGGCGATGCCCGCGGCGCCCACAATCCCCAGGATCTTCTTGGCTTCCTTCTGGACCTTCTCCTCTTCATTCGGGATGTAAGGCACGATGTTGTCCACGATGTCCAGGCCCAGAACGCCTCCGCTGCGGCCCGCGCCGGAGATGGCCTGCATGGAAGTCATCAGCACGGTTTTGACGCCGAACGCGTCGTGCAGCGGCTTCAGGGTGATGGCCAGCCCCACGGTGGTGCAGTTCGGGTTGGGGGTGATGAAGCCCTTCCAGCCGCGGTTCTTGCGCTGGATGTCCAGCAGCTTCGCGTGCTCCGGGTTCACGTTCGGGATCAGCAACGGCACGTCTTCCTCGTATCGGAAGGCCGAGGCCGTGGAGATCACCGGCGTGGTGGCCGCGTATTTCGGCTCCAGTTCGCGCGCGGTGTCCGCTTCGAGGGCGGTGAAGATGACGTCGTAATCCGTCGCGTTCAGCTCGCTGGAAAGCAGAACCGTCATGTCTTTCACGAACGGTTTGGGCTGCTCCTCACAGAACCACTGCGATGCGCCGTTGGCGGCGCGCACGGCGTCTCCATACTTCTTTCCGGCGCTGCGCGTGCTGCCGGCCAGGCCCGTGATCTTGATATACGGATGGTTCTGCAGCGCCACGATGAACTGTTGGCCAACGATCCCCGTGGCCCCCACGATACACGCTTTCATGTTTCTCAGATATCTCCTTGGGGAGTCATCAGTCGTCAGTTTTCAGTCATCAGCCCGGAGGCTTGGCCCGTGAGATCGCGTTCCTCCCGCGCAAGACCTCCGGACTGACGACTGAATACTGATGACTGTCGACTCTCTACAGCATCAGTTTTTCCAGGCCGACGGTCAGGCCCGGAAGGGATTGTACATTGCGGATGGCCAGCACGACGCCTGGCATGAAGGACGAGCGGTCCAGGGTATCGTGCCGGATGGTGAGCGTCTGCCCCTGCCCGCCGAAGATCACGGCCTGGCTGGCCACGAAACCGGGCAGGCGGACGCTGTGTATCTTGATGCCCTCCAGGTCGCCGCCTCGGGCTCCCTGAAGGGTCTCCTTCTCCGTTCTGTCCGTAGACGCCCCGATGCGGGCGGCCGCCGCCAACTCCGCCGTTCTGAGGGCAGTGCCGCTGGGCGCATCCAACTTCTGGTTGTGGTGCATTTCGATGATCTCAACGTCCGGCATGAAGCGCGCCGCCGTTTGGGCGAACTGCATCATCAGCACGGCGCCGATGGCGAAGTTGGGGGCCACAAAGCACGAGGTGTCGTTGTCGTCGCAGAGCCGCTCCAGTTCCGCCAGGTCCGCCTCCGACAAACCGGTGGTTCCCACCACGGCGGCGGCGCCTTCCGCTAGGACCTTGCGGAGGTTGCCCATCACCACATTCGGGCGGGTAAAGTCCACGGTCACATCGGGCCCGGCGCGGCGAAGCGCGGCCACGAGGTTGCTGTCGATGGACACGCCGATCTCGCCGACCCCGGCCAGCGTTCCCGCATCGGTGGGCGGATTGGAGTCCGCATACCCGGGATCCACCGCCGCAACCACGCGCATGCCGTCGGCTTCCGTTACCGCCTTCACCACCGCGCGCCCCATCTTGCCGGCCGCGCCCGTCACCAGAACATTGATCGGCATATCCTTGCTCAATCCCCTTCCGGTCCGATCACGGTGAGCGTCCAAGAGTCCTCGTTCAGCACCTGATCCGCCACTCGCGCCACGTCATCCAGCGTTACCGCCTCCACCCGGGCCACAACCTCCTCCACCGGGATCACCCGGTCGTAATAGATCTGCGACTTGGCGATCTGCGTCATGCGGCTGCCCATGGATTCGAGGCTCAGCAACAGCGAGCCTTTGATCTGGTTCTTCGCGCGCTGGAATTCCTCCACGTGAATCCCCTCGGCCCGTACCTTGCCCGCTTCCGTGCGACACAACTCCAGCACTTCGTCCAACTGGTCGGGGCTGGTTCCGGCGTACATCACCCAGGCGCCGGCCTCTTCGTAGGGATGCATGTAGGAACCGATGCTGTAGGCCAGACCGCGCTTCTCGCGGATCTCCTGGAACAGCCGGCTGCTCATCCCGCCGCCCACCGCCGCGTCCAGTACGGCCAGCGGATACCGGTCGTCTTCCCCCTGCGACGGCCCGCGCGTTCCCAGGCAGAAGTGCGCCTGCTCCGTTTGCCGCTGATAGCGGTTCTCGGCGATGACGGCCTCGGGCCGCGTGGGACAGAACGTTTCCGCCCGACCGCCGCCCTGTCCGAGGCCGCCGGCGAACAGCCGAATAACCTCCTCGTGCTTCACATTGCCCGCCGAGACCACGTACGTGCGATCCGGCTCGTACCAGCGCTCGATGTAGCGGATGACGGCATCGCGGTCGAGCGCGCCCACCGTTGCGGGCGTGCCGATCACCGGCCGGCCCAGCGGATGTCCCTGGAACAGGCTCTGCAGGAAGAAGTCATGCACCAGCTCATCCGGCGAGTCCTCGTACATCTTGATCTCTTCGAGGACCACGTTGCGCTCACGCGCCAGCTCCTCGGGATCGAACAGCGAGTTCAAACACATATCCGAGAGCACGTCGGCGGCCACCGGCAGGTGCTCCGAGAGCACGCGGGCGAAGTAGCACGTATACTCTTTGTCCGTGAAGGCGTTGAGTTGCCCGCCCACGAAGTCCAGTTCCTGCGCGATCTGGAGGGCGGAGCGGTTCTTCGTCCCCTTGAACAACATGTGCTCGATGAAGTGCGACACTCCATTGTTGGTATCGTCTTCCTGACGCGATCCAACGTGGCGCCACACCCCCAGACTGACCGACTGGACGTAGGGCACTTCCTCCGTGAGGATGGTGAGACCGTTCTCGAGTTGGGTCGTGTGTACCATATCGCTCCGATGCCGTGTAACAAAAAGGCCCCCCATGGGGGGCGGTACGTAGTCGTCAGTCTACAGAATGCATTCGTCAGCCCGGCGCCTCCGCGCCAAACGACGGGCGCTCTCTATATGGGGCGCTCGAACTGGGTACTGAAAACCGACGACTGAATACTGACGACTGCAAAGGTTAATTCATCTTACGGCAACAACCGGCGCGACGGCAAGCGACAGGCGCCGGACGCGAGCATGGAAATGCGCGCTGAGCCGTGACGCGCCTCGTCACGGTTGACCCGCTGCGTCCAATGACCCGGCTGCGGGTCCGTCCGGCGTCATGGCGGAATGGAACCCTGGCGCCTCCCTCATGACGGCGCTGCGGATCGATGGCCAATCGAACAGGCAGCGGGACATCATGTCTGGCAGCTATCACGCCGTCGCCCCGCGGCATTCCGCCGCCGGACATCGAGAACGGGGCCCGCGCCCTCGCCCAGGGGAAGCACAAGCCATGAAACGCAGAGCCTTCACGCTGATAGAGCTTCTGGTGGTCATCGCCATCATCGCCGTGCTGGCGTCGATCATCTTTCCGGCGCTTGGGCGTGCCAGCCGCTCCGCCCTCCGCACGCAGTGCGTCGGCAACCTGCGCCAGATCTCGGCGGCCACGCAAGCCTACGTGCAGGACTGGGACGAACGATACCCCAAGGCCGTCAGCCCCGACGCCTACCGCCGCGGCGATCGGCCTTCCATCTGCGTGGCGATGGGGGCCTACATTACCGACGAGCGCACCTGGATCTGCTCCCAAGACATCGGAGAGACGTTCCCGTTGGGGCAGCTAGGCTTTCGAAGACGGACTCCTCCCTTCTACGCATTTCTTTCCACGAGTTACGCGTTTCCGGGCCTTGGCCCGCCGTTTGATGGCACCAATCCGAGGCCGCTGGCCAAGCGCCCGGTGGGCCAGGTGAAGAAGCCGGCCACGACGCCGCTGTTCTGGGAACTGCGTCCGTGGCACGGCGACTTCAGGCCAGATGATGATTTCAACACCTGTCCTGCTCGCTACAACGTGCTCTATTGCGACGGCCACGTCGCCCAGGAGCCGGCCTTCGTGTTTATCGCCAACCAGCGCGCTGCCTTCCGATGAAGGGGGCTGCGGCCCAGATCGTCATCGGATTGCCAGGGCCTTGAAGAAGGTGTAGCAGAAGGTCCCGTCCGCCTCGGCGGTTCGCTTCAGGGCCTTGATGCCGGCGTCGAAGCCGGCCGCGTCGATCAGCCCGGCCGCCAGGGCCGGCTCCCGCACTCCTTCCACCATCGCCGTGAAGGTCTTCAACGTGAACCCGTCCACCAGATCGGGCCGGCTGGAATCCACGTAGACCATCCGCGGCGACACATGCACATCCGCGAAGCCCGCTTCCCGCAGCAACGGATAGAGCCGCCGCCCGATCATCGGGTCCGCGCCGCTCTCGCGCTGCACCCGCGCCAGGCAATCTATCACGCGCCGCGCATCCGCGCTCTCAGGGTGGAAGTACGCCGAACCGTGGTCGCCCTCGATGGCCGTCAGCGTGCCGCCCGGCTTCAGCACGCGCGAGAGGAGGCGCAGGGCCCCGACCGGGTCCGGCAGGTGCTCCAGCACGAAACAGACGAAAACGTGGTCGAACGCGGCATCCGCGAACGGAAGGGCCGCGATGTCCGCCTGCTGGAAAGTGGCGTTGGTCAGGCCCAGCGCCTCGGCCCGCTCTTTGGCGGCGCGCAGCGAATCCGGCGAGATGTCGATGCAGGTGAAGCGCGCTCCCGGACTTCGAGTCGCCAGCGCCGCCGTCTGCGCCCCAACGCCGCACCCGGCCTCCAGCACGGCGCTGCCGTCCGGGTAGCAAGTGTCGTGGTGCAGCAGGTCCGTCAGAGTCTGCGCCTGGTCGGCCAGCCGGTCCGCCTCGCGTTCCGAGTACCCGTGTACGTAGTCAGTCATTGGTCAGAAGTCGTCCGTGGTCGGTCTTCAGCCATCAGTGCCCGAAGGTGGGCTTCGCCATGGTGGTCCGGCATTTGCCGGGCGCGGCAAACCTATCGATCGTTCACGCCGACGGCTACACTAAGGAGCAGTAGCGCCAAGCTAGGAAGGAGTCATCAGTATTCAGTCGTCAGTCATCAGCCTCCGCGTTGGGAGAACCCTTTGTCCGCTCCTCGCCTCCATTACTCCGTCAAGGTAGGATGGAGGGGTGGGGTTATCATTCCGAGGAACGAGGAATCCCATAAAGAGCGCTTCTTTGAGGGATCCCTCGCTTCGCTCGGGATGACAACCCCACACAGCCATCCTACGTTGACGGAACACTTGCGTTGGCTGATGACTGACGACTGAAGACTGACGACTCTTTCCTAACTTGGCCGTAGGTTGGTCCTTCGCTGATCTGTCGCCTGGCCGTGGAACGGCCGGCTCAGCGGACTATGGGCGCGTTCGCGCCCGGATTCACGGCGCGAAGGCGCCGTTGGTCTCCTGAGCCGGCCCCTCGGGGCCAGGCGACGGGCCAGCGCGCTCACCCTTCGCTCGATGAACGGATGTCAGCAGACCGCGACCTGCGCTTCGAGATGGACCAGACGCCCGATCTCTGATAAGGAGACCCGCCCTATGCCTGTGAACCCGCTGGCCGCCGCCTCTCTGATGGCGCTGGCTGTCTGCGCCGCTTCGGCTGCCGCCCCCGTCGGGGATGGCTTCATGAACATCAACCGCGCCCCGGATGCCGTGACCGCCATAACCGAGGATTCCACTCTGGAACTGGCCCGAGACGGCGACGCGTGGAAAGGCGGCGGCATTGAAGTGGCCGCCCGCGCCGCGAAGGACGGCCTTCGCGTTGAGCTTTCCGCCCCAACCTCGGCGGTGAAATATCTGAGGCTGCACTGGAACGCCGCTCCGCCGGCCGGCTGGAAGTACCTGGGCGACGCCTGGGAGCGCGCCTACGGCAACCTGCAATGGCTCCCGCTCGACGCGGCCCGGGTCATGCCATGGTACTTCCTCGCAACCGATGGCCGAACGACCCATGGGTACGGCGTTGCCGTGGGCCCGGCCGCCATGTGCGGCTGGACGGTGGATCCCGAGGGCGTGACCCTCGACGCCGATGTCCGCTGTGGCGGCCTTGGCGTAAAGCTGGGAAACCGGCGCCTAACGGTTTTCACGATATTGGTCCGGCGCGGGAAGGCGGGCGAAACGCCGTTCGCCGCCGCGCGCGCCTTCTGCCGCCGGATGAGCCCGAAGCCCCGCGCGCCGAAGCAGCCGATCTACGGCTTCAACGACTGGTATTGCGACTACGGCAAGAACAGCGCCCAGAGCGTTCGCTACTACGCCGCCTTCGTCGGCCGCCTGGCCCCGAAGGGCGCCAACCGCCCCTTCATGGTCGTGGACGACGGCTGGCAACCGAACGGCGGCTCCGGGCGCGGCGGCCCGTGGGACCGCGCGAACGAGAAGTTCGGGAACATGGCGGAGGTTGCCAAGGACATCCGCGCCGCCGGCGCCCGCCCCGGCATCTGGACGCGCCTGCTGGCCGCACAGGACGGCCAGCCATCCTCCTGGCGCATCGCCGGCAAGGACGACGTGCTGGATGTTTCCGTGCCCGCGGTCCGCGCCTACGTGGTGGAAACCGTGGCCCGCTTCCGCTCCTGGGGCTACGACCTCATCAAGCACGACTACTCTACCTGGGACATCTCGGGCGCCTGGGGCCGCTCCGCCGGCGCCGCGCCGGACGCAACGTGGGCCTTCGCCGATCGCGGGCGCACCACGGCCGAGATCCTGCGGGATCACTATCAGAGCATCCGCGAGGGCGCGGGCGACGGCATCGTGATCGGCTGCAACACGGTCGGCCACCTCGCGGCCGGCATCTTCGAGGCGCAGCGCATCGGCGATGACACCAGCGGCAATGACTGGGGCCGCACCCTGAAGATGGGGGTCAACGCCCTCGCCTTCCGCGCCCCCCAGCAAGGCTCTTTCTACGACGCGGATGCCGACTGCGTGGGCCTCACTCAGTCCGAGGCCATCCCCTGGTCCCTGAACCGCCAGTGGCTGGACCTCGTATCACGCTCCGGAACCCCGCTGTTCATCTCGTTCAAGCAGGGCTCCGTTACCCCCGAACAGGAGGCGGTCATCGCCAGCGCCCTCGCCATAGCCGCCAAACCGCATCCGGTGGCCGAACCCCTGGACTGGCTGGAATCCCTCCAGCCCCGCCGCTGGAAGCTGATGGGCAAGACCGTGGAATACGACTGGAGCGTTCCGGGCAAGTAGCGAAGAGGGATCGGGGTCCGGATTCCGGATCCCGGATTCCGCCCACCGTCGAGAGGCTGTTCTCCGACGATCCGCCATCTCTCAGCGGTGGAATCCGGACTCCGGAACCCGATCGCCCGCCTTCGTTGTACAATAATGTGGTACAACTCTCTGGAGGCGCAAGATGACTGAGACAACCTACTCCAAGGCGCGCGCGAACCTGGCTTCGTTGTGCGACGACGTTGCGGCGAATCGCGGCATCGTGCTGATCCGCCGGCGCGGCGCCGCGGATGTCGCCCTCATCGCGGCCGACGAGCTGTCTGGATTGCTGGAGACGGCCCACTTGCTGCGGTCGCCCGCGAACGCGGATCGCCTGAGGACGGCCCTCGCCCGCGCGCAGCGTGGAGAAGGGACGCCGGAATCAGTGGACGACCTGCGCCGCGAGGTGGGGCTTGCCCCGGCGTAAACAGGCGGCGTCGCCTCGCGGCCCGCGAGCCGCGGTCTTCCAGCCCGAGTTCCGCGAGGACATCCGCCATTGGGTAGAGACCGACCGCAAGATCGCTCTGCGCGCCTTCGATCTGATCGAGGCGATTTTGCGTGATCCATTCAGCGGCATCGGCAAGCCGGAGCCGCTGAAGCATCTGGCCGACGGAGCCTGGTCACGGCGGCTCACTCAGGAGCACCGAATCGTCTACCTCGTGACCGCCGACCGCATCGACTTCCTGCAGGCCCGGTATCACTACTGAGAAGATTCTGGTATTCGGGCCCTGGCTCCGGCGTCAGGGGCGGCCGCGGCCGCTGAGGCGATTCGGGTTCCGGATTCCGACCTTGGGAGCAGGCTGGTCGCATTGCGGCAAGCTCGCTTCGGTGGTCGGAATCCGGAATCCGGGATCCGGACCCCGATCCCGAGTTCCATCAGCGCTACTTGTCCCGCGCGGCGCCGGCGCCGCTTGTTTGTGGTATCATGGGCGCATGGAGGGTGACCATGGCGGTGACGTACACGGTAACGGGAGTGCAAACGGATGCTCACACCTTGCATCTGGACGACGAACTGCCTCTTATGAACCAGCGGTTGCGCATCGTGATTGAGCCGGCGCCATCTGAGCCACCCAATCGTTACGCAGAGGTGATGGCGGCTATCCGCGAGGCTCAGGAACAGCGAAACCATACGCCGCGCTCCAAGGAAGAGATCGACGCCTACCTGGAGGCGGAGCGTTCCTCTTGGGACAGTGACTGATGCGGATCTACGTGGATACGGCTCCCGTCATCTACGTAGTGGAACGCCGCGAACCCTGGGCTCACGCGGTCGACGCCTGGCTGGCCGCTCCGGAGTGCACCATCCTGTCGAGCGCTCTCACGCGGATGGAATGCCTCGTTCTGCCATTGCGAGAGGGGAACTCGGCCCTGGAAGCGGAGTACCGCCGCTTCTTCACTGATGCGGTAGCCGAGGTATCGCTATCGGATGTGGTGTTGGATCTGGCGGCCGAGATCCGTGCCACGCATGGATTTCGGACGCCGGACGCCATTCATCTGGCTGCTGCACAAACCGGCGGCTGTGATATCTTCCTCACGAATGACCGCCGCCTGGCGCACTATCCCGGGCTAGCCGTGGAGGCGCTTGGCGCCGCTCCCTCCTGAACCCTCTGCTACGGCCCAGGCGGCGATTGAAGCCCCTGGCAACAGCACGCCCCGCACTAAGCACGAACTCGGGTTCCGGGTTCCGGATTCCGACCACCGTCGAGAGGCTGTTCTGAGACGATCCGTCATCTCTCAGCGGCGGAATCCGGACGCCGGGATCCGGAATCCGATCCGCCCGCCCGCGCGCATGGCCGATTCCCGGTACCCGCTTGCGAACGCACACGAGCAACGCTTTCGAAGCCGGCACGCTACAGCCCCAAGACAAGCTGAAGGGCGTTCTCAAGCGATGCCATCGGCTCGACGCTCAGTTGGCCCCATCGCTCGCGCAGACGCGTCCTGTCCAGCACACGCGCTTGATGGCACAACGCCACGGAGACATTTTTGAGGCCGCCTTCGCCCTGCTCAAAGCGAACGCAGAATGCCATGGCCTCCCACCGCAAATTGGTCGTAAAGGGAACGACCACGCTTGTTCGCAGGAAGTCATTGAGGCCATCGCTCTGGATGATCAAAACCGGGCGGGTTCCAGCCTGCTCCGAGCCCGCAACTGGGTCCAGCGAGGCCAGCCAGACCTCACCGCGCCTCATTCCGGGAGGTTCCCGTCGGCATCGGTCACCAAGCCAAGGTATTCGCCGATGCCCTCTTCGGCAAGCGCCGCATCCTCTTTCGCGAGTTCGTCATAGAGCGCGCGGACGGACGGATTCCGGAGGATACGCCGCAGGCGATCACCGCCCACATACAGCCTGGTCGCCTCGGCGGCGATCTCGGACGGGTTGCGACTCGTCTCGGCAGACAGAGCCTCTAAGTAGCCCGTCGGTGTAAGTTGCGGGAAAAGTGGTAAACCGGGTGTATGTACCTGGTGAACTTGTCGGAGGAACAGCGGTTGGCGTTGCAGGAGCGTACCCGAGCCCGAGGTGTTGCCCCGGCGACACGGGACCGGC
>DASXUL010000012.1:0-13991 GCA_036504855.1 Armatimonadota bacterium | reverse complement strand
CGCGTTCAAACCCGTGATTCGTAGTCGCTGGGAACAGGGCTGCCACAACGCCACGCAGATTACGCGTGAGCTAAAAGAGATTGGCTACACCGGCGGCTGTTCGATCGTGAAGGAATATGTGCTGACCCTACGGTGCGCCGATCGGTCGCCTTGGGAAGGGACTGAGGAGCCATCTTCGTCGATCGTGCCGCGAGGCCCGGCTGCGTACGCTCCACGCCGCATCGTTGCGCTGGTACTGCGAAAGCCGACCGAGCGGAACCCGAAAGACGAGGCAGTACTTAACGAGATCGGCGGTCAATGCGAGCCGTTCCAGAAGTCCCTGTCGCTTGCACGAGGGTTCCTCAACATGATGCGGCGTCCCAAAGGGAGCGCCACGAAGGTTGGGTCAGATGAATTGGCCGCGTGGCTGACCGAGGCGGAGAACTGCGGTACCGCCGAGATGCGCAACTTCGCAAAGGGGCTGGTCTCGGACCGGGCGGCAGTCGAGGCAGCGATGGCGCTGCCATGGAGCAACGGCCCGGTTGAAGGAGCTATTCAACGGCTGAAGGTGATCAAGCGCCAGATGTACGGTCGCGCCAATTTCGATCTACTGCGGCGGCGCGTGCTAGAACCGGCCCAAACCTAGCGATCAGCCTTCACCATTTGTGGGACAGACCCATTTTACACCCGGCGCTGACGGTACGGATCGCGCGCGACTTGACACCCGCGCTTGCCGCTGGCGGACGGGATCACGGACAGGCGCCCAACGCGGTCAGGCCGAGCGCGGAACGCAGGCAGGGCCGTCTCGGAGACCGTCCGTAGTTCAGCACGGCGGCGCAGAACTGAACTCTGCACCGCCAGCCGCACTCATCCGGCGAGGCCCGTCGCCAACTTGCGGGTAGCTCCTGCCCCGTGGGAGGCGGCTTCCTCGCGTAGCGCCAGCAGTTCGGCGAAAGACCGTTGATGCCTAACGTATCCAGCTGGCACAAGCGCGGTTGCGTACTAACCAGTGACTCGGCAGTGCCATTGTCGACATCCTTACCACCACCGTTCCCGGTTGGCCGAGACGCGATGTGCTCAGCTTGACTAGCACGGCCAGCGCGATTGCAGTTTGTCAATGCACTCTCGATCTTGCGGCGCACGGAATCTGTCCGTATGGGGCCCCCGTGGCTTCGCTAGTGATATCAGGGCCGACGTTGGTACTGCCAAGCGCCGTGAGCGACGCGGGGAAGGCAACGAAGACCGCCAGCGCGGACCGGGGTCAGTCCGGCCACTGGGCCGACAGACTGCGCCACGGACGTTCGCCTGTAGTTCCGGCCGGTTTCGACTGCTGAGCCCCGCTAGAAGGCGAGGGCTTACTATCAATGGTCGCGGAACAAATAATAAGTCAGCCGTTGAATATCGGCCTGGCTGATAGACACTCTTTGTGAAAGGCTGTAGCCGGTTTTCTGCCGCGAGTTTGCACACCGGTTGCCCAATCTACGATCCCCAAGGAACACGTGCCATGATGCGATTCGTCACAGCGACTAGTGCTCAGTTAAGCGAATGATGTTACTTGAGTTGTGGGTAAAGGCGGCGCAGTTTGGTTCTTGCGTCCGCGGTAGTGAACTGCCAATGGATGGAGGAGGTGGCGCGGTTTCGGTCTTGGCGCCAGGCGAGCGCCTCCTGACGGACGAGTTCCATCGTGTCGAGACGGCGGTTGAGACACTGGCGCATCAGGACGGAGAGTTCGCACTCCGCCATGTTGAGCCAACTGCCGTGCTCCGGCGTGTAGTGCCACTCGATCCTTCTGGCGATGCGCCGGGCGGTCTCGGGATCGAACAACTCGTAGAGAACGCCTTCGTGGTGCGTGTTCAGATTGTCGGTGACCAGGACGACCTTCTCGGCATCGGCGTACTCCTCGTCAACCAGATACCGGACCATCTCGGCGAAGTCGAGTGCCGTCCGCCGGTCGGTAACCTTGAGGAAGCGCCGCCCGGCCAGAGGCTCAACGGCCAGGAAGATGTTGCAGGTTCCGTGCCGAGCATACTCATAGTCCTCGCGCTTGGGTCTGGCGGAGCGCAGAGGACTGGACGGTTGCATCGGAAGGACGCCGTGGGGCGTGCCGCGCAACTCCTTGGAGCACTCGTCGAGACAAACGACCGGACGTTGCGGGTCGTAGGGCCTGTGGTAGACGTCGAGGACATCCTCCATCTTGGCGACAAACCGACCGGAGGGCTTCCCGATACACCAGCTCTTCACCTGCCAGGGCTTAAGCTCGTTTTTTTGAGACGGTCAAACACGGCCACGTGCGAGAGGCTCTCCACATGGCCGTCGAGGACCATCTGGTTTGCGAGTAAACGTAAGGTCCAGCGTTTGCGGCCGTCGGGCGGGGCCGAGCACGCCAGAGTGATCAGTTGGGCTTCGATGTCTCCGGTGACCTTGGGCGGTCCTCCCGGACGCGGCTTGTCGTGGAGGGCGGCGGACAGGCCGCCTTCCCGGTAACGTTGGCGAATTCGGATGACGGTCTGCACCGTCGTCATGGCGGCGTCGGCGATGGCGACTTGAGGGTGGTGGACACCCTGGCTGTGGTCCGACAACAACAGAACGCGAGCCCTGATCTGAGTACGAGCCGCCGATGTACCCGAATGGACGAGGCGCTCCAACTCCAGTCGTTCGTGTTCCGGCAAATGGATGGCTGGGTATTTCATGACGCACTTCTACCCGCCAGTCACACTTCTTAACACAAATCGGCTAACTGAGCACTAGTCTAGCTGCACTCGCCTTTCTCTCCCACCCAGCTTGGGCGAATACTTGGGGACCCGGAGACTGCCCCCAACTCGGAGGGGTGTCAATAGCCGCGCGGTGCCTACCAGGGATGGGCGGATGGCTGCCTACCAGTTTTGGGGTTGTTCATTGTCGTTGGGATCGGTAGTTTCCCGGTGATTGCCGGTAGATTGTACCTCCGTTTCGTGGCGTCGTTGTTGTCCGTCACAGTCCGGATGAGAGTGCCAAGTCGTCCAGGGCGTTCAGGATGTCGGTGACGGCGTCGGACCGCTCCTGGAAAGCGTCCCCCTTTTCGGATTCCCGCCATTCATCGGAACGGTCGTCGAAGTAGGCTTCGCGTTCCTCGACCACCGTGGACAGAAGCGCGCCCGCCTCCGCCAGCATCTTCTTCCAGCGGGCCTCTCCTGGGATGGTGGGGACCACAGGCAGCGCCGGTAGCCCCTTCTTCTGTAACTCCATTCTCCGGGCTTCTTGCTGTCTTTTGCGGTAGGCGGCTTGGCAGGCGGCGGCGTTCTCGTGTTTCCTCGGGGTGGGCATGGCGGTCTCCTCTATGTTCCTGAAGCCTCACGTGAGGCTACGGACGGCTCACTCCTGCCCTGGAGGCCGCGTCCTCTCCGCTCCCTCTGCCGGTAACTCTCCCCGGTGATCTCGGTGATGCGCGCATGGTGGGTCAAACGGTCCAGGGCCGCGGAGGCGAGAAGATTGTCTCCGAACACATCGGCCCACTCGGAAGGATCGCGGTTGCTGGTGAGCAGGATCGTGCCCCGCTCGTACCGGCGATGGATGATCTCATAGAGGTCTTCCCCGCCGTCTCTGGCGATGGGCCGCAGCCCGAAGTCGTCCAGGATCAACAGGTCTACCGCCGCAAGGCGGTTCATCTTCCTTGGGTAGGAACCGTCGGCCCGGGCGGCGAACAGGTCCGAGAGGAGTTTGTGGGTGGAACAGGAGAGGACCGAGTAGCCTTTGCGGATGGCTTCCTTTCCCGTGGCGATGGCGATGTGACTCTTGCCGACCCCGGTGGGACCGTGCAGGAGCCAGTTCTCGTGCTCGGCCACGAACCGGCAGGTGGCCATCTCCAGGATGAAGGACTTGCTGAGCGTGGGACTGGCGGCAAAGTCGAAGTCGGACAATCGCTTGTCGGACTCGAAGCACGCCTCCTTGTCCCTCCGCTCTGTGGCGGTCCTGTGCCTGCGGTCGATCTCATCGTCCAGGAGAAGCGCGAAGAACTCGATGGGCGTCAGGTTCTGGTCTCTGGCCGTTGTGGCCCTTTCCTCCAGCGTCTCGCAGATCCCTGACAGCCGGAGCTGTTTCAGTTTGGGCAGCAGCGGATGGTTTAGCACGATGCCACCTCCCGGTTGTGCTCCGGCGTTGTCCCGACGCGAAAGAACTCGTCCGCGGCTCGTTCGTGGCGGTAGGTTCGTTGCGGCGGGTTGGGCGGCGTCTCGCCCGGCAGGGGATCGTTCTCCAGACCGGCGTTCAGGATGCTCCTGACGTGGACGTACAACGGTCGCTGGTAGAAGAGGGCTCGCCGGCACGCCGCCTCAACGCGCTCATGGCCGTATCGCTCGGTGAGACGCAGCAAGGACTGGGCCGCCCGCAGGTTGTCGGTCTGCCTCTCTGACGAGAACAGATGGTCCATGACCTCGAAGCAACAGGGACCGATCTCTTTAGCCAACTCCCGGCAGACCGTGGGCGTGCGCGCCAGGTACAGGGCCTTCTCCTTGGGGTAGTGCTCGACCCGGGTGACCCTCGTTCCCTTCTGGGCCGCCCGCTGGTGGGTAACCAGCAGGTTCACGCCGTCGTAGAGCTGGACGACACGCTCGTAGGCGTGCAGGTCCACACTCCCGCCCACGTAAGCGTACGGCGCGGAGTAGTAGGATCCCTCGAAGACCACGTGGCAATCCCGGTGCACCTTGGCTGGGTGGACGCTTCGCAGGTCGAAGGCTTCCTCGGGCAATGGCAAGAGCAGAGTCTGCTCCGTCTCTCGGAAGCGTTTCAGCGGCTGTTCCTGCGTCGTTCCGTGCCGGCGCAGGCCCGCGCGATGCATGCACCAGTCGATGGCTTTCTCGTTGGCGTCGCGGATGTCGTGGAAGTCCGAGGAGGCGACGAGATTGCGCTTTACGTAGTGGACGCCGTTCTCCACCTTCCCCTTGTGCTGGGGCGTCCGTGGTCGGCAGGGGTGGATGAGAAAGCCGTAATGCCTGGCCATCTTCCGGTAAGGCTCACACAGGACCGGGTCCTCGATGGCGTGCTGGATGACGGCGGCTTTCAGGTTGTCGACCACCACTTCCTTCGGGCAGCCGCCGAAGAACAGGAAGGCGTTGCGGTGGCAGGCGATCCAGGTGGCTATCGTCTGGTCGAACACGAATTCCACGTACATGTGCCGGGACCAGGACAGCGTCATGACGAAGGCGTAGGCCGTCCTGAGCTTCCCGGTCTTCGGGTCGCGGATCAGTCCCACGCTGCCAAAGTCGACTTGCGCCTCCTGTCCCGGCGTGGTCTCGATACGCACGGTGGCGTCTTTTTCCCTGGGACAAATGGTATTGACGAACCGGCGCACCGAGGTGTAGCTGCCGGTGTAGCCATGGTCGTCCACCAGGCGCTGGTGGATCGCCACGCGCTCCTTACCGGCTTCGAGCCACTGAGTGACCAACTCTCGGTGGCCCTCCAGCGACGAAACCTGGCGGGGTGGCGGCTTGGGAGCGCCCAGTCGCTCCTGTAGCTCCGCCTCCTCCGGCAGGGAGACGGCGGGGTTCAGGTAGCCGTTGTCCCTGGCGAGCTGGCGGTAGCGGTGAACGGCGTCGCGAGAGAGACGGAGGTCACAGGCGATCGCCCGTTCCGATTGTCCTTTTCGCAGGCGGTAGAGGATGTCCTTGATCTGATGCACGGATAATCGCTCCATTCATTGCCTCCTGCTCCACTGTGGGCAGGCTGGCGGTCAAGGACAATGAACAAACCCGTGGTAGGCATCCATCCGCCCATCCCTGGTAGGTATCCATCCGGCGGTGGCTGGTAGGCGCCCATCCGGCGATCACTGGTAGGCATCCATCCGGCGGTCACTGGTAGGGTAGCAGACGGCTACTGACAGAGGGGCGTACACTACCCAAGAGCTTCATGTGCGCCCGGCCCAACTCGTAACGCTGACCGCCGGGGCGGGTGATATCGACAAGGAGTACGATGATAGCGGCAATCCTACGGGAGTGGAGGCCGCTGACACCCTCGCCTTGAAGTGGTTCGTAACCACGAACCCCGGATCAGATGTCTGCCGTGACGCTCCCGTCCAGGTCACGATCGGCGGGTCTAGCACCTTTCAGACCTGTTTTAGCGAGCCCGGCACCTACATGATCACTGTCAATGTCGACAACAGCTCGGCGTACTCCACGCACTACCCGGATGGCGAGTTCAACTGCGATACGGAGTGCTGGGGCCCGCGGTTCTGGCGGGTCTTCGTTGAAGCCGATAGCTCCTGCCCTGACTGGGTGTGCCAGTCCTGCACGAGCATGGGGCCCCCAACCCCCAACAAGGACGGGGCCTCGGCCGGTGAGCCGGTGAACTTGGCAACGGGCGAAGAAACGTACGCCCCCGGCCCCGACATTTGGGCTTACAACAACAGCGGGCCAGCCGCGTCGTTCGCGCGCACGTTCTATACCGGAGCCGCCAAGATGCCGTATGGCTCGCCGGGTCTTCCGCCCGGTTGGGTGCATAACTTCGATTACCTGATCACTTGGAAGCCAGCCGAAGTCTACTCTCCGGGCGGCGGGGAAGTGACCGAGTGGGCCAACCTCACGTTGGTCTATCCGCGCGGCAACGTCCAGACGCTCAGGCCCATCCTGGATGTGAACGGCCGGCCGACAGGCAGGTTCGAGCACAGCGACGGGGTGCCGTTCGAGGTGAGCGGGACACCCGATACCGTGATACGGGGCAAGTGGAACCGGATCGTGCTTAAGTGGACCGACGGGACAAAGTGGGTCTTCGAGGAGCCCGTCCAGACCGGCGCATGGATCAGCCGGCTGAAGTACATCACCGACACCCGTAGCGCCGACCCGCTCGAGATCTCGCACGACAATGGCATCCGGGTATACCGGGCTGCCGACGGCCGCGTTCAGACTGTGGCTTCGGTGCGGGGCGGGGCCTCAGGCGACGTGCTGCTGATGTTCCATTACGAGAACGGCGGCGGCGCGCTGTCCTCCGTGGAAGATGTTCACGCCGGACGCAAGGTCGTCTACGCGAACGACCTGACCGGCCAGCTTTATCAGGTCTCGCAACTCGGGCTGACCAGCGATACGTTGGGCAGCCCAGCGCCGCAGCGCTGGACGTACGGTTATACGTCGGTGGGGAACGCCGTGCTGCTGCACGCGGTGACCGTACCGATCCCTCGCAACGGCGGTCTCAGCCAGGCCACAATCGACTACTATCCTAACGACTGCCTTTCCAACGCCAGTTGCGGAAAAGTTTCTGCGGTTACGGATGGGAACGGCTTCAGGCGCACGATCGAGTACGGCGCCGGAAGCACGCGTGTCTCCCTCCAGGATGCCGAAGGCATTGTCGTGAAGGAGTGGTACCAGAACTTCGATGCATACGGGCGGAACGCCGGCGTCTCCGACTCGGCCGGGAGCACCTCCGTCGGCTATGGATACGATCCTTATCGGCCGGTCTACGTGGCTGACCGAAAGGGCAACACAGTTCAGACGACGTACGACAAGTACGGGCACCTTGTCGAGAAGGTCGATGCCCGGGGCACGACGACGACGTACACTTACGTACCAGCAGACTCCGTGGATGGGCGGCTGGTGTCCGTGAGAGAGGGCCTGAGGGCCCCGATCACGTGCTCATACTTCGAACCGAGTGGCCTCCCGCACACGATAACCACGGCTTCCCCGGCGAACCCGGCTCAGACTGTCACGACCACCTTTGACTACGACGACCTGAGCGGCATACCGGCGCTGGGGAACCTGGTCAGGGTGGTGGCGCCCGGAAATAACGCGACAGCCGCCGTCACGACCTCGCTAGACTACGGCCCCTCCTCTCCCAACTACGGCCACCCAAGGGCGGTGACGGACAACCTGGGGCACCAGACGACATACACGTACCTCGGCGGCAACGTGGCAACCGTTACTGACGCCGCGCTGAACGTCACGAGCTACGAGTACAATGCGGCTGACGAGCTAACCAAGGTGACGCATCCGTCCACGGTCTCGGGCGGCAGCCATGCATGGCGCGAGTACGTCCGTCTCTACGCTGTCGGCAGTCGTTCGTACGGGCCGGTGAAGGAAGTGAACGACTATTCCGAAACTGGCGCACGCGTGAGCCACGTGACCTACACGGTGGGGCCGGAAGGCGAAGTCCGCACCCGCGGCGGCGATGGCGAGCCTGTGGCCGTGGACTACTACCCAACCTACCAGCCGTCGGTTGTCTCAGACGGACACGGGAACCGGACGACTTACACCTACGATGCGATGGGGCGCCTGACCGGGATATCGTACCCAGGCGCAAGCGGCGGCTACGATACCGTAACCTTCCTAGATTTCGATCCGAACGGCAACCCGACGCGCCGCATCGACGGCAACGGCGTCTCCACGACCTTCGGGTACAACGATCCCGAGGACAACCTGACCTCCGTCTCCTATAGCGACGGAACGCCAAGCGTCACTATGGAATATGACCCTGTCTATGGGCGTCGCTCCCGGATGGAGGACGGTTCCGGTACGACCGTCTACTCTTACGACGACTTAGATAACCTCACCGGCGTGACGTCGGCGCTCACGGGAGTGGCAGGTGGAGACAAGGTCGTCTCCTACGCGTTCTACCCTAATGGCAGCCGGAGCTCGATGGGCACCCCGGCGGGGACCTTCAGCTACACGTACGACGCCGCAGGCCGGCCGACCGGCCTGCGTAACCCGGAGTCTGAGGATACGACGTGGACTTACTCTTCCATTGACCGGCTGCAGAGCCAGACGAGCAACGCCGGCTTCTTCATCACGAGCTATGGCAGCAATGGCCGTGGCTTCCTAACGGGCGTCTACAACCGGAGCCTGGCGGCGTACGTCTACTCCAGCTTCAGCATCCTGCTCCGCAACGGTACCGGCAACCTGACGTCCGAGACCGCCAGCTTCGACACATATGCTCCGCCTGCGCCTCCTCCTCCGCCCCAGCCGGCCCGCGTTCAGCCTGGCGCGCTGGCTCTGGCTCCGATGGCCCCACAGTTTTCCTTTAGCGGTACGACGACCTACAGCTACCTCCATAGTTCCGGCGACCCACTGGACGAAGCCTTGGGGTATGGCCCCTTGCGCCAGGAGCAGACGACCCGGTTCAACCGCTACACAAGAACCTACGCCTACGACACCGCGCTCAACCCCACACGGATGCGCTCAGCCGCGGCTGCCAGCCTGCCATACAACGGCGACAATCAGCCGCCGTACCAGGTGGGCGTCAACATCCACGACGGCAATGGGAACCCGACAACCTACGGCGGCCGCGCGTTGCTGTTCGACGCCGAGAACCGGCTGACCCAGTGGATGAGCAGCTCGTACCAGTACGCTTACAACGGCAACGGGCTCCGCACGAAGAGGAAGCAGGGCTCGGTTACGACCTACTATCTCTACGACGGCATGGTCCCTGTAGTAGAACTGAACGCCGCCGGAACCGTCAAGGCCGTGAACACCTTCGGCGCCAACGGCCTAGTGTCTCGTTGGACGCCCGCTGCGGGAACGACGTTCTACGAGTTCGACGCGCATGGCAACGTGGCCAACTACAACAAGGCGGACGGCTCGACCACGCGGATGGGCTTCGACGCCTATGGTCAGGCGCAGGCCGCGATGGCGGGCGACGAGGTGTTCGGATACCAGGCCCAGTGGGGCGGCTACACGGATTCGGTCGGTCTGGTACTGATGGGTTACCGATACTACGACCCAAGCACCGGACGATTCGTCACCCGGGACCCCATCGGGTATCGTGGGGGCATCAACCTCTACGCGTATGTGGGGGGAGACCCAGTGAACCATGTGGATCCTTCGGGACTGGATGCGTATGTCTTCATATGGCCCGGCGGTCTAGGCGAAGGTTCTCATTCGGGGATCGGCGTAGATTGGCCTGGCGGAAAAGTGAAGGTATTCGAGTTCAACCCGGATACTACACACAAGTACCTATTCCAGTACGTAAATGATCCTGGGACGGTTCAATCGATGACCTTTGATCAAAACCACCCAGCATTTCCCAACGCGCGCCACAGGGAGGACAAGGACTGGCCCTGCCGGGCGATTGCTATCCAGACCGACCCAGAAACCGACAAGCGCCTGCGGAGATGGCTACTCGATCACAGCGGCAAGAACTATGGGAGGTTCAAGGGGTACACGCATAACTGTAGTAAGTTCGTTGCGGATGCGCTCGTTGGTTCCGGCATCGCGGACTTCGATGGGCTCATCATCGCCCCGCAGGACATCATGGATTTCGCCGAGCACGAAACGGACAGTAACTATGAATGGCCGCTAGAGAAGGGCAAATGAACAGCGTTCCCAGACTGGCGGTGGCGGCGCTTGTGGTTGGCCTGCTGGGCGTGTTCTGCTGGAACATGGCCCACGAGGGGACATCGTACGGTCCGAACCCTGTTCCGTCCAGCCCGTTCCCCGTGGATGTCGTCGGGCACGGGAACCGGGATGGGTGGCCCTACTACGTGACTCTGCACGTGCCAAAGGAGAAACTGACCTATGGCATGTCCGAGAACGTCTTCACTAGCGCTGAGAACTGCCGCGCCATTCGCGGGTCGATCATGGTGGTCGCGGAGGACGCGCGGCGCCCCGGCCGCCCCGGCCGCCCCGGCCGAACCATGCTGCGGCGCGTGCGCCTGGGCCCAGGCGCAAAGTGGCGGCTGATGCCGGGCATGGTTTCGGCGCCCGTCACTTCGGTCAGCGAAGTGACCTCCTCCCCGAACGGGCTGCTCACCGCGGTGATCGGCAGCTCGCGGTTGGGCCGCTCAGCGGTACTGGTCGATTGGCGGACCCGCGCGTGCCATGTCTTCCCGGCGTTCCCTCGGGTCAGCTTTCGATCGGTCATCGAGTTGGCGTGCGATGACCAGGGGAGCGTGTATGTCTGGCGTATACCCTTCGGAAGCTCAGATGATCCTTACCCTGTGACCCGGTATCAGGAGGGCCGGCCGGCGCAGTCGATCGGCAGCTTCGACAAGGTTGTCACAAACGGTGCGGGCGCCTTCGGAATCCGCTCCACATGGTCCCGCCCGTCCGGAGAGATCGAAGTTCGAGCGACGCCGCTCGATCGGAGCCGGCCGGACCGCGTCTTCCACGCGATCTTCAGCCCAGCGACGGCTAAGTTCCCGGAAAGCCTGCTCGGGGAAGTGCAGCCGTGGAGCTTCAGTGATGTGGTCTCGTCCGATGACGGCGAGTTGTGGGCCGCATTGCCCAGTGGAGGGAACTACGGCATCTGCGCTCTGATCATCTGGCAGACGGGTCACGAGCAGCCGATCCACATCGTGACCGACCCCACACACATCATCTATCCCGTCTCGCTGCGACGCGCTGGCTGAGGGGGCAATAAGCTCAGTCCTGGCTCATGGATCAAGGGTGTCACGATGTTAGGTGATGCGAGTAGCCTGTGCCGCGCGAATGGTTTCCCCATGCCGCGCGATCAAGAGAACGATGTGCTATCTAAGGCGACGCGATGAGCGTCGAGTGCTGGGACAGCGGCTCCAGACCGATTCTGTCGGAGAAGATGTCGTACCCAGGCCTGCCAGTGCCTCCGCTTCCCTCGCCTCGTGGGCGACTTGCTGCTCCAGCCTTGCCCGTACCATTCGATCCCGCACAGTCGCCTTCTGCTCCAGAAACTCCGGATCGGTGAGCAGTTCGTTCAGCCTCATCTGGACGAGGCGGTACATCTGCCGCTCCAGGTCACGGATGATCTCCGCCTGCTCTAGCTTGATGGCTTCACGGCCTTACCGCGCTTCGCGTGCCCAGCGCCGGACGACCGCATGCGCGTAGTTGGCGAACTCCGCGTCAGTGCTGAGGCGGCCGAGCGCCCGGTCGGTCTGCCGCGCAACCTCCTCCTCGGAGATCACGCGCCACCGGCATGTCCACTTGGCATTGCCGCAGTTGTAGTGCGTGTAGGTGCGTATTTCGGCGATGGCGACCATCCGTTTCGGCGATGCCGACCACTGATTTCGGTGAAGCCGACCACCTGTTTCGGGGATGGCGACCACCCCGTAGGAAGCTGGTCAGAAGTATGGTACGGTGGGTTGTCGAGTCAGGTCAATCGATCCGGTTGCCTCGTGCTGAGTGGCTGCGGTTTGGACCGGTGAGGTCATGAGCCCGTGACCGCGTGATCCGGCCTTGGCGGCCCGCGAAGCCTTCCTGAGGGAGTGGCGGTGGCGCCGGGCAGGCTTATCTATATGTCCTCCGTCCGGCGGCGCCGATCCTCCGGTGATTATGTCAACGCCGGTTGAAAAGTGGGTCTGTGACATCCTTGGTGATGGCTGCTCGCTCGGTTACGTCGGCTTTACCACGCTTGTGGTGTCTTCTCCTGGTGAGCCTCTGAGCACGACGGGTATCACTTCAGCACCGACCAAACCTGACACGGCTGGAGGCGCCTGATATGAAACGCATACTCACCCCGGAGTGGCTGTCGTTGCCAGCATCCCTGCAGGTCATCGCAATCGGCAACCCCACAGGCGTGGAACCGATGACGGTCACGATTACTTCGACGGACCGATCGGCAGCGTGTCCCACCTGTGGGCGCAGGACTCGTCGTGTTCACAGCCGCTATACACGAACCCTGGCCGACCTGGCGATCGCCCATCGTCCCGTCGTGCTACATCTCCGGGTGCGCCGCTTTCTCTGTCGGAACCGCCGGTGTCCTCACCGAACCTTCAGTGAGCGGTTGCCGGAATTCGCGGCGCCCCACGCGCAACGGACGCTACGGCTCCAGCATCACCTGGAGCAGGTCGGCCTCGCCCTCGGCGGTCGCCCCGGTGCACGGCTGGCCCGAAAGGAAGGAGAACCGGTGAGCTACAGGACGTTGCTGCGCGACGTGCGTTCCACACCTTGCCCCCAAGCGGCAACCCCGCGCTATTTGGGCGTGGACGACTGGGCGATCCGAAAAGGACGGCGATATGGGACCATCCTGGTCGATCTGGAAAGCCATCGTCCCGTCGACCTGCTTCCCGACCGCACGGCGGAAAGCCTGGCCGCCTGGCTTATAGACCACCCGGGCGTAGAGGTGATCAGCCGAGATCGGGCCGGCGTCTACGCCGAGGGAGCGCGGATAGGCGCGCCGATGGCGCTTCAGGTCGCCGACCGCTGGCATCTGGCGAGGAACCTCGGTGACGCTCTCGAAAGGCTCCTGAACCGTCATCGTTCGGCGCTACAGGAGGCTCTCGACTCTGTCATCGCCAGCAGGACCGAAACGGAGAACGAGAACGCCGGGAGCGCCGTGCCGTTTCCTTCGTCCGTGATTTCGCTTCCCCCTCCGAGTGCCGCGGTCAAATTGAAGCGACTGGAGGAAGAGAAGCAACTCCATCGAGCCTGGCGGTATGGGCGTTATGAACAGGTGAAGAACTACCACAGGGCGGGAATGAGCATCGTTCAGATCGCCGACACGATGCATCTGAACCGGCAGACCATAAGCAAGTTCGTGAAGGCGGATGCCTTCCCCGAACGCAAGCAGCGTGTACTGCGCGGCTCGATCCTGAACGCCTTTCGGTTGGAGATCGAGAAGCGGTGGGAGAACGGCTGCCACAACGCGGTTGTGATCTTGCAGGATCTGCGGGCCAACGGGTATACCGGCGGCTACACCATGCTGAAAGACTATCTCCACACCTTCCGAGCGATGGGACCTGCGGCTCCAGAAAACGGTGTGCCGGCGGATGGAGAGGGCGAACCGGACCGTTGTTCGCCGCGTCGAGTGGCGGCGATCGCGCTCCGGAAACCGGATGATCGGAGGGTTTGGGAGCGAACGATACTGGAGGAGGTCGAGCAGCGGTGCGAACCGTTTCGCGTGTTCCGCGCTCTGGCCGACCGGTTCCTGGGGCTGATGCGGGCGCCCAAGGATAAGGAAAGCGCCCCCGGATTCTCTGCGTGGATCGAGGATGCTGCCCACTGCTGTGTGGCAGAGGTTCGGCGGTTCGCGAAGGGCCTGGAGCACGATCGGACGGCGGTCGAGGCGGCGATGGCGCTGCCGTGGAGCAACGGGCCGGTGGAAGGGTCCGTTCAGCGGCTGAAGACAATCAAGCGCCAGATGTACGG
>DASXUL010000011.1:0-29166 GCA_036504855.1 Armatimonadota bacterium | reverse complement strand
GCCGCCTCCTTTGCATCCTCAACGCCATGCTCCGCGACCACCGCGCCTGGCAACCTGCCGCTTGAGGGGGCTCGCCGAACATGCGATGAGCCCCCTCGCACTTGCCCTATCAGAAATTCCGAAACACAGTTGCTACGCATCGCTGCGTCCGCCCGCCGGACAGTGGACGGCCGGGCCTACCGGTAGGGACACGGCTTGCCGTGTCCGCCCCCTCTCTGCCATGGGGTATAGGTCCCTAACGAGCCCCACGCGGAGTTCACTGACCGTTTCACCGAACAGAGCATTGAGCCGCAATGATGTGAAAGCTCGTAGGATTGTCGCCTGGCCCCTCACGGCCAGGCGCAATCCTACGAAGGACAGCCCTACTACCCCTCAGTCATCGTCGACGATCGCGTGGAAACGCTTCGCCGGGAATGGGATGCCCGGGCGCTGGGAGTGCCACGCTGCTCGCGCCATCACCGAGGGATCGGCGCGGTCGTAGGAGGTGAAGTTCTGACGGTGGCTGGCGGCGGCCAGACGTAGCCGCTGGCCGGACAGCGCGGACAGCGACGGGTTCAGCTCGTCGAGCGGCACGTTGCTCTCCACGCTCGTAAAGGGCCGCAAATCCGGAGTGGACGTGAAGCACGCGGTCATCGGCGTGGCCGTGCGGTCGAACCGGTTCATGGCCGGTATTCCCAGCGTTAGCCCGATGGTCCGCAGCACCGACGTGTGGTTGTATGGCTCGCTCACCACAACGCCGCGCCGCGTGTACGGCGAAACGCAGAAGGCCAGCGTCCGGTGCCCATCCACATGGTCCACGCCGAATTGGGAATCGTCCTCAATCACCAGGATCAGAGTGTCCTTCCAAAACGCCGAACGGCTGATCCCCTCAACGATACGCCCCAACGCCCGGTCGTTGTCGGCCACCGAGGCGCGCGGGGTGGGGAAGCCCGGGTCCGTTCCGGACGTATGGTTGCAGGGCAGCAGCAGCATGCAGAGTGAGGGCATGGAGCCGTTCGCCTCGAAGCGCTTCAGGTCGGCCAGAAACGTGTCGGCGCGGTACTGGTCGGAGACGATCACCGGCCACCCGATGTAGTTCGGGTGCAGGTACGGGCGCAGCGCCGCGGTATCGGTGGCGGCCGTGATGCGGTATCGGTTGGAGCCGGCGGCGCGATCATCCCAGAGTTGCTTGAATGTGGGCTCCTTCCCGGTGGCGGGATCCACAACGGATGGCTTGTTCACGAACTCGCCGTACACGCGCAGGCTCTTCCTCGCCTTCACCGCGGCGTTCCAGAGGAAGCCGGAGGGCGATGCCGCCAGCGCGTCGCCGCCGTCGTAGGGGTAGCTGCGGGCGTTGGAGCTGTAGTTCTGCTCCTGGTAGGCGTTCGCCAGCGCCGAGTCGGTCCACTGGTGCCCGTCGGCGCTGTTGGTCCCGCTGGTGTACGTGTTGTCCAGCAGCACGAACTGCCGCGAGATGGCGTGCTCATTGGGGGTGATCTTCTCGCCGAAAATACAGAGCGACTTGTCGCCGTTTCCCTCTGGCATGTCGCCCAGGTCAAGGTCGTAGGTATGGTTTTCCTTGATGATGTAAACAACGTGGTGGAACACGGACGGCTCGCCCACGCGGGCGGGAACCGGCGCCGGAGCGATGCCCTTGCGCGCCGGAAGCTCGAAGGCGCCCCAGTGGTTGTTCGCCGCCACGCGCCTGGTGGTTGCGCGGAGATCCTTCCAGTCGGCCGCGCCGATGAACTGAACGGTCCCCACCGTGCCGTGCACGTTCGAGGCGCCCTGGCTGTTCAGGCGGCGTGAGCCGAATCCCTTGGAGGAAGCCACGAAGAGCCGGTCCCCCCTGGTCGCCACGGCGATGGGGAACCAGCCGGTGGGGATGTATCCCTTCACGCGACGCGTTGCTACGTCCACCGCGGCCGCCGCGTTCGCCCCTCCGCACGATACGAACATGGTCTTGCCGTCCGACGATAGCGCCAGGTCGTTCGGCATCTGGCCGAACCCGGGGTCCTGCGGCGGCCTCACGCTGAAGGCCGACTTCACCTTCCGCCGGGCAACGTCAACGATGCTCACCGTGTCGTCATCGGAGTTGGCCACGTATGCCGCCCGGCCATCCGCCGAAAACACGGCGGCCGACGGTTGCCGCCCGGCATCCACGCTGACCGCGGCGAATGTGCGCGTGTTCACGAATGTGATGCTTCCGCGCAGCGCGGCATCCGTGCCGGCGTCGACCAACACGCGCGACTCGGCGGACGGCCCCGACTTCTCGCCGGCCTTCGCCTCTCGTCCTCCCCGGTTCAGCGCAAGCAGCGTGCCGCCGTCCGGCGATAGCGCCAGGCGGTACGGCGCCACTCCCACCGGGATGCGGGCCAGCGTCTTGTTCTCCGCCAGATCGATGACCAGCACGGCGTTCCGGATGCCAAGCGTAACGTACAGCCGGCGCCCGTCTTTCGACGCGGCGAGCCCCGCCACCTGCGGGTTTCCTTTCGGCGCCTCAAGAGGGACCAGGTCCTTTCCGTTCGGCGAGTTCGAGCGCGCTCCGGCCGGGCCGGACGCGCCGGCGGCAACCACCTCCGCCACCTTTACCGGCCGAGCCGTCCCCTCCGCGGCGTTCACCCGGAACACCTGTCCGTCATCGCCGGAGACGTAGAGCGTGGAGTTGGACGCCCAGGCGATGCCCAGAGGCCCCGGCGACAACGGCACGCTGCGCGCGGCCCGCGTGGACGTATCGTAAAGGATCACCTGGTTCTGCGCCAGCACTGCCAGGGTTCTGCCGTTCGGCGACAGGGCCGCATCCTTGGGGCGCGCGCCCTCAACCCGCGCCACCCGTCCCGCCGGCGTCACCATCTGGTTGCTCGACACCCGCGCGCCGCCTGGAACTTCCTCCATCACCGTCCGCGCCGACGCGGCGCCCACAAGCGAGATCAGGAGGATAGAAGCCGATCGTATCTTCATGAGGTTTGCCTTCCGAGACGGGAGCCATCGAGCGCCGGAATCCGGCGCCATAGCGCGGGCGCCTCTGGTCGATGCGCCCAGTGTTCTCCCGTCTCATTCAATATCTAGGGTGAGGCCGTCATAGGCGATGTGGAAGCCGGCCGGGAGATCGCGTTCGGTGGCTTCGTGGTCCAGCTCGTGGCCGATGTGGGTGAAGTATGTGCGGCGGGGGTTGAGGCGCTGCGCGGCGGCGACGGCTTGGGGCAGGCTGAAATGGGTTGGGTGCGGCCGGTGGCGAAGGGCGCCGAGGACGAGGACATCCAGCCCCTGCAACAGCGCCTCGCTTCCCTCCGGGATGCGGCTGCAATCCGTCAGGTAGGCGCATCCGCCGATGCGGTAGCCCAGGATGGGCAGTTGGCCGTGGCAGATCGGGATGGGGATCACCGTGCGTCCGAAGAGGGAAAACGGGCCTTCCACGTCGTGGGGGGCCAGGGTTGGTCGAAAGGTGCCGGGGATGAGGGGGCCATCGAAGATGTATTTGAAGGCTCTGCGGATAACGCCCACGGTGCGGGCATCGCCGTAAAGCGGCATCTCTCTCCGGCCGCGGAGTTGGAAGAAGCGCACGTCGTCCAGGCCGAAGATGTGGTCCGCGTGATCGTGGGTCAGCAGCAGGGCATCAACCGTGCGGATTCCGGCGCGTAGAGCCTGAAGGCGGAACTCCGGCCCGGTATCCACCACCACGCTGATCTCGTCCCAGCGGAGCCAAACGGACGCCCGGTACCGCGTGTTGCGGGGATCGCCGGACGTGCATACCGCGCAATCGCATCCGATCACCGGCACCCCGGACGAGGTGCCGGTTCCCAGGAAGGTTAGGGTCATCGCTCAGTCCCGAGGCGACCGCGGAGGCGCGGAGGTTCGGAGCGCGGCGCCGATATCCGCGCAAGGCTGCGGGATGTCGGTTCCCCTCGTTCCCGCGCTTCCGTGATGCATCAGAATCCTTGCTCCGCCGCATGAGAGGCGGCCATGCCGATCGCGTAGTCGGACGTGTGGCTTGTTCCGCGATAGACCTCGTTGGCGCGGTTCTCTACGAAGAGCCGCTCCACCCGGTCGGAGTCCGAGCGGGGAACGGCAATGCAGACCAGGGTTTCCTTGCCGTCGCGAACGCGGCCAATGAGCTCGCGGGCGGTGTCGTTGGGGATGCCGATATCGCCCAACGCTCCGGTTAGCCCGCCGGCGGCCACTCCGAGGGCGGCGCCGCCGAGGGCTTGGGCCAGCGGGCCGGCCGCCACAATGGGGCCATAGCCCGGCGCCTGGAAGTCGGTGGCGGGCGTCAGGCCCGGCAGCTTTGCGCGACCGTTGTCCATCGGAGTTGTACTTGCCTGGTTGCCGACGGCCCCCGTGAGCAGGCTGCCGCCGCCGAACCCGGAGTCATATCGCTCCCGCATGGCCACGGAGATGTCTTCCGCCGGGAACTTCGCTTCCTCAAGCGCATACACCGCCCGTCGCGCATCCGCGCTGTCCAGAAACATCCCGATCATTGTCTTGAGCATAGGGTACCTCGGTCGTTAGTCATCAGTCGTCAGTCATCAGTTGTCAGTCCAAAGGCCTCGTCCATGTGGACACCGCTCTCACCGACAAGCCCCTTCGGACTGACGACTGACAACTGATGACTAACGACTCAGCTCTTCTCTACGTATTCCACCAGCAGGGAAACGCCGTAGCCGGTGCCGCCCCGGGCAAGGAAGGCCTTGTCCGTGTCGTCGAAGGCGGGGCCGGCGATGTCCAGGTGAGCCCATTTGGCCGTGTCCACAAATTCGGCGAGGAAGAGAGCTGCCGTGATGCTTCCGCCCCATCGGTCGCCGCAGTTCGTCATATCAGCGACGCCGCTGTCGAACTTCGTCCTGTAAGGATGATACAACGGCAACCGCCATACTGGTTCCGTGGAACGCTCGGCCGCGGCGAGAAGGTCGTTCGCCAGGTCATCATGGTCGGTGAAGAGGCCGGTGATCTCGCCGCCCACGGCCACTACGCAGGCGCCGGTGAGGGTGGCGAGGTCCACCATCGCGCGCGGATGGAACTCACGCTCTCCGTAGATAAGCGCATCGGCCAGCACGAGGCGGCCTTCCGCGTCGGTGTTCACCACTTCAACGGTCTTCCCGTTGGCGTAGGTGATAACGTCGCTCGGGCGGGTGGCGCCGCCGTCCGGCATATTCTCGCTGGCCGGGATCAGGCCGATGACGTTCACGGGAAGGCTCAACCGCGCCGCCGCCACCAACGCGCCAACAACCGCCGCGGCGCCGGCCATGTCGCCCTTCATGTGGTGCATCTCGGCGCCCGGCTTGAGGCTGATGCCGCCGGAATCGAAGCAGAGCCCTTTTCCGACCAGCACGATGGGCGCCTGCCCCTCGTTGGGAAGATGCTTCATAACGGTGAACGAGGGCTCGCTGGCCGATCCGGCGGAGACGGCCAGCGTTCCCGTGAACCCGATGCGCTCGAGGCCCGCTTTGTCGAAGACTTCCACGTCCAGCCCGGCGGCGCGGCCGGCCTCGGCGGCGCGGCGCGCCAGATCGGCGGGCAGCAGGTCGTTGGCCGGCGCGTTCACGAGGTCACGCGCCAGGTTGGCGGCCTCGGCGACGATCATCGCGCGCGTCGCCGCGCCGCCGGCGCCCGCGTCGGCTGAGACCACGGTGAGCCGTTCCAGCGGGGTCTTCTCCTTCTTGGACTTCAGCAGGCCGGCGTCGTAAGCGCCGAGAACCACGCCGCCGACGATGAGATCCACGCAGGCCGCTTCATCCAGCCCGGGGACGGCGCGCGCCACGAAGGCCGCGCTCGTCGTATTGCGGTCGCCCAGCCACCGCGCGGCGGCGCCGGCGGCTCGCTTCAGCCTGAGCGGCGTGAAATCCTTGGCATCGCCCAGGCCCACCAGCAGCACGCGCCTTCCCTCGGTGGCCAGCAGCGTAACATCCATGTGATTCCGGCGCGCGAGGCCGGACGACACAGCCTGCTCGGCGCCGTGCCCGTACTCGCTAACATTCAGGGCCTCATCCGTCAAAGCAAACAAGACAACAGGGGTCGTATTCTCATCCAGCGACGTTAGTGACGATGTAACGGAAACGGTCATAGTTGTGTTCATTCCTTGCCCGGGCCGGCTGCCAGACGCAGCGGAAGTCCGCGCGGACCATCCGCGCCTAAGACCGCCGAACAGATTCTGTTTGGCGCTCTTAAGCCATCATAATGCACGTCCGTGGAACGGAGCAAACACGCTCCATCCCTCCCTCCAACGGCAGCGCCGTTATAATGCTATTGGGAGCCTAACTAAATGATCGACCAACTGATCCAGGCGTCGGACCTGGCGGACATATATCGGAAAGTGCTGAACCGCGAGCGCCTCAACGTTGCGGACGGCGTGCGCCTCTACGAGTCGCCCCACCTCGCCTACGTTGGGCATATGGCGAACCTCGTCCGCGAGCGGCTGCACGGCGATCGGGCCTATTTCGTTCGCAATCAGCACATTAACTACACCAACATCTGCCAGAAGGACTGCAAGTTCTGCTCCTTCTACGCGAAAAAGGGCGGCCCCGAGGCATACGTCCTCTCGCCGGAAGACATCGCCGCCAAAGTGCGCCGCTACATCGACTTTCCCCTGACGGAGATCCATATGGTCGGCGGCATTCACCCCCGCCTCCCGTACTCCTATTACGTGGACGTCCTGAGCGCCATACTGGATGTCCGTCCCGCGGCCCACATCAAGGCGTGGACCATGGTGGAACTGGCCCAGATCCACAAGGTGAGCCCGTTCAGCACGCTGGAGGAGACCCTGCTGGATCTGAAGAAGGCCGGGTTGGGATCGTGCCCCGGCGGCGGCGCCGAAGTCCTTTCGGAGCGCGTGCACCAGGAGCTTTTCGGCAAGAAGATCGACAGCGGCGAGTGGCTCGATATCGCGCGCGCGGCGCACCGGTGCGGCCTGCGCAGCAACGCCACGATGCTCTACGGCCATATCGAGACCTACGCGGAGCGGGTGGAGCACATGGCGCGCCTGCGGGCGCTGCAGGATGAGACCAGCGGCTTCATGACGTTTATCCCGCTGGCGATGGATCCCCAGGGCACCGCCCTCTCGGCTATCCACCGTGAGAGCGGCATCGACGACCTGCGCAACATCGCCGTGGCCCGCCTGATGCTGGACAACTTCCCGCACGTGAAGGCGTTCTGGATCATGATCACGCCGCAGGTTGCCCAGGCCAGCCTCTGGCACGGCGCCGATGACATGGACGGCACCGTTCTGGAGTACGAAATCACCCACGTGGGAGTGGACCGGAAGGACCACCGGCAGGGGCTCACCCGCCCGCAACTGATCGCGCTGATCCGCGAGGCCGGCCGCGAACCGGTGGAGCGCGACACGCTCTACAACCGCGTCACGGACGAAGGAAACGTTCTGGCGGCGGCGTGACGGGGCCGCGGCGAAATCGGTAACCCGCGAAAGGACCTGGCAGATGAGTCGAACGGGAACGCTTCTCGGAACCCTCTTCGCCGCGCTAACGCTCCTCTCCGCTCGCCCCGCCCTCTGCGCCCGCGCGCCGCTGGCATCTGAACGGCTCATCCAGATCTCCACGGATCGCGACACCGCATACATCGTGCCCGTCACTATCGGGCCGCTGAAAAACCTCCTGTTCCTGGTTGACACGGCGGCCACGCGCACGGTGATCACGCCGGCTGTGCGCAACGCCGCCGCGCTGAAGTCCAACGAGGCGACGATGGAGGAGGTTGCCGGGGCAGGGGGCGGAATCTCCGCGGAGTGCTTTGTTTTGCCGAGCCTGGCCATACAGGGCGCCGTGCAACGCGACCTGCACGTGGTTGTGCTCCAGATCGACAGCGCGAAGACGTGGATCGGGCGCTCACTGGATGGCATCCTGGGAGCGGATTACCTGCGAAACTACGACGTGCGGCTCGATGGCAAAAGCCATACCCTGGAGCTCACGGAGATCTCGGCGCATGCGGCAGTTCCAGAACGGGCGAACGCCGGCTACTATAACCGCGTGCCGTTCGAGCTCGTGGGCGGAGGCTTCATGGTTCTGCCGGTCAGCCTCAACGGACGCGAGGTCATGGCGGTCTTGGACACCGGGTCGAGCCGGACCGTGTTGAACAGCCGCGCGGCGGACCTTGCCGGGCTGGCCCGCGAGGCGCCGGAGGCGGTGCTCACCGCGGGGGTGGACAATGTGGAGATCCGGCTCGGACGCCAGCGGCTGAAGCGGATGGAATTCGCGGGAATGACGGCCGATAACGAGATGGTGAGCGTGGGCAACCTCCCCATCTTCCGGCAGTTCGGGCTGCAAGATAGGCCGGCCGCCATCCTGGGCGCCCGAGCGCTGCAGAATCGGGAGGCGCTGATCTCGTACAGCGCGCACTTGCTCTTTGTGGAGCGCCGCCCGGATGACCTGCCGCCGAACCCGATTCCCGAGGGCCACCGCCAACTGCAAGAAGCGCACTGATCGGGCAACACACTGCGGCAAGGGAGAGACTGACCGACATATGACAATGCTCAAGGATATCGAACGGAAGGTGCTGGACGGGGAGCGGCTATCGCGCGAGGACGGTTTGGCGCTGCTGGCCTGCCCAGACATCAATGCCCTGTCCGCCCTGGCGGACTGGAAGCGCAACCAGATCTCGGACCCGCGCCGGGTTACCTACAACATCGGCCGCAACATCAACTACACCAACGTCTGTTGGGTGCGGTGCAAGTTCTGCGCCTTCTACCGCACGCCCGGACACGCTGAAGGCTACACGCACACCACGGAATCCATCCTCGAGAAGTGCCGCGAACTCGTTCAGGCGGGCGGGCGCGAGGTGCTCCTGCAAGGCGGCCTCAATCCTAGCTTGCCCATCGAATGGTACGAGGACCTTCTGCGCGCCATGAAGGCGGCCTATCCGGTGGACATCCACGGGTTCTCGAGCACGGAGATCAACTACATCGCCCATCTCAGCCGCCTCAGCCTGGATGAGACGCTGAGCCGCCTGCGCGACGCCGGGCTGGACACTATCCCCGGCGCCGCCGAGATGATCGTGGACAGCGTGCGCGAGGCGATCGCCCCCTACAAGGAACGGTCCGACCGTTGGGTGGAGCTGATGCGCGCCGCCCATCGCGTCGGCGTCTCCACGTCCGCCACGATGATGTACGGCACCGTGGATGATGACAATGACCGCATCGAGCATATGCTCCGCGTGCGCGCCCTGCAGGATGAGACCGGCGGCTTCACCGCGTTCATCCCCTGGTCCTTCCAACCGGACGGCACGGACCTCCAGGCGGAGCTCGGGCCGGATTGGTCGCCCGCCACATCGTACGACTACCTGCGCATCGTGGCCACTGCCCGCCTGATGCTGGACAACGTGCCGCACGTGCAGGCGTCCTGGGTGACCCAGGGCCCGCGCATCGCCCAGATTGCCCTGAAGTTCGGGCTGGACGATTTCGGATCCACCATGATGGAGGAGAACGTCGTCAGCAGCGCCGGCACGTCATTCCTCATGCCGATTGCCGAAATCCAGCGCATCATCCGTGACGCGGGCTATATCCCGCAACTGCGCGACACGCGATACAACCCCCTGCCGGATCCGCCTCTCGAGGCCATCCGCAAAGACCCGCAACTCATGCAGATTCAGGTCGTCTGACAATCGGGCGCAACGCCGCTCCGGCTTGGGCCGGCCGCGCGTCTAACGAGGCAACTCCTATGAACGAGGAACCGATCTTGGAAGTGACAGACAAGCGACGCGTGCACTCGGACGAAGCCCCAGCCGCCGAACCGCCGGAGACGGTTGTAACCGCCGCCGCCGATGAAGATGCGGCGGGTGAGCTGGCCGCGATGGACGTGTATGGTCTCCTGAAGACCACGGTGAGCCTGCTGGCCAGCGGCGCGTGGGCCTGGATGGGCCTCACCCCCAGCCCTTTCACGGGCGAGATGGGGAAGGACCTGCCGCAGGCGAAGGTCGCCATCGACACGGTGGCGTTCCTTCTCACCCAGATCGACGCGCAGCTGACTATCGACGAACGCCGCGATCTGCAGAACCTGCTGAGCATGCTCCGCGTGAACTACGTGCAACAGAACAAATAGCCGCCGCGCGAGGTAAGAGCCCGCGGCGGGGTTCGCCGCGGCGGCAGACGCCCAACTGGTCGCGAGCCGCCGGCGAATTGAGGTAAGGAACAACCCATGAAACTGCGAAAGAACGTCTTGTTCTTCCTGCTGGGGGGGCTGGTGGCGTATATCGCGTTCACCGTCTTCCAGACTCGCCCTCAGGGATCGTATACGGTCCTGGCGCAGGGCCGCCTGCAGCCGGATGAACAGATCACCATTGACGTGGTGAAGAAGGTCACCCCCGCTGTGGTGTCCATCACCACAAGCGGCATCGTCGCGCGCGAATCCTGGTTCGGGATCGTGCAAGACAGAGCCGAGGGGCAGGGGTCCGGCGTGATCGTGCGCCCGGATGGCTACATCCTCACGAACCGCCACGTGATCAGCATTGAGGGAGCCGTGCGCCAGACGGTGACCGTGATCCTCCCCAGCGGAAAGACATACAAGGATGCCCGCGTTCTGGGCGCCGATCCGCGCCTGGACCTGGCGGTGGTCAAAATCCCCGCCCGCGATCTGCCCGTGGCCGCGCTGGGCGATTCCGCCTCGTTGCAGGTGGGGCAGAAGACAATCGCGGTGGGGAACCCGCTGGGACTCTCGCAGACGGTCACCAGCGGCATCGTCTCCGCGATGGGCCGGAGCATCCAGGGCGAGGCGGGGATGCTGGAAGGCTTGATCCAAACCGATGCGGCCATCAACCCCGGCAACTCGGGCGGGGCGCTGGTGGACTCCAGCGGTCGCCTGATCGGCGTAAACACCGCCATTGCGCAACTCGGCGGCGGCGGCAACATCGGCATTGGTTTCGCCGTGCCCATCAACACCGCGCGGGCGATTCTGGATGACATCGCCAAGTACGGCCGCGTGCGCATCCCGTGGGACGGCCTCGGTCAGCAGGTGGACGTGCAGCCCGCCTGGCAGCAGGCCTATGGGCTGCCGAACGGCGTTTTGGTGCGCCCGATCCCCGGCGGACCGGCGGACCGCGCCGGCCTTCGCGAGTATGACGTCATCACGAAGGCCGACGGCAAGGCCGTTGACACGCGCGCGCTTCAGGAAGCCCTGAACCACAAGAACATTGGAGACAAGGTGGTCTTCACCGTCTTCCGGGAAGGCAAGACCCTTTCCATCACTCTCACCCTCCCCGAGCGTCCCGGCGCGCTCGGAACGTAAAGCGGCGAGCCCAATCACCACAAAGACACAAAGGCAGAAAGATCCGGATTCATCTCCGTCTTTGTGCCTTTGTGTCTTTGTGGGTAATGGGTTCGCCGCCCGCGCAAGATTGGATGCGTTATGTCTCAGGTTCCTATGTCCGTCCTCGACCTGTGCCCGGTGGTGGAAGGCGGCGATGCCGCGCGGGCGCTGCAAAACACCCGCGATCTTGCGCAACATGCGGAGCGCTGGGGCTACCGGCGTTTCTGGCTGGCCGAGCATCACAACATGCCGGGCGTCGCCAGCGCCGCCACGTCGGTCGTCATCGGGCACGTCGCCGCTGCAACTTCCACTATCCGGGTCGGCGCCGGCGGCATCATGCTGCCCAATCACCCGCCGCTCGTCATCGCCGAGCAGTTTGGCACGCTGGAATTGCTGTTCCCCGGACGCATTGACCTTGGGCTGGGGCGCGCTCCGGGCTCCGATCTCGCCGCCGCCCGCGCCCTCCGCCGCCGCCTCAGCGACGCCGATTCCTTCCCGCGCGACGTTGCCGAGTTGATGGCGTACTTCGCCCCCGTTCAACCGGGCCAGACCGTGCAGGCCGTGCCCGGCGCGGGCCTGCGCGTGCCGATCTGGATCCTGGGGTCCAGCCTCTTCGGCGCCCAGCTCGCCGCGGCGATGGGCCTCCCGTATGCCTTCGCCTCGCACTTTGCTCCCGGTCAGATGATGCAGGCGATCGACCTGTACCGCTCCCGGTTCCAGCCTTCCGAACAACTGGCCGAGCCCTATCTGATGCTGGGAGTCAACGTGATTGCGGCGGAATCGGATGCGGACGCCCGTCTGCTGATGACTTCCCTGCAGCAGGCGTTCATCAACCTGCGCCAGGGCCGGCCGGGCCGGCTGCCGCCGCCCGTGGAAGGCTTTGAGAGCCGCCTATCGCTGGCGGAGCGCCAGATCCTCGCCGAGACGCTTGCCTGCTCCGTGGTGGGCTCGCCCGACGCCGTGCGGGCCGGCCTGTCCGACTTCGTCGCGCGAACCGGCGCCGATGAGCTGATGATCACCGCCCAGATCTTCGATCACCCCGCCCGCCTGCGCTCCTTCGAACTCGTTTCGAACATACGGAGATAACCACAGAGACACAGAGGCACAAAGATCCGAAATGATCTCTGTGCCTCTGTGTCTCTGTGGTTATCTCCGTCTGCGCTAAGAGCCCGTGCGGAAGAGCGTGGCGATGGACTCGTTGTCATGCACGCGGCGCATGGCCTCGGCGAACAACGATGATACATCCAGAACCTGGATCTTCGGCAGCGCCTTCGCCAGGTCCTGCGGCAGCGAGTTGGTGACGAGGACCTCGGCGATCTCCGGGCGCGCCAGCCGTTCGATGGCGGTGTCCGTAAACAGGCCGTGCGTGGCCACGATGCGGATGTCCGGGTTGGCCCCGTGCTCCAGCAACATGTCCACAACAGCCATCATCGTTCCGCCCGTGGAGATCATGTCTTCCACGATCAGGCATGACCGGCCGCGCACTTCGCCGGCGAGATGGGTAACGCTGGTCTTCTTGTGGGTTGGATGGTACTTGTAGCCGAGCGCCAGCGGCGCCTCCAGAACGTTGGCGATGCGGCGGGCCTTCTTCGCCATCCCCTCATCCGGCGACACGATCACAAGGTCTTGCAGACCGGCCTTCTCCACGTAGTCGCAGATCAGCGGGCGGGCGGTTAGGTGGTCCACCGGGATGTTGAAGAAACCTTGGATGGCGTCCGCATGGAGGTCCATCGCCATCACGCGGCTGGCGCCGGCGGTGGTGAGGATGTCCGCCACCAGCTTCGCGGTGATCGGCTCGCGCGGCTTGTCCTTCTTTTCCTGGCGGGCATAGCCGTAATAGGGGACGATGGCGCAGATGCGGGCGGCCGACGCGCGTTTCACGGCGTCGATCATCACCAGCAGCTCCATCAGGTTCTTGTCCACGGGCGGCCCCGTGGGCTGAATCAGGTAGACATCGTTGCCGCGAACGGTGTCCTCGAAACGGATATAGACCTCTCCGTCGTGAAAGCGATCAATCTCAACGTGTCCCAGTGGGACGTCCAGTTCATAAGCGATGCGGCGACTCAGCTCCGGGTGGGCGGACCCGGAGAAAATCTGCATACCGTCGTAATTTGAAGACATTGTTAACAGGAATCCTTCCGCGAGGATGATAGCACGGCTGCGATGGGTCAGCGGCGGCGCTTGCGGGGTGGGGGGGCATCCGTGATGGATTCAACGGCGGCGCCGTCCGCCCAGAGCTGGAAGCGAAGCACCTTGCCGCACTCCATCAGGATCTCCCCCTGGATGTGCTTGTAGTGATCGAAAACGTCGCCGTCGTGCACGGCGCCGTCCACAATCAGCGATACCGTTCCGCCCAGCACGTCCAGCGACACCAGCTCGTTCCCATCGCGGTCCCGCGCGAAATGGCTGCTGGAGCGGTCGTCTTCACCGACGAAGGCCTGGCGCATGTTGGATCGTCTCATGGGGTTTTTACTCCTCTATCAGTCCCGCGGCTGGCGCGCCGGGGCGCCGCCTCCCTTATTGTTGCAGCATTTCCGCCCGATATCTTGGCCGCTTGCGCCGGGAGCATGGTACAATGGCCATGTGGGCGCGCTATCCGATATCAAGGAATCGGGCCGTCGACCGGGCATTCCCCATCGGCCCCGCGTACCCCTGCGTTTCCGTAACCCTCATTCCCCCCCTGCCTGACCCCACCCGGGGCGCGCTGTCCGTGCACCACGCGGAACGCGCCTCACGCCCGGCGCGGCGCCGCCGCGCTTGGACGTAGATGCAGTCACATCCCTCGCCGCTGCTCGCGCTGTCACGCCCGCGCCGGCGTTATCACCGATTGTTATGACTGATATTGGGGAGAATTCAGAATACAGGATTCAGAACTCAGTGTCCGCGAGACGGTGGCCGCATGGATGGACGCGCCTCTGCCGGGATCCTGAGTTCTGAGTCCCAATTTCCGGGTTCTGTATTCCGAGTTCTCCGGGGGATTTCCATGAGGCAGCGATTTGATCTGACGATTCGCGTGGGCGGCGAAGGCGGCGAGGGCGTTATGTCCGCCGGCGAGTTGGCCGCGCTGGGTTTCGCCCGTATGGGCCTGAACGTTTGCACCTTCCGCACCAATCCGCCCGAAATCCGCGGCGGCCCCGCGATGTTCCAGTTCCGCATGTCCAACGGCCCCGTGTTGAGCCAGGGAGACCAGGCCGACTTCCTCCTCTGCTTCAACCAGGAGGCGTGGGACCTCCAGGGCCACAGCCTCAGGCCGGGCGGGACCCTGATGTACGACCCCGCCGAGTGCGAACCGCCCCGACTCACCCAGGCCGGCCGCGTCATCGCCCTCCCGCTCACCAAGATCGCGAAGGACGACGTGGGCGCCGTGCGCGCCAAAAACGTGGTCGCCGTCGGCGTGATGGGGGCCTTTGCCGGCATGCCGGAAGATGCGATGGCGGATCTCGTCCGCCAGAAATGGGGCAAGCGCAAGGCCGAAATCCTGGAGGCTAACCTCAAGGCCCTGGCGTTGGGGTACCAGCATGTGCGCGAGAACATCGATGAGTCTGAGGCCATCAGCATGCCCGACGTGGAGGCGCATGAGCCGCGGATCATCCTCTCCGGCAACGAGGCCGCCAGCCTCGGAGGAGTCTGCGCCGGACTGAGCTGCTTCTTCGGATATCCCATCACGCCGGCTTCCGACATCATGGAGTGGCTCGCCAAAAAACTGCCGGCCTTCGGCGGCAGGGTGGTTCAAACGGAAGACGAAATCGCCGCCATCACCGCCTGCATCGGCGCTTCCTTCGGCGGCGCGAAGGCCGCCACGGCCAGCAGCGGCCCCGGCGTCAGCCTGATGGTTGAGGCTCTCGGGCTCGCCGGCATGTTGGAGCTTCCATTGGTGGTCTTCGACGCCATGCGCTCCGGCCCCAGCACCGGCATGCCCACCAAAACGGAACAGGGCGACCTGAACCTGGCCGTCCATGGCGCGCATGGCGACATCCCGCGCATCGTGCTGGCTCCGCCCGACGTGGAAGGCTGCTTCTACACGGCCGTGGACGCCTTCAACCTCGCCGAGAAGTACCAGACCCCCGTCATCTACCTCACCGATCAGACGCTGGCCCATCGCACGCAGACCATCCGCCGGCCAGACACCGACGCCCTCGCCATTTGGGATCGTAAACGGCCTTCTGCCGATGTGACGGACGCCCACAGCTACCTCCGCTATGAGCTGTCGCCGGACCACATTTCCCCCATGGCCATCCCGGGGCGCGACAACCTGCCGTACGTGGCCACCGGCCTCGAGCACGACGAACACGCCCACATCGACCAGACGCCGGCCGGCCACACGATCATGAGCGACAAGCGCGCCCGCAAGATCGAGGCCGCCGCCCTGGAGCCCGGCTTCACCGAGACGTACGGCGATCTCTCCGCCGAGATCGGCATCATCTGCTGGGGGAGCCCGGCTGGCCCCGCCCGCGAGGCGGTGGACCTCCTCGCCGGGTCCGGGATCCGCGCCAAGCTGCTGCTCGTGCGCATGCTCTGGCCAGTGCGCCAGAAGGAGATCCTCGAGTTCCTGGATGGTTGCCAGGTTGCGGTTACCCCGGAGATGAACCATTCCGGGCAGTTCGCCCAACTGCTGAAGGCGCGCCTGTATGGCCTCACCAACGTGCCCATTGTGCAGTTGGACCGGGTAACGGGTCTGCCGTTCGGAGCCCAGGAGATCGCGGAATTCGTGGCTGAACTTCCCGGCTATGAGCGCCTAACCGGCCGCGCCCCGCGCAAGCGCGCCCGCCGGTTCGAGGGTTGATGTTACCGGAGATGAATGATGGAAACATTGGAGATTCAGCGAACTGTTAAGGATTACCGCAGCGAGGTGAAGCCCACCTGGTGCGCGGGGTGCGGCGACTTCGCCGTCTTGAATGCGCTCTACAAGGCTCTGGTGACGCTCAATGTGGACCCGAAAGACGTGGTGCTGGTTAGCGGCATCGGTTGCAGCGGCCGGCTTCCGGAATTCGTCAACACCTTCGGGCTGCACGTGGTCCATGGCCGCGCCCTGCCCACCGCGATGGGCGTGAAGACCGCGAACCCGGAGCTTACCGTGATCGCGGTTGGCGGCGACGGCGACGGCTTTGCCATTGGCGGCGGCCACGTGCCCCATGTGGTCCGCCGCAATGTGGACATCACGTACATCGTGATGGACAATCAGGTCTACGGCCTCACCAAGGGCCAGCCCAGCCCCACAACGCCGTCGGGCATGGCGGCCGTGTCGGCCAGCACCAGTCTGCCTAAAATGGCCCCGTGGGGCGTTGTGGAAACCCCGCTCAACATCATGGCCATGGTCCTCACCTACGGCGCCGCGTTCGCCGCGCGCGGCTTCTCGGGCAAACCGAACGAGCTGAGTGAGCTCTACGTGAAGGCCCTTCGCCACAAGGGGTTCTCCTTCGTTCAGGCGATGAGCCCTTGCGTCACCTTCTACGACACGTACCACACCTGGAAAGAGGTCGTCGCCCCGCTGCCGGCCACGCACGATCCCGCCGATCGCTTCGCCGCTATCCAGACGGCCATGACCGAAGACGTCTTCCACACCGGCGTCTTCGTGGACATCCCGCGCCCGACCCTGGGCGACCTGACGGATGCCATCGCCGCCCACACCCGCGCCGAATCCCGCGAATCCGGCATTCGAGCGATCATGGACGGCATGATGTAGCGGGCTGGAACACAGGACTCAGAATTCAGAAATCAGAAATCGGGAAGGCAGCTCCGTTCCAGGAGATTTGCTCTGGAACGGAGCTGTTCTGCTGTCGAGAGGATATCCTGGCTGATGCCCCCTCGCACGTCCCTCCGCCCGCGCCCACGTCATTCCGCCCGCGCCCACGTCATTCCGCCACCTTCCACGTCACTCCGAGCGCAGCGAGGAGTCTCGGCCTGACGTACCGGCTCAGGTAAGGACTCAAGCACCCATGCCGACTTTGGCACGGGTGCTTGGCGCGCATCCTGAGTAGATGGGTCAGGCCGAGACTCCTCGCTCCGCTCGGAGTGACGTGGAAGGTGGCGGAGTGACGTGCGAGGGGCGGCGACTGCACTTGGAACACAGGACTCAGAATTCAGGAATCAGCCCGAAGGCCGCGGTCCAAGAGAGAGGCTCTCCTATGGACCGTGGCCTTCGGGCTGATTCCTGAATTCTGAGTCCTGTGTTCCAAACGGGTTAAGCCCGTGTTAAGGGGCCTTGCGTAGAATTGCCGTGGCCGGCGAATCGGTCATCGTGGGCAAAATGGGGCAACCGCGCCGGGCGGTTTCTATAGGCTGCTGGGGAGGTGTAAACTAGCATGGACGCGGAGGTATCTCCGCGCGCCAGACCCTGGCATCATCCGGCACGGCCCGACGGCGCGAGACGACGCGCCGCGGCGGCGCCCATTGGCCACCCGTTACTCGGGGGAGAGAGACAGTATGATCCCAAGTCGACTTTTCAAACGGGCCGCCACGTGGCTGGCGGCGGCCCTGGCGCTGGCGATGGCGCTCAACGCGTCCGCCCAGGCGGCCAGCACCACTGTGGTGATCAGCCAGGTGTTCGGCGGCGGCGGCGGCGGTACCGCCGGCACGCCCTACAAATACGATTTCGTTGAGCTCTACAACATGAGCGGCTCGGATGTGGACATCACGGGCTGGTCTGTGCAGTACGCCTCTACGGGAGGGACTTCCTGGAACCCAACCGTTCTGTCGGGGTCCATCAAGGCGGGCCGGTATTACCTGGTCCAACTGGGCTCCGTGGGAACCGTGGGCGGCGACCTTCCAACGCCGGACGCCACCGGCGGAGCCAACCTCAGCGGTTCCAACGGCAAAGTCGCGTTGGTGAACTCTTCAACCGCGCTGACAGACGCCTCGTTTGACGGCGCGGCCCCGGTCGGCACGGGCGCCTCCATCGTGGACCTCGTGGGTTACGGATCGGCAAGCCGCTACGAAGGCGGCGGCGCCGTCCCCGCGCTCACGGCCTTAACCGCCGCCCTGCGCAATGGAACCCCGCGCGGTTCCGTGGACACGAACGTCAACTCCGCGGACTTCACCGTTGGGACGGCGGACCCGCGTAACACTTCGTGGAATCCCGCGGCAACCAACCCGCCCGTCGTCTCCAACGTCACCTTCAACCCGGCCTCCGTCGATCCCGGCGGCAGCAGCGTGCTCTCCGCCACCGTGACCCCCGGCACGAATCCGACCATCAGCTCCGTTACCGCCGACCTCACGTCTCTGGGCGGCTCCGCCACCGCTGCGATGACCCTGAGCTCCGGAACCACGTATACCATCTCGGTCAACGTGCCCGCGGACGCCGCGGCCGGCGCCAAGAGCGTCACCGTTACCGCAACCGACGCGGCCGCCAAAACCGGAACCGGAACCGGATCGCTTTCAGTCAACACGGTCGGCGGCCCGCTCACCGTCGCCCAGCTTCGCGCCAAGGCCGTCGATGCCGTCACCGCCTACGACGTGCGCGGCATCGTCATCGCCAACTCCGTTAACGCCAACGGCGTGTACATCGAAGACGCCAACGGCGCGGCCGGCGTGATGCTGTTCGGCGGCGTGCCGATCAACGCCGCGAAACCCGTGGTCGGCGACGATATCACCGCCACTGGCACGCTTGCCTATTACAACGGCGCCGTGGAATTCGTCGTCACCGCGGTCACCGTGAATAGCAGCGGAAACCCGGTTCCGGCCGCCGCCGCCCTCACCGTGCCGCAGGCGCAGGAAATCGGCCCGGCTCCGACCTACGCGCACCCGAAGGAAGGCCTTTTGGTCTCCCTGTCCAACCTCACGGTGGTTTCCATCACCACCGCCAAGCAGAACTTCCTGGTGAAGGACTCGGCGGGCGCCACGATCCAGCTCTTCATCAACAAGAACTCCACGTCCACCGCCACGTCGCCGTACCCGGGCATTCCGGCCAACCCGATTGACGCCACCACCATCGTGCCCGGCAACGTGTACAACGTCACCGGCGTGCTCGCCTACTTCAAGTCCGGAACCGGATCCGGAACTGATCCGGCCGGTTTCGAGATCGTCCCGCGCAACGGCGATGACCTGTCCCTCATCGGACAGAGCGTCTTCACCAGCGCCGCCGTCTCCCCAACCGTGGCGACTCGCGGCGGGCAGGCAACATTCACCGTGGTGACCAACCCGGTCGCCGGGAGCACGGTAACGGCCGACCTCAGCGCCTTCGGCGGAAGCGCCGCGCAGGCTCTGGCCTATGATGGCTCCGCCAGCTACACCTACACGCTGAACGTCCCCGGCGGTCAGCCGCTTGGCCCGCAGAACATCAGCCTCACAGCCAGCAACCCCGGCCAGAACGGCGGAGCCCCGACCACCACAACAGTGACCCTCACCGTCATTACGCAGCCCACCACGATGACCATCGCCCAGGCGCGCGCCGCGGCGGACTTCACGGGCGTTATCCTCAGCGGAGCCGTTACCCACATCGCCCCCGGCCCGGTCGGCACCTTCTACCTGCAGGACGCCACCGGCGGCGCCTACTTCTTCGACGCCAAGAACACCCCGTTCACGGGTTTCCCAGGCGATCCCTATACCGTTCAGGGCTTCAAGACCACCTACCAAGGCGGCGTTGAGATTGATTACACCGGCAACAAGCCCGCCTCTGGCGGCGTCGCCCCCACAATCACCCCGGTAAACGCCACGGCGACCCAGTGGCCCGCCGCGGAAGGCAAACTGGCCTCCACCGTCAACCTCGTCATCGTTAGCACCCGCTCCGCGGGCGCCAACAAGGTCTACGAGGTCACGGACGGCACGGCCGCCGGAGAGATCTTCATCTCCAGCCTGAACGTGGTCGGCACCGCCGGCGCCACGAACGCCACATTCGCCGCCGGCGACCTGGCGAATTACATCGCTGGTTCCGCTTGGACGGTGACCGGCGTCGTGGACCGCTATACCAGCACAACGATGGACGCGTGGCAGATCAAGCCGAACACGCCTGCCGACTTCACTTCCGCCGCGGCCCCGGCGCTTGTGCCGGCGGCCCTGGCCTTCACTACCCAGCCGGGCGCTGGAACCCCGGGCAGCGCGCTGAGCGCTTCCCCGGTTGTTACGGTGCAGACATCAACGGGCGCCACGGTGACCACCTTCACGGGCCCCGTCACCCTCGCGATCAAGAGCGGAACCGGCGCAACCGGCGCCGCCCTCTCCGGCACGGTCACTGTCAACGCGGTGAACGGCGTGGCCAGCTTCGGTCCGCTGAACGTCGATCTGGCTGGAACCGGATACGCCCTCAACGCCAGCAGCGGCTGGCTGCCCACCGCAACCAGCGCCGCCTTTAGCGTGACGGCTCCTTCGACCCCGGGCGACATCGACCACAACGGCGTTGTGAACGCCGACGACGTGCTCCTGGCCCTGAAGGTCGCGGGCGGCGTGGTGGCCGCCTCCGATCCCAGCGTCAGCGTGGCGAACGGCGATCTGGATGGCGACTCGGCTATCACCATCCTGGACGCCGTGAAGATCAAGCGGCTGCTGTAGCGGTCGCTTCCGATGCACGGTATGGAGGGGGCGGAAGCGTCCCTTCCATACCGTGCATCGAATAAGTCTCGTCGGATGGATTGCGCGCCGGAGGGATATCCGGTATAATGGTTGCGGCCCCGGCAAGGGGCCACAGGGAGCGGGGCGCGAGTCCCCGGAAGAAGAGGAAGGGGTACCCCGTGAAGAAAGGCCTGCGCGGCTTTACGCTTATCGAATTGCTGGTGGTGATCGCCATTATCGCGATCCTGGCGGCAATCCTGTTCCCGGTTTTTGCCAAGGCCCGGGAGCGCGCGCAATCGACGTCTTGCGCCAGCAACCTGAAGCAGTTCGGCACCGCCTTCATGATGTACGCCGACGACAACGAGGGCCGCCTGCCCTCGCCGGGCGGCAACTCCACCTATGCCTCGGCATGGAGCTACGACGGCGGCACCACGATCAACGCCTACATCTCGCGCTCCACGCGTGGCAAGACGTCACCTGCCATGATCTGGGCCTGCCCCAGCCAGATGTCCAAAACAGGCGGCCGTTCCGGCCGTTACGCCCCGGCGTCATACGGCATGAACTCCTATCTGCGCGGGATGCACCTGGACGAGCCGTTCCCGGGCAGCTATCCCGATGCTGGCTCAGACTCCACGCATTACGAAACCGGAGCCATGCTGTCGCAGGTCAAGAGTCCAGCCAACACCATCCTCCTCTATGAAGGAACCTGGAAGACGGCCCCGGCCGACCAGATCGGTGAAGTGGGACGCAGCGGCACCATGGATATGGTCTACGGCTGGTCGGATGACCAGGGTCACGCCCCCACCACCAGCAGCGGCACATACGCCTACGGCGCCCCGATGCACGGCAGCACCGACAACTACCTGTGGTGCGACGGTCACGTGCGCGCCATGAAGCCCGAAACCTACAAGGAATTCCCTTACCGCCGCCCCGAACCCACGAAGACCAACAACTGGTACGCGTCGACGTACCGGTAGGTCAGCATTCGGCATTCAGGATTCAGCATTCAGGCCGAAGGCCCCCTTCCAGGAGACAACCGATCTCATGGAAGGGGGCCTTCGGCCTGATCTCCATACTCTGAGTTCTGTGCTCACGCGGCGCCCATCCTCCTGAGCCGCCCCCCACGTCACTCCGAGCGCGGCGAGGAGTCTCGGCCTGGCGTAACGTGCGAAACAACGTCGCAAGCCCCCGAGCCAATGCTGGTCCGGGCGCCTGCAACGTTCCATCAAGCGGCAGGTCAGGCCGAGACTCCTCGCTGCGCTCGGAGTGACATAGCTGACGTCAGCATTCGGGATTCAGCATCCAGCATTCCGGCCGAAGGCCCTCTTCCATGAGACAACCGATCTCATGGAACGGGACCTTCGGCCTGAGTGCTGATTGCTGAATCCTGAATGCTGGCTAACGCACCGGCGCCTTGAGGTGATCGCCGGGCGGCATGGGGAAGCCGTCGTCGGGGCGGAAAACGTTCTGAACAAGGGTTACGTTGCGGAACGAGTGGGCGCGCTGGAAGACATCCTGCGCAATGGCGCGCTGTTGTGAGGTGAGGGAAGCGAATCCGTGCTGGCCGGGGGTAAGCTGAAGGCCCAGGTCACGCGATAGCTCGCCCGAGTTCCTTGTGTACTCCTCGATGACGGCCGGATCGCCGCCGTTGGCTTTGAGCCACTCGCTCGCGGCCCTGAGGCGGTCCGGACCGGCGGCGGCTTCCGGCGGAAGCTCCTCCAGCACGGCCACGCCGCCCACGGTGATGACATGGCGTCCATAGAGACCGGCAACGGATTTCAACCGGGCGGAGGGCGCGCCGCTGAGAGCCGCCGGCGGCTTCCGGATACGATTGCCGCCGGCGTATATCAGGTTCACGCTCTCCGCGTGCACGGGGAGTACCGCGTCGTACAGGCTGATGCCCGGCTTCTCGGGGGCGCCGTCGCTCGCCAGCACCGAACTGACGGCGAACCCGGCGAGTCCAAAGAGAACGCCGATACCGAAGCGTATGGGATATCTCATAGGGGCTTGCCTCCTCCGATGGAGATAATGCGCTGGGTCCCCACTCCCAGCCCCCTCGTGATCGGGGGCGTTCCAGGCGTCCCCGGCGTGTACGTCACCTCCACGCCACCGGGACCAGCTAGGAGTGACCATCGATTTGGGTCATCCCAGACGACTTCGTCAAGGTCGCCCATCGCGCGCGAGGGTCGCACATGAAGGATGCGCAGGGCACTGGCTTGCGCCGGCGTCAGACCCTCGTCGTTCGGGTCGATCGCCAACAGGTAAGGGTAGAGGCGCTCGCCGAGGGAGCCCAGGGTCCGGGCGTCCTGGGCGAGTTCGTGGGCCGTCTTGGGACGCAGATGGAAGTCCAGGCCGCGTTGTTCCCAGACGCCGCGGACCATGTAGGCGACGGCCGCGCGCACCCTGGAGACCGGAACGGCGCCCAACTGGAAGGAATAGACGGCGGCATCATCCTGGAAACGCTTGTCCAGTGTATACCGGCGATCCGTCTGTCTGGAGATCTCCGCCATGAGGGCGGACAGCGGAATGTCACGCCGGGCCAGCGTGATTAGCTTCTCGGAACTCAGCGCGACGACGTTGGAGGGCGGCGGCGCCGGGGGAGCGGGGCTATTGGCCTCGGAGGCCCCCACATGCGTCAGCGCGCCGGCGACGGCCCCAACGGCGGCGAAAACCATCCAGTAGCGAAACGGAGACATCGTCTCACCCCCTACACGAGAGAGGGTGAGGGGTCCGGTGATGACGCTCGGCCCCTCACCAGTGAGTAATCGCAGCGCACCTCGGCCTGAATGCTGATTGCTGAATCCTGGATGCTGAATGCCGACTGCTATCCTCGATGCCGTTCCACAAAGCGGCCCATCCTCGTCAGGGCTTCCTCGATGTTCTGGCGCGACACGGCGTAACAGCAGCGCACGTGGCCCTTTCCGCTGACTCCGAAGGCGGAGCCGGGCACCACGGCCACCTTCTCCTCGTGCAGCAGGCGCTCGGCGAACTCCTCATCATCCATCCCGGTGATCGTGATATCTGGGAAGGCATAGAAGGCGCCGCCGGGCTCGAAGCAGGTGAGGCCGATGGAGCGGAAGCCGCTGACGATGAGTTGGCGGCGCTCGTCATAGCTCTGGCGCATCGCCTCCACGTCGGCGTCGGAGTTTGGCAGGGCCCAGGCGCCGGCGATCTGGGGGAGGATGGCGGCGCACATCATGCCGTACTGGTGGATGCGGTGCATCACCGAGATCACTTCGGCCGGCGCGCACGCGTAGCCGAGGCGCCAGCCGGTCATGGCGAACGCCTTGGAGAAGCCGTTCAGCGTGATGGTGCGCTCGCGCATCCCGGGCAGGGTGGCGAAGCAGCACGGCTTGCTGATGTAGCTGAGGCGGTCGTAGATCTCGTCCGAGATCACCCAGAGGTCGTGCTTCGCCGCGAATTCCGCCACGGGCAGCAGTTCTTCCCGCGTCATCACGGCGCCGGTGGGGTTGCTGGGGTAGGAGATCACCAGCAGCCGCGTGCGCTCGGAAACGGCCGCCTCCAGGTCCGCCACGCTGATGCGGAAGTCGTTCTCGGGCCGCAGGTCCACCGCCACGGGGCAGCCTCCGGCGAGGCGCGCCATCGGCTTGTAGGAGACGAAACAGGGTTCCGGCACGAGAACTTCGTCGCCGGGGTTGAGGATCGCCCGCATCGCCAGGTCCATCGCCTCGGAGACGCCCACCGTAACGAGGATTTCGTCCGTCACGCGGTACTCGATGCCGTAGAGCCGCTGGAGGTAGGCCGAGATGGCCTCGCGGCATTCCGGCGTTCCGGAATTGGAGGTATACGAAGTGCGCCCCTCGCGGAGCGCCTGGATGGCTACCTCGCGGATGGGCTCCGGAGTGCTGAAATCCGGTTCGCCCACGCCAAGCGAGATGACGTCCTTAGCTGCTGCGACCAGGTCGAAGAACTTGCGGATCCCGGACGGGGGCAGTCCGCTGGCAACGCTGGACAGGGTTCTCATGGGTATGGGTACCTTTCAAAGTCGATTTCTCCCATCATTGTAGCCGGAACGAAAAGCCGGATCGCCCCCCTGCCCCCAAACCTGGGGGACCCAAGCCGAGCGTGTCCTCTTGGTAACTCACCACAAAGACACAAAGGCACGAAGACGGAGGATAATCCGGATCTTCGTGCCTTTGTGTCTTTATGGTGAACCTCGCCAAGCCGGCTGCTCAGTTCTGGCGCACGCCTGAGCCAAGCGTTTCCTCTTGGGTCCCCCAGAATTGGGGGGCAGGGGGGCGATCCGCCGAGCGTGTCCTCCGGGGGATTCACCACAAAGACACAAAGGCCCGGATCTCTGTGTCTCTGTGCCTCTGTGGTGAATTCCCCAAGACGACACGCTCCGCGTAAGCGTACCGCTAGAACGGAGCGGCCACTCATCGCTCCCCCGGAGTCGGGGAGAAGGGGGCCCGCCCGCCGCCGCCTTTCCCCGAGCGTGGCGGCGCGTGGTACAATCAGTACCAAGAGGTGCATCCATGCCGATGGTTGTGGGGCTGGTGTTCGAGGAGACCGGGGCGATTCATTTTTACGCCCCGGGCGAGGCCGACGTGCGAGCGGGTGACTTCGTCGTCGCCGAAACGTGCGGCCGGCCGGAGCTGGCGCGAGTGGCTCTCGCGCCGCGCGAAATGGATCCCACGCGCCTGCCCGCCACCTTGCATCCGGTGATGCGCGTGGCCTCCGAGGAGGACAAAGCCCGTCTCGCCGAGAATCGCGCCCTTGAGGACCGCACCCGGTCCGTGGCCCCCGGGATCATCGAGATGTTGGACCTCCCGATGAAGATGATCGACGTGGAGGCCGCCTTCGAGGGCGGCAAGGTTACCGTCTTCTTTGCCGCGGACGGTCGCATCGATTTCCGCGAGCTGGTCCGCGAGCTCGCCAACGCGCTCAATGTGCGGGTTCAGATGCACCAGCTTGGCGCCCGCGATCACGCGAAGATGGTGGGGGGCCTCGCCTCCTGCGGCCGCGAGCTCTGCTGCGCCACGTGGATGCGCATGTTCGAGCCGGTCTCAATGCGTATGGCGAAGGAGCAGAGCCTCTTCCTGAACCCATCGAAGTTCTCCGGCAACTGCGGCAAGCTCAAATGCTGCCTGCGCTACGAGTACGACTTCTACACCGAAGCCCACGAGGCCGCCCCGATCGTGGGCGACAACTTCGAGACGCCGGAGGGGTGGGGGAGGGTCAGCGATGTGAGCCTGGCGAAGGGGTCGTTCACAGTGGACGTTCCGGACGCCGGACCCGTGGAGATGAAGCTGCACCTTTCCGCCGAGCCCGCCATTGAGTGCGACGAGCATCCGCCGGACGCCTGATCCCGCCTGGTCTGTAACACGCCTATGCCCTCACCGGCGATACCCAAGACCTTCCTGTTCTGCGACGTGGCCGGGTCTGCCCGAGGTTGGGAGGCGCACGGAGCGGCGTATGGGGCGGCGATTCGGCGCCATTTCGATATCCTCGACGCGGTTGTGCGGGCCCATGGCGGGCGCGTGTTCAAGACCGTCGGTGACGAGGTATGCGCCGTTTTCCCGTCGCCTGGAGCCGGCCTGCTTGCCGCTATCGAGGGTCAGCGAGCGCTCCTTGCCGAGCCATGGCCGGACGCAGTGGGCCCGGTGCGCGTTCGCATGGGGCTCCATTGCGGCCAGCCCGTGGAGCGCGGCGGCGACTATTTCGGCCCGCCCGTCAACCGCGCGGCGCGCCTGATGGACGCCGCCCATCCCAACCAGATCCTCCTCTCTGGGGCCGTTCGCGCCGGCCTTCCCGGCGGGCTTGATACGCGTCCGCTGGGTGTTCACTTCCTGAGAAACCTCAGCGAGCCCGAGTCCATCTTCCAGGCGGTGGCCGATGGGTTGCCCTCCGACTTCCCCCCGCCGCGCACCATGGATGCCCGGCCGCACAACCTGCCCGCTCAACTCACTTCCTTCGTGGGCCGGACCTCCGAGATGGAGGACCTCGCCGCGCGTTTCGACGATGCGTCCACGCGGCTTGTTACCCTCATCGGCCCTCCCGGCGTCGGAAAGACCCGGCTCGCCACGCAGTTCGCCTCGGAGTACGCTTTCCGCTACCCGGACGGCGTCTGGCTGGTGGAACTCGCGGCTGTGCGAGATCCCGCCGCCGTGCCGTTCCAGATCGAATCGGCGCTTGGCGTGGCGCGAGACGAAAGACGCCCCGTGGCGGAGCGCCTCTTCGATGCGCTCGCCCAGCGCCGCCTGCTCCTGGTTTGCGACAACTTCGAACACCTCCTCCCGGCAGCGGAGACGATCTCCGGCCTCTTGCGGGCCACGAAGGGCGTTCAGGTTCTCGTAACTTCCCGCTCGTTGCTGCGCGTCGCCGGGGAAACGGCGGTGGAAGTTGCGCCCTTGCCGGCTCCGGAACCCCGCCCGGACCTCACTCTCGGCGATCTGGTGGCCGAACCCGCCACCGCTCTCTTCCTGGATCGCGCCGCCGCCGCCCGCCCCGGATGGACCCCCTCCGACGCCGAAGCGCCCGAATTGGCCGACCTCTGCCGGCAGCTGGATGGGTTGCCGCTGGCCATCGAACTCGCCGCGGCCCGCCTTCGCTCCATGTCGCTGCGCGACATCCGAGCCCGCCTATCGGACCGCTTCCGCCTGCTCTCCGCTGGAGCCGGCGACCTGCCGGAGCGGCAACGCACCCTCCGCGCAGCGCTGGATTGGTCCTTTGGGCTCCTGCGTCCTGATGAGCAGATTACCCTCTCGCAGCTTGGCGTCTTCCGCGGCGGCTTCGTCTTGGACGCAGCCGAGGCGGTATGCAGCGCCGGAGACGTTTGGACCCTCGTTCCGGCTTTGCATAACCAGTCGTTCCTCGTTGTCCGCGAACGCGAAGGTGAGATGCGGTACCACATGCTGGAGGCCGTGCGCGAGTATGCCTGCGAGCGGTTGGGCGCCCGCGCAGCGCCCGCCAGGCGCGCCCACGCCCGCTATTTCCTCGGCCTCGCGGAGCGGTGCGCCGCCGCGCTGGACACGGCGGACGATGCCCGCGCTACCCTCGCCCTGGAAGCCGATGCCGACAACGTGCGCGCGGCGATGGCCAATGCATGCGCGGAGGCCGACGTGGAAACCTGCGCGCGCATCACCGCTGCCGTGGCGGAGTTCTTCAACCGCTGGGGTTGGTGGGCCGAACGCCTTCAATGCATCGAGCGCGCCCTTGCGAGCGCGCGCCTGGCGCTGCCGCACTCTCCTGTCACCGCCTGGCTGCTGTATCACCATGCCAATGCGCTGGCCGACCTGGGTCGCCTCGGGGAGGCCGGATTCGCCGCCCACGATGCGCTCCGCTGCTCCCGCGAGCTGCGGGATGAGAAGCTTGAGGCATGGAGCGAGAACCTGTGCGGTTTTGTCGCTGAGCGAAGTGGGGATAAGGAGGCCGCGGAGACCTTCTATGCGAACACCATCGCTCTGGCCCGCCGCAATGGCGACGCCTTCAGCGAAGCGCTGGCCCTCACAAACCGCGGTCGCCTCCATGACGCGGCTGGCCGCGATGCCGATGCCGTAGCGGATCTGCAACGCAGCCTTCCGCTCTGGGAGTCGGTGGGATCTGCGCGCGGCCTGGCCACTACGCTCACAAACCTCGGCTGCATCGCGGACGAGGTCATCGGCGCGCGGGCCGAGGGTGGGGGAGACCTCGCGGCGGCGCACGCCAGCCGCGCCGAAGCCATCCGCATGTTCCGCCACGCCCTCGCCCTCCAACTGGAGTTGATGAACCAGCCGAAGATCGGGCTGTTGCTGAACAACATCGGCGAGGCGTTGGAGCGCGATGGCCACCCGGACGACGCCGTCATCCACTACGACGCGGCGGAAGCCCTCTTCCGCCGGGTGGGCTCTCCGAATGCGGCGTACGTTGCCCGCCAGAGGGAGCGGGCCCTGGCTTCCACGACGCATCCACCGAAACGTCTGGACCACCAGGATCCCATGGCCTTCGCCCGCGAAGTCGCGGCGGGCGGGATAGGCGTTCCCCGCCCCTAAGCGCTCTGTTCGGCCGGTTCTGTGAGTTGGTCGCGTCCGTAGGGAGCATCTTCCGTATGTGAAAGGTTGGCGGGCAGGGCAAGCCCAGCCCCTACCCGGTAGGCCCGGCCGTCCACCGATCGGTGGATGGAGACACCGAACTGGTAGGGGCTGGGCTTGCCCTGCCCTCGGTGGCCTCACATCAACCACGCGTTCATTTCAGGGTCGGATCACGGACCCATCGCGCCGAACGCGGCACTGGTGCGCTGTTAGGGTCAACCTGGGAGTAAGCGGACCCCATGAGGAGCCTCTGCCCCACACGAGCCACGTGGCGGACACGGCAAGCCGTGTCCCTTGTATGAGAGTCGGTAGGTTAAGATGGAAGTGGCGCTGGACGGACCGTGTGTCCCTTGGTCCCTCAAGACCGTGCAGTAGCTTGGTCGTCCAGCCCGCAGGGTCTCTGGCAAAGCCCGAACAGTTGCCAGGGCCAG
>DASXUL010000010.1:0-8903 GCA_036504855.1 Armatimonadota bacterium | reverse complement strand
CTCAGGCAGGGGTCGTAGGCGCGGATGGCGGCCTCCACCTGGTTCAGCATCGGCTCGGTGGGCTTGCGGCCGTCCACGAAGGTTTTCGCCACCATCTCAACGGCCTTGCTCATCGCGAAGTTGTTGTGGCCGGTGGCCACGATGAGGTTCACGCCGGTGAGCAGGCCGTTCTCGTCCACGATGTAGTGGTGGATCAACGTGCCGCGCGGGGCTTCGAGGGCGCCCACGGCTTCCATCACGGGCTCGACGGGGTCGCCGACGATGTCCGTGGAGAGGATGTCCGGGTCCAGGAGGATTTCGCGGGCGCGCTCCAGGGCGTAGACGTCCTCAATCAGGCGGGCGTAGTGATACCACAGCGTGCCCTCCACGGGCTTGCCGGTGTTGATCGACTTGAAGCTCTGGAACTCCGCCTGCGCCAGCGGCGTGCCGATCTTCGTGGCCACGTTCAGGCGGCCCAGCGGCCCCACGCGGTAGGAGCCATCCGGCCAGCCGGCCTTGTGGTAGAACGGGAACTTCAGGTAGCTCCAATCCTCCACGTGCTCGCCGATGTGCGTCAGGTAGTCCGAGGCGGGGAACTGCTCCAGGGGGCGGCCGTGGCGGTCTATCAGCTTCAGGTCGCCGTCGTAGAGCTGGAGGCCGCCCTCGGCATCCACCATGCCCATGTAGGCGGAGGGGAAGACGGCGAAGCGGGCCACGAAGTCCATGTGGGCGCTGTACCAGCGTTTGGCGAGGCCCACGCCGGTCTTCACGATGTCCAGCATCTCATCAATGCCGGAGAGGATGCACTCCCTCGCCACGGGTGTGAGGGCGCTGTTCACGCCGCCCGGCACGGCGAAGGCGGGGTGGATGCGGCGGCCGGAGAGGCCGCGGATGATCTCCTGGCCGAAGGCGCGCAGTCGGATGGCCTTGAGGGCGAGGTCCGGGTTGGCCTGGGCGATGCCGGCCACGTTGCGGATCTCCGGAGCAGCATCGAAGCCCAGCAGCAGATCGGGCCCGGCCAGCTCGAAGAAGTGCATGGAATGGCTTTGGATCACCTGGCCCATGTGCAGCAGCTCGCGCAACAGGCGGGCGGGTCGCGTAACGCTCATGCCCGCCAGGGCGTCGCAGGCTTTCGCCGCGGTGAGGTGATGGCTCACCGGGCAGATGCCGCAGATGCGCGGGGTGATCTGGGGCATCTCGAAGAAGGGCCGCCCCTCGCAGAACTTCTCGAACCCGCGCCACTCGTTCACGTGCAGGTAGGCCCGCTCCACTTTCCCGTCGTCGTTCGTGTGGATCGTCACCTTCGCGTGCCCCTCAATGCGGGTCACCGGCTCAATCGTGATCTTCGGCATGATGGAACCTCGGTGGGAGAGTTGTCAGTATTCAGTCATCAGTCATCAGTTGTCAGTCAGCGGGTCTGTCCAGGAGACTGGCCTCGCATCAGGCAAACCTTCGGACTGACAACTGATGACTGAATACTGATGACTTCCCTCAATCGTACTTCAGGGTTTCGCCTTCCAGGATGGGGGTGCGGCCCTCGGCGAGTTCGCAGAGGGCGTGAAAGATGGCGTCGGCGGAGGGCGGGCAGCCGGGCAGGTAGACATCGACGTCCACCACCTGGTCAACCGGACGGTTGCGGAGCGGTTTGGCGAGCTCGTCGGACTCCGGGATGAAGCCGTCCACCGTGCTGGGCGTGTCTACGTAGGCGCGTTGGAGGGCCTCCTTCATGTCGAAGGCGTTGCGCAGGCTCAGGATGCCGCCCATTACGGCGCAGTCTCCCATGGCCACCAGGCATTTGCAGCGCTTGCGCATCATGCGCGCCACGGCGAGGTTCGACGTGTTGTTGATCGAGCCGGAGAGCACGCCCACTTCCACGCCATCCGGAGGCGGGTGCTTCAGGTCGGTGATCGGCGAGCTTGTGAGCTGCACCTTGCTCAACACCGCCAGGATACGCTCGTCCATGTCCAGCAGAGACATGTGACAGCCGGCGCAGTCTCCCAGCCAATCGGTTGCGACTTTCGGTTTGGGCATCGGAATGTCTCCTCCCCTACACCCGGGCGGCGAGTCCCTCAAAGACGGCGGCTTCGGGCCAGACAGATTCGGGACGGCGCGTGGACGGCTTCACCACGGCGCGGCGGCCATCCATGGCGGCAAACGTCCCGGCGCGCTCGTGCCAGAGCGGGGCCGGCAACAGTACGCTCGCTAGATCGTCGTCCGGGCCTCGGTAGGCGGCGTGGAGAACCACGAAGGCGGCCGATCGGGCTCTTTCGCGTTGTTCCTCCGTCAGGACGCCGTCCTGCAGCAGCACGTACAGCAGGTCACACTCCTCCCACGCCGCCGCGCCTCCCAGCCCCAACGTCAGCGCGTTCGGCATGTTGGCGGCGGAATGCAATGGGATCAGGCGCGCGCCTGTGGACAGCCCGCTCAGGGCCTGGCGGGCCTCCGGCGGTAGATCGGCGCTGTAGACGATCACCGGCCTAGCCGCATCTTGGCATTCCTTGCAAGCGTCATTCAGGCGGGCCATGGGGAACGCCTCGTGCGCCATAGCGGAGAACGAGCTGGGCCCGTCCGCGACCAGCGTGATGGCGGCGTCATGATCGGCGGCGCGCTGGATGCGGTAGGCCACAACCGGGTGGGTCTCGCGGAGGTCCCCGCCCACAACAAGGATCCGGTCGGCCGCGTCGATGTCCGCCAGAGCGCCGCCGTTCGGCAGCGGACCTTCCGGCGGTCGGCTCAACAGCGACACTTCGGCGCCCAGGCGGTTCCGGAAGGCATCGGCCATCGCGTCCATTGTCTCGGTGAGGGCCACAGCGGTCATCCAGGCGTGCACCGCGCCAGGACGCGCGGCCCGGAAGGCGTCCGCCACGCGGGTTGTGGCCTCGTCCCAGGTAGCGGGCGTTAGCTCTCCGTTGCGGCGGACCATCGGCTGCGCCACGCGCTCGCGCCCTTCCAGGCATTCGAAGCGGCCCCTTGCGCAGAGCACTCCGGCATTCGGTCCATCAAAGCCGCCTTCCACGCGCAGCGGGCGTCCGTTTCGCGTAACCACCGTGATGGCGCACCCCACGCTGCAGAAGGCGCACGCGCTCTCGGTGGTCTGCACATCGGCGTGCCGGCCCATGTAGGCGCTGCGGCGATCCACCAGGGCGCCGGTGGGGCAAACCTGAAGGCACGTTCCACATGAGACGCAGGTGGAATCGCCAAACGGCTGGTCCATGTCGGCGGTCACCATCGTGTGCGCGCCGCGGGCCATCACGCCCAGGGTGTGGTTGCCCACAACGTCGCTGCAGGCGCGGATGCAGCGGCGGCAGAGGATGCAGCGGTTATGGTCCATCAGGAAGAAGCGCCGGCTGGCATCCACGGGGAGGCGCGGGTTCGGCGTGGGATAGGTCCAGTGGGCGAGGCCGTGGCGGTACGCCTGCGCCTGTAGCTCGCAGTCGCCGCTCATCTCGCAGAACATGCAATAGTGGTTGCGCTCAGAGAACAGCATCTCCAGCACGAACTTGCGCATTTGCACGGAGCGTTCCGACTCGGTTTGCACCACCATCCCGTCCGCCACCGGGTAGGTGCAGGCGGGTTGGAGGGCCGGAACGCCGGCGATCTCCACCAGGCACATGCGGCATGCGCCGATGTCGTTCAGAGCGGGGTGATGGCAGAGCGTGGGGATGTCAATGCCGGCAGTGCGGGCAGCCTCCAGGATGGTTGCGCCTGACTCTACGGTGATGTCCTTGCCGTCGATGGTCACACAGAGTGCGCTCATGGGTCAGTCCTCCATCATGCCGGCCAAGAGGGCGTCTTCGGAGGCGCCGATGGGATGGGTTGTGCTCATCCACTCCAGGTCGCACCGCAGACAGCGGCGGCATTCGGCGCGGGCGGCGGCTTCGTCCAGGCCGAGTTCCACCTCGGCGACGCTGCGGTAGCGCTCCGCCACGGAGAGTTCCGGCATCACCGGGCGGCGGGCCTCGGCGTAGTCGTCGACGTTGAAGATCTGCGGGATGGCGCGGAAGTCACCCACCCAGCGTGGCGTGACCATGCGGTGTCCGTGGAGATAGGCATCCACGCTGACGGCCACCTTGTTGCCCTGGGCAACGGCCATCACCACGGTGGCGGGGCCCATGGCGGCGTCGCCGGCGGCGAAAACGCCTTCGCGGCTGGTGGCAAGGTCGGCGCTAATGGTGATGGTGCTGTCGCGATTCACCGAGACGCCGGCGCTTCCCTGGAGGCAGTCCACATCCGGGGCCTCGCCCACGGCGGGGATCACCACGTCCACGTCGAGCACGAACTCGGAGCCGGCGATGGGAACGGGGCGCCGCCGGGCGCTCATGTCGAACTCGCCGAGGCTCTGTTCGGCGCACTCGAGGCCGGTAACGCGGTCCTCCCCGAGGATGCGGGTGGGGTTGGTGAGGAAGTGGAAATGGATGCCTTCCACATCCGCGGCCTGCACCTCATCGCCCCAGGCGGGCATGTCCGCGCGGGTGCGGCGGTAGACGAGATGGATTTCCGTGGCGCCGAGCCGCCAGGCCATGCGCGCCGCATCAATGGCCACGGCGCCGCCGCCCACGATCGCCACGCGCTTCCCTTCCACCGGCGGCGGCGCGCCAAGGTTGGCCTCGCGCAGGAAGTCGGTGCCGTGGATCACGCCGGGCAGATCCTCGCCGGGGATGCCAACGCGGCGGCTTTTGTGCGCTCCAATGGCCAGCACCACCGCGGAGAAGCCATCCACATCCAGAAGCGAGTCCACGGTGAATTCCACGCCCAGTTCGCGTCCCGTAACGATTTCGGCGCCGGCGCGGCGGATATTCTCGATCTCCGCGTTCAGGATGTTACGCGGCAAACGGTACTCGGGGATGCCCACGGCCATCATGCCGCCGGCGACCGGCAGCTTTTCGAAGATGGTTACCGGATATCCCTGCTGGCAGAGGCGAAGCGCGGCGGTGAGCCCGGCGGGGCCGGCCCCCACAACGGCAACGCGCTGGCTGCGCGGGGCATCTACGTGGGCCGGGGTCCACGGCTGCTGGATCTCGTGGTCGGCCATGAAACGCTTCACGTGTCGGATGGCCAGCGGCTCGCCGATGTCGGCGCGGCGGCACTTCTGCTCGCAGAAGGCGGGGCACACACGGCCGCAAATGGCGGCGAACGGGTTGTGCTCGCGATGGACCTCCAGGGCCTCGGCGTAGCGCCCCTGTCCAATGAGGGCCACGAAGGCCGGGATGTCCACCTCGGCGGGGCAGGCATTGATGCAGCGCGCCCGGGTGAGCATCTTGCACACGCCCGCGGGACAGCGGCCCTCCAGGATGTGGATGCGGAACTCCTCCTCGAAGTACTGGAGCGCGGACATCAGAGGTCCGGGCGTCAACTGCCCCAGGCCGCAGAGGCTGCCCTGCTTCATTCCGTCCGCTAGGCGGCGCAGAGTGTCCAGATCCTCCAACTTGCCGCGCCCTTCCGAGATGCGGGTGATGACCTCCAGCATACGCTGGCCGCCCACCCGGCAGGGAACGCATTTGCCGCAGGATTCGGCCGTGGCGAACTGCAGGAAGAACTTGCTGAACTCCACCATGCAGGTGTCTTCGTCCACCACGATCATGCCGCCGGAGCCCATCACGGCGCCGGCGGAACGAAGGCTGTCGAAGTCCACCTGCACGTTCAGATGGCGGGTGGGCAGGCAGCCGCCTAGCGGTCCACCGGTTTGCACGGCCTTGAACGCCTTGCCGCCCGGGATGCCGCCGCCGATATCGAAGATGATCTCGCCCAGGGTGATGCCCATGGGCACCTCGATGAGCCCGGAGTCCTTCACCTTGCCGGTAAGGGCGAAGATGGCGGTTCCAGGACTGCCTTCGGTGCCGATGGAGCGGAACCAGTCCGCGCCGTTCAGGATAATGCGCGGCACGTTGGCGTAGGACTTGACGTTGTTGACGTTGGTGGGCTTGCCCCACACGCCGGAGATGACCGGGAAGGGCGGGCGCGGGCGCGGCTCGCCGCGCTTCCCCTCGATGCTGGCGATGAGGGCCGTCTCCTCGCCGCACACGAAGGCGCCGGCGCCTTCCTTGATCTTCACGTGGAACGCGAAACCGGTGTCCAGGATGTCGTCGCCGAGCAGACCGTGCGCCTCGGCCTGAACGATGGCCTCGCGCAACCGCTGGATGGCCAGGGGGTATTCAGCGCGGCAGTAGACGATGCCGGTCGACGCGCCGGTGGCGTAGCCGCAGAGGGCCATGCCCTCGATGACGGCGTGGGGGTCGCCCTCCAGGATGCTGCGATCCATGAACGCGCCAGGGTCGCCCTCGTCCGCGTTGCAGACCACGTACTTGATGTCGGAGACCTGTTTGGCGGCCAGAGCCCACTTCACGCCGGCCTTGAATCCGCCGCCTCCGCGTCCGCGGAGGCCGGACTTCGTGACCTCATCCACGAGGTCGGCCGGGCGCATCGTGGAGACGGCGCGGGCCAGGGCGAGGTAGCCGTCGCGGGCAAGGTAGTCCTCTATGCAACCGGGGTCGATGAGACCGCAGTTGCGCATGGCCACGCGCTGTTGTTTGGCGTAGAACGGCAGGTCGGCGTATTGCGGCAGCGCGTCCAACCCGTCGGGTTGCCCCTGGGCCAGCGGGTCTGTCTCGTCCCATGCCAGGCGCGCCAGCGCCCACTCACTCACCACGCGCCCGGCGATGATGTGTTCCTGCACAAGGCGAGGCGCCATGTCCGGACGCACGTTGCGGTACGTGACGCGGATGCCGCCGTTGATCTGGATGTCCACCAGCGGCTCCATCTGGCATGCCCCAATGCAGCCGACCGGAACAATCTCGGCGGTCACCCGATGGGCATCCAGCTCGCGGCGCAGGGCGTCCAGGACTTCGCGGGCGCCGGCGGCGATGCCGCATGTGCCCATCCCGACGAACACCCGAACGGCGGAGCGGGCGCGATCCCGGCGGGCGGCTCGAAGCGCGTCGCGCAGGTTCAGCAGTTCCTGAGAGTTCTTCACCCTGGCCATGGTTGTCCTCCGACAGAGAGGAATCAGACTACCACAGAGGCACAGAGACACAGAGAAGATGCCGCGCTCCGTGCCTCTGTGTCTCTGTGGTTATCTTCTGGGCCCTCTCATTCCAGGTTGCGGATCGTCTGCACGAGGTCTTTGGGGGCGAGGCGGCCCATTACGCGGTCGTTGACGACGGCGACGGGGGCCAGGCCGCAGGAGCCCAGGCAGTAGACCACCTCGTAGGTGTACTTGTAGTCGTCCGAGGTTTCGCCGGGATGCATATCAAACTCGGCGCCTACGGAATCGATGATCTTGCCGGCGCCCCGCACGTGGCAGGCGGTGCCGTCACACTGCTTGATCACGTGCCGGCCGCGGCGATGGAGGTAGAACTGGGCATAGAAGGTGGCCACGCCGAACACCTGCTGCAGCGGCGTGCGAGTGCGTCGGGCGATTTCGGCCATCACCGGCCTTGGGAGGAAGCCATACGCCTCCTGGGCCTGCTGCAGTATCGGGATCAGCGCGCCCTTCTCGCCGGCATATTGGGCGATGATGCCATCCAGCGGGCCGAAATCCATCGCGTCCGATTGTGTGTCTGACATGGCGGACCTCCGGGGGATTGGGTCTCGATGACGGAGTAGCGCACACCTCCCATGCCCAAGGCGTCAACCGCTATTTGCGGTGCGCGTAGACATCTAGAAGGTGTTCTTTGGCGGCGTTAAGGCGCACTTCGACGATGGCGGCCATGCGCTTCATGAAGTCGTAGCCGAAGTCGTTGTGATCCTCGCACATCTGCAAAAGGGTCTTGGTGTCGAAGCAGAGGGCATCGGTGGGCTGTACGGCCTTGGCGTCGAAGCGCCAGCGGTAAGGGGGCACGAACCACGACCAACCGAGGACCTCGCCGGCGCCAACGCTCTGCAGCGGGATGGAGCCAGGCATCAGACTGTAAACCTCAAGGGAAACGCAGCCTCGGGTCAGGAGGAAAAGCCGGTCGGCCGGGTCACCTTCCTGGAAGATGTGCCGTCCGGCGTCGAAATGCGTGTGCTGGGCGATGTTCGCCAGCATGGTGAGGTGCGAGGCTTCCATGTCGCTCACGAAGGGGTGGTCCGCCAATTCGCGGCGGATGGTCTCGGGCGAGGGCGCCTCCAACGGGGCAATACCGAGCTTTTCCATGGGACGTCTCCTGTGTCGAATGACGTCTCCAACGTTTCCGCCGGCGGCCTGTCGGGAGGCTCCGGGCGCGCAGATGAGCGCGCATCAACGAGGGGGCAACAGGGCGCACGCGGCCGCTTGGCGCGTGGACAGGCCCAGAATGGCAGCCCGCGGAGGCAAACGAGCGATGATGTGGACGTAAAGGCACTGCTCGCCGGTCTCCGACTCGTGTGTGTCGCAGTCCGACAACCGACCCAGGTCCAAGCGGTTCGTGTTGGGGGCACGTCCTTTCGCCGCGCACCGATCTCCGGGGGCGATCATGTCTAGACGCCGATTGAGCGTCGTATCCCCGGCTCTCCGATGGCCCGCGCGGTGGAGCCATCAGGCATGAGCCTATTCTACCTCCCGCTGCGCTTATTCGCCACTGAATTCGCGGTTTTTCAGCCGTTTATTTTATGGGATGCGGCGCGCGACGCTCTGACCAATCGTGGCGGGTGAATATTATGGCGAGGGACCTTATAGATAGCCTCCGGCGCATTATCATGGATTTGGAACCTGAGTGCCCGCTGCCCCGCTTGGGGTCCGGCGATCTATGTTGCGAGGGTTGCCGCCCTCCGCCTACACCGTACACAGAGAAACCCCATGACCTGGAAACCGCTTGCCGTCGCCCTTGCGCTTGCCGCCGCCCTGGCCCCCGGGGCCCACGCCGCCTACATTACAGACATCCCGTCAACCCTCCAACAGCCGGATGGGACCACGTTGAAGGTCCTTCTGTCTGGCGATGAGTACTACAACTACGCCCACGATGCCC
>DASXUL010000009.1:0-38218 GCA_036504855.1 Armatimonadota bacterium | reverse complement strand
TTTGCCAGAGACCCTGCGGGCTGGACGACCAAGCTACTGCACGGTCTTGAGGGACCAAGGGACACACGGTCCGTCCAGCGCCACTTCCATCTTAACCTACCGACTCTCATACAAGGGACACGGCTTGCCGTGTCCGCCCCCTTCCTTCTGTGGAACGGGCGCTGCTGCAACAGACATCCGGGCGCCGCTGCGCTTTGCATCTGGCGTCTATCGGCGCCGGCATCCAGCGGCGTCTGTGCGCGATTCCGCGAGGCGCGTCAGTTCCCCAAGCGATACGGGGCGGACACGGCAGGCCGTGTCCCTTGCATGCGTGGGTCTGCGAAGCGATACGTGGACGGCCGGGCGCGAGCCTCATAGCGGTCGGCGGAGCGGCCCATGCGCCTGCAAGCAAGCCCCTCGGTGCTATACTGCAAGCGTCATGAAACCCAGAACTTCCAATGAAATTCGGCAGGCATTCCTGGACTTCTTCGCGTCCAAGGGCCACTATATCCACCCGGGCATCTCGCTGGTCCCCACCGATCCCAGCATCTTCCTCACCTCCGCGGGCGTCGTGGTGTTCCGCGACGTCATTGAGGGGCGCGAGCGCGCCGACAACGTGCGCGTGGCCGGCTGCCAGCGTTGCGCCCGCACCACCGACATCGAGAACGTGGGCCGCTACGGCCGTTACCACACCTTCTTCGAGATGCTCGGCAACTTCTCCTTCGGCGACTACTACAAGCGCGAGTCCCTCACCTGGGGCTGGGAGTTCCTTACCGAAGTCCTCGGCATGGAGAAGGACCGCCTCTACGCCACCATCTACCCGGACGACGAAGAGGCCTACGCCATCTGGACGAAGGAGCTTGGCGTTGCGCCGGACCACATCGTGCGCCTCGGCGACAACTGGTGGGGCCCGCTGGCCATCCCCGGCGCCTGCGGCCCGGACAGCGAGATCTATTACGACCTCGGCCCCGAGTACGAGGGCGAAACCGTCGGCGATGAGGGCGACCGCTACCTGGAAATCTGGAACCACGTATTCACGGAGTTCCAGAAACAGCCGGACGGCTCCCTGGCGCCGCTCCCGACGAAGAACATCGACACCGGCGCCGGCCTGGAGCGCCTCACCCGCGTCGTGCAGGGCGCCAAGAGCGTCTACGATACCGACCTCTTCGCGCCAATCATGGCCCGCGTCGAGCAGTTGGTGAAGGCCGCCGGCCACGCCATTGAGGGCGAGGACCTGTTCCGCCAGCGCATCATCGCCGACCACGCGCGCGCCGCCACCTTCATGATCATGGACGGCATCCTCCCCGAGAACTCCGGCCGCGAGTACATCCTGCGCCGCCTGATCCGCCGCGCGGACCGTGAAGGCAAGATGCTGGGCCTGGACAAACCGTTCCTGCATACCATCGTGCCCATCGTCGTGGAGCAGATGAAGCCCGGCTACCCGCAGTTGGTCGACCGCCAGAAGTTCATCACCAAGGCCCTTCGCCTGGAGGAGGAACGTTTCTTCCAGCTCCTGCCGCAGGGCCTGAACGCCCTGGAGACCATGCTCGCAGAGCCCGGCCGCGAGCGCCTGTCCGGCTCCGAAGCCTTCCGCCTCTGGAGCTCCTACGGCTTCCCCATTGAGATGACGCAGGAGATCGTGGCGGAGCATCACCTGCCCGCCGTCGACCAGGAGGAGTACGAGGCCGCCGAGGCGGAGCACTCCGGCGTTTCCGGCAAGCACGGCGCCGGCGCCCAGAACGGCCCCGCCGTGGATCTCGGGCAGTACGCCGCCACCGAGTTCGTCGGATACGACACGGTGGAGACCAGCGCCACGGTCCTTGGCATCGTGGACGGCAATCGCGCCATCCTGGACCGAACGCCTTTCTACGCCGAGTCCGGCGGCCAGATTGGCGACCAGGGCACGCTGGGACCGGCCACCGTTGTGAACACCGTCAAGATCGGCTCCATCTTCCTGCACGAGTTCGCCGGCCCGCTGTCCGTGGGGCAGACGGTAACCGCTCGCGTGGATACGCAGCGCCGCCGCGCCATCACGCGCGCCCACACCGCCACGCACCTCCTTCACTGGGCGCTGCACGAGGTCATCGGCGAACACGCCACGCAGAAGGGCTCCCTCGTGGAGCCGGACCGCCTGCGCTTCGATTTCAGCCACCTTCAGGCGGTCACGCCGGAGGAGGTGGAACGCATCGAACGCCTCGTCAACGAGCGCGTGCTCGAGAATGAGCCCGTTTCCTATACCGTTATGCCCATCTCCGAGGCGCGCACCCTCGGCGCCATGATGCTGTTCGGCGAGAAGTACGGCAGCGAAGTGCGCGTGGTCACCATCGGCGGTTACTCAAAGGAGCTGTGCGGCGGCACCCACGCCGAACGCAGCGGCGATATCGGCTTGTTCAAAATCCTGAGCGAATCCGGCGTGGCCTCCGGCACGCGTCGCATTGAGGCGCTCACCGGCATGAAGTCATGGGAGGCCGTGCGTGAGCGCGACTCCTTGCTGGCCGGCGCCGTGGAGGATCTCGGCGGCTCCGTGGCGGATGTGCCCGCCAAGATCGCCGCCCTGCACGCGCAGGTCGCCGCCCTGAAGCGCGACGTCGCCCGCCTCCGCAAGAGCGGCGGGGCCGGCCAGATTCAGGAACTCGCGGCACAGGCGGTTGAGGTTTCCGGCGTGAAGTTAGTCTCCGCGGCCCTGGAAGACGCCGATGCCGAGCAGTTGAAGGCGGCGGCCGATCAGATGGCGGACATCCTGAAGTCCGGCGTCGTCGTGCTTGCGTCCGTCGCTGGCGGAAAGGTGATGTTCGTCGCCAAGGTGACCAAGGATCTGGCGGGCAAGGCCCACGCCGGCAATATCCTCCGCGTCGTCGCCAAAGCCGCCGGGGGTGGGGGAGGCGGACGCCCCGACTTCGCCCAGGCCGGCGGCAAGGACCCGGAGAAGGTCGAAACTGCGCTCGCCGTCGCCGCCGACGCCCTCCGCGCGCAGCTTGGCTGAAGCAAAGATGACGATCGCCCGGCCCCCCCTACTACGCCTCCCAGGCAGGATGGCTGTATGGGGTTGTCATCCCGAGCGGAGCGAGGGATCCATCAAAGAAGCGCTCCTTATAGGATTCCTCGTTCCTCGGAATGACAACCCCACCCCTCCATCCTACCTGGACGGAACACTACCCCCCAATTCTGGGGGACGCGCACGACGCCGCTCGGTTCTGACGGCGCGCATACGCCGAGCGTTCGGCTTGGGTCCCCCAGAATTGGGGGGTAGGGGGGCCGTCCCCCAGAATTGGGGGGTAGGGGGGCGATTCGCCGCCATTCTTGCCCTTCTCGCTCTCACCCTGCCGTCGCTCGCCGCGCCGCCAGCCCCTAATCCGCCGGCGCCGAAAGCCATCCTCTACATCTCCCGCGCGGCCACATTGCGCGATGTATACGGCTCGAACCGCCCCGCGCTGCAAGACATCCTGCGGCGCGGCGGCGCGGCGGCAATGACCACCGGGCCGAAGGACGCGGAGCCGTTCCTCACGATGGTCGCCGGGTCCTACGTCACGCCGCGCGCGGCGGCCCGAGAGCCGGAGGCGGAGCTTCCGAGCGCCGTGCGTCTCATCGTGGAGCCGGCATTCCGCCCGGAAAGCGCCGATGCCGTCCTGCAGCGCGCGGTCCGGGCCTACCCCGCCGTCCCCGTCGTGGCGCTGCACCCGGAGGCCGCCCCGTCGCCGCGAGGAACGGCCTCCTCCCTGACCCTGCCCTCGTGGCTCGGCGTTTCGTACCGCCACGGCCGCCTGGCCAGCGATACCACGCGCACGCCGGGCGTGGTGAGCAACCTGGACGTGGCGCCCACCCTGGCCGCGCTGTGCGGCGTTCCGCCACCCAAAGGCGCCAGCGGCCACGTTATCGGCTTGGCTCCTTTCTCGCGCATGCTGCGCGGCGGTCTGCCGGCGCACGTGGCCGCCGCGGTGCGTTGGCAGGAGGCGACCCGCGTGATCGGCGTGGCCACCAACCCCGTGAACTTCGCCATCGGCTTCGGCGGAGCGGCGCTTCTGATGCTGGCCGCCGCGGGCCTCGCCATGGGGCGCATCAGGCGGCCGGCTGCCCGCCGCCGCTGGCAAAGCGCCATGCTCCTTCCGCTGACGGCGTCCTGCGCCGTGGCCCTGGCCGCCCGCCCGCTCCCCACCACCGCCGAGGGCTACTACCTCATGGCCGCCGCCTTCACGCTGATCGCCTGGCTCGCCGTGATGTTCGCCGGGCGCGCCATGGCCGCCAGTGAGGATGACGTCCCGCTGGCCCGCCTGCAGCTCGCAACGGGCGGCGTCGCCGTTTTCATCGCCGTGGACGTCGCGCGCCACGGCATTGCACTGCGCCTCTCGCCGCTTTCCAGCTTCTACCTCACCGGCATCCGCTTCTACGGGCTTGGAAACGAGTACACGGCGGTCTTCCTCGCCTGCGTGGTGATCTCCGGCATGCTGGCCGTGCAGCGGGCCGGCGCGGATCGCCTGCGATGGGGCGGCCTGGCCGCTCTGGGCGCCTGGTTCGCGCTGGCGGGCGCCGTCGTGAGCCTGCCGACCCTCGGCGCGGACTTCGGCGGGTTGCTGGCGGCCGCTGTTACCTGCGGCGTTGCGTGGCGGCTGGCCGCGAAGCGCTCCGGCGCGCGATTCGCCGCGCTCTATGCGATCGCCGTCGCCGCGGGGCTGTCCGCCTACGTGCTGTACGCCGACACGCATTCGGCGCGCGCCACCCACGTGGGCCATTTCGTGAAGACGGCGGGGAAGGGGGGGTGGCAGGCTATGCTCGCCAGCAAGGCCGGAATCAGCCTGCACCTGATGACCGCCGCCCCCGCCTTTGCCTTCTACGCCCTCGCCCTCGTCTTCGCCATCCTGCTGCGCGGCCCCCTGAAGCCCGTCTGGACGCGCGTCCAGTCGCGTTACCCTTGGTTAGTCGCCGGCTCCAACGCCTGCCTCATCGGCGGAATCGCCGCCGCCGCCCTGAACGACACCGGAATCGTGATGCTGGGCCTCATGGTCGTCGTCGCCCTCGGCGCCGCCATCACCGCCGCCCTCCAACCGGCCGGGCTGGAGATGGCGTGAGGTTTTCGGCCCCCCTTCCCCCCAATCCTGGGGGACCAATGAGTTAACGCTCGCTTGGGCGTTACGCTTACGCCGAGCGCCCCCGTTCGGGTCCCCCAGGATTGGGGGGAAGTGTCACTTTCGGCGCTATTTGGCGTGATTTCTTCGGCGCTATTTGGCGCATTCGCCGAGTGGATATCACGATATAATGATAATAACGGTTATCGTTACCACGAGCACAAAGTAGCTGTAGCTATCGGTCGACGATGTGCACGGGATATCGACCGCAGATCTGCCGACCTCAACTCGCGCATCACCCTTCCGTCTTCTTGCCCTCGGTGTGGCGGTAGAACGTCGTTCGCGCGATGCCTAGCGTCTTGCAGATAGCGGTCACGTTTTGTCCATGATCATCGCGGAGGGCTTGAGCCATCCTCCGCTTGTCCGGGCTCAATACCGTTGGACGTCCGCCCTGGCGACCGCGGGCGCGGGCCGCCTTGGGGCCGGCGCGGGTGCGTTCGCGAATCAGGGTTCGCTCGAACTCGGCAAGCGCCGCGAAGATATGGAATACCAGCTTGCCGCCGCTCGTCGTGGTATCTATCGCCTCGGTGACACTCTGGAACCCCACGCCCGTGGCCTCGAGGCGTTCGACCGTTTCGATAAGGTGCTTCAACGAGCGGCCGAGGCGGTCCAGCCTCCAGACTACCAGTGTATCGCCCGGACGCAGCATTTCCAGGAGGCGTAGCAGTTCGGGACGGTCGGCCTTACCGCCGGACTCCTTCTCTCCATAGATGCGTTCGCAGCCGGCCTGCGTGAGAGCATCCTGCTGCAAGTCCAGGTTCTGGTCTTCGCTGCTGACGCGTGCATACCCGATCTTCATGATGGTAGTGTACCACAAGTCAGTGGGCCAGCGACCATATTGGAACTCTGATTGTGGGATGGATTTCGGCACAGATGAACGTCCTGTTCGCGCTGGCGTTTCCCTCGCACTTCACCGGGGATGCGGCCGTCCCAGAAACGGACGTTTTCAGGACTACCCGAGTTACGACACCAATTGGCTTTGTTCTGGCTCCTGGTCACTGGAATCTGTGCTGCGTAAGCGCGTACCGAAAGACCGTACGTCTCGACGAGTGCATACTGTCCATCGAAACAGACTCTGTCCGCTTCTCGTATATACACAATGGGGATGAACCATGAGTTGTTCGTTGTCCAGGTCCCGGTTGACGACGCTGAGGGGTACCGTTTGGCTAGCGCCCCCACCCCTGAAGAGGTAATCGCAGTGAAGATACACACACGCAAGCACTGGTTCCTTCTCGCCGCGATCTGCACGGCGGCAAGCGCGCATGCAAAGCCATCGGTGCCGAGCCACATCTGCATCGATTGGGCACTCCCATTGGGACCGAAGGCGCCAGCCGTATTCTCGACTGGCAGCATTCAGGCTATGTCCATAACTGGCCAGCGCCTCTTTGTCGTCGGCGGTCGCTTGCCTCTCAGCGACAAGGAACGGCGTGGCCTCAGTCCGCGGGGCGGTATAATATCAGCCTTCGACGCAAAGACAGGTCATCGCCTGTGGACAACGCCCTTTCCTGGCATTCCGCTCGCCGCCCCGCCTGTGCTGTCAGGCGGCAGGGTCTATACCGCGACGTTTCGGTCGTTGATGGCGCTTCGGGCGTCAGACGGCCGCGTGTTGAAGACCGCGGATTCCGCGCTCGATGGCGGACAGTCCAATCCAATCGTCTTGGACAATGACCACATCTACGTCACCGCTTTCCCCAGGAAACGCGTTCCTGATTGGGAACCAGCTCTCACGGCTTTCTCGCGGTCCAGTTTGCGGCAGGCGTGGCGGTATCGGTTGTCGTCTCCGCCGAATCTGTGTTACGCCGCTCTTTACCCACCACGGCAAACGATCCTCGTTGCACAGCGTGACGGGCCGATCATTGCACTGGACGCCCACAGCGGTAAGGTCGTTGCATCCAATCGGCTACCTGGACGGACCCTTGCAGTAACGCTCGACGGGAGGAGATTGTTCGTGCTCGGGCCGACCGACATCCGCTGTCTAGACCCCGCGACGCTGAAAACCAGGTGGCAGCGGAAGTTGGCGCCCGCAAACCGGATCGGCGTAGTACCCGGATGGTCTTGGAGCTACGCCCATGCGCTTTCGGCACGAGGGAGGACGCTCCTTGTGGCAGATATGGCGAGCCTTCACCTACTCGCTTTGGACGCGACAACCGGGAGGCTGCAATGGTCATACCCAATCCCGAAGGATGTCGATCCGACACTGGTCTTCCTGCTGGACCACTGGGTTGTTTTCGGAAGACGTCTCTACGCCTCTCCCAACGGCCCACGCGAGCGAACGGTGGAGTTTCGCTGGCTTGACCGCCGTTCGCGCCGCGAAGGCGGGAGTATACGGCTACCGGTATACACGACCCAACTGGAGCAACTGGCGGTAGGAATCGGAGACGAGCTGTACGTTGGCTCAATTGGCAGGTTGATAGCCCTGTCGGTTCGTGGTCTTCAGTCGTCAGGCAAGTGAGGTAATCGCAATGAAGATACACACTCGCAAGCATTGGCTCCTGCTCACAGTTGTCTGCGCGGCGGGAAGCGCGTGGGCGAAAACGCCTGCGTCTACTCGCATCTGGGTTGACTGGGCACTCCCGTTGGGCACAAAGGCGCCAGCGGTATTCTCGACTGGCAGCATTCAGGCTATGTCCATAACTGACAAGCGCCTCTTTGTCGTCGGAAGCCGCTTGCCTCTCAGTGAGAAGGAGCGGCGCGGACTAAGTCCGCCGGGTGGCATCATATCATCCTTCGACGCAAAGACAGGTCATCGCCTGTGGACAACTCCCTTCCCTGGATTTCCGATCGCCAGCCCGCCTGCGACATCCGGCGAAAGGCTCTATACCGCTACGTGGCGATCGTTGATGGTCCTTCGGGAGACGGATGGCCGCGTGCTGAAGTCCGCGGATAGCGCCCTCGAATCAGCACCGTTCCATCAAATAACGCTGGACAAGGATCATATCTACGTCAGCGGTTTCCTGAGGAAACGGCTTCCTGATCCGGTACCTGTGCTATCTGCTTTCTCTCTGCCGAAATTGCGGCAGGCGTGGCAGTATCGCTTAGCGTCGCCGCCGAATCTGTGTTACTTCGCTCCGCTTCTCCAACGGCATGCGGTTCTGGTCGGCCAGCGCGACGGTCCGATCGTTGAACTGGATGCCCGTAGCGGCAAAGTCGTAGCGTCCAGACGAATGTTCGGGCGGACCCTTGCGGTGTTGCTCAACGGGAAGGGGCTATTCTGGCTTGGGCCAACCGACGTCTGCTGTTTGGATCCCGCAACGCTGAAAACCAGGTGGAGACGCAAGTTGGCTTCCTCACACCGAGTCGGTGTGATACCCGGTTGGTCTTGGAGCTACGCCCATGCGCTTTCGGTACGAGGGAAGACGCTTCTTGTGGCAGATATGGCAAGTCTTCACCTACTCGCTTTGGACGCGACAACCGGGAGGCTGCAATGGTCATACCCAATCCCGAAGGATGTCGATCCGACACTGGTCTTCCTGCTGGACCACTGGGTTGTTTACGGACGACGCCCATATGCCTCTACCGCTGGCCCAACCAAGAGGACGGTGGAGTTTCGCTGGCTTGACCGGCGTTATCGCCGCGAAGTTGGGAGTATACGGCTGCCGGTATATACCTCGGATCTAAACCAACGCGCGCTCGGAATCGGCGACGAATTGTACGTTGGCTCGATTGATCGGTTGGTTGCCCTGTCCGCCTGTGCTCCTCAGACGACAGGCAAGGTGAGGTAATCGCAATGAAGATACACACACGCAAGCACTGGCTCGTTCCCGCCGCCATCTGCGCGGCGGGAACGGCGGTCGCCAGAGCCTCGTGCCGGGATCATGACACCGACGACTGATAGGCTGTCTGGGCGGTCGGCACCGAGGCGCCGAGGTTGGGAGGGTCAATTATGGGGTTTACCAGTGCCAAGAGGTATATCGCGATCTTCTGGTCCATGTCTGTGGCTATGTGCGTCTTGGGGTGCGCGAAACCTACGTACCCCATCGTAGGGGGGCCGGACTACACGTTGCTTCCCACCCAACCAGAAGCCCTCTTCTACGCCACCGGCGCGGGTGGATGGCAGTACAAGACAATCGATGTCCGCGACAGCCAACCTCTCGCGCGATCGAAACCCTGGAAGATCGCCAGGTTGCCGAGTTCCCTTCCGTCCTTCAGCGCCACCGGAAGCACGATGGCCTTCCTGGATCGGCAGGGCGATGAGGTGCATGTCTGCGTAGCCGATGCCCAGGGCCATGTACAGAATGTCTTGCCGAACTCAGGATACGAGGTGCCGGGCCCCCCTACGGTGTCCGACGATGGCACAAAGGTTGTCTATTTCGCTTCTCATTACCTGAACCGGGCAGGAATGGGGCCCCCGTGGCTGGACTGGGACCTGCACGTCTCCAACACGCGTGGAAACGAGGGCAGGCGCATCACGCATCGCAAGTGGTTCGCCGCCACGCCACCCCGCTTGTCTGCCGATGGTCGGAAAGCTGTGTTCTCTGCCCGGGGGAGCGACAGCAGCGGAAATGTCCAGAAGTGGCAGATCTTCGCCTGTGACCTCTCTAGCGGGAGCGTTCAGCAGCTCACTCCCTCCACTTGGTCAAGCGTCGGACCCGATGTTTCGCCAAATGGGCATCGCGTTGTATTCGTTTCTGATAGAAACGGAGATCGATCTGATGGAACGGGCGACCAACAGGAGCTCTGGACGATGGACATTTCGGGGGCTAGCGCCAAGCGAATGGGGAGTACGGGGATCGTTGCGAGGATGCCTCGGTTCTTGCCCTCAGGTCGCAGCATTCTGTGCCTGCGGCGTATTGGCAAGACCGGCGGTACAGGCTTATGGAAGGTTCAATTGGATGGCGGAGGTCTTCGGAAACTGGTTGACGAGCCAGATGTCTATTGAGCTGCCGGAAACCGCCCTCAGGCAATCAATTTTTCACTTCCAGAGTGCGATTTGTCGCCAAGACCCAAAAGTTTGCTACGGGGAAGGGGTTCGGCAGAATGCAGCGCGCCCTGCGCAGTCGGCTTCAGCAGGCATCGAGGGTTCACAGCCACCGACCTCGGTAGGTGGGATATGAGGTAATCGCAATGAAGAAACACACACGCAAGCACTGGCTCCTTCCCGCCGCCATCTGCGCGGCGATCGGCATTGCTGGGTGGCAGTTGAAGTCCAGCGGAAGCGGACGTAGCGGAGTCAGCCCAGGACAAGGGGATGATCTTGCACTTCACCTACTCTCCCTTGGCGTTCAGCGTGGAAGAGAGGATGCCCATGTCGGGCTTGACAAGAGACGGGAGGTATTCGACGCACCTACAGCGTGGTTGATGTTGCCATTTACGGAGCCCTCAGAAGCCGCTTTCAAAAAGACGAAAACCGCCCTCGACGCACAATCGCCCCAGATGGGCGAGCTTTACATGAGGGTGTTCGCCGATGGATACGTGCTGGGGTTCGTGCGAGTGAAGGGCGTTCCTGCGCAACCGAATAGACGACGCGTCCAGGCGACGGACGAGGAATGGTTCCGCTACCTCGCCGAGGTGTTAAAGACGTCGATACGCCTGTCCAACGGGATCCTCCCGAGCGCGCAGGACTTAGAAGAACACGCCATTATCCTGGATAAGCCCGCAACAAGCACCTCGCCAGCGAAATCAAAGCCCTATCATTCCAACCCCAACCTTGCTGGGCGACGTTACGCCTCAATCCGCCACCGTCAGGACATTGTCGCGTATTATGAGGATCCTCCCGCTCCAGACGGTAAACGTTGGGTGCTCCTTCTTGATCTCAAGACAGTCAAGAGAATCGATGCCGCCGAATGGCTCAGACTTAAGACGGCCTCCGGAATCCACTAACCCAGCCGCCCGTCCGAGTCACCAACAGAGGTAATCGCAATGGAGATATACACACCCGCAAGCGCTGGCTCCTCCTCGCCGCGGGGACAGGAAGGTTGACAGGTTCGCGTTGAAGACCACTGTCGCGCGCATGCTGTGGTGAGCTGGGGCGGGTTCCGTCGCCCCCTATCCTGTGTGGCCGATGACGAGGCTCGCCCGTGCCGCTTCCACGGCTTGCAGTGTCACTTCTGGAATCTGGTTGATCTCCAGGATGCGTTCAGTCTGGGCCAGAAGCCGATCCAGCAATCGGAAGTTTCCACCCGTGATGCGAACGACCGCGGCGATGGTCTCTTCGTCCATGGGCGGGAGATGGACCCCGGGCGGCGTCCAGGCCCGCTCCAGGAGCTTCCGAAGTTCCGAGGCGCTGAGTCGGCGAAATTCATGGACGAAGCCGATGCGGGAGTAGAACTGTGGGTATCGCGCCAACCGCCTTTCCATCCCGGGCATCCCAATAAGGACGAGGCCGATCTCGTTTCGGTCGAAGATATCGCGCGCCATTTCCAAACTTGCCATCCGCAGCCGATCTGCTTCATCGATCAGCACCAGATTTGTCGGGTCGGCCATGCCGTTCTCCCGTCGTGCGAATTCCTCAGCTAGCTCGGTATACGGCGGGCGCGGAGGCGGCGCTACCGGCGGGCCGTCCAGCTTCATCCAATCCTGTCGATCGAAGTGCGCCTCCAACTCCCTCGTATACTTTCGTTGCTTTCTCCTAATGACCGCAGTGTGCTTTCGAAGGGCCGGTTCATGCGCTATCCGATGAAGCAGGAAGCGGGCATGGGTTATGCCTTCGACCAGGTTCCTTGGTGTATTGACGACCGATGCGGTGTACAAGACCGTATCCAGTCGGCAGGCGCGGGCCAGGGAGATTAAAACGTCGTCGGGGATGTTGCACACGTCCACGTTCTGGATTGTTTGCCAACCGGTGTAGTGTCTTGCCGAGAGGGTCTTTCCAACGCCAGACTGCCCGTAGCACAGGCCAATGTAGCGATAACGGCGGCATTCGTCGCAGAACTCAGCGAATCGCCGGTATTCCAGCGTTTCGATGAAATCGCGCCCAACGGTGCAGGACTCGTATGTATCACTCATTGTAATATCGCCGGAGGGCTGGAGGGTCCGTTTCGACTTCTTCTCGCGACACATGAGGCTGCTCCTCCGGTGGTGTATCGTCGCGGCTGCCCTGTTTGAGTTTCAGTAACGCATCAATCGTCTCCCTTCGGTCTCGCAGAATGTGGCGTAGGTCACATCGGCGTTGGTTTCGCGCTCGCAGGACATCTCTGAGCGAAATCACCTCACCCGCGAGCTCGGGACAGATCGCCCGACACAGGAAACGCTCGTGATGAAAGACACGTATCTCTGCCAGGTCACGTGGGTCGTAACGTACGACCACGGACTCGCCGATGTAGGCTGCCAACGTGAGATCGATGTACCGCAAACCTTGAAAGTGGATGCCGTCGGCGTGCACCTTTCGCTCTTTCGGCACGGTCAGCAGCAGCAGGTCGAGACTGTCCAATGACTCGGGCATACGCGGCAGGAAACCGCCCTGTCCCCAGCGTTGCATCGGGGCCATCTTCGTCTCGCTATGCTCCCGCTGGTTGTAAACGTCCAGTATGAAGGCCCTCAACATTGGATCCAACTCGGACAACGTCAGTGTCGGCTTGCCGCAGGTTCCTCCGCTCCCGGGCGTGTGGCCGGGAAGGCCCGAGAGAAACATCGAAGCCAGGGTCGCAAAGAAGCGCTCAATGCGTCCTCTGCCACGCGGCTTGCCCGGTGTGGAGAAGGTGAGTTGCATCTTGATATCGGCGGCGACCTGCTCCATGTGGTGCGAAGTGAAATCGCTTCCGTTGTCGGTGTACAGCACGTCGGGGATGCCGCATATCTGCCACTGGGGTTCGGCCTTGCGCCAAATTGCCTGGCGAAGCGCGAGTGCGGTTTGGATGGCCGAGGGCGCCTCAAAGTGGAGGAAATACCCGGCGATAGCACGGCTGTAATCATCGATGATAGCGGTCAACCAAGGCTTGGCGGTACTGCCGTCGTCACGTACAAGGAGGATGTCCAGGACCGTGTGATCGGCTTGCCATATGGCGTTGGGGCCATCGGCCTCGCGCCGGTGAATCAGTTCGAACGCGTCGCCGTATGCCTTGGCTCCCTCGTGTGCAAGCATCACCAGATCGGCTGGAAGACCGCGAACGATATCGTAGACGACGGAGTAGCTGGGGGGCTTCTCGTTCAGGCCACTGGCGATGCGGCAAGTCTCGCGATATACGGCTGTGATGGGAAGCGGCGGCTTCTGAAGCGCCAGTGCTTCGACGACTTTCGTCATCAGCGGTGACAGGGACTTTCTGGCTCCGCTGTCGGCGCGTGTACTTCGCGTAAGGGCGGCCAGCCCATGGCGGCGATAAAGAGCTACCCATCTCTGGGCAGTGCGGTAAGGAACGCTTGCCTCACGCGCAACGCTGACCAGTGCTCGCCCGCCCTCGAGGTGTGGTTTGAGCAGGCGAAAGCGCTTCAAGGCCACTTGCCGATCGGTTTCAGGCAAACTAGATAATTCGCTCATCTTTACCAAGGACCTCGCAAGCGAACAAATCACGCCAGATTACACCCAAAACTATACGCCAAATACCGCCGAAAGAACCACGCCAAATACCGCCGAAGAAATCGCGCCAAATAGCGCCGAAAGCGACAGGGGGAAGGGGGGCCGAAAAACCGTCGTTCCAGAGGTAATGATAATATCCCTTATCGTTACCACAAGCGCGGGGCTACGTTCGGGTGGCCCTGCTCTCGCTTTCCGCCCATTTTCCGCCCATGATGGATGTGAACGCTTACCGCTCTTCAGAGGAGGCTCTGCTCTCATGGAATCGCAAGTGCAAAAGCTCCGCGTCGCGCTCGTCGGCGGCGCGCACATCCACACCCCCGGGTTCATCGACGCCCTCAACAAACGAGACGACGTTTCCGTCGTCGCCGCCTGGGACCACGATCCGGCTCGCGCCGCCAAGTGCGCCGAAGCCCTCGGCTGCCCGGCCGTCTCCAACCTCGCCGCCGTCTGGGATGATCCCGCCATCGGCGCCGTTATCATCTGCTCCGAAACCGATCGCCACCTCGAGTTGGTTTCCGCCGCCGCCGCCGCCAAAAAGCACATGTTCGCCGAGAAGCCGCTTGGCATCAACGCCCGCGACAGCTTCCAGATGGCCCGCGCCATCGAAGCCGCCGGCGTGCATTTCACAACCGGCTACTTCCTGCGAACGACTCCCGAAATGCTCTTCCTGAAGCGGCAGGTTGAGAACGGCGCCTTTGGAACGGTCACCCGCGTTCGCGGCTCCAACTGCCACAGCGGGTCGCTGGGCGGATGGTTCGATACGGACTACCGCTGGATGGCCGATCCCAAGGTCGCCGGCGTCGGCGCCTTTGGCGACCTCGGAACCCACTCGCTGGACATCCTGATGTGGCTTTTCGGCCCCATCAGCGCCGCAACCGCCGATATCCGAATCATTACCAATCGTTATCCAAACTGCGACGAAACCGGCGAGGCGCTCCTGAAGTTCGAGAGCGGCGTCATCGGCACGCTGGCCGCCGGCTGGGTGGACGTCGAGAACCCCGTCTCGCTGCTGATCAGCGGAACAGAAGGGCATGCCGCCATCATCCACGGCCAGATCTTCTTCCACAGCAGCAAGGTGGACGGCGCCGACGGCAAGGAGCCGTGGAACGATCTCCCCGAAGCCACTCCGCGCCCGATCGAGCAGTTCCTGAACGCCGCCCAGGGCAAGCCGTATGATGCCCTCGTTTCGCCCGCCGAAGCCGCCGCCCGCGTCGCCGTCATGGAAGCCGCCTACCAGGCCGCCGAAACCCAGACCTGGGCCAAGGTGGCCCGCAAGTAGCGGGGGGGGCGGCCCCCCTACCCCCCAATCCCGGGGGACCAATGAGTGTCCGCTCGGTTCTATCATTGCGCTTACGCCGGGCGTACTACTTCACCACAAAGACACAAAGGCACAAAGATCCGGATCATAGTCCGTCTTTGTGCCTTTGTGTCTTTGTGGTGAATCCCCAAGAGGACTGGTATCTGGTCCCCCAGGATTGGGGGCCGAACCCCCACTGGCACGAAGTGTGCCCGTTCGCTTACTGGGGGCTCCGGCGCCAGACGCCCTGCCGCCTCCGAAAGGACATCACTTCTCCCATGCACGCCAAACGCACGTTTTGCCTCGCGGGCGCCGCCTTCGCGGCAGCGCTCACCCTCTCCGCCGCCCGCGCGGCCACCAGCGCCTCCGTCAACGCCGCCGCAAACGCCACCGTTCGCCCGGCGGGCCCGCGCTCCGGAACCAGCGGCGTCCGCTACTTCAACGTGGAAGGCTCCACGAACGGCGCGAACGCCTCCTTCGGCGTCCTCCGCTTCGACGCCTCCGACCTCAAGTCCGCCTTTGAGGCCGATTACGGGGTCGGCGGCTACGCGATTACCAACGTCACCCTCGCCCTCACCGAGGCCAACTCGGCCTTCACCGCTCCTGGAACCGTCGGGTTCGCCTTCTCTTCAGACAATACAACCGACATCAGCTCCGCCAACACAAGCCTGAAGTACGACGCCGTCAACAGCCCGTCCTCCAACCAGTTCGTCCAGCAGTACATTGGCGACGGCGCGTTCACGACCACCGGAAACACGAATAACGGCAAAGTCGACGAATACGCCCTCCTCACCGGAACCGCGGGCAGCCTCTCGCTGGCCAACGCCATCCAGGGCGGCGGAACCGTCACCCTCATCGTCAACGACCTCACTCCCGCCGTTGCCGCCACGTGGGCGGGCGCCGCCAACACCTCGGTGGCTCCGCCGGCTCTGCGCGTCACCGCCGCCTCGGCCGCGTCCGTTCCGGAGCCGTCCGCGCTAGCGCTCCTGGCCGGCGCCGCTCCCGCCCTGCTGGCGCTTCGCCGCCGCCGCGCGTAACCTCGCCCTCCGCGCCTGTGAACAGGGGAGATGGAGCCTCCGTCCATCTCCCCTGTTCGCTCCCCTTCCCTTGCCGCCCCATCCTGCGCCTAGAATGCAGCGAGCCCCGGAGCGGGCCCAGTCTGCCCACGGCCCCTGCCCTCTTCCCGGACGGCGGCCCCCCCAAGAGGAGTGCGATGAAGTTACCGAAGGTTAAGTTTCTGGCGTTGGCGGCGGGATTGCTCTGCGTTGCGTTCCCGGCGGCGGCGCGTACGCGTACATGGCCTGTGCCCCGGGGATCGTTCATCCAGGACTATCTGGTCGGCGACTGGTCCGAGGCCAAGTGGCGCCAGGAGTTCCGCTACATGAAGGCCGTCGGCATGGACATCATCGTCTTCGGCTGCACGGCCGATAGCCAGAAGATGGTGACCTACTATCCCACAAGCGTTCCCGGCTTCCGGCAGTCTACGAACCATCGCGATACCGTTGGGAAATGCCTCGCCGCCGCGAAGGCTGAGGGCATGAAGGTAATGCTTGGCCTCAACTTCTCCGGGATGGAGTGGTTCCGAAAGGGCGCCAGCGACCCACAGTGGCTCTACGCCCAAATGAACCAGGGCAACCTCATCGCCTCGGACCTCTATCGCCGCTATCACGCCAGATACCCCAACACCTTCTGGGGCTGGTACTGGGTGTGGGAGGCCGATAACCTCAACTTCAAACAGCCGGAGCGCGCCGATGTTCTGGCGAAGGCGCTGGACATCACCGTGCGCCACCTGAAGTCCCTCAACCCCCGCATGCCGGTCATGATCTGTCCGTTCATGAACGCCGCCTGCGGCCCGGCCGAGGAGTACCGCGATACCTGGACGCGCATCTTCGCCCGCTGCTCGTTCGGCAAAGGCGACATATTCGCGCCCCAGGATTCCTGCGGCGCCGGCGGCATCAACGTCGGCATCGTGGGCCACTGGTTCGCCGAGTTGAAGAAGGCCGTCGACACGAAGCCCGGCCTGCTCTTCTGGTCGGATTCAGAGTGCTTCACGCAGGCGGATTGGACGGCCACCACGCTGGACCGCTACAACGCCCAGTTGAAGGCCATCCAACCCTACGTTTCCGGCTACATCAGCTTCGCGTACTGCCACTACTACAGCCCGCACGTCATGAACGCCGGCTTCCAGAAGACCCTGGAGGGCTATGTCCGCACCGGCCGCCTCGAAAGCATCCCCCCCACCCTTCCGCCCTCCCTCAAGGGCGTCCGCGCCGCCGATGGCGTGCGCCTCTCCTGGGGCAAATCCACCGACAACGTGGGCGTCTGCGGCTACACGGTCTACCGCGATGGCGTGCGGCTCGGGCGCACCCAGATCGCCCGGGTCTATGAGCACAAATGGCCCCCTGTGGACCGCTACCTGGACAAAGCCGCCGTCCCCGGCAAACCCGCTCGATACGAGGTCCAGGCGTATGATTTTGCCGGCAATGCCGGCCCGAAGGCCGCCGTTACGGTGAACTGAGGCTCCGGCCGTCGGCGCCGGTTGTCGCTCCGCACAGCGCCACGGGGCGCGGGTTGTCGTGCTGCCGCCCATGATTGCGCATGTGGACCCACGGCGTGATGATCTCTGCCGTGTACGGCAGCACCATGGCCTGGAGGTAGTCGTGTATCAGCTTCCGCTCGCGGAGGTCCGCCGGCTCCTCCAGGTCAATCCGCAGAAGCCGCGGCGCGGAACCGCTCCGTTCCTGCGCCGCGCCGATCACCTCCCACACCGCCGCCACCGACTCCGCGAAGCAATGCTGCCTCCGCCTTGATGTGCCGCTCTCGTTCACGCCGCCACCTCCCAGGGAAAGGCCCCCGGCGTTCTCCGTCAGGCCCAACCCCATGTAACGCGCGCGCCGCCCGCGGCTTACAAGGCAGACCGGCAGTTCGGGGAATTCACCACAGAGACACAGAGGCACAGAGATCTTCCTCCGGTCTCTGTGCCTCTGTGTCTCTGTGTCTCTGTGGTGAATTCCGCAAGAGGAATCGCTCGGTTCTGGCGTACGCTTACGCCGAGCGGCCAGTATCTGGTCCCCCAGAATTGGGGGGAAGGGGGGCGATCCGCCGCACAAAGCCACAGAGATCCTCTTCCGGTCTCTGTGTCTCTGTGCCTCTGTGGTGAACTTCCCCAGGTGGCTGGTCTGGGTACTACAGCGTATCCAACCCCTGGACGGCGCGGAGGATGCGCAAGGCATCGTCCAACGTGATCTGCCCGTCCGGCTTGCCCTTGGGCGATACGTCGCCGTTGGCGAAGTTCACGGCCGGGTCGGACGTCGATAGCAGACCGGCCGCCGCCTTCAACGCCAGCCGCACGTCCGCCATGTCCACGGCGCCGCTCCGGTCAAAATCGCCCGGGCGGGCGATCGGCGCGATGACGCTGAACTCAACGCTGCCCGCCGCCGTCTGCCCCGCGCTGGTCACGCTCACAGGGATGCTCACCGCCCCAACTGGCGTCGAGGCCGGCACGGGCACGGTGGCGCTGTAGTAGCCGGCGCCGTCATCGGTCAGCGCAACCGCTCCGCCGCCCAGCGCGCCGAGGTTCGCCGAAACCGCCGCCGTGCGCTCCGGGTATCCGAACACGCGCAGGGTCACCGATGCCCCCTGCTCCACCGCCGCCGGCGCGGCCGTCCCGTTCAGGAACTTCGCGTTGTTTGTCAGCACGAAGTCATCGGCGGACTCCACCCGGATCACCCGCGTCCATAGCCCGATGCTGGCGCCGCTGACCACGCCGCGAACGTCGAACGTGTCGCCGGCCGCGATCCACGGCATCACAAAGTTGCCGCTGACGATGGACCCCGGAATCGGCGCGTTCGAAACGCCCGGATACGGCGTCATCGCCTGGTCGGTGGCGTTTCGCGATACGGCGATGCCGAAGAGGCTGCCGTTGGTGGCCGCCGACGCCACGAATACGCCCTCGCCCGTGGCGCTCACCTTCTGACCTGTCCCAAGCATCGTCACGCCGCTCACGGATACGTACTCCCCCTGGAGCGCGTCATCCGCCGTCACATCGTCCACGCTCACGGGTCTCGGGGCTGGCAACGCGTTCTTCGCGGAGTTCACCACGATGTCGGCCGCCGTGCCGGTCGCGGTGGTCAACGTCAGCTCGTCCGGAAAGATGAGGGCGCCGGTTGTCGAGTTGTACCACGGCGCGATCGCTAGCGTGCCCGTGATCGTGACGTCATCGCCGGCCCGCACCGGCGCAACGCCGTCCAACGCGCCGCCATCGGTCACCCCCACCGTCCTCCCCGTTGCTCCGTCGATCAGGTACGCCTTACCCGTACGGGCGCTCAGAACCAGGCCGCGCACGCGGAGCAACTCACCCGTGTTCGGCGTCTTCGATCGGAGTTCGGTTATGGTAATCGGCGGGCCGGGGTACACGAACACGCTCGCGCCGCCCGCGCCGAACTTGCCGGCCGTGTCGGTGGCCTTGATCAGCAGGGTGAAAGGGCCGGCGGTCTGATCGACCGGCACGGGTACCGCGGCCGTCCACGTGTTCCCGCCGGAGTTCGTCAACGGCGCGTCCGCCGCGCCGCCGAACGGCGTCAGGTCCGCCGCCACGCCGGTTACCGGGTTGGCGGTGGCTGTCACCGTGGCCGTGATCTGCATTGAGCCGCCTCGATCAACGTGGTCCGGAACCGCCGTCGCGGCGCTCACCACCGGCACGTTGGGCGTATAGAGCGTGGTCTGAGGCGTCGGCGCGGCGGTCACCGCGAAGTCAGTCAGGTTGTCATCGTGGTCCACGAGGCCGTCGAGGCCTGTAACGCGCTCAATTGAGGCTCCGGCGCCCGGCGCGAGGGCGGCCGCCGTCTCAACGAACGGGTGCGGCGAGGCCGTGATGTTCCCCCACGCCACCGAGTCGATCAGAGCGCCCCGCGCGTCGCGGATGCCCACGCCGCCGTTGCTGTTCAGAACGCCGCCGGTGCTCACCGGATAGCTGCCATTGTACGGCACGTCGGTGTGATATGCTGCATAGCTGGCGCTCACCACGAGGTAGTACCCGTTCGCCGGAACGATCGTCCCGGCCGGGAAGGTGTAGAACTTCGTGATCGTGGCGTTCCCCGCGCTGCGCCATTCCAGCGTGTACAGGTCGGCGTGGATGTCGTCGGCGGAGACGTTCCGCACCTCAACGAACTCGCGCGAAGTGTTTCCGGCCTCCGAGTGTTCGATCTCGTTCACCACCAGAGTGGTACTGGCGGCTGAGGCCGCGCGGCAACTGCCTGCCGCCAGTGCGAAACACGCCAGGACCGCCGCGATGATGCGCTCACCCTGCTTGTTGTTTTCCCGTCTCTTCATCGTCGTTGCTCCTGTCCCCTCTTGGGGCCTCTACTGCCCATCCGGCCTGGCGGGCGCTATCGGGTTGATGTCGGTGTCGTACTTCTGGATGGGCCCGAAGGGTTTCAGCGCCGCTTCGATGGCGCTCCCTTCCCCAATGGCGATGATCTGGATTCGGCCCTCACCCAGGTATTTCCTCGCCACGCGCTGCACGTCCGCCCCGGTGACAGCTTCAATCTGCGCGGGATAGGTGTCCCAGTAGTTCGCCGGCAGGTCGTTGCGCACGATTTCCATGGTCTTCGCCAGGATGCTGTCCGGGCTTTCCAGCGTGCGCGCGAAACTGCCGATGATGGTGCGCTTTGCCCGCTCCAGCTCTTCGGCGGGCGGTGGCTCCGCCTGCATGCGGTGAAACTCGTCCAGAAACGCCTGAGCCGCCGGCCCCGTTACCTCGGTGCGCACGCTGGCGTAGGCGTCTATCGTGCCGGGCCAGCGCGGCGCGCTGAACCCGGAGTACGCGCCGTACGTGTACCCCTTCTCCTCGCGGATGTGCTGGAACAACCGGCCCGTGGAGCCCGCTCCCAAAATCCGGTTCGCCACCGTCAGCGGGATGTAGTCCGGGTCGTTGCGGCGGATGGCGATGTTCGTGAACCGCAGCATCGTTTGCTTGGACCCCGGCCGGTCGATGAGGTGAACCACCGTGCTGGTCTTCGGCGCGAACTCCGCCTCGGGGTCAACGGGATCCTTGGCGGATGGCTCCCACGCCCCCAGAAGCTCGCGCACCCGGGCGATGATCGCCTTCGGGTTCACGTCGCCCACCACCGTAAGCGTGGCGCCGTTCGGCCGGAACGCGGCGCTGTGGTAGGCGATCATCGCTTCCCGCGTCACGGCGTTGATGTCTTCCTTCTTTGGGGTGGCTCTCGCATACCGCGTCGTTCCGTAGTTCACCCGCCCCGCCAGCCCGCGCGCCAGCGATTCCGCATCCGATTTGCGCGCCGGAAGTCCGGCGATGCGCCGGTACTTGTACTCGTCCAGGCGGTCGATCGGGAACGATGGGTGCAGCGCCACGTCCGCAAGGATGTCCAGCATCGGCTCCGTGAAGTCGCTGAGCGCCGAAATCCCAACGGTGGCATACTCGCTGCCGGCGCCGGTATTCAGCTCCGCGCCCATGTCATCCACCAGCTTCGAGATCTCTTTGCCGGACTTCGTGGTCGTGCCGTCCTGCAAGATCGCCCCCGTGGCCTCGGCTAGCTCCGGCGTGTCGCAGTACAGGCTCCCCGCGCGCACCATCAGGGTGATCGTCGTCCCTGGAACGCGGTGGTCCTCCAGGATGTAAACCCGCAGCCGGTTCGGCAGCGTGTACACCTTCGGGCGCGGGAAGTGCACCTTCAGCACCTCCTTCGCCACGGGAGCGCGGTTCAGGCGCACTGTCCCCTTGGGGATGGCCGCCTCCGAAACGCCCGGCGTCTCCTGGGCGAAGGCGCCGGCGACAACCGCCGGCAGCGCAAGGGCCAGTATCGTTAGGTATCTTTTCATTGGGCGTCCTCCGGCTTCGGCGTCTCCTCGCCGGCGGCGGCGCTCTTGGCGGCGCGCGCGGGCAGAACGATGATGGTGGCGCTGTTCTCCTTGGTGAGATACGTCTTCGCCACGCGCTGAACGTCCTCCGCGGTGATCGCCGCTTGCTTGCTGTAGATCGTGTTGATCAGGTCCGGGTCGTTGTAGTACAGCGCGTAGGTCGCCAGAAACGAAGCCTTGTCCGCCGTCTTCTGAAGGTGGCTCACGGCCGAGGTCCGCAACTGGATGCGCGCCCGCTTCAGCTCATCCTCGGTGACGCCGCCGGCCTTCACGCGCTCGATCTCCGCGTCCAGCGTCGCCTCGGCCTTCTCGATGTCGGCGCCGGCCGGCAGCCCCAGCTCAATCTGGAATGGGCTCACCGTCCGCATGGCAAGCTGCACCGCCGAAGCGCCCAGGGCGAGGTGTGACCGCACCAGCGGGTCGTACAGCCGGCCCGTTTTGCCGCGGCCCGAAAGGACGGTGGCCAGCACCGTCAGCGCATACGAGTCAGGCGTGCCGCCCGGCGCCGTGCGATAGTAACGGCGCAGGCGCGGCAGCGTCGCCAGCGGGTCGGTCAGCGTCAGCCGTTGCTCGCCTCCCGCCCGGTTCGGCTCCGTTCCGTCTACCGGCGGGATTCCCTCCCGGGCCGGAATAGGCCCGAAGTACTTCTCAATGCCCCGCTTCGCCGCCTTCTCCCGGAAGTCGCCGGCCAGCACGAGCACGGCGTTGTTCGGAACGTAATACGTGTGGAAGAACTGCCGGGCATCCTCCACCGTGGCGGCGTTCAGGTCATCCATGCTGCCGATGGTGCTGTGCTGGTACGCGAACGTCTTGAAGAACGTCTTCAGCGACTCCTCGTACAAACTCCCGTACGCTTCGTTCTCCACCCGCTGCCGGCGTTCCTCCTTCACAACCTCGCGCTGGTTGTCCAGGTTCGCCTGCGACACGTCCAGCGCCCGCATCCGGTCCGCCTCCAGGAACAGCGTCAGCTCCATCTGGTTCGCCGGCACGGTCTCGTAATACACGGTGCGTTCCTGGCTGGTGGTCCCGTTGAACGTTCCGCCGTTTTCGGTCAGCAGCGAGAAGTGCTCGCCCTTGCCCACGTTTTCCGACCCCTGGAACATCAGGTGCTCAAATAGGTGGGCGAATCCCGTGCGCCCCGGCCGCTCGTTGCGCGAGCCCACGTCGTACATAACCGCGAGGCTCACCACCGGCGCCGTGTGATCGGGGGAAAGGATCACGCGCAGTCCGTTGGGAAGCCGGTATCCGTTGATGGGCGCTTTCGGCGCCGGCCGCTCGTGCACGGCGGGAGGCGCCGCTGCAAGCGGCCCGGCCAGCGCCGCGGCGGCCAGAAGCGCTACGCCGCGCTGGCGGAATTTCAGAACCATTTCGTCTCGTCCCTGTCTCTAAGGGGCGCCAGCGCCGCGCGCCAGCGCCGGGTGTCTACTTGCTCAGCAGGAAGTAATAGTCGTCCTTCGCGGCGTCGCCGGTCAGGGGAGCGGGAGCGAGGTCACCCACCGCGGCCAGCCTGAGGGCGGCCTCGGAGAGCGCGCCGCCCAGGTCCGATCGGTAGATCGGCGCCATGCTCGACACGTGCCCGTCCATCCACGCCACGTTCGCCCGCCCATTGTGCCGCGCGTGGATGTACGGCGTCTTGCTGGATGGCGGCGCCAGGCCCGCGATGCGGATCAGCCCGCCGGTGGCCCGGTTGATCGTCCCGCCGTCCGCCAGCCACACCGTCTGCGCGGGGTTCTTCGCCATCGTCAGCTTCGCCGCGCGGCTGCCGCCGCTCTCGTCCTTCACGGAGGGGACGTACAGCCCGTACGCCGGCCAGAACGGGATGGTCGTGTTGGCAAGCTTCACGCGGCTCGCCGAAAGGCAATCGTGGATCTGCTTGCCGCCCAGGTACGGGTACAGAAGGCCCAGTTTGTCCGACCATTCGCCGTCGGCCTGCTTCCCGCTGTGCCAGTACCGGTAGTTGCCCGACGCGTCGGTTTCGCTCAGGGGCAGGAAAGCGCCATCCCGATCGTCGCCGAACATCAGCGCGGCCGTGCCAATCTGCTTCAGGTTCGAAAGGCAGCTCGTCTTATTGGCGTTCTCTCGCGCCTTCGCGAATACCGGGAACAGGATCGCCGCCAAAATCGCGATGATCGCGATCACCACCAGCAACTCAATCAACGTAAACGCCTTCGCTCGTACCCCCGCGCGCATATCGATCTCCCCTCTCTCACGCCCCATCTCGCTGCCCGCCCGCCTTGGGCCGTCGATGAACGGCGGGGGCGCACGCATGCGCCCCCCGGGTTCCCGGCCCCCGTCATCGGCCCTAAATGCGTCGCTTCCGCCGCAGCGCCGGCAGCGCCATGAGGCCCACGCCAATGAGGCTCAGCGCGCTCGGTTCCGGCACGGTCGCAAGGCTAACACGGCGGGCAAACTGGAAGTTGCCGCTGGTGAACAGGTCGGTCCCCGCCCCCGTCGTCTGGTCCACAATCGTCACGTACTTGTTCGCGGTGTAGAACGTGTTCCCGTTGTCCAACCGCGCCCCGCCGCGTATGAACCGCCCGAGGCCGGCGCCGTATGTGGCCACCTGCTTCCCGGCGGCGTCATACTCGTACAGCGCCGCCGGCTGCGCGAATCCGCCCACCAGCAGATGGCCGCCCGGCGCGTCGTTGATCTGGTACGGCAGGTTGATGCCGTTCACGCCGTCCGACGTGATGAGGTTCCCGGTCCGAACGCCGGCCAGCGATAGGTCCGCCACCACGTTGTTCGTCGTGGTGATGCGGTCGCTCACAAGCGCATCCGCCGAGCGGAAATGCACGTCCGTGGGGTTCGTGAACCCGGACGCGAACGTGCCCAAACGGGCGCCGCTCGTCGGGTCGAACTTCTGCACCGTCAAAGCGTAATCCCCCGAAGTCACAACGGCGTAGAGCGCTCCGTTGAAGAGGTCGATCCCCTTCACGTGCCCGATGCCGCTGGACGCCGTGTCGGCGAGGGTGCGCTTGTACGTGCCGTCCAGGTTGTACTCGAAGATGGCGTCCGCCAGCGTGTCGCTCACCAGGATGGTCCCGGCGCCGCTGGCGATAGCCGCAACCGGCTGCTTGAGGTGGCCGTCCGAGGCGATGAAGTTGGCGTTCAGCAGACTGCCATCCTGGGCGCTGAACGAGAGGACGCGCTTGCCGGTCCAGTCCGGGACCAACAACGCATCCTGCGCGCGAACGGCCGAAGAGAGGGCCGCCAGCGCCAGAGGCGTCAGGGCGAGGGCGGCCATGGCCAGCCTCAAGTGGGGTTTCAAACGATGGTTCTTCACGGTTGCCTGATCTCCTTTTCGCATGGGCGCTGGCTGGGCGAGTTGACGCGGCGCGAACGGAATGCTCGGCCGCATGCCATGGCGGGCGAGCAAGATCCGCGCCATAGGCGCCGGACCCTGCTCGGTCCCTCACCGCGCGCAGCGCTAATGCTGACTTACTGTATTGGTTTACTCTACTTTAGCCGCCGAGCACGCAATCAGGCAACCGGAAGCCCACAAAATCGAAAAGGCGGGCCAGCGCGGCGATTCCCGACAGTGCGGGTAACGTCCTCGAGGGAGGACTTCGCCATGCTGGCCCGCCATCTCACCGGCGGGGATTCCCTACGAAGCCGGCTTCAACACGATCGCGTCCAACCCGAACAGGTAACCCTCAGATCGAGCGTCCTTTCCCGTGCACTGCACCAGCACGGTGTTCGGACCCGCCGTCAGGGTGACGCGGCCCAGCGACACCGGCCCGGAGGCCGTTACGTCCGCGTTGTAGAGGTTCAGCGGCGCGTCCAGCGCCTTCCCGTTCACCAGCACCCGGAACGTGCCGTAGTCCTTCGCCTTGGTGAAGTAGCCGGTCACGTCGAAATCGCCCGCGGCCGGGGCCGGCGCGGTGATCGTCAGGCTTGTCCCCGCTTTCGACGGCAGCCACCAGAGTTGGGAGCCGTTGCTCCATTGGCCCGGCCAACCCTCCATCGTCTGTTCCGATACCTCCCCTTCTGTCGCTTTCGCGAAAGGCAGCAGGTCTTCCCCCTCAATCGCCCCCGGTATCTTCATCGGAGCCGGCGGCACGAGCGGCAGCAGCGCCTCCGCCGGCGGCAGCGCCGCGAAAGCCTTGTGCGGCTCCGTCTGGTACCAGTACGCCACGCTGCTGTAATCCGCAACGTGGTCGTTGGCGTGCCCGTGCTCGATAGTCACCCGGATCGACTTCGCGAACGGCATCGCGTCCTCAATGTGCCAGCGGTAGGCCGAAACGCGGCCTAACTTCTCATCCTTGATGGGCACGCCGTGGTAGTTCGCTGAATACGTGCCGCGATCGAAGTACCAGCCGCTGGAGAAGTAGTCCTCCGTGCCGGTGCCGTTCACGCTGGGCGTCTCCTCGCCGTCCACGTACACCATCTCATCGCCTTCCAGGAACCCCAGCCCGCGCCCCTGGCGGTTCTGCATGAATAGCGCCGTCCCCACGAAATGCCCGGCCCCCTCGGCATCCAGGATGGTGTAGTTCTTGTTCGCCGTGGTTGGGTTCTCGCGGCGGAACTGCGCGTGGAAGTGGCGCAGATCCTTCGGCAGGCTGTCCATCGCCGTGTAATCGATGTTGTAATAGAAGGCGTCAATGCGGCGCTTGGAGAGGTTGGTGATCGTCCACCGGGCGGACTTGTGGAACGGCATCGGCCAGTAGCAGTTGTAGCCGCCGGATGTCTCGTTCAGCGGCATGCTCTGATAATCCACCTGCTGCCCAAACCCCACGCCGAAGAAGGCCCCGATCGGCGCTTCCACGCTGGGCGATTCCTCGCCATCCCAGTACATGCGCAGGATGGCCTGGCTGTGGATCTCCTCGGTGGCGCGCGGCGCGATGGTCACCCAGAACCGCCGCACGATGCCCGCTCCGTTGTGGTCGAACAGCGTAATCGTCTGGCCCGGATCCACCGGGCGGAGGTCGCCGTTCCCGCCGGAGCGGTCCCAGCTTCCCTCATGCGCGGTGCGCCCGGCCCGCGGCGCGGCCAGGTCGGACAGCGAGCTGCCCAGAATCGGCGCCGCCCCGGCGGCCTGCATGGCCCCCGCCATCAGCCCCGCCGCCACTATCAGTTTCCAGTTCCTCATGGGTCTCCCGTGTTCCTTTCTCGTCCTCGTCTATCAGTGCCGTGTATGGGTCATCTCGTTGGCTAGTGCTCCGTCAAGGTAGGCTGGAGTGGTAGGGTTGTCATTCCGAGGAACGAGGAATCCCATAAAGAACGCTTCTTTGAGAGATCCCTCGCTCCGCTCGGGATGACAACCCCACCACTCCAGCCTACCTTGACGCAGTAATAGGCTGGCGCTCGGCATGGATCAGCCGCCCTTGGTCTCCTGAACCGGCCGGTCACGGCCCCGCGACCAGCCGGCGCATCCTCATCGCCCGGCCGCCATCAGCCGCGCCATTGCCGCCTCGGTGAATGTCGCGGCTGCCGCGTTCGGTCCCCACGTCTTCAGCAGCATCCCCACCCGCTGCGGGGCCGGAGCCGCAACGATGGTCGCATCGCGCCAAGCGCCGCCCGCGGGCCGCCAGTCGAACCACAGCCCGTCCGCCGTCCGGCGAACGCGTAGCTCCACCCGGTCGGTCCCCGGCGGCAGCGCGTCGCTGGCCAGCGTGCCCTTACCGGCCCGCTCCAGGGTTAGGGCGCTGCCCCGGAAGGGACCGTAGTAGAAACCATCCCGCTCGGCGATGGGCACGAAAACTCCCGCTTGCCAGAGCGCTCCTTCCGGCCCGGCCTTCGTGTCCACCGTCGCCCGGAACGTCCACTCGCCCGCCGGAACGGCGCATGTCACCCTCGGAGCGTTGGATGCATTGTCCCACTGGTCGAAGGGCCGGTCCCCCGGAACGGAAATCGTCAGGCCATCCTCCCCGGCGCGGGCCATCCCGCCCTCCGGCGTTTCCACGCGCCAGCGCGCGTCCAGGCTGCCCGGCGCGAACGTGTCGCGCCAGAGCTCCGCCTCGGCGCCGAGGCGCTTCACCTCGGTCTCGAACGGCCCGCTGGTCGCATTCCCGGCCGTCAGCGTGTAGCGCATGGTCTGGCCGGCGTCCGGGAAGTCCTCGGCGGGTAGCCGGATCGAGAACCGCCCGTCGTTCCCCGAAACGCCGAGCGCGTCGCCGCTCGTTGCGTTTCCGTCCCGCGTCGAGACGCGGTAGTTGACCGCGAACGCCCGCGGGCTCGCGGGCCACACCTCTCCCTCCAACGTCACGGCGTCCGCCATACGCATGGCCGGCGCCCGGTGCCGGATGCGCGGCTCGGCGATGGGCGTCACCGTCCAACCGGCGCGCCAATCGGCCGGGGTCAGTGCGCGGGCGGCGCCGTTCACGGTCAGTCGGACCGGCAGCCCCTTCCCGCCGCCCCGCACCGTCACCGGCGCGATGCGCTGGATCGCCGTGGTCACGCTCAGCTTTCCGCCGGCCCAGGTTGCGGTCACGCCGTCCAGGCCGAACGCCTTGTGGGTTGTGGCGTCCACCCACACGTCACCGTACCGCTGGCGCGCGTAGGCCACCGAGGCCAGGGCGCTGCCCGTTCCCCAGTCCCAGGAGGTCGGGCCGGCCGGCGCGTCCACGCCGCCGTGGCCGTAGTTCTCGTCCGCGTAGCCCTCCGGAGTCTTCTGATAGGTGCGCGGCGACACGAAACGGTTCTCCGGCATGTATACCGTGGCGAACCCGCTCCGCAGCCCGGCGATTCCTCGCTCCATGTACTCCGGCTTCCCCGTGAGCGCGTAGTAATCGATGTTCGTGCAGGCGAACTGCGCCAGGCGCGCGTCATCCCACTCGGCGTCGGTGTTCTGCACCCCGTACCCGCCGAACCCGGCGAACGTCATATACGAGGGCGACCACACTTGCTGGTACAGGTTCAGGTAATCCAGAATCGCCTCGCCGTCCCGCAGGTCCTGCGGTTTGTGATCCGCCAGATAGAGCTGCCGGAACAACTCGGCCGCCCACTGGATGCTGAGGTTGTTCTGGGGGTTCTGGTCCGTGTACTTGTCCACGAACGTCTCCGGCTTGCCGGAACAACTGTAGAACGTCTCGTAGTCGTACCACCGGTTGCGCGGCCACACCGAGCGCCGCACGTACTCCGCGCCCCTCCGCGCCGCCGCGGTATACGCCTTTTCGCCCGTCACCCGGCCCAGGTAGGCCAGGAACATCGCGCTGGCCGTGGTCTCCGCCCCGCCTCTCAGCCGGGGGATGACCTCCATCGTCCCGATGTCGTAGTAAGACGGGATCTCCCCCGAGGGAAGCTGCGCGCCCACGAGGAAGTCGCCCAGGCGGCGGCAGAAGTCCACCGAATCGGCGCTCCGCTCCAGCTCCTGGTCCCACTTCAGCAGCCAGTACGCCGCCCAGGCGCAATCGGCGGTGTGATACACGTTTGCTCCGCCGCCCGCCGCGCTGCCCGCCCACTTCCGCGTATCCCAGTCATAGATCACCGGGAAAAGCCCCTGGCGCTGCGGGCTGTGCAGCAGCAGCGCCCGCGTTCGGCGCGCCTTCTCCACAAGCTCCGGCCGTCCCAGGCGCCGGCCCCAGAGGTAGAGCCCGTACGCCGAGCGCAGGTCGTTGAACCAGCACTGGAACCACGTGGCGCTGCGATAGCCCCACGAGTCCATCCCCACGCCGCCCACGGCCTCGCCGTCCATCGTTCCGTCGCGCCACGCCAGCGGCAGCATGTAGGCGTTGATCCCCACATCGGCGTAACGCTCCCACGGGACGGATTGCGGCAGCGGGTCTTGGAGGTTCCGGCGCCCCTGAACGTCCCACCACCAGCGCGCGGCCTGGCGGTACGCCATGCGCGGCGGCGTGCGGGCGCCCAGCAGGATCGTGTAGGCCAGCTTTACCGTGCCCGGCCCCACCATCCGCGTGCGGCCCTTCTCGTGCCGCCAGTATACGTGGCGCACCACGTCGTGCTCCTGCAACACGTACGAGAGTCGGGTCCCGGCGCGGTCCGTTACATCGAGGTCCAGCGTTGCCGGAAGCGCCCGCCAGTTCCGGTCCAGAACGTTCAGGTCCGGCAGCAGGACCGCCGAAATGCCGCCCTTCTGGGCGATCGCGGCCGGGCTGCGGAAAACGTGCATGCCGATCACTTCGTCGGCGTTGGGGCGCAGGTTTGGGGTCCACGTGAAGTCCGGCCGCTGTGGCTGCCCGTCCGGCGCGAAATGCCACGAAGCGACAATGGCCTCCACCGGAACCAGCTTCGTCAGGTTCAGAGTGGATTCCACGTTCACCCGCCCGGCCCCGGCGCGGATCCAGGTCGTTACAGACCCGCCGCCCCACCCCGCGGCAATGTACGCTGTGCCTTCCCGGGGCGTCTTCACCGGCCGCATCGCCAGCGTGTTCAGGGTGGTCTTCGTGGACGGCGTGGCGTCCGATTCAAGAACCGTGCGCCATTTCGGGCCGTCTTTCACCAACAGGCGTACCGCGCCGCCGGCCGGCCGGGCCACGGTCTCAATTCGAACGTCGGGCGCCGGCGCGGCGATGGCGGGCAGGCTGGCGCTCATCGCGAGCAAGAGGGGGATGGTCTTCATGGGTTCGTGTGCCCTCTCCGGGGAGGCGTCAATGCTCCGCCTCCCGGCGCGGGATGCGTCGGGAGGCGGCGGTTGATGGCCCGCCCTGGCGCCAACTCCAGGGCGGGCCGGGGTTAGGTTACTGAGCGACCGCCTTCAGGATGGCCGTCGCGTCCGCCGCGTCGATGTGGCCCGCGGAGGTTCCCTTCACCACGTCGAGTCGGGAGACATCCGCCGAGGTGGCCGCCTGCAGGCCGCCCGCGATGCGCAGCGCGGTCACCGCGTCGGCGCGCGAGAAGATCACGCCCGTGCTCGGCACGCCGATCACGGCCAGGTCATTCAATGTCGTCCCCGCCGGGAGCGTGGCCTTGTACTGGACGTAGCGGCCGTGCACGTTCGCCAGCGGCCCGCTGTAGTTGCCGCGATACGACGTGGCAGCGGTTCCGTCTGGTCCCGCGTAAGGCACACCCGCAAGGCCGGCCGCGGTGTCGGCGGAGCGGAACTGCAACATAGCCGCCGCGGAGTTCCCGCCCAGAGTGTCCGCCCAGGCGGCGAGGCCGGAGGCGCCGAGGTCTAGAGAGTGGCTCTCGAAGGTTCCGGTGGTGGTCAGCGGTGAGAACTTGAAGAAGTCGTAGTCGATCTGTTCCGTCCCCGAGGAGGCCCCGTAGGATTTCGCCAGGAAGCCCACGTACATGGAGGTCATGTCATGCGAGAACGTGTACGGATCCAGGAATGTCCATGTCGTCCCGTCCGCGCTGTAGGAGCCCGAGAACACGCGGCCGATCTTCCGGATGCGCAGGTAGTAGTCGGTTCCCAATTCGCCGCCCGGGCCGTAGTCCGCGAAGCCGTTGTTGTCGCCTCGCATCACGCGCATCCCGTCCGCGCTATACGGACCCACCATCAGCACGTTCGTCAGGTCCAGCATGCCATCCGGCGGTGTTCCGCCCGGCAGCGCCTGCACCACCATCAGTCCCGCGTGGCGGTCTACCTGGCGGCCGCCCGGGTACTGGACATGGGTTTCGATCTCGAAGTCGCCGGTCACCGGCGTGTTCTTGAACAGCGCCACCCGCGGCTTGTCGGTAGCCGTCCCTGGCCCCCAGAGATCGGTTGGCGAGGAGGAGTAGAGCCGCGCGTAACCCGCATTGTCGGTGAACGAATACGAGCTGGTGGTCGGCGGCGTGTTGCTGAACAGCCATCCGCTCGGCGCGGAGTTGAACTCCTCCGTCAGCGTGGCGCCCAGGCCGATGGTCGGGAAGATGAGGCCCGGCGTTGAAGTGACGTCCACGCCGTTCTTTACCGTGCCTCCCGCGAAGTCCGCGGCGTTCGTGTCGCGCGCCACAGCGGCATTCGCCCCGGCGAATTGCAGCCCAAGCGCGTGTACGTACGGCGTGGCCGCCGCGTCGCCCAGCATGATGCGGATCGCGGTGTCGGTGAGCGGGCTCAGGCTGGCGGGCAGCTTCGGCTCATTCACCGTGAAGTAGCTGGCTGCGGTCCCGTCGGGCCCAACGAAGGTCCCGCCGGCGTTGCGGACCTGCGCCTTGGCGTTGGTGGTGGTGAGCGCGTCGCCCATCAGGAGCAGCGAATCGCCTTTGGAGCCGGCCGGCAGGGTCAGCGCAATGTCCTTCTGCCCCGTCGCCGCCAGGTTCGCCACGCGCACGTAGTTGTAGTCGGCGTTCACCGTGCCGGCATCAGCGAAGCCATAGGACTTGCCCATGAAGCCGAACTTCACCGGAGCGAAATCCGTTCCGCCCGCGCCCAGCCCCTTGGTGTCGCGCACCTGCACGGTGCGCCACGACGGCGAGTTGGAGTTCGGATCGCGGATCGCCATCGTGATGGTGGTGCCGAGCTTCGTGACCCGCAGTTGGAGGGTGTTCGAACCGTACCCGAAGACGGCCGGTCCCAGCGGGTTATCGTTCATCAGGATGTCTTCCACGATGCCGACTTCCCAGAAATTCTCGTAGCGGCGGCCAAGCGACACGCCGATGTAGTTGGTCTCGTCCTGCCACAGCAGCAGCATCGCCTGGCGGTTCTGCTGGTTCTCAGCGTTCACCTCTGTCTCAACTTCGAAGGCGTTGGGATTCACGCTGGACGGCAGGTCGTGCAGCAGCTTCACGCCGCCCAGCTTCACGGTTCCGGCGTAGTAATCCTGCGGGTATCCCACCTTCATGCGGAAGTAGCCGGGCCGATCAGTGAGGCTGTATTCGCCTACCACGCCGGGGTCGAAGTTGGTGTAGCCGGCATCAAATGTCCAGCCCGCGTTCAGCGTCGCGGCGGCGAAGTCATCGCGGAAGATCTCGGTGCGCGTCAGCGAAAGGTCGCCGCCGCCCGTCTGCGTCTGCACGCCGCCCGCATCCGCGCCGAAATCCGCGGCGCTGGAGAGCGTCTTGGCTGTAACGCCCGTCGGCTCAAACGTCGCGGTCACCGAGCGCACGGTGGCCGGCAGGTTCTTCGGATCGATCGTGTCCGCCCCTCCGGGAGGCGTGCCGCCATCCAGGGTGAACTTGTACTCCAGATACCGTTTCCCCGCGGCGTTCGGCACAACCTGCGCCGAGTCATCCACAAAGTAGGTCGCCGCCGTCCCGCCCGGGCCGGCGAAGTCGCCTCCGTCGGTCAGAGTGCCGCCGGCCAGAGCATTGCCGGCGCGCAACTGGTACTTCACGCCCTGGCGGAAGGTGGGCGCGAAGGAAATGGTCTGCCAGTCCGCCGCTCCGCCCGCGTCGAACACATTGCTGAACGAGCCGGACAGCCCGCCGATGCGGTCGGCGCGCAGGTAGTCAATGTCGTCGTCCTGGTACTGCAGCGACGTGGTGCTCACCCCGCCCCAGCTCACGGCAATCACGCCGACCACGAGGCCCGGCGCGGCCGCCAGATCCGGGCACTTCACCATCTGGTGGAACACCCAGGCCGCCGTCTCGCCGTTCTTCATGTAGGAATAGAAGTACGCCCCGCGCTTCACCACGCGGATGTACCATGTCTGGCCCGGAAAAGTGCCCGTTCCGTAGTTCGACGGAAATCCGTTCACGGTGGGGTTCAAACGCGCCCGCGTAACCAACTGGTCCTCGCCGGCGCGGCCCGGCCCGGCCTCGAAGTAATAGCTCGTGTCGTCGAAATTCAGGTCGTTTGCCTTGCCGTCGGCCGAGTCAGTGGGGATCCCCACATACAGCGCGTCGTACCGGCTCTCATTGGTGTTCCGCGGCTGCTGGATGGTGATCTTCGTCTCGGCCACCCAGTCGCCCGTGAGCAGCGTTCTGTTCAGCAGCAGCATCGGCGACCGTTGCCCCACCACGCCGGTGTTGAAGAAGTCCTGCGCGCGGGAGACGTGCATCCGCAGAATGCCGGCTGCCGGCGCCGCGGCGGACGGCGCCGTGGGCGTATCGCCGCTGAACAGGTACTGCGACGGGTTCGCCGCCAACTCGGCGTGCTCCTCTTGGTACGGAGTAAGGAACAGGTAGTTCGCCGATGCCGCCGCCACCGTGGCGTAGTTCATGTCATCGTTGAAGATCGACGCGCCCACCCCGGGCACCACGCCGATGGCGCCGGAAGGGGGCGATCCCGAGAACGTCTCCCCGACGGCTTGTACGATTCCGTCCGAAAGGCCGCTCTGGAAATCCGGGAGGTCCGTGTGCGTGATCACTCCCGCACGGACAGGCTGCCACATCCACATGGCCGCCGCTAGGGCCGCGGACACTGCGACTCTGGATAGCTTCATCAGTGTTTCCTTTGGAATGGGTTGCTGGAAAATCTCGCCGCGCGCGGCGATTCCGTCGGGCGCGGCTCTATGGAGAGGATGGCGGCCCCGCGCTCACGGGGCCGAGATGTGGCCGGGTTCGCCCCGGTGGGTTACCAGTATTCGTTCGAAGCCACGACTTTTGGCGGCCAATTCGCCTTCACGCGGCCCTTCACAATGTCGGCGTTCCCGTCTGGGTTGCCAACGCCCCAATAATCGGTTCCGCCGCCCGTGGTTCCGTACACCTGCGTGAGCGTGAGCGAGCCGGTGTGTCCGTCGCAGAATGTGATATTCATGCGCTTGTTGTGCGTGAAGAACACCCCCAGCGGGCCGCTGGAGACGTTCGCCGCCAGCGCGCCTTCCCGGGTTTCCGTCCACGCGTAAGTCCACGGTCCGAGGTCCGGGTTGGCGGTCCGGCACTCGATGATCGCCATCGTGCCGGCCGGGTTCTTCACGCTGCTCAAGCGGCGCAGAGTGGTGGTGTCCGGCGGGAAGAATCCGCCGTTGTAGCCGTAGCAGGAGGCCAGCCACTCCGATTTCGGCCGGATCGTGGGCTGGACGTTGCTCTCGTCGCCGATACGCGATGTGCTGTAGTAGACGCTCCCCGCGGCGGTCACGGCGGGATTGGACGGGCACTTCCAGATTTCATAGCTCGAGGTGTACTTCGAGAGGGCGCGCTTCCACGTATACGGCGGGATGAATGCGCCCGCGGCCGTCTTGAACCGGTTCATCGGGTACACGCCGTCGTTATCGTCCGTGTACATCATCAGCGCCTTCCCGATCTGGTTCGTGTTGGACACGCAGGCGGCGCCTTGCGCGCGTTCACGCGCCTTCGCGAATACCGGGAACAATATCGCCGCGAGGATGGCGATAATTGCGATGACCACCAGGAGCTCGATGAGTGTGAATGCCCTTCGTCTCATGTGGGTTCCTTTGCCGAATGCATGCGGCCCGAGCCGCGCTCAGGGATCGGTCTTACCGTCCGTATCCAAGGTGGAGCCGCGAACCATCAGGCGCGGCTGGATGAGGATGCTTTGCGGCTCCATGTCGTCTTGCTGAAGACGCCGCAGCAGGAGGTCCACCGCCGTGCGGCAGATATCTACTAGAGGCAGATCAACGGTGGTGAGCGGCTTGTCGAGCTGGGTGCCCAACGGGATGTTGTCAAACCCCGCCAGTGCAACGTCGCGAGGCACGCTGAGGCCGGCGCGCCGAAGGCCCATTATCGCCCCCACCGCGACGAGGTCGTTGAAACAGAGTATCCCGTCCGGCGGCTCCTTCGAACGCCCCAGCGCCTCGGCCGCCTCGCGCGCCGCGCTGATGTCGCCCAGCGTGCTCTCGTACGGGATGACGGATGGGACCAACCCCTCCTTCATCACCGTATCGCAGAAGCTCCGCAGGCGCACGTTTCCGGACCAGAGATTGAGTGACTCGCTGGGGCAAAGGTACGCCAGCCGGCGACGCCCCAGTTCCATCAGGTGGCGCGCCACAAGCACGGCCCCCTGCCCGAAGTCCGTGGTCACGGAGTCGACCTTCGGGCTCGGGTAGCCGAAGATCACCACCGGACACCCCGCGCCGTCTTCCACCATCCGCCGTCCGGCGGTCTCCCGCTCGCTCCAGTAGATGATGCCGTCCACCCCGCGCGACACCAGGGTCTCCAGCAGCGCCTGATCATCCAGGTATCGCCCCGCATCCATCGTCATCATCAGCTCGTAGCCGGCGTCCAGGAGGAAACCCTCACATAGCGTCGCCATCTCCACGAAGAACGGGTTCTGCACCGGGCCGGCCGAGAGGCCTACCGTCATGCTCCGCTGGCGCCGCAACGCCTGGGCCGCGCGGTTCGGTCGGTAGCCAAGCCGCGCCGCCGCCTCCAGCACGCGCTGCCGCGTTTCGGCGCTCACCACGGTGCTGCTGCGCGCGCCGTTCAAAATGACGGCCGCCGTGGCGGAATGCACCCCCGCGTCTTCCGCCACTGTTCTCAGCGTCACCCTCTGGATTTTGACCTTGCGTGGTTCCATATCGGATTTCGTGCGTTCGTACGCCAATCCATTGGTGCGCCGTTTGCTCCCGCTGCACGGCGCTGGCAAGCGTGCGCTCGAAGCGCTCGCCCAGCGTTCACCAAAGGATTGGCTAACGCTTCTCCCTTATGATACAAATGTTTCGGCGAAATTCCTACACCGCCTATTCATCTTTTTCGGGCCCGCCCCGATCCCCGTATGGCAGCCGGGAGCGGCCAATCGTCATAATCCGTGTAGAGCAAGCCAGTCCATTCCAAACTAGGAGATCGCGATGCGTATCCCAACCTTTGTGCTGGTCTCTCTCGCCGCCGCCGCTCTGTGCGGCTCCCCGGCCCTCGCCTCCACCCTCCGCGTCAAATCTGACGCGCCCGGCCCAACGCACGACGGCTCAACATGGGCCTTCGCCTACCTCAAGATCGGCGATGCCCTCGCCGCCTCCCAGCCCGGCGATGAAGTCTGGGTCGCCGCCGGCAACTACAACGAGTCTCTCACCCTCCGCGCCGGCCGCTACCTGTACGGCGGCTTCGCCGGAACGGAATCGACCCTCGTTCTTCGTAACGCCGCCGCCAACGTGACCATTCTGGACGGTAAGGCGGCGGGCGGCGCGCCGGTGCTGATCACCACGAGCGACGCCGAAACGGCAACCCTGGACGGCTTCACCATCCAGAACGGCTATGGCTGCTCGGTATGGACCTACCTGGGCTGTTCCGAGCCGCTATGCCGCGGCGGGCTATACGACGGCACGCACAGCGGCGGCGGGGTCTACGTGATGGGCGGAGCGCCGCTCATCTCGAACAATCGCATCCGGAACAACGACACGACGGATGAATATGAATACTACTTTATGTATGATGGGATCCGGATGACCGCCGGATCGGGCGGCGGCATCTACGTTGCCGGCGGCAGCGCCGTCATTGCCGGGAATGTCTTCAGCGGCAATAAGGCCCAATCCGGCGCCGGCATCTGCATCTCCAATGCCGCGGCGGTCATCTCTGGAAACGTCTTCACCGACAACGTAGCTTCGTGCGGAGGGGGCGTCTATGTGGAGGGAAGCCTGCCGGTAACCATCGCGGACAACGTCTTTACGGCAAACAGGAGTGTATCCGTCTACAGCGTGGCGGCCACTACCGTTCTACGGAACCGCTTCACGGGCGGCGAACTGGGGATGGAAGCGATCACCAGCTATGGCGGCGGAACAATCGCGGGCAACGTCATCAGTGCGGCCTCCGCAGGCATCCGCGTCGGTAATCGTCCAGTGACCATTCTCAACAACACGATCTCGCGGAGCGGTGGGCCTGGAGTTCTCGTCGACGGAGAAGGCACGTCAGGCGAGACCGTCATTGCCAACAACATCGTCGTCTCGAACGGAGGCGGCATCGTGGGGAGAGGCGCGAGTCTCCCTCGGGCGGTGAACAACTGCGTCTCCGGCAATGGCGTTTACGCGCCCGGGTCCGACTACGTGGAGGCCGCCACCGCCGGAGTGAATGGCAACATCAGTAGCGATCCGCTGTTCGTCGATGCGGCCGCCGCCGACTTCCATCTGCTCAGCGCATCTGCCTGCATCGACGGCGGAGACGACGCCTACGCGGCCGCCGGAGACACGGACCTCGACGGTCATCCCCGCAAGCAGGGCGCTCATGTGGATATCGGCTGCTATGAGTTTGTCGCGTCGATCACCATGCGCGACGCCGCCGAGGCTCTCGGCATCGCCGCCGGCCTCTCTCCGACGCCCACCGACGCCCTCCCGCGACTCGATGCCGATATCGACAACCGCATCGACATGCTGGATGCCGTCGCCCTCGCCCGCAAAGCCGTCGGGCTGGACCCGTGAGTAGCGCCGGCGGCCCGCCGGCATCCGCCTGAAGGGCGGAAACCCGTGCCCGCTTCGCGGCCCGCCCGCGCTAACGGAACAAACTGCACGCCAACACCGAAGTCCCACCCAAACGCGCAAGCGACGAAGGGGCGCCGGCGGAACCACCGGCGCCCCTTCTCTGTCCGTTTCCGAGCCCGCCGCCTACAGCAGCGATTCGCCAATCGCCGTCAGGAACTGCGGCAGATACACGTCGTACTTCGGCCCCGCCGTGGCGCGGATCTGCGCAATCACCAGGTCGTTGTCCAGATCTACCCGCAGGATGCAGGACGACGCGGATCCGTGCCCGATCACGTGCTCGCCGAGGATCAGGTCCTTCGGGTCCTTCGAGTTCGTCGGCGCCCCCGCCTTCGTTTCGCGGTACCACACGAGGCCCATG
>DASXUL010000008.1:0-62569 GCA_036504855.1 Armatimonadota bacterium | reverse complement strand
GCGCCTGGGCGACGAGTGCCGCGATGACCAGCTTCCAAGTCGCACTCATCCTCGTAGGGCCTCCTCTGCCCCGTTCCGCTTCAGCCGCCCGATCGCGGCCCGCTCCAGATAGATCGCCCCGCTCTCGGTTATCCCGAGGCGACTGGCGATGCACGACAACGATTCCCCGCCCAACCACGGACTCAGCACCTCGCGCTGCCTGGCGGTCACCGCCCCCAGAGCCCAGCGCACGGTTGCCGAACTGATCGCCCGCGCGTCGGGCCCGGGCGAACGGTCAACCACATCGCCGTCTATCAGAGCCTCGAGGCTGATGGCGTGATCGGGCGACGTGGGAGAGCCGTAGGATTCGCTCCGCATCCGCAGCTCGGAGCGGATCGCGTCCCTGACGGCCCAGAGCACGCGGTTTGTGACCCATGTGTTCAGCTGCGCGCGCGTCGGGTCGTACGTCTGACAGGCGACGTGCGCCGCCATCATCCCGATCGCCTCCAGGTCGCCGGTCTCCAGCAATCCGGCCGGGCGGAACCGACGCGCGAGCCAGCGCGCCAACGGCAGCCATGGCTCGCTGTCGGTCATTGCGCTGTACCTCCGTTTGCCCCAGAATCGCCCGTAGGCGCGGCCTCGTCTGCGTCACGCCTGGTTGCCAGCGGGGCGGCCCCGTCGCCTTCCTGGGCCAGTCCGGCCCCAGCGGAGGCCGTTTGCGCCGCCTGGGCGATCTGCACGCTGGCCGCGGCGTGCGCCTGCTGGCCGTCCTCGTAGGCCATCGCGGCCGAGATCGCGCCGAACAGGACGGAGATCGCCGTCGCCAGGCGCATCAGGTACTCGGCCCGGTCCGGCCAGATGACGCCGCCGACGCCGGCGGCCGCGATGGCCACGCCGCCGAGTTTGGCGAGCTGGAGCTTGCGGTTACGCGGAGCCGGCGCTTCCGTTGGGGTCATGCCGTCTTCCCGCCTTCCGGCAGTTCCACGTGGCCCAGGTCCCAGCCCCACTGGTAGCCGCCGTCCAGCCCGTGGGCTTTCGCGGATCGGCCGATCAGCTTCCACACGGGGGACTTGTCATCCCAGATGGGACGGCCGCCCTTGTCGACGGCCACCAGGTCCGCGGCCTCGCCGTCGCAGTGGCGCGATCTCCGCCGCTTGGTTACGACCGCCTTGGGGTTCACGATCACCCACTCGCCGCTGGCCAGCTGCTTTCTACCCTTCGCCCAGTTGGCGGCCGCCTGCGCCTCGGAGCGCATGCCTTCCACCACGCGCAGGTTGTAGCCGTGGCCCTTCAGGTCCTCGATCACGGCCGTCACCTTGCGGACCAAGTCCGGCTTGCAGCCGTGCAGCTTCTCGGCGTTCGTCATTCGATGCCCCCTCCCTGTGCCCGCCGGCGTCTCCCTCGAGTAACGGCAGAAGCGCGCTCGTCAGCGTGCGTGGCGATCCCCTCGAGGGCGGAAGCTGCGATGCCGGCGGCGGCCGTAGCGTTGCCCTGGGCCTCTGCGAGCTGGCGCTGCAGCTCGCGGTTGCGCTCGAGGACCGGGCAGGTCCTGCATTCGGGGATCAGCAGCGGTGTCTCGGTTCCCATTAGGTGACCTCAATTCCAGTGAATGGCGCGCCTGAGCGTCGACCACAACGATTCCGCATGCTCTACGGCGAGCACGAGCATGGGACTCAGGCCGTAGCGGTATGCGAACTGGGTAGCCTTGATCCAGCCGCGGGCTTCCGTCTCCCGGTCGTGACGGGTCTTCTCGGCGTCTTCCAGATTGGCGATGCGCCCATCGTGGTCCACCAGCGTGCGGCCCTGGTCTGCGAGTGTCGCCAGGCTGCGATTGATCCCGCCCATCGCCTCCTCGATGCGTTCCACCGCCTTAGCGGTGCCCTCCTGGTTGGCCTCGAGGCGGCCCAGCGTCCTCTCGATGTCGACATGCGCGTCGGCACTCACTTGGTTACCTCCCAGATGGGCCTAAACGGCATCGTGAACACGCCGCCGCCCACCAGTTGGCAGGTGAGGCGCGCGGTCCATTTGCCCTCCGTAGCGCCTACCGGGTACGGCATCAGCACGCCGGGAACCGGCGGCGTCCCAACGGCTATGAGGGCCGTCGTGAGCGAGCCCGCTGTCGAGATGGTGGTGGACCCGTTGACATAATCGACCTGCACGCTGGCCAGGTAGGGAGTCCAGTCCGTGGGGTTTCCCGCCGTGTCAAGCACCGTCAGGAACCGGGCCGGGCCGGTGTCGCCCTCCCGGCTGCTGGCGATCTGGCTGGCGATGTGCCCGTCGAACGCATAGACCGTGCCCTGTGTCATCTGCGCCATGATTGCCATCGTGATGGCCGGCGCGTCGAACCCGGCGGCGGCTACGATTGCCCGGGCCAGGGACTGCACGCCGCGTCGGTTGAAGTGCGTGGTGTCCGAGGAATCGAAATGGCCGGAGGCGATCCCGGCGGCGCTGGTGCCGCCCCAGAGGTTCCAGCAGTCGATGATCGTTGTGTTGGGGTTGGCTGCCAGGGCCGCGTTGGCCCCTGCGGTGTGGTAGGCGTGCAGCGTCGCCCCGGTCGCGTCCGATCCGTACGCGGGCGGAATCACCCAAATCTGCGGGATTCCGAGCCCGGCGCACGTGGCCGCCATTGTGCCGGCGTTGGCCGCAAATGTCGCCTGCGACGACGCGCCGTAATCGTTGGCACCCAGGAGAGATAGGAACAGGTTGGGGCTATGCCCCATCGCATCGCAGAGCAGCAACTGCCGGCGGCGTTCGTCGTTCGATGCCCGCGTGATGACCTTAGCGAGGCTGTCTCCTGGTATCGCCTGGTTGGCGAAGAACACGCCCGCCGCGTCATCGGTCCAGGTCAGGATGCCCTCTATCTCTCCGGCGCCCGCCAGGCCCACGATATCGATCACGTGGTCACACTGCTCGCCCAGGTCGTACACCGCCGTCACCTGCGTTGGGTACCGGGTCGCCACGTTGGCAACCGCGCATGAGGCAACCGCTACGCCGTCCGCCGTGATCGAGAACGATCCCGTGAAGCCCGTATAGTTGCCATAGACGATCTGGATCTTCCTACAGTCCTGCACGTGGAACCGCAGCGCGTCGGTCGGGGTCGCTTCGGCAAACCCCCAGTTCCACGCGCCTCCCGGCGCCGCGGGACCGGCGCTGCCAGACCACCCCTTGGGGATAGGAGCATCCTCCACCGAGTCCGTTGGCCGTGCCAGGAGCACGCCGTTAGACCCGATGTACATGCCTTGAAAGGCCCACACCGATCCGTTAGCGTCGGTAACCGTGCCACTGGATGTCGGCCAGCTGGGCTCCGTCGCCGGCATCACAGCGGGGCTACCCACCGTTGTGCATTTGTAGTAATAGGTCCAGCGGGATGAGGGCGCAGCGTGCGACGGCAGCGTGTACATGTTGAGCGTAACCGGCCTGGAGGCTTTCCATGGGCTCGCCACAACGCCATCGGGGATCGTGGCGTCCAGTGTCGGGCTCATCGCCACGGGACCGCCAGTGGTCCATATGGTCAGCGTGCTCCCGCCCATCAGGACAGGCGCATCATTCGTGGACGATTCGGATACCTGGCGGTAGCAACCGGATCGCCCGTATTTGCCCTCCAGCAGGCGCTGTATCTCTGAGCCGAGGCCTCGGTTTTTCGGCAGCCAGCGCGCCCCGTTACCAGGGGCCGGACCGGGAAACGTTCCGGTGGAATCCCCCTGGAAGATGATGCTGACTTCGCTGCCAGTTGCCCGGGCAGACTGGAGGGCGGAGATGACGCCGACGAGGGCGTTAGCGTTGGTGACTATTGGAGCAGACATGGATTAGTTCCCCGCCGCAAACCATGCGGCAATCGCGGCGCTGACGGCGGCGTACGCCTGCCCAACGTCGCTGTCAGCAGGCTCCCCGCGAGACGATAGATAGGCGGCATACGCCCGCGCCTCGCCGAGCGTCATATCGCCATACACCTTCGCCGTCTGGTTGATGGGCGGCGTGAGAACAGCAAACGTCACGCCCGAGACATCGACCACCATGCTCCCGTCCGATTCGCGCTGCGTCTTGGCGTCCGCGAGCACGGCTTCGCGCTGATCGTTGACGGCGTAGAACCGGGCGCTCACCCCAAACTGCGTGATGTCGTCGCCGTTCGGCTTGACGTTGACGACGAGGGAAGCGCTAGCGAACATTGCTGGATCGAACATAGTCGTGTTTCCTTACTTGCTGGACGTGACGTACCAGGCGCTTACGCCGTCACTGTCGAGGGTGATTGTTGAGCCTTGGGCGGTGAGCGTGCGGGTCGTTGCCCCCCACGCTCCGGTTTCGTTGATCGTGTCCGTGCCCGCCCGAGCGACGGTGATCGTGCCAGTGGCGCCAGTGTTGACGATGACGACGTGGCGGGAGTTGCCAGCGCCGAGGTAGTTGGCCGCAGGGAGGGTGATCGTCGCTCCGGCCGCAGCGTTGCAGGTCACGAGCGTTTCGTTGACGATGGTGTAGGATGCAGTCTTCGCGGCCACGGCGGTGCCAACGTTGTCCAGATAGGCTGTCTTCCAGCGCCTGTCCAAGGCGCCAAGGTCGCGTGTATCGGAGCCATCCGGGATCAGGAGCCCACTTAGAGTGGCCGTCCCGCCAGAGAGTTTCAGGCGCTCGACGGGAGTCGTAGAGCCGGGGGCCGTCACCGCGAAACTCAGGTTTGTACCGCCATGCGTTCCGTCCTGAGCCTCTGACGTGGTCGCCTGAATGTAAGCGGAGTCTGGGTATGTACTGCCGTTGTACGCCTGAAACGCCAGCTTGCCAACGTTCGTACTCGTGGGGCATGAGGTGCCGGAGACGTTGCGCCGGAATGTTATAGACGACGCCGCAGACAGAGTTGGGGACGGCTGTGACGCGGAGAACATTCCGTCAGTCCCAATGCGCGACAACGTGGTGCCAGACGGGTCTTTCCACTGCGTCAAATCCGCAGTTGGAGAGGCGTTCGTGTTCTGGACGGTGAGGGCAACGTTGGATGCGGTGCCAGTTTGGACGGACGTTCCCGCGCCGAGAGATACGTAGCTGGCGGCAACTCCCGCCGTCGCCTTCATGGCCGTCAGCGACAGGATTCCCGATGCGTCCATCCCGGCCACCATCGAGCCGCCGTTGTCCTGCCATTCTTGCAAGCGTGCCGCCCCGTTATTTGTGGCCGATCCCGCCTTGACCACAACCTTCGTTGACGTGGGATCGCCCACGAACAGGGTGCCCGTAGCGTTCGTTGTCGTTGGCGCGACGTGGAGGGAGTAGGTGGGGGTATATGTTCCGATACCGACCGGAGCGCCTCCTTCGGGATTGATGACTGTGGGGTTCCAGGACACCCCATGCTCCCCGGAGTACACCACCCCAACTCTAGTGCTCACCGTGCTGCCGCCAGCCCATCCCAGCGTTATGCCGAGTTGGCCGGACGCGTCGGCCGACGATGCGAAAAACCCATCATGTACGCCTGTAGCAGTTTTCAAGACCCCGCCCGGCGACACCGCGTGGACAACCGCTTGGGGGGATGCCGTGCCAATTCCGACCCAGTTGTGCGATGTGTCCACGTTGAACACTGGGGTCGTGGACCCCGATGGCTGCACTTGGAACGCCGTGGTCGAGTTGCTTGCGGGTTTGAACACAGTGGCAGACGCCAGCCGTGGTATCGTCGCCGGGATCGCCGCGTCGGGAACCGTGCCCGTGCCGGTGAGCGATGAGGGCAGCACGCCGGTCGTCGGAAGGTCAGCCGCCGTCAACGCGGCAAACGTCGGCGTGGCGCTCGCGGCGGTATGATTCCCCAGCATCGCCCGAGCCGCCTGCGGTTGCGGGGTCAGCGTCACCGTGCCGTTTGTCTCGGCGCCCACCGAGTAGATCACGGAACCGGGTATCGACAGGGAGTGGACCACGCCCGTTAGCGAGGAGCCCGAGCCCGTGAACCAACCGCCGGCGAATCCAGGAGCGTTAATGCCGACGCTGGAAACCCAGCGTGAACCGCCTTCGTCGTATGCAATCGTCTCTCCAATGGCGGACAGCGATGCCGCCGGCCCACTGGATGTCCCGGTCATGCGCGCGGCCGTCACGGCCCCCGTCTGGTCTACCGCCGGCGGGTGCGTCGTTGCCACAGGGGTCACGCCGCCCTTGTCGCTGTAGACCGTGGCGGCAACTTCCCCCAGCAGGTCGCCGGTCCCACCGATTGCCGATCGGTACACCCGGTACGCAGTCGCCCCGGTCACAACGGGCCACGAAAGGCGCACGTAATTGGAGGTCGTCAGCGCCGTTGGAGCCGTCGTCACATTCACGGTCGCCGCCGTCGTCTCCAGACCGCCAGCAATGGAAGTCACCTGGTAGCGGTACGATACCGATCCCGCCGTCCCAATGATGGACGCCACCGGAGCCGGCTTGCCGAGCGATTGGACCGTGATGCCGTAGGTCGTCAGACCGGGCACGCTTCCGGTCCCGTTCGCGCCCAACCGGCAGCCGCCCAACACCCAGGCCCAGGTCGGATCCTGCGACAGGTCGGACGGTCGGTACTGCACGGCCGAGCGAGCGCAACATGCGACCAGCAGAGCCCACCAGGCTAGGGCGATCTTCACACGATTTCGCGTCACGACATGCCTCCAAAAAGCGAAAACGGCGCCCATCCCCGCAAGGGGATAGGCGCCGGGTCAAACCTCTGGCGCAACAAGCGCTATGTATCACCCCAATTGTATCACAGGTCGTTCGCTATGGGAAAGCAACAACCGACCAGGCCCGCGACGCCGGGTCGATGGCCGCCGCCGTGACGTTCGCCACCCGGATCCGCACCGTGTCCGCTGCGGATACCCACGCGCTCCACACCAGACCCGCCTCGATACCCGCCGCTGGGCTGGCGATCGCCGGCTTCCCCGCCGAGGCCCCGGTCACGGTGACGGTGAGTTCCGCGGCGGATCCAGCGGCAATGCTGGCGAAGTCCAGGGTCGCCGCCGCCCTCAACGGGTAGATCTCCGCGAAGTTCGCGTTGATCGCGCCGACCATCACGTTCCACTTTGCTACTACGTCGAGAGGGCCATCGCCTGTCTCCACGCCGTCCGCTACCCGCCTTGCCATCCCCTACCTCCTAGTTCCAGCTTGCCCCGCTGTCCGTGCTCGTTTTGCTCTGCGTGTTCGTTCCGTCGCTGTAGGCCAGTTCCATGGCCCCGTCAGCCCGCCAATCCAGCGCCGCCGTCTGCTGCGGCGCTGTCTGCTGCGGCGCTGTCACCACGGCCACGGTGCGGATAACGCTTCCGTACCCGTCGCGCACCTGCACATAGATGCTGCCGCCATTCCAATACGCCACCGCCTGGAGCACGTGCCCGGGCGACCAGCGCGTAAACGCCCTCGATCCTGTTGCCACCGTCGCCTCCGTTCCCGCGTACACGTCCCTCAGCTTGATCGAAGTGCCCGACGTATACGCCGCCTGGATGGCTCCATGCGCGTCCGTGGTCACGCTGGGGCCTACCCCCGTCCAGCGCGCGATCTCCATCCATGGCCGGCCAATGCCTGGCCGTCGCTCCACCACGCACTCGGTTCCCGCCGTGCGCCCACGCAGCATCCAACCGGGGCCGTAGGCGTGCAGGGAAACCGTCAGCGCGCCCGTGGGATCCGTATCGCCTCCGCCTCCGGTTGGCGGGTAAACCGTCCCGTCTGAGCTGGCGACGTCGGCGTAGTGGTAAACGATCAGGTAGCCGGAAACCGTCTCTTCCCACTCCTGCCCGACGTGAACATCCCAACCGCTCACATCGTACGCGAATAGCCAGTATGTTCCGTCGAAATCGTAACCGCTTCTGGCCCAACCGATGCCAACGCGCCCCGCTGGCGGAACGGAACCATCCCAACCAGCCGGACTGTACTCGAACAAGCTTCCAGCGACAAGTCCGCCGTCAGGCCCCGTCTCTGCCGCGTGGCCCGATACCGATGCAGTGCTCCCCATCGGCACATCGCCATCCCAAGCCCCTACGCTCTGACGAGAGCTAAAATCAGCGAACTGGCCAATGTGGGAAACCGCCGCGAAGTGGTTCGGAGTCCACATCGCGGGCGGATCGCCGGAGACGGCGTAGGACAGCCGCCCGATGATGATCTCGTTTGAGTAGCGTTCCCCGGCGTAGGAGTAAGGCGCTGCCAGATCGGGATACTGGCTACCGCCTTCCACGCCGCCGGTCACGGGATATTCGGGGGCAGCCAGCGGCCCCGGAAGCAGCGCCACATCCTGCATGCAACGCTCACCGTTCAGACCACCGACGTCGATGATCTTGTAACGCGTGCCCCACGTGCAGTAATGCACCTGGGGCGCGCCGGCCTGGATGCCTCCGCTCACAGCATCACCCAATGCTCATCCGGGTAGAACCCATCCAGCCCCCACTGAAACGCGTGCACGCCGTTCCCGCCGCCGGCCTCCACTGGCACGCTCATATCCACCGGCGCCTCAGTGTTCGGGTGGCTCAGGTAGCGCGCCAGCAGCGCCTCGTTGCGGGCCGCGTGTTCGGCGTTGATCGGGTATGCCACCACGCGCACCGAGGCGCTGGAGCCAACACGCTGGCGAAGCGCATGCAGTTGCGCCGGGCTTAGGTTCACAGGAAACGCTCCAATCTACCGCTCATCCAGCGGACTATCTCGCCCTTGCCTTCATTCACGGGTTCAAAGGAAAACTCCTTGAGCACGTAGGATATGCCATCCACAACCACGCAATCGCCGTAACGCAGCCACGGCAGCCAGTGGCACTTGAAACCCACGGAGAGCCGCGCGCGGCACACCCATGCCATCCATTTGCAGGCCGCGTTCACGTCCGCCTGCGTGCATAGGTTCGCGTCAGAGAGCAACAGCACGCGGCGCTTGCCAATCCAGTTCAGCGGCCGCGCCGATGGCGTCAGCGCCGGATTCTGTGACGCGCTGTCCCGATACCACGCCGTCAGTTCCTTCCCCGCCGGGCTCTGCCCGATCACCAGCACCTCGTTAGCCTCGGGCGGAAGCGTCTGCTCGTCCCACTCGTTGATCGTAAATCGGTCATCCAGCGCCGCCGCGAACGCCGCCTCCGTCGTGGTGTACAGGTACGCCGCCGGCGTTGCACTCAATCCATAAGGGTTCTTGAACCGGAACTTGACGACGCTCCCCACTCGTGCGAAATCCATCACCCATCCGAGATAGGTGTTTCCCCACGAGCGCAGCAGGTCGCCCGCCGGCGTGGCGTCGTCTCCGTGGAAGGCCGCCTGGTCGGTCCCGCTCGTGTGGCTGCCCTTGGACGGCAGGCGGAAATCCGAGTCGTCAATGTCCCACTCGGACGATGACCGCCCGCAGTAGGCCAGCACGGCCTTCATGGCGTCGGTCAGCCGCCACCCGTCAAAACGCTCCGTGCGCGGCAGGATGTATCCGTTGAGGTCGTTCCATTCGTCTTCACATCCAAACGTCACGCGCCCGCCGGATCCGGTGCGGATCGACGCCTGCGGATCGGTAGCGTACCCCCGCCATACCTCATCACTCCCGCATTTGAGCGCCACGGCGAAGTTGCTCATCTGGCGGATCGCATCCGCGTTCCTGAGCGGCAGGGAGAGCGAGGAACCGCCCTCGCGGACGTCCACCCGCAGCCCTACCAGCGCCTCATGCATCCATGTCGCGTCCGCATTATCGCCACGGCTGGTCACAGTCGCGGGGATGTGGAACCCGGTCGCGTACAGCGTCGGGGTGCTCCGCCGGTCAGTGGACGCCGTGAGAACCGCGTGCAGCGGAAACGTCGATGACGCCGCCCAGCCCGGCGCGGTCACCGCCACGGTGGACCCGGACGGCGCGTCCTGCCAGTGCAGCGGATGCCCGTCCGGGTCATTCCATGTCGCCGCATGCGTCGGCGTGTACGGTAGCTTTAGCGTGGCGTCCATGGTCCCGCTCGATTGAAACGCCGCCTCCGTCACCTGCACGCTGCCGCGCGTGGCCAGCGTCACCCGCACGGTCCCCGTCGCCACCAGCGGATCGGCGGCATCGCTGGCCACGTGGTCGGTCTTGCCGTCGTCACGCGCGTCATCGAGCCAGGAGAGAGACTCTCCGTTCCGTCCAAACACGTACAGGCAGCGGCGGTAGATCGGAGCGATCCAGAGGCGGGCCAGCCGCCCTGGCAGGCCCTCGCGGAACAACACGCCGGATGCGCGCTGCTGAAACGTTGCGGACGTGGAATCGTACTGATAGAGGACGCCATTCCCAACGCCGTCAACGGTCAACTTCCAGGCGTAGGGCGCCGATGCAGCGCCCCATTCAACGGTTAGGAGCACGGCGTTGGTCAGCAGGCCGAACAGGTACGCCTCAATGACGATGTGCGGGTTGGCCCGTAGCTTGCCGTCAGCCCCGCCAGTCCAGTTGGCTCCCGTGGTGCCGAAGCTCCCGGCCGCGCCCGCCAGCGAACACCAATAGTCGGTATCGGTGCTCTGCTTCACCGTGTCCCATGCGCCTGAGATGGCCCCGAAATCGGTAATGGGGTGCCGCGCCCACACGGTCCCCGCCGTGGTCGTGTCGCGCCAGGCCGGGTCATACTGGATCGGCTGGAGGAATACGCCGCGCCTATCCGGCGTGGTGAACAGATTGGCCGTGCTCCAGTTGACGCCGGCGGCCCCGATGTGGTCCCCGACGCCCGGCTCATCCACCGCCGGGGCGGGCGTATCCAGGTACAGGCTCAGGCTATCGTTGAGGTATGGCATTGGATTATCACACAATCAGGCAAGGAGGCATGCCATGGAATCTGAATGGGCAACGTGCCCTCGTTGTAACCGCCCGGTAAGATCATTCGTGCTTAGCCAGTATTCCGTGTGCGAGACGTGCTATGAAACCGAGCACGGCGTACCGCCCGGGGCGCCGATCCCGCGTGTAGAACCGGAAAGCCCAGCGCCTCCGACTCCGGCGCCGCCACGCTCAACCGGGCGCGGAATCTGCCCAGCCTGCGGCGGACTGGATATCCGAGACCGGAGCTTGGGAACCGGAACCGCCACTGGATGCGCCAGGTTCGTACTATGGGGGATCCTCGGCCTGGAGTCCATAGGGCTCATCACGGCGCTCGCCACCATCAACCTGCCGGCTTTCGGCTTCATGCTCGTTCTCATTGCCATCGGACTCGTTGTTCTGGGTTTGCTCCCGAGCGGTACCCATCACCGTTGGTGTGTCCGATGCGGGCATATGTGGCCGATCTAGACTCCACTCAGCGCCGCCTTGAGCACGCTCAATGTGGCGCGATCGGTAAACATCTGTTGCAGCACGTCCTTGATGCCGGACTGAACGCCCTTTACGATGCTGTCCGTGCTCTGGTTGCGCCAAGTCAGCGTGATGGCCGGCGTCCCCTTCCCCGTCGCTGTCGCTACGCCCTTCGCCCACTTCTGGGCAAACTCGCCGCCGCCCAGCAGGAAACGCTCGGCTGTGCCGGTCCCCTTGCCCGCGCCGTAGCCCGGCATTCCCGTCATGTCCACCGGGCGCGTGCCGCCTCGCCCGCCCTTGATCTCAGGAGCGATAAACCCGCCCTGCCCGTTCGTAAACATGTTGAGGTAGCGTTTCTGCGACTCCTTGAACATGTCCCAAATGCCTTCGCGCTTCGCTGAATCCGCCTGGCTCCTAGCATACCGGCTGTCGATGTCCTTGGAGCGGGCCTCAAACTCAGCATTGGCTGAGGCGCGGAACCCCTTAATCTCGTCCGACATACCGCTGAACGGATTGAGGCGCGCGATCATCTGGGCAGCGAATAGGACGTTATTAGAGAGGAACCGAGCTAACTCCCAGAACGCTTTCAGCAGAGTGAGGGCCCACGTTGGCAGTTCAATCCGATTCAGCAGCATGTCGGCAATCTCTTTGCCCTTGTTCCACAACGTGTCCACGGCGGCGGCGATGTAGCTGGCGAATTTCAGGCCCATGTTGGTCGCGCCTTCGGACCCGATGAACGCCGTGAGCTTGTCCAGGGCGCTGAGCAGTTGCGGCATCAGCTTGTCACCAATGCGCGCCAGCAGTTGATTCCAGGCGTCCTTGAGGTTGGAGAGCTTACCTGTGAGGGTACTCATCTGAGCCGCCATGCCGCCTCCGAACCGGGCATCCATACCGTTCAGCAGCGCGTTGATGACGGGCTGTGCCGCCAGGCCAAGCTCACCGATGCGCTTCATCTGGTTTCCGGTCAAGTGGAACTTCTGCTGTAGGATGTCGAACACCGGGATTCCGGCCTCGGCTAGCACGCGCAAATCCTCCATGGACGCCTTGCCGATATTCTTCATCTGAGCGAGCTGCATGGTGATCCGGCGCACGCCGTCCGCCCCGAGCCCCAACGCGCTGGCCGCGTCCCCGATGGTGCCGAGGTCGCGCTTGGCGTCCAGGCCCAGCGCCTTCATGGTCGTCATGGCGTCTACAACGTCGGTCAACTCAAACGGCGTCTTCTTGGCGAAGTCCGTAGCCCAGGCAAATGCATCCTTGCCCGCCTTAGCGCTTCCCATGACGGAATTGAGGCGCACCTGAAGGGTCTGGAACTGCCCGGCCACGTTGATGGCGCCCATGGTCAGTGCGGTCATCCCGCCAATGGCCGCCGCTCCGATGCCGGCCATTGCAGCCCCCGCTGTCCGCGCCGCGCTACCTAGGCGGTTGAATGCTCCAACCGTTTCCCCATGCCCGCTCGCGCTGAATACGGTTTTCAGTTCCTCGGTCGCCATCGCTATCCCCTCCGCGCGTCTTCCGCTTCCTCGCACTGCTTTTTTGCCACCCAGGCGAGTTCCAGCCAGGCGTCTCCGCTGATGTCAACCTCATCCGGGTGGCGTTTAAGCATCTGCACGGCCATCCTCAACCGTGCAGCGTAGTAGGGTCCGCCTCCAGGCGCGCATCCACGGACTCGATCTTGGCGGTCATCGCCGTATCGGTCAGATCGGCAACCCGTTGCATCAGGCGTCCGCATTCACTGGCGCGCGAGCACAGCAGGCGCACAGCCTCAGGGAACGTCAACGGCGGATCAACGACAGCGGCCACGAGCTGCAACGCCGCAGCGGCCGTGTCCTCCGTGAGGCTCACCGGCTGACCGCGCACGATGATGGGCTGCGCTCCGGCTCCGGAGTAGAGCACTTTCATGTCCTTGGCGCGCTTCGGCAACAGCGTGATGAGGTTGTAATCGTCAATGCCCTTGATCGTCACAGCGGGGCCGTCAGCAAACTGAAACGCCTCGGTAACGGCGCCGGACTCGCATCTATCCAGGTACTCGGTCCAACTCATACGCCTACGATCCTCCCTGCATCGAAAGCTGGCCCTGGATGGACAGGCTGACCGTCTCCTTCTGAGCGCCGCCGCCGCCGTGCGTCCAGCCTGCTTCCTCGATCATGCCGGTTCCCTCAAACGTCAGATTGCCGATCTCGATGGAGACGCTCACGTACGCCCGCGCGCGCGCCAGTTCCAGCCAACCGAGCGCCGCCGCCGGGGCCAGGCTGGAGGCCTCCACCAAGCGGCTAGCGGAAATCTTAACGCTGCGTTTGCCCTGCACCGGCCACTGCCAGCCATCCAGCACGGCGTGACCTTCCTCCGTCCCGATGCTCACGTCGATGTCCAGGCTGTCGAACAGCGTCACGGCGTCAAACGCACCGATGGTCAGCGCCGCCACGCTCTTGCCGTAGGCCGTGTCCGCGCCATCCGTGCGGATCGCGGGCGCGCTGGTCGATGTCGTGTGCGCCTCGGTCAACTGCCCGCGCAGCAGAGCGCTCATGCTCTCCGTCGCCACGCCGCCGCCCGATGCGCTGAGTTTCGCGCTGGTGACCAACCATTTGCCGGGGCTCGTGTTCGTGTAGATCGAGCCCTTGGCCGCATGTTGCAGGCTGGCCGTGAACCATGGGTTTTCAGACAACGCCAGAGCGATCAACGGCGCGCCGGTCGTCACGGCGACCTTGGTCATGTCCAGGGTTGCGCTGTTTGGACCAGCGGCCAGCCACTGATCCAAGTCCGCGATGCTGCCCGCGCTCTCCGTGGGAGTGCTGATCTTGAGGCCCGCATCCTGGAGGTACGCGACCAACGGCACGGACACGCTCGCGCTGTCAACAATCGTGGCTATCGCCACATCGACGCCAAACCGGGTATTGGCTACGTTACGCGCCATAGGGTTCCTCCTCCGCCGCAACGGGCGGCTCTACCGGCGCGCCGCCGAAGCCGCCGCCGCTCCCCTCCAGAATCTCAGTCATCGCTGTGTCTCCTCATTGGCTCTGTCCGCCCGATCGTAGCCGCGGCGGTAGGCGTCTCTCAGACCCCTCACGTATCCGCGTTGGAAATTGCCGCCGATCCCCGACATTCCGCTCGCCTTGGCCCGCAGCGACGTGCGGAGGCATTTGCCCCACAGGCCCTTCGTCCGCTTGCGAACGTCTTTCGCGATCGCCTTCATGACGGGCCGCCCCACCATGTGCCCCACCGGTCTCCCGGTTAGGTATCGAGCATGCGGGCTCACGTTCGTCAGCGACCCAGTCAACTCGTTGGCCGTGAACCGTTGATGGAACCTCCACCCCGCGTAGAAGTCCCCGCTCTGGTAGTTGATCCGCGCCGGGAAACCCGTCCCTATGCGCCCCGCGTACTTCATGCGGGTGGACAGTCGGCCGGTCTTCTGGCTGTAGGACATCACCACCGAGGCATTCCGCCGCGCGTAGGGATGACCCTTGCGCGTCAACTGCCACTGCTCGTAGGGGCCATCGCTCCACCATCGAGCCCGCTCCATCGCCACCTCGCGCACCTCGCGCATCGTGGCGCGCACGCTGCGCGTCAGCTCGGCGCCCTTGGCCCGCATGTTCGCCTCGTACTGCCCGGCGTTCGTGGAAACGGAGATCCTCACGCGCAAAGCACCTCAACGCTAACGTGTCCAGCGCACCAATTGTTGTCGCCGGAGAGGAAGACGTGTCCGTACTCGTCAGATCCACCCTCTCCAAAACTCGTCACATGACTCCAGACCACGGGCAAGCCCTCGCGCCAAGCGGATCGCACGGGGCCCGCATCGCCAAGCGCCTCGGACAGCGCGTCCAACCTGTCGCGCACCTGGCCCATGGCCTCGCTGCCCATCGCGCGCTGCCGAACGTAATAGAAGTCGATGGGGATCAGGACGGGCTGATCCAACACGGCAAGCCCCACGGACGCGGGATCCTCAATCCGCTCACACTCGCCGACCTTGTAGGCGCCGAATTCGCGCGGCTGATCCTGCAACTCAGGTCCGTTCCCGGCCTCCGAGAGCGATTCCACGCCAAGAGCCTCCGCCGCCGCCTTGCGGATCGCCTCAATGATCACTGTGCGGCTAACCATTGAGCGCTCCCTCGTTCACGATCTCCGCCGGGCCCGGCCGCTGAAGCTGCAGCGATGCCTCGTAGTGCCCGCCGGCAGCCGGCTGCACGGGCTCCGTCTCCACCCGCCAGACCTTGCGGCTAGCGGTCGCCAGCATATCGCCCACGTGCAGTGCGCTCCCGTCCTCGGCCTTCAGGTAGACGGTTGCCATCGCCGAAGCGATCGGACCCCCGGCCAGCATCGTCGCCTCCTTGGCGGTGTGTTCCACCAGGACGGCCGTGATGTCGCTCGTCTTGATCCACTCCGGGTCATCGACGCCGGCGGTCGCGTTGGCAGACCGGGACGGTCCCCACAGGGCCAGGGCAACGCCCCTGCGGGCTATGGCGCGCTCGATCATTCCCACCTGGCCACCGCCTCGGACAGGGAGCGCACAAGCTCCGCAAAACTGTAGATGCCCACCTCTTCGGCGCGCCGCGTGCGGCCGGAGACCTGGAATGGGTTGAACGTCGAAAGCGCAGCGGTCGCCGTCTGGAGGACGGAGATGCGGGCCAGCGCCGCCTCCGCCTGATCGGCCCACTTCGTGGCGTTCATGTCATCCGGCTTGCGGAAACTCTCTTTGAGGCCGCCCTGTTCGCTCGACGCCAGGCCGCCGGAGCGGTTCAGCTCAACGGCGGGCTCCAGGCGGATGCAGGAGATGAGCGCCAGCGCCTCGGCGAAGTGGTCGCCGTCCGTGGGCGTATCGACGCCGCCCGAAGGCTCTGCCAGGTCAACGGGCCCGCCGATCCCGGGCAGCCGCGCGAACAGCTCCGTCATCACCGAGTTCATCTCGGCGACGAGGACCGAATCGGGCAGCAGGGTCGTATCGGCCGCCAGACGGTACCGGACGACCGGTATAGCCAACGCCGTGATGGCGGCCGATGACGACATGGTTACTGGGCCTCGCCTTCGGGCTGCTTGGACGCCGATTCCTGCCCCTCAGCGGGCTTATCCGCGGGCTGGGCGTTCTTGCCCGTCTCCTTGCCCGCCTTGGCCCCTTTGATCCCACCCTCGGCATCGGCGATGAAGTCCAGGTCCTCAACGCAGATGGCGCTGCGCCCCCGGATCGTCACGCCCTCGCCCGCCTTGATAGCGGCCTTAGCCTCTTCGTATTCCGTCTTGGTCATTCGTCTTGTCTCCCCAGGCGGTGGGCCTCGCCTTGCGGTCCGGCCCACCCTGGCGCTTCGTCGGCCTAGTTGCTGGTCGTGAGCTTCACGAGCACCTTCGGCCGGGTGCAGATGCTGAGCGGGTTGGTCTGGGTCTCCAGCAGCACGAACTTGTTCATGCCGCTCGGATCCTGGCCGATCTTCGCATAGCGCGGCAGGCCGATGGTGTTGGCGGTTTCCACGTAGTCGGCGGGCGCGAACGCCGTCTGGAAGAGGCCCGGGACGCCCACCGGGAACGCGTGGGCTTCGGCGTCGGCCACGAAACCAACGCTGCCCACCTTGCCCCGGTACTGCTCGAAGACCATGCCGCCGAACTGGAAGCCCTTGTAGCGGAGGTCCTCGCGCAACGGGTTCATGTTCTGGCCGGTCTGCTCGAAGTACTTGAAGGCGTCCTTCACCGCCGTGTGGCTGATGAAGGACTTCCAGAAGGTCTTGCCGCAGAAGACGTGGATGTGGTCGTACACGCCCGCGCCCAGCTCGTCCTCGATGACGCCGGCGGTATCGGTGCACTTGCCGATGATGTCGGTGGTGGTGGTCCCGAGCACGAAGTCCGTGGTGGACTGGGTGACGCCGAACTCGGTGAACAGGTTGTAGATGACAGTGCTGCCATTGGAGTCGTAGATGACGCCCTTGATGGCGCCGATGCGGCCGTACTCCAACGTTGCATCGAGGGCGGTGGTCATGCGCTGCATGCGCTGGTTGATCGTCGCCTGGGCTCCGGAGAGCCCTGCCCCCTGCCCGAATGCGCGTACGTTCTGCAACTCGTCCGCCTTAACGGTATCCTGCACCGGAAGGTGAGGAATCGTGAGGGTTCGCATGGTGCGCTTGTCGGGCGTGTTCTGCGGGACGACCGCCCCGCGCGCCGTGTTTGGAATCAGCGCGATGGTTCCGGCCAACTCCTCCAGTGCGATCGACGTGGTGGGCACGCCGCTCTCCTCGAAGATTCCGAGGCGGCCGGCGCGGCCGGGGACGAACGGCATCTTGTTGATGGCCGCCGTCAGGGAGATCACGCTGAACGCGTCACTCCCGAAGACATCCAGAATCGGATCCATTGTCTCGTTTCTCTCCTTGCCGTTCGTCCGGCCGTTGGTTATACGCCGGTCCGCGCGAAGATGGTTGCCGTCGCCAGAGACGCGAGACCGGTGGTGATCTGGCCGGCGGTGGCGCTGCCCCAGTTCAGCTCGGAAGCGTTGACCTCGGCATAGCGCATGATGACGACGCAACTGGCGTCAGCCGAGGTCGCGTCCACTTTCCCGTAGGCGATTACGGCTGCTGTCTGACTGCCATCAGACGCTCCGGGAGCGAACGGGGTGTATTTGCCGCCCGTGGTGATCTTACCGAGCACCATTCCGGGTGTAATGACGCCGGCGCCGGACACGATGGTGACCGTCTCCCGGCTGATGGTTCCGTTCCCCTCGCTGACGATGAACTCGCCGGGGAACCTGCCCTCGGTCTTTGCCATAACCTACTTGCCTCCCGCGGCCGTGGCCGCCCTGCGATCGTCGTAGATCGCATTCGGTTCGAGGTCCGGTTTCGCGTTGAGCGTACCGGCCTCATTGCCAGCGCCCGGGAGGGCCCTGGCGGTGGTCTGGCGCTCGGCGCCCTTGTCCGGCGTGATGCCGAGCTTGGCGTCCGCCATCTCGTTGTAGAGGCCGGCGGCGAGCGTCGCATCCTCGAACGAGGCGGAGCCAAGCGCCTTGTACCGGTCGTCCTTCGCGGCGTCCTGCCCCTTGGCGCGGACATAGGCCGCTTGGGCCGCTTCCCGCGTCTGGGCCAGGTACTTCTCGCCGAGCTTCGCCAGGGCGGCCTGCTCGGCGCTCGCGGCCACTATGGTTCCAGCCGCCAGCGTTGCGGTCGCCGTGGCGTCCGTCCCGCCCTCGTCCTCGTCGCCATCCTCGCCGTTGAGCAGCGCGAGGAAGCGCTGTTTGAACGTCATCCCGTTTTCCTCCCTTGCGCCACGCGTGGGCGCTGTCTCTGGCCTGTCCGGGTTGTACGCCCGCAGGCGGTTCAGGGCCTGGTCGAACGAGCCGATCCCGTCCACCAGGCCGGCCTTCAGGGCCTTGCGGCCCACGAACACGCGTCCGTCGTTGGCGCCCGCGAGCTGCTGGGCGTTCATCTTGCGGCCGCCCATGACCCCGCCCTCGAACTGGGCGTTGATGTCGTCCACCATGCCCTGGATCTCGGAGAGCTGTTCGTCGGTCACCGGCGCGCCCGCCACGCCCGCGCCCTTGTGCGTTCCGGCGCGGATGACATGGACCTTCACGCCCTTGCTCTCGGCGTAGGCCGACTGGTCGACCACCGTCGTGTAGGTGCCGATGGATCCGACGATGGAGGTGCGGCCGGTGTCGATCCGGGTGGCCTGGCTCGCCACCCAGTAGGCGGCGGAACAGCCCTGCCCGTCGATGTAGGCGCAGGTGGGCTTCTTCTTCGCGGCGGCCGCCACGTCGTCGGCCAACGCCGCGGTCCCGTCAACCGATCCGCCCGGGCTGTCCACGTTGAGGAGGATCGCCTTGACGTCGGGATCCGCCGCGGCCTGCCGGATGGAGCGGCGCAGCGCCACCGTGGAGGTTCCTCCGAACATCGCCTGGAAGGAGTTGAGGCCCTTGGTCATCGGGCCGGTGAGCTGAAGGATCGCCACGCCGTCGACCACCTCGTAGGGCTTGGCGTCCGCGGCTGGGTCCACGGTTCCGCGAGCGGCCTGCGCTGCCTCCCAGGCGGCCATATGAGCGGACCAATCGACGCGCGATAGCCGCGCCTCGGCGATGGCCGCGTAGCGCTCCTCGATGGCCCAGGGGCCGGACAGCACGCCTACCGCGCTCGGGTGGATCACCAGGTTGTCCATATACGGGACCTCCAAAACGACAAACGGCGCCTGCCCCCTCAGTAGGGGCAGGCGCCGGGTCAAACCTCTGGCGCATCAAGCGCTATGTCTCTGGCTCTATCGTATCACACGGCACGCCTGTTCGTCAACGGCGCTCGCTCCCTCCTCTAGGTCCGGCCAAAGAGGAATGGGAGGACGCACCACGCCACGAACAGCGGCGCCATCGCTGTAACCATCAACAATGGCCCGACGGAGTAGAGCGTGATAGGAACCGCATTGCACTGCAGTTCGGGGATTGGCGGAGACGCAGACCCGTCTTCCGTGAGCCGATCCAGAGTCAGGATCGTAGCTCCGATCGTAATCATCTGTTTTCTGGCCACAAGCGTCACCCAAATCCCTAGCACGTTGTGCAGCGCGAACACCAAGGCGACGAGGCTGACCAGCGAATGCTGGGCATGAGAGTCTGCCGACGGTTTAGCTAACCAGCCCATGCTGGCGTAGTTGACCGTTATGAAAAAGGTAAACCACGCAACCAAGGTCTGAAATATGTGGCGAGCGTAGTCGTGAAACTGCTTAACCTTGGCATCCGCGGAGACGATCTGACGTTCAGTCAGCTTAGGCACTGTTCGAGGCCCCTCCCTCAGCCACCCCGGATGGGAGCACGATCGCGGCGTGGCGGTATCGTTGGATGTTACCACCAGCACAGTCACTCCTTCCAGGCCTTACAGGACTCGCTATGGGACTAACGATACGCCAGCGTGCACTTGCAGTTGGAGAGACAGGTCAGGCTTCCAATCTCCGGCAGGGTCCCGATGGGCGCCCAGTAGCCGGCGGCCAGCACGCACTCGTCACAACTCTCCAGGGCGTTTAGGAGCCGCATCTCCTCGGCGCTTCCGGCGTCCTTCTCCATCTGCCGGCGCATCGCTTCATGCGTCCCACGGGCGGCCTCGGCGTACATCTGGGCGCGGCGGGCGAAACGCGCCCCCATCGGCTGCTCTCCGCTCTCCAACTGCTGGGCGAAACGGCGGAGGTATCGGTACTGATCCGGCATGCGCTGCCCGATGCGGCCGTAGTCCGCGTGGGTCATTTGGGCCCAGCCGCCCCGGGCTGATGCGCCGGCCGCCACGTGCAGCTCGCGCATAGCCTCACGCATACCGGTCTGCCACTGCTCGATGGTGATGGACCGGGCCTCCAGACGGCCGCATAGCTCGCCCATGCGGCCGGCCAGCGCGTCGATGGCGCGGTCCACCTCGGCCCTCACGCGGGCCGGGTCCACCACGCGGCCTTGGCGGGTCACGTAGCGGCGCCGGTCGGTGTCCCACAGGTACTTGGAGTGTCGATTCGGGACCAGTGGCACGGCTACGCCTCCTCCGCGTCCAGCAGGTCGGCGAACTCTGGAGAAGCCGACTGCCGCCACAGCTCCGCGGCGGACTCCGCGGCCTCCATCATCGCCTCGGGCGTGGACATCGCCGCGATCTCCTCGTCCGTCCAGTTGATCGCCTTCCCGCGCGGCCGTTTGCCCGCGTCGCCGGCGGCCTCGAAGCCCCTGGCGAACGCCGCGCCCACGTCGGGGAACCCGCCGTCACTGCCTGTTGTCGAACGTGACATCGTACGTCGCCCGCTCCTTCCTGATCCTCGCCTGCTCCTTGGGGTCGGTGATCCCCATGACCCGCCATGCATGCTCCCACGACGTGGCCTTGGCGAGTTGCTCCACCTCTCTCCACTGTAGCCCGGCGGCCTTCGCCACGTCCGGCTGCTGGCCCTGGGGGGGCTGTCCCTGCGGCTGGCTATCAAAGGCTCCTGCCTTGGATTTGTCGGCCATCCCGGAGCCCGTCATGCGCCGCGCGAACTCGTCCGGGGTAATCGCACCCAGCCTCACAAGCTCCTTGTTCACGTTGAGCCGGATCTGGTCGGTCTGAGCCTCCACCAGCGCGTCGGTAGTCCGGATCGCCTCGTAGACGGCCTTGGCCTTGGCGGGGTTGCCCAGCAGGCGCAGATGAAGGTTCGCGGCCCACACGATGACCGAGACGGCCGTGGCTCGCAACTGCTCCAGGATCAGGGCCTGCACGGCGAACTGCACGGTGGCCTGCGTCTCGGTGGTGGAGTCGTTGATCCCGAGGAAGATGGGAAGCGTCTTGAGGCTCTGGGTGAGGCGACGCGCGAACACGTCCATCACGGCCGTGTTGTTGCCAAACCCGCGCCCGCCCTCCAGGATGTCGATCTTGCCGTTTCCGGGGAGGAAGAGGGTGTCGTCGGCCTTCATGTCGTCGGCCTTCTCCACGAACTCAGCATACCGCGCCATGCCCCACTCGGTGGCCTTCTCGGCCGTCATCTTCAGCTTTTCCTTGGCGAACTCGATCAACATCGAGAGGTCGATGGAGAACGCCACGCGCGGCCAGGCCGTATGGTGGAAGGCGTCGCGCAGGTCCTGCATCAGCCTCACGTCGGCGAGGCACTCGTTCAGGGCCGGAGCGTACAGCGCCTCGGCGTACGCCTCGTCCGCGAACTTCGGAAGGTCCGCCCAGTGGAAGGTCTCCGTGTCCAACTCCTTCCACGGGTCGCCGCTCTGCGTCTGCAGCTGGAAGGGGGTCAGCGGGGCGTCTTTCTCCTTCCGGCCAAACCAGACGGTGAGCGAGTCCACGGGCCACAGAGCGGCGACCCCCGTTCCGCTGGGGCCCGGCACGGCCTCCAGGCAGGTCATGCCCGTAAACAGGAGGCTGAGGATGCCGGTGGCCGCCAGCCCCTCGACGCCTCCGATCTCCGAGGGGAGGCCATCGAAGAAGTCTCGGAGGATCTCCGTGGCCTTCGGGTCTTCGGCGTCGTCGCCCTCGCCCTCCGCCGATTCCAGGGTACCCACGATCTTGATGTCGCCCGGCGGGCAGAGCATGCCGAGCACGGAGGATGTCGCCTGGGACAGAGTGGGATGCATGGAACGCAGAAGCATCAGCAGCCGCTGCGGGTTGGCCACGGCCTGCGCCGCCAGGTCGAAGCGGTTCAGCAGGGCATCCGGCCGCTCCAAGCCGCGCCTCGGGATGATCCCCGCCCCGCCCGTGCTATAGGGGCTAAACCCGGTCGGGCTCGTCTGCCGCCCCTGGATCTTTGCTACGTCCGTCATCTCGTTACCTCCGTCCCCGCGTCATGGATGTGATCAGCTCCAGCGGGTTGAATGCCGTCGATTCGCCCGCTCCGAGCGCAAGCTTGTTGAAGGCGCCACTGCTCGCATCCCACTGGTCCTTGTACTTGCCGTTGGGGGCCGTCTCCAGCTCCCCCAGATACGTCTTGTTCCACTCCCCGAGCAGCATCCGCACGTTGCCCGCCTGCACCTGTGCCGCAAACGGCCGTGCCCGCGTCTCCTTGTCGCCCGTCACCAGGTCCTCATGCACGTCGTACCCGGCCAGGTCCTTGATCGAGATCTCGGCAGACTCCTTGCCGCCCGATCCCTGCTCGCGCTCAAACCAGACCTGCACTTCCGTCCCGTCCATGGCCGCCGTCGCCTTCATCACGGACTTCCGGTTGTCGCTGCCCCACTGGCCGCGCACGATGTCGGCGACGTAGTAGATGCCCTCGTACTCACCGAGCAGCGCGCCCACCGTGTAGCAGCCGCCGCCTTCGGTGCCCGCCTTGTCCCAATAGCGCAGGAGCCGGATGCCGGCCGGCAACGCCGTTACGATCTCGATCTTCGCCACCGGGAAGAGCGTGCCGCCCCTCGCGCTGGGCCGTTGCTGCATCTGTCCCGCGTAGCCGGTGGCCCCGAGCCGCTTTAGTTCCGAGGCGAGCACCGCCGGCGTGAACCGCTGGTGGAAGAGCAGCTCCCCCTCCCGCGTTCGCCGATCGTACGATCCGAGCGCCGTGACGCCGCCCTTTACGCAACACGGACATTGGCACTTCAACGGCCGCTCATACTCCATCGGCAGGTTGATGTGCGCCCAACCGCCCTCCGCCAGCACATGTCCGCTCCAATCGTCCTCGTGGAGCCGCTGCATGATCCCGACCCGGAGCGAAAGCCGCAGGTCGTTCACCCGGTTGGCGGTCGCGCTGTCCCATTTGTCGATGACCGCCTGGCGCTTTACGTCGCTCTGGGCCTCCTCCGCATCGTGCGGATCGTCCACTACCAGGGCATCCGACCGGTCGCCCGTGATCCGCGACATGATCCCCAACGCCTGCCGGCAGCCGCCCGCGCTGTTGAAGAAGCGGCTGGCGGCGTTCGCGTCATCACGTAGCTCCCAGGCAATCCCGAACGTGTCGCGGTACCAATCGCTCTCCAGCAGGTCCTTGCAATACATCGCATCGCGCTGGGCAACGCGCGGGTTGGCGGAGAGGAACGCCCACCGGAACTGCGGCCATTTCAGCCACACCCAGGCCGGCCACATGACGCTGACGACGCGGCTCTTGGCCGTTCCCGGCGGTATGTTGATGACCAGGTTCTGGAGCGGGTTCTCGGCGTCCTCGTCCTTCTTCTGCCGCGCCCACCCCTCCACCGCCGCCTGCAGGTGGTCGCAGAGCACGTCGATGTGCCAGTTGTCCTGGAGCGGGGTATCCGGTTCCAGTACGTGCCACGCCTGCCGCACGAAGTGCCGGAACCGGCGCCGCGCCTTTGCCGCCTTAACCTCCCTGTTTGTCGGCGCGCCCTTCGGCGATGGCCGTGAGGCGGTCCAGCTCATCAAGCTCCTCGTCCGTCAGGGCGTCGTAATCGGGTTCGCCGGCCCTGCTGTGCGCCACGACGTGCTTCTCCACCCGGCCGCCGGTCTCGGCGGCGGCGGCCTGCTCCAACTTGTCCCATGCGGACAGCAGCCCGGTATCCAGGGCGAACTCCTCGACTTCCACCGTCACCTTCGTCGGCGTGATGCTGACGGTCGCCGAGATCTGCGCCGCGAGCTGCTCGGAGACCATGGCGGCAAACTCATCGGCGCTCGGCGTGTCGCCGTCCTCGATGTACGGTGCTGCGAGTTCAGGGGCTTCGTAGACCTTGACGATGGCGACCTTGCGCACCATCAGGCCGGTGTCCCCTCCCTGGCTGGCGGGAACGCTCCCGCTCTGCGCCCTGGCCCGGACGATCTGTTTCAGGAGGCCGCGCCGCCAGTCAATGTCGAGGAGTCGTTGCTCGCGCAGGGCGATGCCGGTGGCCACGGCGTTGGCGCGCAGCTCATCGCGGATGCGGTCCACCTCGTCCGCGAACTCCGTTCGGCGCTTCCACCCGTACAGCGTGCGCACGGAGACGCCTATCTGGGCGGCGATCCGCTCATCGCTCAGGTGATCGGCGGCGACCAGGGCCGCGGCGGCCACCTGCTTTCCTGTTAGATGAACCGGTCTCTTTCCCCTGCAATTTCCTGCAACGCTTTCCATCTGCACGCTCGATCCCGCCCCCAAAACCACGAACGGCGCGCCCCTCCCGAATGGGAAGAACGCGCCGGGTCAAACCTCTGGCGCTGACCTACCTATGTCTCTGGCCTCATCCTACCACGCTGGCGGGCAAGCCGTCTAGCCGCGATGCCGGCGGAACAGCACGGGGTCCACTCCCCGGTACTGCCGAACGGTCTCAACGGAGCCCTTCACCACCTGCAATTCCACCCTCACCGTCTCCCCGCACTCGACGGCGAGCGCCAACCGCTCACGCACAAGCGCCGTCACCACGTCGATATCTGCCTCCAGATCCTTGCGATCCCTCCGGTCCCTATCCATGCCCGCTCCCTCTGACGCCATCGCCTCGCTCAGCGCCTGTCGTTGTACTCCCCGCGTCCTGCTCAGTACCGCCCCCTCCCCTCCTCGCACCAATCAGCTAGGCTGGCCAGCGGCAGCGCCACGAACAGCAGCAACGCGGCCAGCAGCGTCGCGGCAGCCTGGAGCGGGGCCAGTGCGTAGTAGACTGGTCGTGTCATCGCCAGTCCCTTCGCTCTCCGGGCGTACGACGCGGTGCCCAACCCGGAACGCTTCGGTACACCACCGGGTGATGCCGCGCGTTGGCGTGCCGTATCCCATGGGCCATTCCATCGGTAATGCCGAGATCGGTGTAGACGACCGTGGCATCGGAGCGGTAGCGCCACTCAAACCCTGCCGTTATGCCTTGCATGCGCTCGACAGGATCGTCGTCGTTCAGCACACCAGGCTGCGTGTAGAGACCGTGGGACGCATAGGGTGATTCACCCCGCATCAGGCAGTCACGCATTGCGGCGCGCAGGTAGCGCAAGTTCATCTCAACGTCGCCGGCGTACGGCGATTCGATCACGACTAGCCTCACCCTCTCCCTCCTTTCTGCACCCGCTCCATCACCCGGGCCGCCACATCCGCGGGGACCGGCCAGAGCCCCTGCGCCCCTCGGCACGGCACGGGCTCGGGGAGTGCCCGCACGTTGGACAGCACCCAGCCGACCGGTCCACAGAACCATGGGCGCTGGTCGGCCGTGACGTCGAACGGGTTGGTTACGAAGTCGTCCACCTGGGCGACGGCCACGATGGCGCCGTGCACGTGGGCGTCGACCAGGCTCTCCCGGTCCAGGAGGCGGAGGATACTCCACTCGTCCGCCTCGTCAAAGCGCAGGCCGGCGTGGATGGCGATCCTCTGCCCGATGGCGCGATCGCTCTTCCAGACCCGGTTCTCGATGCGCTTGCCGCCGTGCGCGATGGCGGCGGCCCACGGCTGGATCAGGGTGAGGCCGTACATCATCGGCGCGCCCCCTTGCCGTACTTCGCCCGGAAGACCTCCGTGCACGGGCGGCCGACATCGTTGCACGTGCGGTAGCAGCACGGCCCGGAAACGCCGTCCAGGCTCCACCAGTCGCCAACCTTTGGTGATCCACACAGCACGCAGTGCGTGGCGTCTCCGGCGGCGTACTCCGAGGCCTCCAGAGCGGCGAGGAGGTTGGCGGCCTTGCCCTCTCCGCGCCACTGCCAGCGCCACCATCTCAGCGTCATGCGGGGCTCCCCCCTCAGCCAGTGCACGAGCTGCACGAGGGCCTGCGTGTGGGTGCCGCCGCATCCGTGGTTTCCCCACTCGCCGCACGCCGGCCACAGCCCATCGGGGCGGATAATGCAGGGGGAACGCTCGAAGCTCCCGTAGGGGATAGCGCTGCGGTCTGTCGTCAGGAACAGGCGGCCGGCGCGCCTCTCGAACTTGTGCGGCCCGAGGAGCGCCGCGATCGCGTTTACCTGGTCGATGCTGCCGGCGGGACGCTTTCCGCGAAGTCGGTTCTGCGCTGTCACGCTGTCACCTCCGGGAACGCGTGGTGGAGTACTCCATCGAGCAGATCGCCGGCGGCCTTGGCCCCAACGCGCTTTACGATGGCGACAGGGTAGGCGGCCGTCTCGAAGTCGGCGCCGCGCTGAAGAACCTTTCTTGCCAACGGCCTCCATCAGGCCAACCTCGGCATGCACCTCGAAAGGCGCGATCATGTCCTTCGGAGCCACCAGATACAGCTCGTTGCAGAACGGCAGGTAGCCGGGGTACTTGTCGTCACGCACGAAGTCGTTACGGCTCACCTTCACCTCGTAACCAACACTCAACGGGTTGGCCCACGATCGCTTCATGGCCCAGGCATCCATGCGCAGGTGCCCGGTGAACCATGTGGGGCCGCCCTTGCATTCCTCTATGAAAAAGTCCTTGGCGTGTTTCGCGGCCAGCGCGTTCATGATCAGTCCGCTGGTCATCCCTCTCCCCCTTCCCTCAGCGGCCGGACCCAGATCTCGAGTCTCGGTCGCTCGCGGTCGATGGCAATGCGCGGCAGCCTGGTGATGATGCCGATCGCGACCGGGTCCTGCTCGTCCAGGATCCGGTCGTCGGCGATGATGCCGGCGCGCTTCAGCGCGTCCATGGCCGCCTTGGCGCTGGCCGTGGCGTTGTCGGCGTCGCGGTTCCGGAGTACCGGGTGATACCAGAAGAGCTGGACCTCTGCGCGCGGCCAGGGCATGGGGGTTCCGCGCCACTCGTTGCGGACCTGGATGGCCTTCCAGTGGCATAGGTTGCGGTAGCTCTGCACCGCCTCGCGAACGCGGCGCCAGTGATGGCGGCCGTTGGGGGACAGCTCCGCCGGCGGCAAGGTCACCTCTACGCAGACCCCGCCATCGAGGAGCATTGTGGGCTCTTTGGGTTTCTTCAGTCGGAAAGTCATCGGTTCGTCTTCCTGGGCCTCTCAACCAGGCCCATCGTCGCCAGCACCGTATCCAGCAGCCGGACCAGCTCGTTGCACCTGGCCATCGCGGCGGCGAACTCGCCCGCGGAATACTCCGCCCGGATCTCGATGCGGGTCGGGGAGGCCGCCACCGCGCAAACGTGCAGCGGCCTCCCCTGGCTGTCGGCGTATCGTCCGTGCCACAGCACGGCGCCGGCATCGCCATCGCTAGGCATCGCCTTCCTCGCCGGCCTCCAGGATCGCCGCATCTTCCTCGCTGCAGCAGCTCGCGCAGACCTCCTCACGGCGCCACCGCACCTCGCCCTCTCCCCTGTGCTCATCGCAGGGAGCCGCTTCGGTGCAGCCGCACGCCGCGCACTCCCACTCCGGATGGCTGCCCAGATCCTCCGCCGGAATCTCGACAGCGGGCTCCGTGGCGGATTCCTCGGCGACGGCGATCCCGCCTGCCTTGGCCTTCTTGCCCTTGCCAGCGCCCTTCGCGGATGGAGCCGGCGGCGTCCAGCCCGCCTTTTCGTAGAGGGTGAAGGCCTGGGCGTTGTAGCCGGTATCGAAGTCTTCGGGGCTGCCTGTGCCCTCAAGTCGCGCGATATCGTCCAGGGCCACGGTCTGGCCGTTGATGCTGATCGCATCATCTCGCACCATGCGGAAGCCGTAGGCTTCGATCTTTTTGCCGGATGTCGTGAGGACCTTGGGGGAGGACGGAGTCCAGCCGCACTTTCCGGTGAGGAGCTGAAGGAGCTCCTCGACGGTGGTCAGCGCGATCGGAGGATCCGCCCACAGCGGGATAGCTGCCACTCCATGCATGGCCTGGTCATGGTACTCGACGCCGACCTTATCGGCCAGCCAGGTCTTCAGCACCGCGCGCGCCTTCTTAATGCCGTTGATCGGGCGGCAGCGGAATGTGTAGCAAGCCTCCTTCCCGCTCGCGGTGACGGACTTGATGCCGGTATCGTACTGCTTCGAGTTCCAGACGATCAGAACGAAACGCTCTCCGTCGTTGTAGCTGGCCAGCGCCGTGTAGGTGTCGCCTGGCGGCATGGTCAGCTTGTGGCCATCTTCGCGCAGCGGGTGCTTGGCCAGCCAGGCCGCGAGCTGTGACGAGTTGTAGCTGCTGTCGTAACCGCAGGCGGGATTGCAGCAGTGGTAGCGATAGACGAGGCTGTCCGCGCCGCCCTCCGCCAACTCGGCCACTGAGTCGCAGTAGGGGCAGGCCGCCCGCGGCGGGACCTTCTGGCGTCCGGTTCCGCCGATGCCCGGCAGGCTCAGCATGGCCTGGTCGGAAGCGCGCAGCAGGAGAGCCGGGATCTTCGAGGCATCCACGCTGATGGTCAGGACCTTCGCGAGCGGGGATCGCCCCACCTGTCCGCTCTCCTCCCACACGGCCGCGGTGACCTTCGCGCACTCGACGGCGGCGCTCTGCGCCATGTTGAATAGCTGTCCGATGACGGTGCGCAGGTCCTCGTTGGGCTCCGTGCGGCGCTGCGTCGGCTGATTCTGATAGTCCAGCACTCCGATGTACTTCATTCGTTCGTCTCGTATCCTTTCCGGCCGCCCCGCACTCTGCAGGGCGGCCCCGTTGCGGCCGGTTACGCGCCGGCGAGCTGCATCCCCGCGTTCCAGACGTCCACCCAGGCGCCGACCGCCGCGGCCGATCCGCCCTGGGCGGTTCCCAGGTCCAGAAACTCGCGCAGGTCGAGCCAGACGGCGGCGAACGCATCCAGGTCCATGGCTCCGGCGCCCGCGTCGAGCTCGGCTCGCTCGACCGTTTCGCGCGCTGCCGCCCTCTCAGCGACCCGCTCCACCAGCTCGTCAATCACCCGTCCGGCGTCGCGCCGCTCGGTGTCCACGTGGCCGGCATACTCACCGTTCACATAGAACGGCTCAAGCACATGGCCCTCCGGCTCCGCTTCCTCGGCGAAGAACGGCGGCGGGTCGAGCGGAACCGCCTCGAGAGCGGCCGGGATCTCCGCCGCCGGCGTCTCCTCCGAGGCCTCGCCCGCGCTCAACTGGGGCGCGATCGCGGGCGTTTCCGCCGGAGTCTCCATCTCGAGGGCGACGGCGGCGCACGGTTTCGGCTGCTCATCGATGGCGATAGGCTCGGCCTCAATGGCGGCGATCTCCGCTGGCGCGATCGGAGCGTCCGTCTTCCTCCGTTCCTCGGCTGCGACCCGCTCTTGCTCCTCCCGGATGCGCCTGTCGCGCATCGTGGCCGCGGCCCTCGCCCTAGCCACCTGAGCGGCATTGACCTCGATCTCGCATTTGCCATCGCGGACCCGATCGGCTACCGCCTTTGCATCGGCGCTGTCCGGCGCGATCGCCGTTGAGCAGCCCGGGCAGGTGATAGGCGAGGCGCCCACTAAGTAGCTCGGAACGTCCACCGGACCGCCGCATTTGCAGCACGCCTGCCCGTTGGGGGCTACAGGGTTCGCTGGAGGCTGGGCAGACGCGGCCGGCCGTCCGTGTTGCGTCGGCAACGGGATCGGCGGGATGGGCGAGGCTTCGGCGGGCGTGCGCTTCGCGCCCTTGGCCGGAGCCATGTGCGCCGGGTTGACGCACTTCGGTTCACCGCACGTCCGCGTCAGGCGGATCCCGGCCAGTTCAGGACGCAGCGCCTGGGCCAGCTTCGTGGCGACCGCCTGCGGCTTCCCGTCGCACGGGCGTCTTCGTGCTGTACGGTCCCGTCCAGATCAGGCATTCGCCCTCGTGGCGCGTATGGTCGGCCAGTAACGTTTTAGCCTGCTCTTTGTTCATTGCTTCACCCCGGCCGCCATCATGCGGCAGTAGTCGCACCCGCACTTCCCGCCCTCAAGGCCGGTTGCCGCGGCCTTCGCGGCGACTGCGGCGGCCTGGGAGATCGCTCCCTCGACGGCCCTGGAGGCGATGGTTTCCGCGGCTATCCTGCCATCGCGAATCGCCGTCAGCGTGTCGCTCGTGAACTGCAGGACGCACGGACCGCCGGGCGTCATCACCAGCGCGCCGAGCTCCTTCAGGTCCGCTTGCATCGCCATCTTGCGCAGGCCGTTCGACAGATCGGAGATGGTCTCCGCGTTCGGTCCGCTCCGCCAGGACTCGTCAGCCGGGACCGGCTCCGCCTTTGCGGCCTCGATGGCCGCGATCTCCGCCTGTGCTGCTTCCACCAGAGCGTCCACCGGGCGTGGATGCCCGCGTTTCACACAGTCGATCACACGTCTCAACCACGTGCTTTTCATGCGTTTCTCGCCTCTCTCCCGGCGCTGAAGCCGGGCTCGTATCCCGCTGCCCGCAGGTTGCGGGCCTTTGCCGCCGCCAACTCCTCTGGGTCCGGCGGGACGGCCGCCTCCGGACCTCTCCGGCGCTCCGGGACGATCCCGCGCCGGCGCAACTCGTCGCCGATCCGCCTGCAGTCCCGCTGAGTGAGCGAGTACTCCACGGGGGCCGGCCGATAGCGGCGGATGTTCTCCTGCAGCCGCGCTGCGTCGCACAGCCGGCACCGGCATTCGGCGACCGTCCGCTTCGACGTCTCACCAGCGGGCGGCTCGCGGAAGTACGGCCGGTGCGCGATCGCCGCCGGCGTCTGGCACGCCTCGCACTCGCACCCGTCTCCATGGCCCAGGGCGACGCCTCCCATGAACCAGGTCCTCACGGGGAGCATCACACGTCCCGTGTCGTTACACGCCGGGCACTCCACCAGCAGGGGGTTCTGGTCAGACATGGCCCTGCTCCTCCTTCCACGAGTTGAAATCAAGTACGGGGAGCGGCGGGCGGCCGAAGACGTCGCGCCTCTGGATGTTCTGGGTCTCCCGGTCGCCGAGATAGCTCTCATACTCCCGGCGGAGATGGGCATCACGGTCAACCGGAGTGGCTGGCCCGCGCATCTCGGTGAGGACCGGAGCGCCGGCCTCCTTCCGGCGGGTCTCCTGGCGGCGCCACCACAGGCGGAGCTGGTTGGCCCAATCGGTGACCCCGGCCGGATGGCCGGAGTAGAGCTGGAAGTTGAGGAAGTCGTCGCGGAGGTCCTCCTCCGCCAGGCGGGGGCAGTTGGCCAGCCCCCAGGCCAGGAGGTCATCGGTCAGCTTCAGGTCTTCGATCCGCGAGATCCGGACCGTTTCAGATGATTCGGAGGGAGGGGGTTCCGAGGGGTTTGGACGAGCCTCTCTCTCTCCGGATGTCTGGTTATAACTGGGTCTTGTTACATGGGTCTTGTTCATTTCCTTATATAGCGGCGCACCAGGGCCTATAGGGTGTAGGTCCTGTGCCGCCACCCCTATAGGCCCTGTGCCCATAGGGTGTAGGTCCTGTGCCGCCACCCCTATAGGCCCTGTGCCTATAGGGGGAGTGTCGCCATCACAACCGGGATAGCGGTCCTGTGCCGCCACCTCTGGCGGTTTCGGCCTATCAGTCTCGGGGCTGGATGTGACCGCCTGACGGCTCCGCGGGCGGACAATGGGAGGCGCGTCTTCGTCCACATCGCCCATCGCCAGGCTCGGATGGAAGAGGATGCTGAAACCGTTGCTGGAATTGGCCCCCGTGTCATCCAAACGGCGCTCGCGGGAGATCAGCTCGTTGGCCTCCAGGGTGTCAATGGCGCGCTGAACAGTCCTCCGGTCCAGCTTCAGCTCGCGCCCCAGCCTGGCGTAGCTCGGGAAGCACGTTCGACCGTCGTTGTCGGCGTGGCGCGCAAGTCCGCAGTACACGCCCATGACGATGCAGCCCAGCTCGCGCCAATACCGGTCGTAGACGTAGTTGTGCGCCCAGAAGAAGCCAGGGCGCCTGTGGTTAGGCCTGTCTGCCACTTGCCGCCTCCGCGTCATCAGCCTGGTCTTCAAGGGGGAGGGCATACTGGTTCGACAGGGACCCGCCATCCTCGCCCGTCCGGATGGTCTTGCGCGCGAGGCCAAGGGCCTCCAGGGTCCGCATCGCCCGAATAACCGTCCCGCGATCCACGCCCAGTTCGCGGCCGATCTCGGCGAAGCTGGGCGCGCTGACGCGGGACATCGGATCCCAATGGCGGACCAGGGCAACGTACACGACCAGCTCCGTGCTGGTCAACCTCAACGCGAAGCCGTCATAAAGCCGCCTGCTGATTGCGATTCGGCCTGACCGCCCGCTATCGCTCGTCTGTTGTGCCACTCTCTTGCCTCCAGGAGCCCGCCCAGGCGCTTTCGCCAGGGCGGGCGGTCTGATTACTCGTCCAGGCTGGCTACCAGCCCGGTATGTGCCCCGCAGCCGCCAGGACGGCCGCGATGAATGCCACTCCGAGAAGCGCCCCAACCGCCATCCACTCCCAGCACGTCGTCTGGGCGCCGTTCAGGTAAGTTCGCTCGAACCAGTTGGTCGCCCGCCGGCGCTCACGTAACTCGCGGGTGAGCCGCCGGCACTTCGACCGCAGCCGTCGCTCGCGCAATTGCGCCATCCGCAGGCGAATGCGGCAGTGGGCGTGCGTTCCGTCCACCATGTCGCTCAGCTTCGCGTCCAGTTCGTCGGTCCAGGCCTGGCTCATCGTTTCGCCTCCGCCAGGCCGAGGGCCTTCCGCGCGTCGGTGACAATGGCCTGGATCGCCTGGTCCTTCGTCTCCGGCCGCCGCGTGGGGCCGAAGTTACTCACCGCGTCGAAGAAGACCGTGAGGGTATCCTCGTCTCCGATCGCGATCTCGCGCACCACGCCCACCAGGCGTCCGTCGATCAGAACGCCGGTCTCTCCCTCCCCGCCAACCGTCTCATAGTCCTTCGCCATATCTCGCCTCCCGGGCGGGTGAGCGTGCTATGATGGCCGTGGGCTCGTATCCCATCGCCAGGGGGCCGTCTCAACCACGGTCCCCTGGCGGCCCGTCCATCCCCTCGCACGCTTCCCGCCCCAAACGGTTTGTATTAGGTCACGCGACCTGCATCGCCGCCGCTGCCGCTTCCGCGCGGATCCGCTTCCAGATCAACGAAGAGCTTCCGACCGGCGTATAGCTGGCGGCCGTCTCCCGGTTGAACAGGTCCGGATACAACGGCCTGGCGCAACAGTGGATCGGCCCCAAGCCCTGAGCGCGGCGCGTCCCGATCTCCCGCTTCGCGCACCTGGCGCAGCGTGCGGCGACCAGCGACATCGGCCGGCCGCAGTCCGGGCAGGCCCGCGCCGTTTTCCGGGCATAGGCCTGGTTGCAGCAGGTTGTGGAGCAGTACGCCTTGTTGCTCGCGCTGGGCGGAGCCAGGTAGGGTTCACCGCAGTGCAGGCGGAGCTTCACGGTCCCCTTCATCGGCGGTACCCCGCGCTGCCGCCGTAGCGGCCGAATGCCGGAGAGCGCTCGCGGATCGTAATCAGCGCAACGCACGGATCCGGCCGGGTCCGCTTCCCCTGGCAGTACAGCTGCCACGCGAGCATCAGGTCCTCTCCGGCGGCGTTCGGCCAGGCGTCCCGCAACGGCCGGGCGCCAGGGCGTTGAACGGCGTTCGCGGCGGCCTGGTCCATCAGGAACCACTGCCGGCGCTGTTCCGCCCACTCTCCGTCCGCCAGGGCCTCTGTGAGCGCGATGGCGAGCGGCGTCCGGTCGAGCCGGTACGTTCCGTCCGCCTGGACGTACTCGCATGCCTCGGCGATGTGCTGCTCGGTGATCCGCAGCTCGATGGTCGTATCCCTCGCCTCTGGCGCTCCCGGAGCCACGTTGGGCAGGGCGGGGGCGGCGTCGATCGTTATGCTCATTGCCAGTCCCCCGGGCAATCCGCCACGTGGGCGGCGGCCCTGTCGAGAGCCCTATGAAGCTCGCGGCGGTCCACGGGCGCCGCGCCGTCCGGTCCGGCCAGGTGCAGCTCGCGGTCGCACATCGGGCAGATGGCCGTCGCGTGGAACGTCGGCTCGTAGACGCCGCCGGCGGCGTCACGGAAGATGACGATCTCGAATCGCTGGGATGGTTCCATGTCATCCGGGTCCCGCACTTCGGCCACCGCGTGCATGGCGTCTCCGTCCTCGCCCCGGATCGTCTGGAAGCTCACAACGGGCGGTTGAACGCCTAGCCGATGCAGCCACGCCGACATGCGGCGGCCGGCCTCCTGGCGCATTGAACGCAGCGCTGAGCGGCGTTTCTGGGCCGCGCGAGCCTTGGGGTCATGCAGCAGGGGGCGGAGACTGGATACCTCCGGTCTTGCGAAAGTCTCGGTCATTGGAATTGACCTCGTGGGGTTGACTAAAATGGACGTGACTAAGCGTCCGTTGAGACCCGCCCGCGAACCCCGTTCCCGGCGGGTCTCTTGGCGTTTTGGGCAACGCCTCTGGCCCCAGGGGCGGGACTCGAACCCGCGACCTCGGAGGGGAAAGGAAACCCTCCGTGCGCTACCGCTGCGCTACCCCAGGTGGTTGGCCGGCGGATGGCCGCCGGCCGGTGAGACTGTTGATCGTGTTCGATGTCCTGCGCGGGCGCGCCATCTGCCCGCTTGCTGGTCAATGCCCGGCATCCTCGCCGGGTCGCTCTCTGGTCGTTCGCCGCTCCCCGCTCCAAACCGCGCCTCGTTGCGCGGCTGGTCATCGCGGGTTAGCGAGCGCGTTTAGCCCGTGGCTTGTTTGGGAATGGGGATTTGGGTTGGATTGTCCCGCCTCCCGTACTGCCTGGTTGGTCGTTGGCCGCACCCCGTTGTGCGGCCCGGTCAAAGGGTCTCAGGATTCTTCCGGCGCGCCGTCACACGCGCCTGGTGGACACAGGAGGGGTCGAACCTCCGTCGCCTACCACCGGGTGGTGCTCTACCAACTGAGCTACGTGTCCATGGCTCCCCCGGCCCGGTCGAACGCCGGGGGAGTTGTCGTTGGGAACGACAAGTTGTTTGTTGTTCGCTAGGTCATCGAGCTCACCCCCTCCCCGCGACTGTCTGCCGGATTGCCCTGACCTGCCCATCTGGGTAGGCGCTCCTTGTCGTGTCGCCCCGCTCTCGTCTCTCGTATGGGCATCGGCGCCGGCGGCGGGAATCGAACCCGCCCGATCAGCCCCACACCTGAAACCGATCTCCTCCAGGCCGGCATACGCACGTCTATTGCACGCTCGCCGGGGCCGGTTGCAACTCCGCTCGGCGTCGTTCCTCGGCTTGCCGCTTCTCTATGCGGTCGCAACCGATGTTGATGAGCGCCTCAAACATGCGATGATCTTCCTCGGTCCAATTGCGTCGCACGAACTGCGTGCGGTTGGTTCTCGGGGTCTTCATCGGGAGGCCTCCTGGTATTTGGCGGCCATTACTCTCGACCAGTCGCCAGAGCGAACCAAGCGGTAGTACACGCGGTTGTAGTCCCAGCCGACCCGATCGCAGTAAGCCCTTGAGGAGGATCCACCGTTGATAGCCCTGATAAGCCGAGCCGCCAGCTGCTTGTCGCTGAGTTCCGTGAGTTGTGTCTTCGTCATAGGTTCGCAGACCGTCTTCCTACAAAACTTGTATGCCACAAGACGCAGTATATCAGCCGCCGCCCAGATTGTACAGATGTTGGAAGGCAATTTATTGTAAATTTGTTGGAAGGAACCTTTGGTCGAGTGGTAACGTATGGGTATCGTCAGCGCCAAGCGCAGGAGGTACCCTTGAGGCTCTTGATGGCGAGCGAAGAAGCTTACTCAGACATAATCCGGGAGGCCATTGAACGCGCTGGAGGACTCAGCGCGCTTTCGCGGTTGCTCTCGCCTGTGGTAGGCAAGACCATATGGGCGTCGCACCTATCGAACCTGCGGGACGGCCTGACGGCCAACGACGTACGGGTTACCAAGGCGTTGGAGAGCATCTATCCTGACCTCGCCGTGCGACTCTATCTCGCGTCCGGCCTTGAGCCGCCGGCCAGGCTTATTGCTCCGCCAGAGTCGGCTAGCCTGGTGGAGGCTATGGAATCCATCGCCGAGTCGCGGGGCATTCCCCCCGCGGAGGTCCTCTCCACTCTCGTGAACGAAGAAGTGAAACGCATCAGCCGGCGCCGCAAGCCAAGCGAGTAGGCCGAAAGCAGCAAACAAAATGCCCGATTGACACCGGACAGAGCAGCCCCGTTGTGCCCACCATGGATGGAAGGCAGCCAACAGAACGCGTGTTCGTAATACCGGGCTGCCCTTTGGAGGCTGTTGTGATCGTTGAAGTTCGCGCCCAAAGCGAGGGCGCCACCCTGATCGTTCCTGCTGTAATCCCCTCCCCCGCTCCGCCAGCCCTGTCTATTAGGCGCATGGCTCTGCTGGTCCTGTTGCGCATGTTCCCTGGCGGCGAGCGTGCCCTTGACGAATACGACGCCGTCTGGCGTTCCCTCTGCTACCCTACCCCTCGGACGGAGCTATGACGGCGGCCATCTACATCCGCGTCTCTACCGTCGAGCAAGAGCGTCACGGCTACTCCCTTGACGCACAGATGGCCAGGTGCCAGGAAGAGGCTACTCGCCTTGGATACAACGTCCCGCCGGAGCATGTCTACCAAGATGTAGAGACGGCCAAAACGGGGCAGGAGCGCCCGGAGCTGGACCGGATGCTCAGGAGCGCCCTGGACGGATCTGTTCAGGCCGTTCTGTTCGTTGCCTGGGACCGTCTCAGTCGTAGCGTCTACGATATGGCGGCCATGGTCCGTCTATTCGAGAAGGCGCACGTCACTGCGATCGCCGTTGCAGAGCCGCTCGACCTCTCCACGCCCCAGGGCGAGGCGATGCTCCATGTTCGGGCCGCATTCGCCCAATTGGAACTGCGGCTGATCAGCCAACGCGTGAAGGCAGCTCACCGCGAGATCTACGACCAGGGCAAATGGCCAGGCGGCACCGTGCCGTATGGCTGGAGCCTGGAGGACGGCCGTCCGGTGCGCAATCCAGTCAGGATCGCGATCTTGCGCCGCATCTTCGACATGTACTCCGCCGGCGTCAGCACCCGAAGGATCGCCGAGATCCTGAGCGCTGAGGGCGTGCCAACTGTCCGCGGCGGTGAGGTCTGGCACATGAACGTGGTCAGGAAGATCCTGAACCACCCTGCATATCGAGGAGCCTTACCCTGGGGTTCACGCGGCGTGCTGGAATGGAAGTGGGGGTCTACTCTCCCGATGGAACTGGTTCAGCAAGTAGACCTGCGACTATCTGTCAATCGAAAGGTGCAGGGCCCACACGGGACGTTCTTCCCATGGCAAGGGCTCTTGGTCTGTGGACGCTGCGGCGAAGGGTTTCATCGCGTCAACATGAAGCGCAGCTGCGGGACCTACGCCTACGTCCGATGCAACGGAGTGGCCTATCCCAATGAAGGGGTACGCTGCAGGGCTCCGATGCTACGGGTAGATGCCCTGGAAGAGATCACCCGGAGGGTCGTCCATGCTACGTCCACAGCGCAGCCCGTGGTTCGACCGGTCAGCCACGACGCTCCAAGCGCCGAGAGGATCTCAGAGATCCAAACTGCGAAGGCGCGGGAAACAGTGATCTACCGCGCGGGACAGATGACAAGCGAGGAATACATCCAGATCATCAGGACGCTGGATGCGGAACTCGCTCTGATAGACGCTCCGGTCTCCGGTCTCACTCCCGAGTTTGCCCGGAATCTGAAGGCTGCATGGCCAGGCCTGAGCATTGGGGAAAAGAACTCGGCGCTCCGGCTGCTCTGCATGCGGCTCACGGTACACGGCCGATACCTTGTGGCGGACCTGCACAATCCCGGCTGGGACAACTGGTTGAAGCACGTCATCACCGTGCGCCCCAAGGCCAAAACACATTTATGAGAATCGCACCGTAGAACTTCATCAAGGGCGATTACGTCGCGAAGTAAGCGAGCCGATCTCTAGAGCGCCTAACAGAATCTGGTCGGAGGCCCGAGGCCGAGCGAAACGGGCAGGCGGCAGGAGGATCCGGCGTGTTCGATGCCGCTGCCGTATCGGTGGCGCGCCGGTCCGACGAGCCACCCGCCTGCTGCAGCCGGCCGAAGCCCGGAACGGATTCTGTTAGGCGCTTTCAGGCCGTCGAGGCCCCATTATGGCCGAAATGGACGCCTCGCCGGCCTAAGCGCTCGGCGTGGATCGGGGGAGCATCGCCTGAGGACCCAACCCGGCGGACCTTATCCGTTCCTTCAACCAATTTTTGTACATTGTTATAGAACACTATAACCAATACGTGCTATATCTTAAGGTATTGGACTAGTCTCTTAGCCGCCGGCCCTCGCGGGCACGGCGCGCCTCGACGCTCTGTGCCGCGAAGCGTGCGCCACGGCCGCCGGGGGTGTTCTCGCCCAAAACAAATCCATGGAGGGTTGTAAGATGTTCCGACGCAATGGCCCGCGCGGCTTCACCCTGATCGAGCTCCTGGTTGTGATCGCCATCATCGCGATCCTGGCCGCCATCCTCTTCCCCGTCTTCGCCAAGGCCCGCGTTCGCGCCCAGTCGACCGCCTGCATGAGCAACATGAAGCAGCTCGGCACGGCGTTTCGCATGTACGCCGATGACAACAATGACTGCATCGGCCGCAAGTACTGGGAGTGGCACGTAGACCTCGAACCGTACGTCAAGAGCGTTGACGTGTTCCTCTGCCCGGCCTCCACGGCGCCAAAGCCCTGGAAAGTGGATTACCCCAACGGCTACACCTGCGTGGATACCGCCGATGGCAATGCAGCAACCGTGATCAAGGGTTCCTTCTATACGAACTGCGCCGGGGTTGTCCGGATCTATGGCAACTACGCCCGCAACGACGAACTCATCTGGAACGTCGGGTGGGGCACAGCGCGCGCTGGGCGCAACCTCTCCCGCTGGAAGAGCACCGCGGATGTCATCTTGCTCGCCGAATGCCGCGACAAGAAGGAAGCCAAGTCGTCGGATAGTTACCAGGACGCCAACAGCCCCTACATCGAGCCGGGCGGCACGGACTGGACGCAGATCAACAACCAGCTCTCCGCGCGCCACAACAACGGCCAGAACTGCCTCTTCGCCGACTTCCATGCGCAGTTCAGAACGTATAGCTGGCTCACCAGCCTGGACGGACGCAGGGCGCTGGTTCCCGGCATGGCCGACAACCCTGGCGCCAGTTGGTAGTTCCCCCTTCGGGAATCCCCAGCCCTCCAGTCACCACATAGAACAGGGGCCCGGCGGACATTGGTGTCCGCCGGGCCCCTGTTTGGCGTTAAGGCGGGTCTCATCCATCGACCCCGCCTCAACGGAAGGACTACCTCAGTGACCGCTCGATGACGTCCAGCAGGTCGTCGCCCTGGTAACGGACCGTGCGGGCGTCCTCCCGGATGGTGCGCTCGTCGTAATGCCGGTAGTCGGCGCCGGAGGTGAGCACATACGTTACGTGGACTTCGTATGGCGCCGCGGGGCAGAAGGGGGCGGGACGAGCCGCCTGCGATACGGCCTGTCGCGCGGCCTCCCGGATGAGCTTGCGGCACGCCTTCGGCGAGCGGCCAAGAACCGAATGCCGCGCCAGACCGACCTTCGTCTGACACGTTACCAGGTCCGGCCCGAGCAGCGCGCTGGCCTCAGCGCACACCTTGTCATCGCCAGTGACCAGGGTCACAGGCACGCCGTGCGCGCCAGCCCAGGCCGCATCGATCGCGGTTTCCCCCACTTCCTCGCCGCACAACTCGTATCGCGTCCAGGAGACAGATGACATCGTGTGGTCGCAGATGGCGGCCTGCGTGCCAGCCATCGCGTGGTATCCCAGCAGGAAGACGCCGTTGAAGGTTTCGTCCAGCCCCCCCAAACGCTTGGGTACGGAGCCGCCGGCAACGATCTCAGCGCGCTCATCCAGGTCCTCCAGAACGATGTTGAACCCGCTGCCGTGCGCGTCCTTCACCACAACCTCGGTTGCCCCGCCATCGAAGGCGCCCTCAATGGCGGCGTTGACCTCTCCGGTGAGCAGTAACCGCGCCTCGGCATACTCAGGCGCGCCCCGCTTGAGTTGTTCCGGCAGGAAAACCCCGCCTATCCCTTCCATATCCGCGACAATGTAGATCTTCATAAGCGTCAGTCACCGGTGTCGGCCAGGGCGGCTGGTGAGCGCACCTGGCGGGAGAAGAACACGAGGGCCACCAGAGTGGCGATATACGGCAGCATCGCGGCCAGTTCGCTGGGTACCCGGCTGCCGAAGCCCGGCAGGATCTGAAGGCCGCTCATCAGCGCGTCCGCGAAGACGAAGAACACGCACGCCGCGAAGGCGCCCGCCGGCCGCCAGCGCCCGAATACCACCGCGGCCAGGGCCATGAATCCCCGCCCTGCCGTCATGTTGTTTGTGAAGTTGTGAACGTCACCCAGGCTCAGTTGCGCGCCGCCGATTGCCGCCAGCGCCCCGGCTGCGGACAGGGTTGCCAGCCTCAGGCTCACCACATTGATGCCGGCGGCCTTCACCGCGTCCGGGTTCTCCCCGGACGCCAGCACGCGGAGCCCCCATGGAGTGCGCCACAGGAAGAACGAAACCGCCGCGGCCGCGAACCATCCGAAGTAGGTAAACGGGCTCTGATTGAACAGGATCGGTCCCAGAACCGGGATACTGCTTAACCCGGGAACCGCCAAAGTGTTTGTGCCGTCGGCCGACTGCGGGATGCTGGGCACGAGGGCCAGGTACTTGGTGATGCCCGTGGCCAGCACGTTGATGGCCACGCCGCTGACTACCGCGCCGATGCGCAGCTTCTGCGTAGCCGTTCCGTGCAGCAACCCCAACAAGACGCCAGCGAGGATCGCCGCCGCGATGCCGGCCGCCGTTCCCCACGTGGCGGCCACCGGTATCGCCACAAACGCTCCGAGCAACATCATGCCTTCCAGAGCGATATTCACCACGCCGCTACGCTCAGACAGAATGCCCGCCATCGCAGCCAGCACCAATGGCGACGACGAATTCAGCGTCTGGCTCAGGATCTGGAGGAGGAGGCTCATAGGGGCTCAACGGCCTCCGGTTTTCGCGCGCGACGGAATTTCGCCACGAAATCCGACAGCGTCGGCGTTGACACCGCAAGGATCAGGATGCCCTGAACCACAAGCGCCAGGTCGCTGGGAACGTTGGACAGGCTTTGCATGCCAGTGGCGCCGAGGCGCAACGCGCCGAGGAAGATGCTGGCGATTAGGACGCCCAGCGGAGCGCCGCCGGCCATCAGAGCAATGGTGATGCCGTCAAACCCTCGGCCGGCGGAGAAGTCCGGCTTGAACGCTCCCGCGTAGGCCGACACTCCCATCAATTCCATCGCGCCCGCCAACCCGGCCAGGGCGCCGCTGATCGCCATGGCCCGCAGGATCACCCGCTTCTCGGGAATCCCGTAGGTGCGCGCCGCCAACGGGTTCTTCCCCACCGCGCGGATCTCGAAGCCCATCACGGACTTGCGCATGAACCAGGCCATCAGAGGGACCATCGCCAGCGCCAGCAGGAAGCCGGCATGCAGGTCGGTCCGCGGGAACAGGGTCGGCAGCATGGCGTGGGCGCCAATCGGCATGCTCTGCGGACTGGTGGACGCCGGATCGTGCATGGGGCCATACTGCACGTTCACGAGGTAGGTGGAGAGGTGCAGCGCCACGTAATTCAGCATGATGGTGCTCACCACCTCATGCACATTGCGGGCGGCCTTCATCCAGCCGGAGAGCGCGGCCCAGCCGGCCCCGGCCAGGATGCCGCCGGCCAGCGTCAGGGGAATGAGGGCAACGGCCGGCAGGGATCGCAGGGCATGCCCAACAAACGCGGCGGCCAAGGCGCCAAGCACGAACTGGCCCTCGCCGCCGATGTTGAAGAGCCCCGCGCGATAGGCCACCACGAATCCCAGCGCCACAAGTAACAGCGGGGTTGCGGTGCCCAAAACGCCCGCCACGCCTTCCACCGAGCCGAGAGACTCGTGGAACATGGCCGTGTAGGCTTCCGTTGGGCTGTACCCGGTCACCGCGATGAGCACTGCGCCCAACGCCAGGCCGATGATGGCGGCTAGAAGAACTCGCATGTTCGTGTGGGGGACGCTCCGGGGACTCCTCCAAGCGCCATGGTACTATAGGAAACCCCCGGAAGCCCGTCAAACCTCTCACGCATGCTTGGTCGCTCAGGACCGCGACACGGCCGTCAGCCTCCAGATGCCGCGAAGGGCAAGGACCGCGAGCGCGGCGACGCCCGCGAGCATCGCGGCTCCCAACGCCGATCCGTTCTTTGCCAGGAGGAACGCTATCGCGCTGAACGGACCAAGCAGCGCCAGGAGCATCCAATACAGGATGATCCCGCCAGCCTGCCAGCCGCGCCCCTGCAGCGACGCGACCTTGGCCCGGGTCACCTCAATTCGCAAGAGGCGCTGGACGATGAAGGGAAGCGCCGGGAGCGCCACCACGGAGCAATACAGCGCGGTATTGGCCCAAGCGGGCAGGCGACCTCCCACGGCGGAGCAGACGCACATCGCGCCCGCCCCGGCCGCCGGACCCGCCGAGCAGGCGAAGCGATACCAGGCCAGCCGGCGGACCGCCGCGCGCGGCGCCGCCGGGTCCGACCGCCTGATGCGCCGGCCGAACCGGACCGCATCTACGATGCCCGGGATGATCAGCGTCCAGCACAAAGGCGCGGCCAGCAGGAACAGCCGCCTCGGCCAGTCCAGTTGGTTCCACATATCGCTCATCGTAACGTCCTTTCAGCGGCGGGTAGGGTTAGCGTTCCGGCATTACCGCGTCACTCCCTCGAAGCCCGGCAAACGAGGGGACGGATCGACTCGGGCGCCGCCGGTCAAGATACGCTGCGCCACAGTGGTCAGATCTGCGATGCCCCTCGGTAACAACAGCACATCAGCCCAAACAGCGCCTGTGCAGTCCCACCGGATGTTCCACGAGGAAGACCGCCAACAGAGAAAGAGGACACGCGGCATAGGCGGTGCAACCTCCCTGGCGATTATCTCCTGTACCCCCGATCCGGAGGGACGGTATGCTGCCAGCGACGCCGTGGAGACCTCTGCCCCCGGGTGGGGAAAGGAGAGGCAGCCGGCCCGAGGAGACGAGGCCGGTGCAGGAATGATCTCCGATGGTTCCATCACCCAATCAGGCATGACCGTGTGGAGAACGATGAGGTCGGGCCGAGTTTCGCGACACTTCGCCAGCATCTCCTGGAAGCTGCGCGCCCGCGACACGGAGTAGCCCAGACCAACCAGGTCCTTCATCGCCTTTATTACGGTGTGCGTCAGGTCATTAACAATCAGGATGCTGGCGGGCGCTGGAATCGGAGGCGTCATGGTTGGTGTCCTCTTGTGAATCTGGTTACGCGAGGCCGTCCGGCGTCGCCTGAGCCCCGCGCAACAGGTCGTCGGCGTGCGCGTTGGCGGCGTAGGCGGCTGGCACGGCGGCGGGGATCAGAGGAATCACGATGAAGGCGATATCCACCCAAACGGGACGCCTGCCGGCGATCAGGCTCAGTGCGCCGTGCCGCGCCAGTCCCAGAGTCGCCATTCCCACTACCGCGAGCATGATCTGCGCGAACGGCCCCACGAGTCCGCTTCGGGAGTTGACGCCCCGGTCGATGCCCGAGAATAGCGTCCAACACATCACGGCGCTTGTCACGACCGGCAACTGCGAGATTGGCGCGACTGTGTAAGCGACCGCGCCCAACAACAGGCAGCCAACGAAGAGGTCGTTTGCGGCGGTCGTTCCGATGCGCGAGTGGCGGCCGAAGAGCGTGCCGTCCGAGCGTTTGCGCCGGCGGATGCCCCACTGCACCCAGCCCGCCAGAAACGCAAGCGCCGCGCCGAACGGGAAGCCGATAGATGCCAGGTCCCGCAGATCCCCCTGCACTGAACGCCGAATCGGCAGGAAGACGCCGGCGCCGAACGCGAGCGCGCACGCCGCCAGAACGCACGCGGACATGAAGAGGAGTCTCGACGGCGGGACGGCGGATCGGCCCGGAGCAGTCAGATGGTTCATAGTAGCGTCCTCGCGCTCCTTTCGGAATCGACGAGCGCGGTAGTGCAGAGCGGCATGGCGGTTCGCCTCTTGGAACGCAAGATGGATCGGCTCGTTTCCATTATACCAGGCAGGCAGTCGAACCGCCCCCCCGCCTTTGACGTTTCGCCGCCGCTGGTCTACCATGGCAACGGCCCCATTTCCGAACCCCAATCATGGCATCCCTGCTAGAAACCGATAGCCTCACCAAACGCTTTGGCGCCTTCGTCGCCAATGACGCGGTTTCGCTCACCGTCCGCCCTGGCGATCGCCTCGCCGTGCTCGGCGAGAACGGCGCCGGCAAGTCCACCATGATGCGGATGCTTGCCGGCGAGCTTCAGCCGGATGGCGGGCGCATCCTTTGGCATGACGAAGCAGTGCGTTGGCGATCGGCCCGTGACGCGCAATCGCGCGGAATCGGCATGGTGCACCAGCATTTCCTGCTGGTCGGGCCGCTGTCTGCGGCCGAAAACGTTGGGCTCGGCTACGAACCTCGCAACGGCATCCTGCTGAACCGCAAGCTCCTCTGTGAGCGCGTGCGCGAATTGGGCGAAAAGTCCGGCCTCGTGGTGGACCCGAACGTCGCCGTGGAGAAGATGACGGTAGCCGCGCAGCAGAAGGTGGAAATCCTCAAGGCGCTCTACCGCAACGTGGAACTCCTGATCCTGGACGAGCCCACCGCCAGCCTCGCTCCCCAGGAAAGCGCGGACCTCATCGCCAACCTCCGCCGCCTCTCCGAGGACGGCCTGACCCTGCTGTTCGTCAGCCACAAGCTGCCCGAAGTCATGGAGTTGTGCAACCGGATCGCCGTGTTGCGCGCCGGCAAGCTAGTAGCGACGCTGGAGACCAAGGACACGTCGATCGATGAGCTGGCCTCGCTGCTGGTGGGAGGTTCCGGCGCGGCGTTGACGGTGGACAAGGCGGCGCTTGGTCTGGCGGAACGCAAGCAGGCGGCGGCCGCGCGGCTGGACGCCGCCCCCGTACTGCGGGTCAGCGGACTGCGAATGAGCGGCGCGGAGCACGAAACCGGCCTGGAGGACATCTCGTTCGACGTGCGGCCCGGCGAAATCCTGGCCATCGCCGGCGTCGACGGCAATGGGCAGGCCCCGTTGGCCGATGCGCTCATCGGCCTGCGCGACGTGGACGGCGGCTCTATTTCGCTGGACGACCACGATATCACCCACTCGCCAACTTACCAGCGCTACGAGGCCGGCATCGGGTATTTGCCTGAGGACCGCCAGCGCCAAGGGATGATCCTGGATTTCAGCCTGGCCGAGAATCTGGCGCTTGGCCGGCATGACCGCCCTCCGTATGCACGAGGGCCGGCGCTGGCCGCCGCGGCGCTCCAGGCGGACGCCGACGCCATTGTTGAGGAATTCTCGGTGCGCACTCCGCGCATCGGCATGGCGCATCCCTCACTTTCCACCGCGCGATCGCTCTCCGGCGGCAACCAGCAGAAGTTCCTGTTCGGCCGAGAGGTGGGACGAGACCCGCACCTCCTGATCGCCTACCAGCCCACCCGCGGCCTGGACATCGGCGCAACGCAAATGCTCCACGATCGCCTCCGAGCCGAAGCCGCCCGCGGGCGCGCCGTGCTGTTGATCTCGCTGGACCTGGATGAGGTGCTGTCGCTCGCCGACCGCATCGCCGTCCTCTACCACGGCCGCATAGCGGCCACCGTGCCCGGCCCCAGCGCCACCCGCGAGGGCCTGGGCCGCCTAATGATTGGTGGCGGCGCCGAGGCGTAACGTCCGGCTCCGCGGAGGAGACCCCTTTGAAGACCTGGATGCTGGGCCTGGCGGCCTTGGTAGCGATGAGCGCCGGCTGCAACAACAAGCAAGAAGCCAACAACGCGCCGAAACCCGGCGGCGGAAAGACGATTCGCGTTGGCGTGGTGACTGACAAGGGCGGCGTGGGCGATCAGTCGTTCAACGCCTCGGCATGGCGCGGGGCGCAGAAGGCCCAAACGGACCTTGGCGTGGAGGCGAAATACGCGCAGAGCACCGTGGAATCGGACTACGCGCGCAATCTGCGCAACTACGCGAAGCTGGGCTATGACGCCGTGTTCGCCATCGGATACCTGGAGCAGGACGCCTACAACCAGGTGAGCAAGGAATTCCCCGCCGTCAAGTTCATCATCATCGACGGCCAGTCCGCCGCTTCTCCCAACGCCGCTGCGGTCCGCTTCAAGGAGCAGGATGGCTCGTTCCTGGTGGGCGCCCTTGCCGCAACGATGAGCAAGTCCGGCACAATCGGTTTCATCGGCGGCATGCACGGCTCCGTCATCGACCGCTTCGAGTACGGATACCGCGCCGGCGCCAAGATGGCCCGCCCTGGCATCAAAATCCTCTCCCAGTACACGGAGTCCTGGGATGATTCCAACAAGGGCCAGAGCATGGCCACGCTGCAGTTCGGACAGGGCGCGGACATCATCTTCCACGCCGCCGGCAAGTGCGGCCTTGGCGTCATCAACGCCGCCAAAAACCAGCCCGCCGGCAAATACGCCATCGGCGTTGACTCCGATCAGGACCACCTCGCCCCCGGCAAGGTGCTCACCAGCATGGTCAAGAACGTCGATAACGCCGTCTTCGACATCACGAAACAGATCCAGAACGGCCACTTCACCCCCGGCGACCACGTATACGGCCTGAAAGAAAACGGCGTCGGCCTCTCCGAGATGAAGTACACCAAGAAAGACATCCCCGCCGACGTAATGAAGAAGGTCGACGACTTCAAGGCGAAGATCATCGCCGGCCAGATCACCCCGCCCGGCGTCAAGACCGAATACGACGCCTTCTGCAAGGCGAACAAGCTAACGCCGTAAGTAGCTGTCAGCCGTCAGCGATCAGCCGTCAGCCCGAATGGGTCCGATCTACGCGAGATGTTCTTCGCGAACAGGAGACCTCCCGGGCTGACGGCTGATCGCTGACGGCTGACAGCTCACATCCCGCCGAACTATCCTCCACCCAGCGCACGTCTCTCCGTTTGAGGGAAGAGAGGCGATGACCATTGAGGCGGAAGCGACGGTAATCACGATGCCCGTGTCACGCGACACCGAGGGGGACCCCGAGGAAGCCCGCTGGCTCGTCCGTGCGCGCCTTGGCGACGAAGCCGCCTTCACCTGGCTCCTGAATCGATACCGGAATCGGGTCATCCGCCTGGCGGCGCATATCCTGCGCCGGCCGGACGAAGCCGAAGACGCGGCGCAGGAAGCCTTCATTCGGGCATTCCGTAACATCCGCGCGTTCCGGGGAGATAGCCGCTTCACCACCTGGCTCTTCCATATCGTGCTGCGCGTGTGCCTGGACCGCCGCCGGCTGAAACGCTGGGATTCCGAAGTCCAGTGGGACGACACGCTGCCGCTCTCGTCGCCCAAGGATCCCATTGATACGCGCCTGGTTGTAAACGCGTTGTTGAAGGAACTGAGCCCGCCTTTGCGCGCCGCGCTTGTGCTTCGCGAACTGGAGGGGATGGAGTACGAGGATATCGCCCACGTGCTCGGCATCCCGGTAGGGACTGTGCGCTCGCGCCTCAACGCGGCGCGCGCCCGGTTCCGGGATCTGTATATGCGCGTTGTGGAGGAAACGAACCGTGTTCAATAAGGTACGCCGACGATCATCGGGATCCGGCCCACCGGAGGATCGGCAGGCAGCCGAAGCGATCCGCGACGCCCTGAGCCGCACCGACACGCCGCTTGTCTCGCCGGATTTTAACGCCCAGGTGCTCGCCGCCGTGAGCAGCCGCTCACCATGGTGGAACCTGGCGCTCTCATACTTCCAACCGGCTCTGACAACGGCGGCCGCCTCGGCCGTGGTAACGATCCTGCTCATCAACATGCCCGGGCATGCCGGCAATCCGGCCCTGGCGGCTTCGGCCCCGGCGCCGGCCATCGCGATTCGGCGCGAGGCCACAGACACGGCGATCGACGACCGCCTCGATGCTCTGTTGAACAGCTCTCGCCCCACCTACCTTGCGTTCGCCGCGTTGCAGGCGGCGCCGCTCGCCCCCCGCGTCGTCCCGCATCCTCGCAGCTGAGGCCCATCCATGCGCGCTCGTAAGCGAACAAACGCAGCCCTGCTCGGCCTGGCCATCGGGATGGTCCTCGCCCTGTTGTACGCGCCTCACAGCCGGTGGCTTGTGGGCGCCCAGCTTCGCATGGCGGCGTCGCCTTCCGCCGGCGATGCGCTCGGCATCGACGCCATCCCTCTTTGCGGCGCCTGGGCCGGGCGCTCTGATCCGCCGCCAAGCGTCGTTCGCCGCGTGGCCATCGGCGCCGCGCGCCGCCCAAACGATGAGATGGCGCAAGCGGGAGCCGCGCTGTGGCGCATTCAGGGTTCCCCGTCTGTGACTGGCCGCGACCTCCTGACGGAGTGCAGTCCCCTGCTTCAGCGCTACCCGACGCGACCCGAGGTCTACGCCAATGTGCTCCGCGTGGCAGCCGCGGGCCTCGCGTTTCCGAAACACCCGGGAGCAGGCGCAGCCGTTCACCCCGCCGCTCAGACCTCGCCTTCAACCAGCGCCGAGGACTGGAACCGCTACCTGCGCGTAGCGCGGGCCGGTGAGCGGTTGGACCCAGCCAACGGCTACTTCACATCCCTCGCCGCCGTTGCGCTGTTCGCGCTCGGGAGGGACCGGGATGCCCTGGCGGCTCTCGACGCAGCGGCCGCCAAACCGCTCTGGCGCGAGTACCTGCCTGAGATCACAAAGGGAACCTGGCGGGCCGGGGATGCGTCGTTCGGCGCAGGGAACACCTTCTGGAGGCTGTCTATACCCGCTTCGGTCACCTTCCCGCACGCCGCCCTGCTCGCCCGCGTGGGAGTACGGTTTGGATCAGATGCGGTTTCGCTCGATCGAGCGGGACACAAGGCCGAAGCGGCGCGCATCCGACGCATCCTGTTGAGCCTCGGAGCCCGGATGCGCAACGAGAGCACGAGTATGGTCGGCGTGACGGTCGGGCGCCGGATGCAGTTGATCGCGTTAGGCCGTCAGCGCCAGAGCCCGGGAGGCCCGCCGATCCCTGCCGGCCCCCCTCTGCCCGGCCTGCCGCGCCCGAGCGCGCCGCCGAGCATCTCCCGTCAGACCCCAATCGCTGAGCTTTCGCCACCGATGCAGGCCCAGATGCGGGCCAATGATGAGGTCTCCGCCATCCTCAGCGCCGGCACGGAGCGGTTCGACGTTCTGCGGGGACTTCGCGGCTATGCGCTCTGGTATCTGGCGGGGCAACTCCTCATCGACAGCTCACTCTGGCTGATTGCTCTCGGCGCCATCGCTTGGCTGGCGGGCCGCATGAAGCATCGCAGCGGCGTTTGGGCCGCTTCCGCGCTCGGATTGGCGGTCCTGTGCGTCGGCTGCGTTCGCCTGGCGCAGGGAATGTCCGCACTCGACCCCGCCCTGCACGCGGCGAACCAGACGAAGGACCTCACGATCTCGTGGATGCTCCTCACGCTGGCCACGCTGCTTCCTTCGGCGATCGTGTTCGCCATTATCAGCGTGGAAGCGTACGGAGATGGCGAGCCGGCGGGTCAGCGCTACTTCCGGCGTTTCGCCATGTGGTGCATCCCGGCCGCGTGCACGGTGACGGTGCTTTACGGCCTCTTGACTGTACACACCGTCCGCGTGGGCGAAACCATGAACCGCAGCCTCATCCGCATGGTCGAGAATGAAGGGCGCTTCTACGCGGAGCTCGCCGGGAGGCCCTGGCCCAACGTCCCCCTCACGCCGTAGCGGGCCTCGAACGACGAGTTCGGGTAGCCGGCGCATCTACAAGCCTGATCGCTACAGGGGGAACGCCAGACGCCACGGCTGGGTTCCTTTCGTGCCGGCCGCCGCAGGGGGCGGCCGCCGGCATTCCTTGTATTGCCAACATGCCCCCACCTATCATGACCGTGCCATGACCCAACCGTCCGCGCCTGTGATCAACATACCGCAAGGAGACGAGAAGGCCGCCTTCGTGCACAAGCTGTTCACCCAGGTTGCCCCTACGTACGACCTCCTCAATCGAACCCTCTCTGTCGGGCAGGACCGCATGTGGCGCCGGGTGGCCGCCCGCCTGGCGAACCTCCACCCTGGCGAAAGCGCCCTGGACGTTGCCACCGGCACTGGGGACCTGGCCCGCGAGATGCTTCGTTACGTCGGCACGCAGGGACGCGTTGTTGGCCTGGATTTCTGCGCCGCCATGCTGGACCTGGGACGAGAACGCAATGGAGACCTCCGCGCGCCCATCGAGATGGTGGAGGGAGACGCCATGGCGCTTCCATTCCCCGATGGCGCCTTCAACGCCGCCGCCATCGCGTTCGGCACGCGCAACGTCGTCGACCTGAACCGCACGTTCTCCGAGATGGCGCGCGTGGTGAAACCTGGCGGCAGGGTGGTCTGCCTGGAACTGGCGCGACCGCTGTGGCCGCCCTTCCGCGCCCTCTATTTTACCTACTTCAACCGCATCCTGCCGTCCGCCGCGCGCATGGTGCACCCGGAGAAGCGGAATTACGCCTACCTGCCCGCGTCGCTGGCCGCGTTCGTCGATCGTCAGGAACTCGCTGACATCATGATCGGCGCCGGGCTCGTCGATGTCCGCGTGGTAAACCTCACGGGCGGGATTGTGGCGATCCACGTTGGCGCCGTACCGGAGGGCCCGGCGTGAGTTTCCAAGAGTCGGCCCGCGGTGAGGAACACGTTGCCGCCGTAGAGAGCTTGATGCGCGAAAGCCTGTCTTCGGACCTGCCGCTGCTGGCTGAGGTCTGCGACTATGTGTTCGAGGCCGGCGGCAAGCGCCTGCGGCCGGGCCTCGCCCTCCTCACCGGCAAGATGATGGGCGCCGCCATTGACGATGTGATCCCCGCCGCCGCCGCGGTGGAGATGATCCATACCGCCACGCTGCTGCACGATGACATTATGGACGCGTCCCCCATGCGCCGCGGGCGGCTTACCGCCTCGCGCCGGTGGGATCCGGTAGTTGCTGTCTACGCGGGCGACTTCATCCTCTCGCGCGCCTTCACGCTGCTCGCCGGCTACGGCCGGTGCGACATCCTGGATGCCTTTTCGGAGGTTACTTCGCGCCTCTGCCGCGGTGAAGTGCTTCAAGCGCGACACCGGCGGGACCTGGATATCACCGTGGACGAGTACTTGCATATCATCGACTGCAAGACGGCCCATTTCCTCTCCGCATGCTGCCGGGTGGGCGGGATGGTGGCCAACGCCCCCGCCGCCGAGCTGGATGCGCTGTCCCACTACGGAACCCAGATCGGCCTGGTGTTCCAGATCACCGACGACCTGCTGGACTACGTCGGCGATACCGAAGAAACGGGGAAAGACGTGGGAGCCGACTATCGGGAGGGCAAATACACCTTGCCCATTCTGATGGCCCTCCAGTGTGAGGACTGCGACGGCCCGGTTCGCGCCCTGTTGAGCCAGGAACCGTCGGAGGCCGCGTTTCGCGGCGTTCGGTCGTCTGTGATGGCCTGCGGCGCCGTGGAGCGTGCCCGCGCATTCGCCAATGACTGCACTCAGGCGGCAATCGCCGCTCTGGACCCCCTTCCCGCCGGAGCGGAACGGGACGCACTAAGGAATCTGGCCAAATGGATCGCATCCCGAACAACTTAGGCCCCGGATCGCCGCGGGGCGGGCATCGACCGCCTCGCCGGGCCCCCTCATGGGGCGGTCGGGTTCTCGTGGTACTGGTTCTTCTCGCCCTGTTCGCCGGGAAGAGCCTCCTCGGCTTCTGGGTAGACTGGCGCTGGTTCCACGAGGTCGGCTACTCCAACGTCTTCTGGACGTTCCTTGGCGCGCAGGGAACGATGGGGCTGGGCTTTGCCGCACTCTTCCTGCTGATCTCCGTCCCCAACCTCTGGCTCGCCCTGCGAACCGCTCCGCCGCCCTCCATCCCGGTAGACCTTCGGGGGAAGGTGGAGGTCATCGCCCGCAAGACGCTGGGACCGCTGCTCTATGCCGGCGCCGTAGCGCTATCGGTGCTTGCCGGCCTCGCCGCCACGGGCACTTGGAACACCTGGCTTCTCTACCGTAACGCCGTGCCGTTCGGCATCGCGGATCCGCTGTTCCACAAAGACGTGGGCTACTACGTGTTCACACTGCCGATGCAGCAGTTTACCCTGGGATTCGTGATGTTCTCCCTCGCGGTGACGCTGATCGCCTGCGCCTTCGTCCACGGCGTGGGCGCTGTGAGCTACTATGACACGCGCAAAGGTTGGAACCTCTTTGGCAAAGCCGTCCCCCCCGGGTCGGCTCGACACCTGTCCACGCTGGTGGCATTGGTCCTCGCGGCGAAGGCCGCCGGCTACTGGCTGGCGCGTTACGATTTACTCACACGTTCATCCGGCGTGGTAACTGGCGGGGCCGGCTACACGGATGTGCACGCTCGTCTTCCCGTGCTCTCCATGCTGGCCGTCCTGAGCGCGCTGGCCGCCGTAGTGTGGATTGCCCAGACCTTCGCGCGACGGGTTACGCCAGGTCTGGCGATGATCGTGGCGATGGTTCTCGTCTCCTTCGTTGGCGGAGTCCTGTACCCGTCCGGCCTCGAACAGGTGCGCGTGAAGCCGAATGAGTTCGAGGCCGAGAAGACGTATATCGCCCACAACATCGCCTTCACCCGAAAGGCGTACGGTTTGGACGGCGCCATCCAGACGGACTTCCCGATTGTGAATGACCTCACGCCGGGGCTCATCCGCCGCAATGCGGCCACCATCGCCAACTGCCGCCTGTGGGACTACAACATCGCCGAGCAGGCGTACAAGCAACTCCAGGAGATCAAGCCGTACTACGTTTTCAGCAGTGTCGACGTTGATCGCTACACGCTAAACGGACAGTACCGCCAGGTGCTGATTTCCGCCCGCGAGATGAACCAGGATCTCCTTCCGGAGCAGGCGAAGTCGTTCCAGAACCAACACCTTGTCTATACGCACGGCATCGGCGTCGTCATGAGCCCCGTCAACTCCGCCTCCGAAGACGGCCAGCCCACCTTTATCGTCAAGAACATCCCACCAACAACCGCTACGGACCTGAAGCTCACCCAGCCGCGCATCTACTTCGGCGAAACGGATCAGGACTGGGCGGTTGTGGGAACCACATCCACCGAGCTGGATTACCCCGGAACACCGGACGTCTATCGCAACTACGACGGCAAGGCCGGAATGCCGGTCGGCTCCGGCCTGTCGCGCCTGGCGCTATCCGGCTACGTTGGGTTCGACTCGAATTTCCTCTTCTCTCGCTTCTTCACTCCGCAAAGCCGACTGCTCATTCACCGGGAGATCACGGAGCGCGTGAAGCTGGTGGCGCCGTTCCTGCAACTAGACCACGACCCCTATCCTGTCGTGGCGAACGGGCGCGTCGTCTGGCTTATCGACGCCTACACGACCACGGATCGTTTCCCCTACAGCGAGACCGCCGGCGACTTCAACTACGTGCGGAACAGCGTCAAGGTCGCGGTGGACGCGTATGACGGCACGATTACGCTCTACAAGGCCGACCCCAATGACCCGATCCTCCAGGCGTACTCCAAGGCTTTCCCCGGCGCCTTCAAGGATCTGTCTGAGATGCCCGCCGACCTGAGATCGCACATCCGATACCCGGAGGACCTCTTCAACATCCAGAGCCGCAAATACCTGGTCTACCATATGACGGAGCCCCGCACGTTCTTCACCAAAGAGGACGCATGGGACCTGCCGAAATCCGCGCGCGGCGCGGTGGGCCGGGGCGGCGACGATGACATGGAGGCGTACTACGTGATCATGCGCCTGCCTGGAGAAACCCAGCAGGAAATGGTGATGATCCGTCCATTTACGCCGCGATCGAAGAACAACATGATAGCGTGGATGGCCGCGCGGTGCGATCCACGGGACTACGGCCGCATGGTGGTCTACCGGTTCCCCATCGACAACCTGCCTTACGGGCCGTCGCAGATCGACGCCAGCATCCTGCAAAAGCCGGAAATCTCGAAAGAGCTTACGCTTCTGAACCAGCAGGGCAGCCAGGTGATTCTGGGCAATATGATAACGCTGCCGCTGGAGAAAAGCCTGCTGTACGTGCAACCTTTGTATCTGCAGAGCGACAACCAGGGCAACCGCCGGGCGGAGCTGACGCGGGTCATTGCCGCCTATGGCGATCGCGTGCAGATGGGAGCGTCCCTTCCGGACGCGCTCAATGCGCTGTTCGGCGAGGGAGGCGGCGGAGAGCCGGCGGCGGCTGGGCCCGGAGCGGCCCCAACCGGCCGGCCCGCTGTTCGACGCGCCGTGGCGGCGTTTGAACGCGCGAAGGCCCTGCAACGCTCGGGCGACTGGGCAGGCTACGGAGCCGCGCTGAAGGATCTCGAGTCTGCCTTGAAGCAACTCGAGCGGGAGAGCAAATAGGAGAGCATATGCCAACATTCAAACAGGGCGACCGCGTGCGCGTCATCGCGCGCCCACAGAGCGCCAACGACATCAAGGAGAACGCTTACTTCCCGCACATGGGCGGCGTGGAGGGAACCGTGGTGAAGGTTTACTCGCCGGAGGAGATCACGGTATCCGTTGACCGCGAGACCCTTCCGGAACAGAACGCGGCCCGCCACACGGAGATTGAGAAACGCCTGCAGGAGCGCTGGATGGACAGCATCTCACAGGAGGCCCGCGCCAACCTCTCCGATGCGGAGAAGCAGTTCAAGCTCAACTATTCGGTCATCGTTCCCGCAAACGATCTGGAGCTGGTGAAGCCCGGCAAGCGCCCGGCCAAGCCCGCCGCCGAACCCGATCCCCGTGTCCATACGCAGGACCTGGACCGTACCGAGGAGGAGTTCCTCAAGTCCCGCGTCGGGTAGAAACGCACATGTGAACGCGCAGCGGCGGCGGACGAGCGATCCGCCCAGGCCGCTGCGCCAGCCCCACGCGGCGCGGGGCAATGCGCTTCGCCGCAAACTGCCCGCGTCAACGGCGCCGTGGGCCGCCCAACGTCACTCTTCTACACGCTCCACGTCGCCGCGATGCAACGTTCCGGCGGCTGAGGTCACACTGATGCCGTTCGCCATCCCAGCGCCCGCCTCGAATGAGAGGGTCCGGCGCGCCGCGCCTTCCCGCGTTATCCGAATCCTTCCCGCCCTCTTGATGCTATTGTGCCTGGCGCCTGCCGCTGTGGCTGCGACGCCCCGCTGGCGCCAGATCATCCCCACCCCCTCGGCCCGTGAAGCGAGTTGCGCCGCATTCGACTCGGCGCGCGGCCGCCTCGTCATGTTCGGCGGCGCCCCCACCGGGGCTATGCTTGCAGACACCTGGGAGTGGGACGGCTCAGAGTGGACGCGCGTCGCCACAACAGGCCCGTCTCCCCGACAGGAATCCGTATTGGCCTACGACAGCGCCCGCGGCGTGTGTGTTCTCTTCGGAGGAACCAGCGCGAGCTATGGCAGGCTCGGCGACACGTGGGAATGGGACGGCGTAACGTGGAAGCTCGCCGCAGAGGCGGGCCCGACGGCGCGGCGATGGGCCAGCATGTGCTACGACGCGGCGCGCAAGGTGACCGTGCTCTACGGCGGTCAGGACGCAACCGGCCACCCCGGCGACACCTGGGAGTGGGATGGCGCCGTTTGGAGGCAGGCGGCCGCATCCGGTCCGCCGCCGCGCGGTTCCGCGGCGATGGCGTATGACGCCGCGCGCCGCGTGACTGTGCTCTTTGGCGGTTACAGCTATGACAGCCCACGGTATCTGAACGATACATGGGAGTGGGATGGCGTGGCCTGGAAGCAAGTCACGGCAACCGGCCCCTCCGCCCGGCAGGACGCCTCGCTAGTGTACGACGCCGCGCGCGGCAAATCCCTGATGTTCGGCGGCGACTATGAAGGGAGCTTCTGCTCCGACGTCTGGGAATACGATGGGACATCTTGGACTCCGTCCGCCGCAACGGGACCTACCGCGCGTAGTTACGCCGCCATGGCCTACGACACCGTTCGCAACGTATCGGTCCTCTTCGGCGGAGCCGGAACCGACGGCATCTCCGGCGATACGTGGACCCTCGATGGATCGGGTTGGCGCCAGGCGCTGACGGCGGGGCCTCCGATGCGCCACTGGGCCTCCATGGCGTACGACTCCGTGCGTGGCGCCTCCGTCCTCTTCGGCGGCTCCGTTTCCGCCAGGGCCGTGGCCGAGACGTGGACCTGGAACGGCGTCGCCTGGCGGCAGATAGAGGGGCCCGCCCCAAGCGCCCGCTGGAGCGCCCCCCTGGCGTTCGACCCTCGCCGCGGAAAGACCGTCCTCTACGGAGGACATGCGGCCACGGGAGCCACGGAAACCTGGGAGTTCGACGGCGCGGCTTGGGCACAGGTCGCAACCGGCGGTCCGGCGGGAGGCTTGGGTCCGAGCCTTGCCTTCGATACCGTCCGGGGGAAGACCATGCTTCTCGCCAGCCCAACCCTCACGCTGATGTACGCGGAGCTCTGGGAGTGGGATGGGGCACAATGGACACAGATTCCGGGCCAGGGGCCCTTCACGCGCAACTACGCCAGCATGGCGTTCGACAGCGCGCGGAACCGCCTCGTTCTGTTCGGGGGCGAGCGGAACTCCAGTGTGCTCTCCGATACGTGGGAGTGGGACGGCTCCAAGTGGACGCGGGTTGCAACCACGGGCCCTGTCGGCCGCTCCCGCGCCGGCATGGCTTACGACTGCGTGCGCGGAAAAGTGGTCCTCTTCGGCGGCTATGGAAACAGCGACACGTGGGAGTGGGACGGCGTTAGGTGGACCGAGATCACGGACCCTGCCTGCCCGATCTCCGCGGACTCCGCCATGGCCTATGACAGCGTGCGCGGACGGTGCGTGGAATTCGGCGCCCGGAATGGCACGAACGTGACGAACGACCTGTGGGAGCGGGATAGCGGAGTGACGCCGGCCGACAGCGCCGACGCCCTTCGCGCGGCGGGCGGCCTATCGACGCCCGCCAACTTCGCCCTCCGCGACCTCTACCCCTTCGCCTCCGCCGACCCCAAGGGCCACGGCGACGGCGTGATCGACGTGAACGACGTCCTGGCCCTGACCCGGATGATCTCCGCCCCATCCTGACGCAAGCGAGTCCCCTTGCGCCGGCGCTCCGGCGCAAGGGGGCTCAACTCAACGGAAGCCCTACGCCTAACGCCCGAAACCAGGCGAGCATCGTACGCGTATGGACCCATGTTCCGCAGAGGAGGTACATGCATGGCCCGCCCAAAACACATCGCAGCGCTTGGACTCGCCGTATCGTTGACGCTCGCCGGGTTGGCGATCTCCGGCTGCGCACGGCGGCTCGCCGCCCGGCGGGCAGCCCCCATGGACACCGGTATGGTCGAAGCAATGGCCCATCTGCCGGGCGAGTCCGAGGCGACGTGGAAGCAGGCGAGAGAGCAGCTCCGCCGCGGCCGCCCCGCCGACGCCATTCCGCTCTACCGCTCCATCCTCCCGAAAGCCACAGCGTGGCCAGCGTCCGCCGCCGTGCGGGTCGGTTTGGCTGCCGCTCTCATTGACCAAGGGGCGCTGCCGGAGGCCATCCTCCGATCTGGTGAAGCCATCGACCTTTGCGCGGCGCACAACAGCCCGGACGATTTCGATACCGGGGTCGATGGCCCTGTAGCCGCTCTCGTGTACGGTCACGCCGTTGCCCTTCAGCAAGGCATCCGAGACAGGGCGGCGCTGGAAGAGGCCTTCAGAACGGCGCCCGCTCAGCGCCGGCCGTTCCTCGGCGCCGCGCTTGCGCAGGCCCAATGGGCCGATGGAGATCGCGCCGCCCGGAACGCCACGCTTCGCCGCGTTGCCGCCATGGACCCGGCTGGAGCCTGCGGGCGCTCCGCCCGATCCCTCCTCCAACGCGTCGCCTACGGCCCGCGCGGGGCGGACAGGCCCGGCCAGCGAGGGGTCAGCGAGGACCCGCGCATGGCCGCGGCGGCAGACTCCGCATTGACTGAGGCTCTCCGCCTCGATCATCAGGGGATGCACGACGCGGCCATTCGGCGCCTGCAAAGCGGCATCGCCCAGGCCGCGGGCCACTCATCGGCGAACAGGCTCCGCCTCCAGGAGATACGGATTCTGAGCGCCCAGGGGAACCGGCGCCAGGTACAACGGGAGGCGGATGCTCTGTTTCAAAGCGTGCGGCCCGTGGATGCCGTGGGCGTCCGGTGGTGTGTCGACGCGGCGAGGGAGTCCGGCCGAGCCGGAGGCGCTCCTGGACGATGGGCCTCGCCGGCAACATACGGCAAGCTCGCAGCCTCACACGCGGGCCTCGCTCGGGGGTACTACGAGTACTGCATGGCCACAGCCATGGAGATCAAAGGTGATCGGCGCGGCGCGTTGGCGGCATTCCGGGGCGCCGCAAATCGCTATCGCGGCTCCGAACTGGCTGTCATGGCGGCCATCGAGGCCGGATTGACGGACTGAGCCGTCGGCCCTGACACCCGGCTGATGCGGAAGCGCCGCCGCCGAGCCCTCCAGCAGGCCTGATGGCGGCGCCTCCGTATGACCCTGGCGATGCTACTTCGGCAGGAACGCCTCCAGGCGTTCGGCCAGGCGATCCGGGAACTCAGCCATGAAGGGACTCCTGGGGGATGGGTGCGGGATGGGAGCCAGCGTGATGACCTTCTCGGTGCGCTCGCCCTGGTCCATGGCGGTGACGGTGACGTCCAGGGTTCCTCGGAAACGATTCTCGCGGTCGTCCCAGAAGGCGACAACGGTGCCCTTCTCCGCGTAAGGGGCGAACCACTTGAAGGCGCCTTCGCCCATCGGGATCAGCGCATGGCCGGTCCAGACGTTCACCAGCAGTTCCTCAATGTACGGGCGGAAGCGGGATTTCGTCGCGCGGTCATATTCCACGTTACCGGCGGGCTTATAGGGGACCGTGTTCGTCAGAAGGACGTCGTTCAAGATCGCCGTGTAGAACGGCGAGTCTGGGTGTCGCTTCGGGTACAGGCGCTCGAACAGCGCCTTGCGCACGCGGCGGCCGGCGGAACCAATCAGCGGCTGACCGCGCAGGACCTCCTCCTGCCCGAGGTCGCGCGCGAAGAGGCACAGCGAGGACTCCATATTACCCGCCGCGAGAATCGGCACGGTGGGAGGACGGTGAGCCTTACGGTAGGCCATCTTGTCGATATCGAACGGAGCGCGCTTCGCCTCCGATTCGATATTCGCCAGAATCTGTGTGAGAGTGGACATTCGAACCTTTCGTTTGTGTCGCCTATCCGGCGGATGGGCCCGTCGCGGTTGCAACAGGCAGGGCCTGGTACTCTTCCGGCAGCATGGCGTATACCACGGTGTCGCGGATCTCTCCGTTCACGGCGCGGGAGTCGCGGCGATGGATGCCCTCCAGGCGAAAGCCCGCGCGCAGGGCTACGGCGCGGCTGCGCTCGTTCCGCGTGTCGCAGCGAATCTCAACGCGCTGCGCCCCCAGCGTGTTGAACGCCAGGCCGGCGATCCCCAGAACGGCCTCGGTAACGAGCCCCCGCCCTTCATATCCGCGCCGCCGCCAGTAGCCGATCTCAAACTTGGGAACGCTCCAGTCGATGCGGTGTAATCCGCTTCCGCCCACGAACGCGCCGGTCTCCTTCAGGTAGAGGTTCAGCCGCAGGTCGGTGCGCGCCTGGAACGCCTCCCACGCCTCCTGAATGTTGTGCTCCGAGTCCGCAACACTGGGAAGATGATCCGCCCACGGCATCCAGGGGCGGAGCTCGGCGAACGTTTCCCGAACGGCGGCGTTCAGTTCCGGGCCGTCGCCCGGTTGGGGCGCGCGGATCAACAGCCTCGCGGTCTCGAACGATTCCGGTACGTGGATCGACATATCAGTGGGCGCTCGGGAAGAAGCCGGGATGGACCATGTTCGCCACGGCCACAAGGATCGGCGCCATCGCCAGCGCTGGGAGCATGTTGGCCACCCGGATCGGCTTCAACTCCAGGAGACGGAGGCCCAGCGCCAGCAGCATGATGCCTCCCGCCGCCGTCATCGCGTCCACCATCACGGAGGTCAGCAGCGGCTGAACCGCGCCGGCGGATAGGGTTAGAGCCCCCTGCACCACCAGAACGGTTACAGCGGACAGAAGAACCCCCCACCCAAAAGCGGCCGAAAACGCCAATGCTGCGAACCCATCCAGCACCGCCTTCGTCGTTAATAGTGAGTAGTCCCCTTGCAGGCCATCTTTGAACGAACCGAGGATCGTCAATGGTCCCACGCAGAACAGGAGGCTGGCGGTGACGAAGCCCTTCCCGAAGTCGCTCTCGGAAGCGCCGAACCGTTTCTCGGCGAACTGGCCGAGTTTGTGCAATCCCTTCTCAATATCCAGGCCCTCGCCGATAAGTGAACCAATGAGGAGGCTCAACAACACGACGATGAAGAATCCCAGCCGGGACGCCAGCGGCGCGGCCTTGAGAACTTCGGGCGACGTCATGGCGTTCTCTATACCAAGGATGGCTGTTACGCAGCCCAACACCGACGTTACCGTGGATTGCGTCTGCGCCGGCAGCCGGCCTCCAAGGGCCCGGCCCGAAACGGTTCCCGCAACCACCGCACCTACATTGATCCATGTGCCAAGCATTTTGCGTGAGATAAGCGCTGAGCGATGAGCGCCTGAACCTTTCGAGCCGCGTCGCTCGGCAGAGGAGAGAGCAATGGAACTGGGCCGCTCTCATCTGGCCGCCGGGATGTTCCTAACGGCGGCGCTCGGCCTTCTGGCCGTCTGCCCTGCTGAAGCCGCGCGCAGCATAGCCTACACGCGACAAGCTTTCCATGGTGTGACCGCCCACGTGGTGACGGTCAACCTGAACGACCCCCGTATCCGCGTGTCCATTGGCCTCCCTAGACGAGGGATCGGGCACTCCGAGACGTTCGCCGCCTTGATGCACCGCCACCAGCCCGCCGCCGCCATCACGGGAACGTTCTTCTCCACCGACTCGCTGCTTCCCGTGGGCGACATCGTCACTTCCGGCCGCCGGGTCTACTCCGGCCCCGCCGGAGCCGGGTTCTGCGTGGCGTCCGACAACACCACCGCCATCCGCGCGCGCCGTTACGGGCGCACAGTGAACCTGCGCGGGTTTGAGACGGCCCTCTGCACCGGCCCCACCCTCCTACGAAACGGCGCCAACGCCCTCTACCCGCGTGCGGAAGGCTACCGCGACCCCAGCCTCTGGGCTCTGCGCCCCCGCGCCGCCGTCGGCCGGACCCGGCACAACAAGCTGGTGATGGCGGCGGTCCCGCAGGCGATTCACCTAAGCCGCATGCGGTCCATCATGAAGGCGCTGGGCTGCGTGGACGCCCTGGGCCTGGACGGCGGCAGCTCCACCGCGTTCTACGCGGGAGGCAGGATGCGAGTGCGTCCCGGCCGGCGCCTGACGAACGTGCTGACGGTGAGCATTGCAGAGAAGCCCGCCGCCATGGTGACCGCCCGCCTCAATCGGGAACGCGACGTGCGCCTCGCGGCCCTACAACACAAACGCAGGCCGGCCATGGATGCCGCCAGCCTGGCCCTCGCCACCATCGGCGCGCGGTAGGAGACCGTAGGCGCCGGGAACGCCACGAACTATGAGAACACCGCCGAAGCGCCGCAGCCATCCCGTGCTCCCCTGGGCGGCGGGTTATCTCGCCGCCCTGCTCCTCCTCTGGGCAGCCGAGGAGCTGGTTGGCGAGCGATTCTGGCTGTCCACGCTCGCCGCCTACGCGCCCGCGGCGCTGTATGCGCTGCCCATGGCCGTCCTCGTCCCCCTGGTCGTCATCCGGCGCGACGCTCGCGGGCTCCTGCTTCTGCTGCCGTGCACGCTCATCCTGACATTCCCGTTGGGCAACCTCGCGATCCATGGGGCTCCGCCCAGCCGCACAACCGCTGCGCTATCGGTGATGACCTACAACATCCACGGCGGCAGGGCCGGAGTCGACCGTTTGGCCGCCGAGATCCGCGCGGCGCGCCCGGAGATCGCCTGCCTGCAGGAAACGAGGGGGTTCGGGGAGAGACTGAAGCGTGCGCTGCCGGAATACAACGTCGCCGCGGAGGGCGACGTCGCCATCATCAGCCGCCCCCCCATCACAAGCCGCCGCAGGCTGACGTTCGACAGCCAGACGATCTGGAGAAGCGCGCTAGAGGCGCGGACTATGTGGAATGGACGGCCGATCCGCGTGATCGCCGTGCACTTCGTGGTCGGCCCGCGCCACGCCTCCAAGGGGTTCGTTCCGCACTGGTCGGAAGCGGGAGCGGCCCGTCTGGAGCAGGTCGACCAACTCCTCCGCTGGGTGAAGGCGGATGAGACGCGAACCATCATCGCTGGCGACTTCAATATGCCGCCTCGCGGGCTGGCCTACCGCCTCCTAACCGCGCAGGCTCGCGGCGGGTTCGCCGACGCCGGCCTCGGCTTCGGAGCTACCTACCCTGCCAACCGGCCCCTGCTCCGCATCGACCACATCCTCACCGCCCACGGCCCGCGCGCGATCGACGCATGGGTCCAACCGC
>DASXUL010000007.1:0-23018 GCA_036504855.1 Armatimonadota bacterium | reverse complement strand
TCGCCTCCTGCAGGAACTGCTCTATCTCGCCAATGATACAGCCGGTGGGCTGGGATACTGTTTCTTCCATGAAACCCTATATCCCGCAAACCACACTCGCCTAATACTTAGTTGGAACGAATGGGCTTGCCCTGCCCTCGGCTATCTACCGGCCGACCGCCGATCCTTGGGTGGAATCCGTGACGGGTGCTTCGGACTACCCGCCGTCCAGTCCCAACACCTTCCGCGCAATGTGGACGGCGGCGACCGTGTCCAGGGGTGAGGCGGGCGAGAGGCGGGTCAGGTCGGCCGCGGTGGGGGTCCCCAGGCCGCCCGCGAAACGCAAGGCGTTGGCGGCGTCGTTGAGGGTGAGGCTGCCGTCACCGCACGCGTAGATGCGCCGGTCCATCTCCAGGCGCCAGCAGTACAGAACGCCAGAGTCCCCCGCCGCAACGTCTGCAACCCGCAGCGTCCAGACGCCCGCCGAAGACAGCCCCGTGAAGCTGGATAGCGGCTGTTCCGGGCGGAACGAGCCGACGAATGGAGCGGCGGCGTTCTGGATCGAGCTGGGCGCGGCGTCGTCGAACACTGTGTAGTTCCCCGTGCAGTCCGCCGCGCCGCTGCCGTAGTTCTTCCCCGCGCCGCCGTTGCCAGAGGAAAGGTCCACGGAGGTCCCATCCGGGGCGATCAGCGTGATCTCCAGATCCCGGTCGAACCCGTGGTCCAGGCGCACGCCCACGCGGAGCTGGTCCACCAGGGATGTGTAGGGAACGGTGATGGTCTGCTCCACGGTGGTCTTGTCCGGAATCGGAAGCGCGGGCGCGCTCGACCAGATCGTGTTGCTCACCACGGTGGAAGCTCCCAGCCGCAGTGGGAATGACACGACGCCCAGATCCAGCGCGCCATCGGACAGCTTGAGCGTGGCGATGGCCAGGCCGCCGCAGGGTCCTAAGGCGACCAGGGAAAAGGCGCGCGACACGGGAGCCGATCCACTTACCATGGCCCCATAGCTTTGTGCGGTATCCAGCGGCACAACGCCCCCGCCTTCCAACAGGGTGGCCGTCACGTTGGCGGCGTCAGAGCTCCCTACATTCCGTAGCGCGAACGACACGATGGCCGCCTGGCCCGGCTGAATGACGCCGTTCGCCGGCTGTCCCGCCGCGGAGGCCACCGAAACGCCGGCGTCGACAATCTCCGGAGGCGTAGTGCTGGACCGCCATGCCGCCGCCGTTGCGGCGGAGCTATTCACCGTGTCCGCGTTGTCGCTCTGATCCGCCTGTCCGATCGCCACGCCGGTGGCCTGTCCATCGAACGTAACGGCCGGGTTGGAGAAGAACGGAATCGACTCGCCGGGCGCGTAGGACATCACGGTTCGAAACTGCTGCCCGCTGTTTCCCATGAAGCGCCAGCCATAGGAGTATGGGTACAGCCTCCCCACGGCATTGTCGCGGTCGTGGTCGCACCCCTCGTTGTGCCCGAGTTCGTGGGCCATGGTGTAGCCGCTGGAGACGCACGAGTAGTTGCACACGCTGAAGGCACTTCCGGCGAAACCATCGCTCAGGCTGGTCATCACCCAGGCCATCCCGCAGTAGGAGTAGTCTTTCACCAGCAGGCTCACCATATCGGCGCCCCATTCGTTGCGCCACTGGTGCACCGCGTCCATCTGCCCATCATTGGGGTCCGTCAGCGCGCGGAGCATGGCGTTGAAGCCGCCGGATTCCTGGTACGCCACCTCCTGGGTATGCACAAGGTGAACGGAAGCGTCGATGAGGCTGTTGGCGTACGCCTGGTTGGTGAGGTCGATCGAGAGCTGGGCCTTGGCCTCTATGGCCTCCTGCCCGCCCGCCGCGGCGCGCGCCTCTGGCGTGTAGACCACCAGGACGTCGATGACAGGGCCTTCCCGCTCCGAGGAGCCGCCGGAGCGCTTTCGGCTGACGGCGCGGCCGAGGCCGGCGGGCGGCGCGGGGGCTTCCTGGGCGGACGTCCCGCAGGGGGGGAGCGCCGCTCCGTCCACCTGCTGCACGACGGCGAACCCGCCTGGGGCGGTGGCGATGCGATAGAGCGCCAGACCCTGGCGCATGACGAGCCCCTCCACAGCTTCTCCGCGGGTCACCAACGCAAAGCAGCCGAGGGGGTCGTCCACCGTGTGTCCGCTGAAGGAATCGCACCCGGTTGCGGGGTGGGGGGTGGAATGATCAATGGTAACGGCGCATGCGGCGTCCGGAAAGAGGTTCAAGCGCACAACGGCGCCCGGCTTCAACACGTCGCGCCGGATGGAAACCCATCGCTCGCGCACTACGCCTGCAGATTGGGAAGGTTCGGTGGGGGGTACGATCGCCGGGGCTGGCGCGAAGAGATCAGCCGCCTCCGGAGGCGGCGGCGCGACGGCCCGCGCGGGGAGAGCGAGCCAAAGAGCCAGCAGAGCCGTGCCGGCGGCCAGGCGGCAGGTGCGCATCAGGAGAGAACCTCGGGAGGTCCGTGGTGGACCACTCGTATTATACCAGAGTCATATGAAGGCGGCCAAGCCGGACGACACTCTGGGCGCCGCCAGCGTCCGGCGGTTCCGTTCGTCTTGACTCCCAGCACGCCGGATGGCACACTCACCCTAACGGCATGTCGCCGGGGAGGTAGGGCTTGGCGAAACTGCAAATCGACCATCTGATTGACCACGCTCCCGTTGGAATCGTAGTGCTCGACCGGCATGGCGTCGTCGCCAAGGCCAACCCAGCGTTCCTGCGCATCTTCGGCCTCACGGATGCGCGCGATATGATTGGCAGCATCAACTTCCTGGAAGCGGGTGAAGCGCGCTCGCCTGGCGTTGCCCGATACTTCGTGCGCGCCTATCGCGGCGAGGTCGTCCAGGTTCCGGTGGTCTCCGTCTACACCCAGGCCGGCGCCGCCCGCAGCGTCCGAGGCACTCTCATCCCGGCGAAGGACAGCGCCGGCGAAGTCGAGGCCCTGGTGTGCATGCTGGAGGATATCACCGATCTCGCCGCCACCGAGCGGGATCTCGCCCACCGTTACAACCATACACTCGACCTGCAGAAAGCGTTCCAGCAGATTGCCGCGGAAACCGACGTGGCCGGCGTGATGCAACGCATCGTCGCCGGACTGTCTCGCATGTGGGAAGACCCATGCGCGCTCTGGATGTTTGATGGGGCCGACCACGTGTGGACGTGCGCCGCCTCGCGCGGCCTGCCCGTTTCCTATATCTCCGCCGTTCAGGCGCACTACAGCCGACTGGAAGCGGAACGGACCGTCGGCGGACTGGTCGTCCTGCGGAACGCGCCGGTTATGGTGGAGGATTTCGACTCCAATCCGTTGACCGCCCCGATCCGTGACGCGGCTCGCGAGGCCGGCGTCCGCCGTATGCTGGCGGTGCCCTTGCGCAGCGGCAACGCCATCTCCGGCGTCCTCGCCCTATACGGCACCCAGTCCGGCCCCTTCGATCCGGCCGACGTGGACACAGCCATCCTCCTCAGCGCTCAGGCCGCCGTCGCCTTGCACAACGCGCAGCTCTTCACGGAGATGGAGTCCATCCGCCGCAACCTCGAGGATCGCGTGGATGAGCGCACCGCCGCGCTGAACGCCGCCCACGCCGATGCCGTGGCGAACGAACGCCTCGCCGCGGTGGGCTTCATGGCGCGCGAGGTGGCCCACGGGCTGCGCAACCCCCTCAACGTCATCTCGGCCTCCAACTACTACATCCGCTCCCGGTTCCGAGATCCGGACGAGAAGGTGCTGCGCCACCTCGATACCGTGGACCGCTACGTGGAGCAGGCCGCCAATATCATCAACCAGCTTATGAACCTCGCCGGGTCCCGCCAGCTCGATATGCAGCCAGTGGACATCAACCAGTTGGTACAGCGCGCCCTACAAGAGCGCATCGCGTCCGAGGGTCCGGACTTCGAAGCCAAGTGGCTTCCAGACCCCCTGATGGTCGCGGGCGACTGGCTCCAACTGAGCCACATCGTGAAGGCGCTCGTAACGAACGCCGCGTCAGCGGAAGGGCATGGCCAGATCCTCGTGCAGACCTACATTGAGGATGGGCAAGCGGTGTTTGCCGTGGGCGACCATCGTCCGGCGACCTCCAACGCAGAGAGATCAGATCGGTTTGACGCCTTCGTCGCCTCCGCCACCCAGTGGACCGGCCTCGGCCTCAGCGTGGCGCGCCAGATCGCCCGGAAGCACGGCGGAGACGTGGCGGATGACGCCTCCGGCGGCGTCACGTGGTTCCGCCTGACGCTGCCGCTTCTGGAAACCGCCGAGTAGGAAATCACGCTGGAAATGGAACGAATGTTCGTATATAATCGTCTCATCCATGCAGATAGAAGAGGCTATCCGGGGTGGGAGATATGGCAAGAAGCAACAAGAAAATCCAGGCGATCGAGCTTTACGATGAAGGCATTACCGACGTGGAGGCGATTGCCGCCCGTCTGAGAACCAGCGCCAGCTACGTGGCCAATACATTGGCCGCCGCCGGCCGCACCGTGGGATACCACGACCTCTACACCAGCACCGGGCTTGACCGCTCGCGGTACGCCCGCCTGTTCAATGGCGCGCTCCGGTTCAAGGACACGGAGGCGGCCCGCGCCTCCGTGGACCGGCTGAACGCCCTTTATGAGGCCTTTCGCTCCGACCGCGACCGCCGCGGCATGTTCCACGCCGAGTTCATCGCCCTCATGGGGGCTCACCGAGCCCACGGCTGCGGCAAGCACAACGAAGCGGAGGTGTTCGCCGCATGGCTCCGCGACAAGCTCTCCCGCGAGGACGACATGCCTCCGCGCCCCGCCTACCTCGACATCTGGGAGCAGGAACAGCCGCCGCTAGAGTACGCCGCGGCGTAGGATCGGAGCGCCGACAAACGGGCCCGGCGTTGTGGAGAGGGGGCTCCCACAACGCCGGGCCCGCTCGCGTTCACCGTTCCGAGCCCTTCGACGCCTTCGGGCCGCGGCCCCATTTGGACGGCGAGTAGATCCGCTCGCGGTGGAGCTCTTCGGCCATACGGCGGTGGCGGGCGCGGAGCACGTCGCTACGGGTGAGAAAGCCCACGAGGCGCTTCGGGCGGCAACGCTGTACAACCGGCAGGTGGCCGATGTCGAACGTTAACATCTTGCCCAGCGCCTCGTGCAGGGCTTCGTCGGGATAGGTGACTACCACGTCGGGCGTTCCTGCCTGCAATGCCGTGAGCCGCTCCAGTTCCTCTTCCGGCAGGTTGATCAGGTCGGTGCGAACGATGATGCCCTTCAGATCGCCGTCGGCATCTACGATGGGGTAGGCCTGATGCGTCGGCCGGTCGGCCAGATGGCCCCGTACCTGATCCGCCACATCGCGGGCTGGAGCATCTGCGGGAACGGTGACCACCGGGTCGCTCATCACGGCGTCCACGCGCAACCCCATCAGCACGTCCGCCTCGTATTCCCGAGGCGCTTTCACGCCGCGCCGCACCAGCTTCTCGGTCATGATGGAGTGTTCCAGCAGCGAGGAGGCCACGGCGTCTGCAATGACCACCGCGAACATCAGCGGCAGCACCGCCTGGTAATCGCGCGTCAGCTCGAAGGCGAAAACGATGCTGGTGAAGGCCGTTCGGGTGGAGGCGCCGAACACGGCGGCCATACAGACCAGGGCGAACACGCCCGGCGTGACAGCAAGCCCGGGGAACGCCGCGTGCGCCGCGAGGCCGAACAACCCGCCCACCGCGCCGCCGATCATCAGGATGGGCGCCAGCACGCCGCCGGATGTCTTCGATCCCAGCGAGACGCACATCGCTATCGCTTTCGCCAGCGCAACGGTCAGCAGGACCCTCGCCGGAAGCGATCCCGTCAGGATGTCCGTGATCGTGTCGTACCCAACGCCGAGGATGCGCGGGACGAGTAACCCCAGAAGCCCCACGCAGAGGCCGCCAATGGCCGGAAGGAAGAGGATGTCCACCGGGATGCGGTCGAAGGCGTCTTCCACGAAGTAGAGCGCCTTCGTGATGCCCACCGCCGTGGCGCCCGCCGCGAGCCCCAGCACGAGGTAGAAGGGCAGCGCAGAGAAGCTGCCGAAGTTATGCGCCGGCACATGGAACATCGGCCCTGTGCCAAACAACCCGAACCGCACGCTGGTTGCGATGACGCTTGCAACGCAGATCGGGATGAATGAACGCGACTTGAACTCGAATAACAAGAGCTCGATGGCCAGGATGACCGCCGCGATGGGGGTACTGAAGGTCGCCGCCATTCCCGCCGCCGCGCCGCAGGCCAGAAGGACTTTCCGCTCCGCCGGCGTTACGTGCAGGAACTGCCCCACCAGCGAACCGATGGCGCCGCCCGTCTGGATGATCGGTCCTTCCGCCCCAAACGGGCCGCCGGACCCGATGGCCACCGCGGCCGATATCGGCTTCCAGAAAGCCACGCGCGGGGAGATGCGGCTCTGATTGACCAGGATGGCCTCCATCGCCTCCGGGATGCCATGCCCGCTGATCTTGCTGGAGCCGTACTTCACCATCGCCCCGATGGCCAGCCCGCCGGCCACAGGCACAAGGACGCTCCACGGTCCCAGCGCGTGGTATCTCGGCGACACGAAGGCCCAAGACACGCGATGGTAGTAGAAGAGGTTGGTCATCAGCCCGATAAGATGGTAAAGCGCGAACGCGACCAACCCGCTGATCAGGCCGATCCCCGCGCCCAGCGCGCAGAGGAGGAGCATCCTCGCCTCCATCAGAGAGATGCCCGCCTTCTTCCCGCGCGTTGTCGGTTCCCGCCCTTCCGGCGGCCCTGTTAGTTGCATCATAATATGATATATGTTGTCGCGCGCGCTCTGGATCCGGCTACCAGGCGGGCGGGAAAGGCGAGGCATGGAGAAGGCAGACTATGAGGCGTTGGCCGCGTTCCGCGCGGCGATACGGAGGTTCCTGCAGTTCAGCGAGGCGGCGGCGAAAGCGGCCGGCCTATCGCCTCCGCAGCATCAACTGATGCTGGCCGTGAAAGGAACGCCGGGGCGCGACTGGGCCAGCGTGGGCGAACTCGCCGACCGCCTCGGAGCCCGGCAGACAGCCGTGACGAACCTGGTGGGCCGCATGGAGGCCGCCGGCCTCGTTGCGCGCCGGCCGGACCCCCGCGACGGACGCGGCGTGGCCGTTCACCTCACACCCCGCGGCGACGATATCCTGGCCCGTCTCTCCCAGCAGCACATGGCCGAGCTAACCCGGATGCCAGGGTTCGCCTTTGGCGCGGGAGGCGGCGAAGCGCCCCCCGAGGATGCCGAGCGAGGCTGATGCCTTGTTCGGAAGAGACGGTCAGTGAGCTCCTCGCGGGTCTCGTGAGGGACCTCTACCCCATCTTCAGGGAACCAGAGGCGCCCCATGGGGTCGGCTTACCCCCAGTTTCAACCTATCAGAGCACTGGTGCAGGGGAGCCGGGCAATAAGCCTCCAACCGCTTGTGGGCGTCCCGGCGCTCGGCGCATGGCTTTTTCGAAGGTCGGCACAGCACCATAAAGGCGTGCTTATATGGCGCGCGGGCAGGGCGCGCCAACGCTGCGGGAAGGAGTGAATATATGAGTTTGCCTATCGAGATCGACCCGAATTACCTCGTGCCGGATGTGACCCCCCAAGAGGTTGCTTCCTGGCAAAGCCGCGTGGACTATGCGCACGCAACCCTCGTGGATGGCAACGGCCTGGGCTCAGGATTCCTTGGCTGGATGCACCCCGCCGAGTTGATGGACCAGGCGCACCGTGATCGGATCAAGGCGACGGCGAAGCGTTTGCGAGAGAAGGCGGACGTGATGGTGGTGGTCGGCATCGGCGGCTCGTATCTGGGCGCCCGCGCCGCCATTGAGGCGCTGGCGGGCGAGGACGCCGATCGCGTGGTGTTCGCCGGCCAAACCCTTTCGCCGAACTACATGGCCCGCCTGTTGAAGCGCCTCCAGGGCAAGCGGTGGTGCATCAACGTGGTCAGCAAGTCTGGCACGACCACCGAGCCGGCCGTCGCCTTCCGGCTTCTGCGCAACGCGTTGGAAAAGCAGTTCGGCAAGGACGCCGCGAAGGACCTCATCGTGGCCACCACGGATCCGGACGCCGAAAAGTCCGCGCTGCGCCGCGTGGCGCAGGCGAAGGGCTATGAGATCTACGACGTGCCGCCGAACGTCGGTGGTCGCTTCAGCGTGCTCTCCGCCGTCGGCATCCTGCCCATCGCCTTCGCCGGCGTGGATGTGGACGCCCTGGTGAACGGCGCCGCGGATTGCTGCAAGGCCTGCGAATCCTCCGACCTCGCGCAAAACCCGGCCTACTACTGGGCCGCCATCCGCAATCTGCTCTACCGCAAGGGCAAGGATATTGAGCTGCTGGCCATTTGGGATCCGCGTCTGCAATATGTGGCGGAGTGGTGGAAGCAGTTGGTGGGCGAGAGTGAAGGCAAGGACCATATCTCCCTTTTCCCCGCCAGCGTGCAGTACACCACCGACCTCCACAGCATGGGCCAGTGGGTACAGGAGGGGCGTCGCAACCTCTTCGAGACCTTCCTGGACGTTCGGGATTCCGGCCCCGCCCTGCCCATCCCCGAGGATCCGGAGAACGCGGACGGCCTGAACTTCCTCACCGGCGCGCAGGTGGGCGACGTGAACCGCAAGGCCTTTGAAGGCACCGCCCTGGCCCACCGGGACGGCGGAGTGCCGAACCTCACGATCTCCATCGCAACGCTGGATGCCTACAACCTGGGCGCGTTGTTCTACTTCTTCGAGCGCGCCGTGGGCGTCTCCGGCTATCTGATGGGCGTGAATCCCTTCGATCAGCCCGGCGTGGAGGCCTACAAGAACAACATGTTCGCCCTCCTCAACAAGCCCGGCTACGAAGCGAAATCCGCCGAAGTGAAGCAGCGCGTCGAGGGGGCGAAGGGGCAGCCGAACATCGGCTTCAAGTAAGGCCAACCGCTCCCTCCCACGTCACCCTGAACTGCGTTCAGGGTGACGTGGGAGGCGGTCATCTCATCGGCCTGGCGCATCCCAACGCGCCATATGGGCTAATCCTACCGAACGGCCAGCGCCAGTTCGCGCGGCATCTCAAACGGGCCGGCGCTGTCTTCGAACTCGCAAAGGTCCGCGATGGAGTTCACCACGCGGTCCGGGCGGTAGGCGAACTTCGCCAGATCCTCTCGCCTGGCGCCGCCGGAGAGCACCAGAACCGTCTGGTAGCCCATCTGCACGCCGCCCAGGATGTCGGTTTCCATCGTGTCGCCGACCATAATCGTCTCGCTGGTGGCGAGGCCGAGGGCCTTGCGGGCCTCCCGCATCATCACCGGGCTGGGTTTGCCCACGCTGAAGGCCTCAATGCCGGTGGCGCGCTCCAGCATGGCCACAATCGCGCCGCAGCCGGGCCGCAGCCCCTTGGCGGTGGGGCAGTTGGGGTCCATGTTGGTGGCCACCAGTTTGGCTCCGCGCATCACCATGCGCACCGCGGTCTCCATCATCTCCATCGTGAAGGCGCGTCCCTCGCCCACCACCACGTAGTCGGGGTCGTGGTCCACGATGGCGTAACCGTTCTCGTGGAGCGCGTGCAGCAGGCCGCCCTCGCCGATGACGTAGGCCGTGCCCTCCGGTTTCTGCTTGGCGAGGAACCGCGCCGTGGCCATGGCGCAGGTGAAGATATTGTCTTCCTCCACCTCCAGGCCCATGCGGCGCAGGCGCGTCATCACGTCGCGCCGGGTCCGCTGACTGTTGTTGGTGAGAAAGAGAAAGGGGATGCCTTTGTCCCGCAGGTTCGTCACGAAATCCACCGCGCCCGGAATCGGCTCCGCGCCGCGGTAGATCACTCCATCCATATCCAGCAGATAGCCTCTGTTCATACTCGGTACTCCGATCCGTAGGTGCGGGCCGCTTTCGGGCCCGTCAACGTTTCGCTGATAGTGTTCACAACACCGAGTCTAGCCATGTGGTGTTGCGCCCAAGTTAGGCTGGCATTAACGCTGTGTTATCATTCCCCGGCGCACGGACGGGAGACCTCCGCGGCGCAAGCGGCCTATCGCGCCGGCTCGCCCTGCAGGGCGTCCACCGCCCACACGGCGTCGGCATTCCTTGTCGCGGGCTGCACCCGGACGACGGTCAGCAACGTTAGGGGCGGCAGAGGGGCGCCCCGCTTTTCGCCGGTGTAGAACTCGAACAGGCGGATGGGGAACGCGTAGCGTCCGGCGGAGACCCTCCGGCCCCGGTGGATCTCGAAGCCCGCGTGGTGAGGGTTCGACAGCCCGCTGAAGTACATCCGCAGCTCCGCCTCGGGATGGAGGCGGCGGACCCGCGCCGAGACGCTGCGGAGACCGCCCTCCTGATCGCGCGCGGCCCACGCGGTGAGGAAGGTGTTGGCGGCGCGCAACGCCGCAACGTAGTCCGCCGGAACCTGTTCCCGGGCGGGCGGGCGGCCCCCGAATGCGGTGGTCGCCAACAACGCTCCAAGCGCTATCGCCAACAGACGGCGAGCGCGGCAATGTGTCTTCTGCAGCAAAGCGATTCTCCCTTCGATGTCGACTCCGGCGCGGCGGCCGGGCCCTTGGCGATCCCCAAGGCCGAATTCATGCCTCCTAACGCAGGCGCGGCGCGGTTGTCACGGATGGGACCCGCCGGGGCTGCCGATTCGCTAATGAAAGCGATGAAAAAATAAAATGTAGGAAATCGGGCTTTGGATGTGTATTAGTTAGTTTGGGGTGTATAATGTCGATGAGTTGAACCACAGCGTCACCGTCGATATCTGGGAGGTTCCCATGCACCGCCGACTGAAAGACCTGATCCTGTTCCTGTTGGCTCTTCCCCTTCTCTCGCTCGCGCCGCCGGCCCGCGCGCAGACCGAGCCGATCATCCGCAACTACGGTTTCCATCCGGATCGCGTTCAGCCCGGCATGGCCGTCACCGCTACCGTCGACGCCAAGTTCGTCCAAGTGTCCATTCCCAGCGTGGTCACGCTGGACCTCTCTCCCATCGGCCTCTCCGCCGCTGCTCCCACCTCACAGAGTTTCGGCCGCTTCACGGCATCCTTCACCGTCCCCGCCGCAACTCCGAGCGGCGATTACGCCCTCAAGGCGACCGTGGCAAACGCAATCGCGGTCCTTGTGACGCCCGTCGCCACGCTGCACGTTACAACCGCTCCATTGCTCCAGTCGGTCGCCTTTGAGCCCTCCGGCGTTCAGCCGGGGGAGAGCACGACCCTGACGGCAGTCGTCACCCCCGGTGATGTGGCCGTCACCGCCGTCACCGCCGATCTCTCCGCGTTGGGCCTCTCGGCGGCGACGCCGCTGACGGCCAGCGGCGCGAACGTATTCACCTATAGCTGGACGAGCCCGGCCGACGCGGCGGACAAGACGGTGAACGCCGCGGTCACGATGACAGATGCGCGGGGGAACGCCTCCAGCGCCCAGGCGGGGCTGGCGATCTACCGCCTCTATCCCCCCGGCCTGCTGGGACTGACCGTGAGCCCGTCGTACGCGCGCCCGGGCGGCTCCGTGGCTATCGGCGCGGCATTCGACGTGCGCGGCTGCACCATCGCCTCCGTTTCAGCGAACCTATCCGCTCTCGGGTTGTCGGCCGAATACCCCCTGACCGGCATCAACTCCGGGCGAACCGGCCAGTTCACCGTGCCCGCAACGGCGCCCGAAGGCGATTACCCAATCGTCTTCGACATGCGCGATTCCTGCGGCCATTCCGCGACGTACGCGGGGACGCTGCACGTTACGAACGGGCCGATCATCACCTCGGCCGCCTTCGAGAACAGGCGCGCGGCGCGCGGCGAAACCGCCGTCATCGCGGCGCGGATTGACCCAGGCTCTAGCGCGCTTGCCAGCGTGACGGCAGACCTCTCCGCGTTCGGGCTCTCTTCGGCGGAGCCGCTGACCAACCTTGGCGCGCCCGCCTACTATTACCGCGCATTCATCATCCCGGCTGACCAGGGGGTGAAGGCATATTACGTTCCGGTAACCGCCGCCGATGCACAGGCCCGGGCTTCGACGGCCGTCGCCGGCCTTGAGGTGACGGAGAGCCACACCGGGAGCGTTCTGCGCCTCACGGCCAACCCGGAGCGAGTTCGGGCGGGACAGCCGGTAACGCTCACCCTGGATGTGACGGCCTCCGCGGGGCTGGTTCTCGGAGTCAGCGCCGACCTTTCCTCCTTCGGCCTTGGCTCTGGGCTATTTGCGAACCCCACGTCCATGGCGCCGACGCTCGCCTTCACGGTTCCAGCCGACGCCGCGCCGGGGCCGCATCGTGTAACGGCCACGGTATTGTACGAGGCCGGCGACATGCCAACGCAGACCGCTGCCTCGTTTGTCACGGCGGCGCCGCCTCTCTTGCACGGAGACGTCAACGGCGACGGAGCATTCACGATATCGGACGTGGTTGAGGCGGCGCGCATAGCCGGCGGCCTGTCGGCGGCCACGGGGCAGGCGCTGGAAGCCGCTTCGGCCTCCGGTTCGCCGCTCACCGCGCTGACCGTGGCCGACGCCGTGCGTCTGGTTTCCGAGATGTCCGGCAAGCGGTAGACCGCCGCCGGATGGGATCGGCGGCTGCGGGCGCGACGCCCTTTCACGGGGACGCCAGCGTCGCGCGCGCGGCCGTCGATTCCCTTGCGCCGCCCCGTGCGCGAAAGGCATATGCCCGCCGGCCGGGCCTATAATGAGGGCATGCGAATTCTCCTGACGAACGATGACGGGGTGCATGCCGAGGGGCTTCTGGCGCTCAAACAGGCGCTGGACGACGTTGCCGAGGTCGAGATCGTGGCGCCGGACCGGCCGCGCTCCGCGTGCGGGCACTCCGTGACCCTGCACAAGCCGCTCCGCGTGGCCACGGTCACCCTGGCGGACGGCTCTCTGGCCCAGGCCTGTTCCGGAACGCCGTCAGACTGCGTGATGCTGGCCCTGCGCGGCCTCCTACATGAGCGGCCGGACCTGGTGATGTCCGGCATCAACAACGGCCCCAATCTGGGCTGGGACCTTACCTACAGCGGCACGGTGAGCGCCGCCATGGAGGCCTGCATCATCGGGGTGCCGTCCGTCGCCCTCTCTTGCGTGTCCATGGATGCCAAGCCCTACGTCATTGAAGACGATGAGTTCCCCCGCCCGGATCGCCCGCCTCTGAACTACGACGTGGCGGCTGCCTTCGCGGCCCACCTCGCGGGCGTGCTCTCCGAGCACAGCCTGCCCCCCTTCTCGCTGCTGAACGTGAACGTGCCCAGCGTGCCGGCCGCTGAGATCAATGGCGTGCGGCTCACCCGCCAGGGGGTGCGCAAGTACGTGGGCGACGCCGAACGCCGCCTGGACCCCATGGGCCGTCCCTACTACTGGCTGGGCGGCGACCATCCCGAGGACGTGATGGAAGACGGCACGGACGTAACCGCCATCTACAACCGCGAAATCAGCGTCACCCCCGTCCACCTGGACCTAACGGCCTACCCGGTGATGGAGTCCCTCCACCAATGGACCCACATCGAAGGGTTCAAGGCGTAGACGAGGCGCTTTCGGCCCCCTTTTCCCCCAATCCTGGGGGAAAGGGGGGCCGATAACCCATTTCTGCACGGGAACCCCTTCGCCCCGCCGAGAGACATGACACAGTGACGGCTCGTTTACCCGGATGCATACCGGAGAGGCTTGTTGAAGGGAGCGCCCTATGGAAGACGAACGGGTAGGGGGTGAGGAAATGAGGTCGCCGCCGGCGGACGCGGCGATGACATTCGGGGCCGCGATCAGAACGCCGCTCGCGCCGCCCACCGAGGCGGAGAAGCGGCGCGCCCAACGGGCGCTCACCGTGGCCGTGGCGGCGCTGGCGCTCGGCGTCCTGGGAGATGCACTCCTGCGGGTGACGCCCTGGGGGTTGAACGTGCTCCTCTGGACCGCCGCCCTGCTCTTCGGATTCGCCACGGTATGCCGCGGGCGCAAGATGCCCCGGGGCGTCTGGTGGTTCGGCGGCGCGGCGGCCTTCTTCGCCGTGGCCCTGGTCTGGCGCGACGCGGCCTACCTCCGCGCGATCGACAGCGTGGGGCTAGTGGCCGCGCTGGCGCTGGCCGCCGCCGCGGCCCGGCATGCCGATGTGCGCCGTTGGGGGTTCATCGCCTATGTGGGACGCGCCGCCTTCTCGGCGGCGGCGGCGATGGGCGGGTTCATCGTGATGCTCGCCCTGAACGTGCGGTGGGATGCGATCCCGCGAACGGGCCTGACCCGCCGCGCCGGCGCCGTATTGCGCGGCATCCTGATCGCCGTGCCCATCCTCCTGGTGTTCGGCGCCCTGCTGGTGTCGGCGGACGCCGCTTTCGAGCGCGCCATCCGGAGCATCTTCGACTGGGACATTGAGAGCCTCCTCTCCCACCTGGGCCTCACCGCGGCCTTCGCGTGGCTGGCCGCCGGCTACCTCTACCAAGGCGTGGAGGAGCGGGTTCCGGCCGCGGATCGTGAAGAACTGGCGCCCCTTCCAGCTCCGGCCCCCATCGAGGCGGGTACCGTGCTGGCGTTGCTGGACGCCATGCTGCTCGCCTTCGTGGCAACGCAGATCCCACACTTCGCTGGACTGGATGCCTCCAGAGGCGCCGCGTTTCGCGAGTTCGCCCGGCGCGGCTATTTTCAGCTACTCGTGGTTTCGGCGCTGGCGCTTCCCGTGTTGACGGTGGCCTATCGCTACGCCGTTGGCAGTAGAGCCGGATGGCGGTGCTACCGCGCGCTCTCCTCCGTGCTGGTGGGGTCCATTCTGGTGGTCCTGGCTTCGTCGGCGATGCGTCTCCAGATCATGATCGCGGGAACCGGCCTCACCGAGCTGCGGCTCCACTCCATGGCGTTCCTCATCTGGCTGGCCTTCGTGATGGCATGGTTCGGCGGCACGGTATGGCGCGCGCGGCCGGGCCGGTTCGCCCTGGGGGCCCTGATCGCCGGGTTCGTCGCCATCGTGGGGCTGAACGCCGCCAACCCGGACGCCTGGATGGTGCGCAACAACGCGCGCGGGGCGAACGTGCGGGTGCGGTTTGACGCGCCGTACATGGCCAACCTCAGCGCCGATGCCGCGCCGGCCCTGATCGAGGCCCTTCCCTACCTCACGCCCAAGCAGCGTCAGCGGGTGGAGGAAAGCCTGCGCCACTCCGCATCGGAGCCATACACGGCGGACTGGCGGACCTGGAACTGGGGCCGCAACCGCGCGCGCACGATCCTGGCTCAGTGGGATGGAAGGCCGCCAGCCACGGCGGAAGCTAAGCAGTAGCGCGGTGCTATCGGCTAGCGAGGGGGCTTGGCGCGGGATGCGCCGTTGAGGCGGCGGCTGAGGGCGTTGTAGCGCTTGTGGCGGGATCGCACCAGCGCCAGGGTTTCCTCCAGCGCCGCGCGGCGCGAGGCGAGGGCGGCCTGGGTGCTTAGGTCTTGCGTGATGATCTTGTCGCACTCGCGCTGAATCTCGGCCACGACGCGCTGCCAGTCTCCCGCGGGCGGAGCGGCGATGAAGGGCGACAACGTATCCCAGGCCGTGGACAGGAGGTCCATGAGGGTCTTTCGCTCTGCGGCGACGGCGTCCCAGCCGGTTGAGTCGTCGTCCGCAAGGGTGGCCTGCTGTTCGGTCAGCTCTCGCAAGGCGGCGAGGCTTTCCACGGTATCCCAGGCGAGGCGGAGCGCTTCGGCGTGGGGCGAGGGCATCATGGCTTTTCCGCCCCGGTGAGCGGCGCGATATTCAAACGGCCCAGCGGGCGGCGGGCGGTGACGGAGGCGTCGGCCCACGCGTTGCGCAGGCCCGTGAGGATGATGCGCGCATCGCCGACCATCGCCGCGTCACATGTGCGGTTGGCTTCGGTGAGGAGGTCGAAAACCCTCTGGTACAGGCCGGAGAGCGCGTCGGTCATGTCCGGCGCCACCGCTCGGTCCAGCGCGCCCATCATCTCCACCAGGATGCGCTGCGCCTGTTCCACGTTAGCGCTGCCGGCGCCGCGGCTGCCGGCGAGGTAGTGGGCCTCGGCGCTGGCGAGGAAGCGAAGAGCGCCATCGCAGACCATCATCAGCAGATGGCCGGGGGCCTGGCCCACCGTGTGCGGCAGACGGAATCGTGTCGATTGTGGTGCTGTGCCCAGGGATGGCATTCGTGGTACCCGGTTCGTCCTGGCCGCCCGCCTTCCCCCCTTGGGGGCGCCGTGCCATCGGACCTTCCGTACACCTATCGCCACTTGGCGCCGGCTCGCTGAACGCCGGAGCCATCGGGGAAACGGTTGGAAAGCTTTGAGTCGTCAGTGATCGGTCATCCGCCATCAGCGCCGGGGCCGAATCTAACGTGTCGGTTTGTTCCTGGATTTGGCCTCCGGGCTGACAACTGATGGCTGACAACTGATTACGGAATACTGCTAGAGTGTTCATGGCGAAATGGCCCTATAACAATTTTCCGTAAGGAGTGAACACAATGCGGGTTGGCATCATCGGCGCCGGCGGTATCTCGCGCGAGCACAAGCGCGGATATGATCAGCTGGAAGGCGTGGAGTTTGTGGGGGTGGCGGATCCCTCTGCTCAATCGCGCCAGTGTGCGGAGCAGGATTGGGGAGTGACGGCCTACGAGACGGCGGCCGAACTCATCGAGAAGGCGAAGCCCGACGCGGTGAGCATCTGCTCGCCGCCCAAGTTCCACAAGGATCTGGCCATCGAGTGCCTGAAGGCCGGCGTGGCCGTGCTCTGCGAGAAGCCCATGGCGCGCAACGCCGTGGAAGCCGCGGAGATGCAGAAGGCCGCCGTGGACAGCGGCACGCCCCTGATGATGGCCTTCTGCCACCGCTTCCATCCGCCCGTCATGAAGGTGAAGGAAGCCATCGAGAATGGCGACCTGGGCAAGATCCTCATGTTCCGCAACCGCTTCGGCGGCAAGCAGGACATGAGCCAGCGGTGGTTCGGTGACCCGGATCTCGCCGGCGGCGGCGAGATGATGGATACCTCCGTGCACTCCGTTGACCTCTTCCGCTTCCTCGTGGGCGACGCCAAATGGGTAACCGGCGCCGCCGCCGACCTGGCCGGCATCTACAAGGTGGAAGACTCGGGCATCATGGTCGTCGGCGCGGTGAACGGCGCCCTGGCTGTGATCGAAGGCTCCTGGTCCACCCCGGCCTCGCAGAATACCGTTGAGATCTACGGCTACGAAGGCGCGGCCACCGTGAACTACAACACGGGCCAGACCCAGATCCTGCGCAAGGGCAGCCATGAGTGGGAGAACATCGAAACCGACGGGCCGGACCGCTTCGTGCGCGAAGTGGCCGCCTTCGTGAACGCCGTGAAGACGAAGACCGCCCCGCCGATCACCGGCGCGGACGGCCTGGCCGCGAGCCTCATCCTGGACGCCGCTTACAAGTCGTCCAAGGAAGGCGTCCGCGTGGAGCTGTAGGACATGGAATCGGCGGAGAGGTCGTTCCGCGGATGACGCAGATGGGCGCAGAGCATGGAGCATTCGGCCGGCGGGGAGAGCATCTTCGCCGGCCGGGCGCCCATCCTCTGCGCCTTCTCGCGTTTTCCGCGGAGGGCCATCCGCCGGATCGCGGAGGGAGACGATGATGACGGCACTGGAAGAGGCCCTCGATGGGCGCGAGATGTTCGACGACGCTGAGGCGCGGCTGCAGAAAGCGGCAGACCTGATCGGCCTGGAGCCGTGGATCGACCGCGTGCTCTCGGCGATGCAGATGGAGTACATCACGGAGTTCCCCGTGCGCATGGATGATGGCGATATCCGCATCTTCCGGGGCTACCGCGTGCATCACAACGGCCATCGCGGCCCATACAAGGGCGGAATCCGTTATCACCCTTCCGTCTCCCTCTACGAAGTGCGCGCCCTGGCGATGTTGATGACCTGGAAATGCGCCATCATCGACGTGCCGTTCGGCGGCGCCAAGGGGGGCGTTGTTTGTGACCCGCACGCGCTCTCCAACCGCGAAGTTGAAGGCATCACGCGCCGCTTCACCACGGAACTCGCCCCTGTGTTCGGGCCCAGCACCGACATCCTGGCGCCCGACATGGGTACCGGCCCGCGTGAAATGGCCTGGATCGCCGACACCTATAGCATGAACAAAGGCGTTACCACCCTCTCGTGCGTCACGGGCAAGTACCCGGACCTCGGCGGCAGCCTGGGCCGGGCCGAGGCCACCGGCCGCGGGATCGCCGTGGTTACGGATTCCGCTTTGGCCGAGCAGGGATCGAGGATCTCACAGGCGAGCCTCGTGGTTCAGGGCTTTGGCAACGTGGGCACAAACGTGGCCGTCACGGCCTCCGCCATGGGGGCGCGCATCCTCGCCGTATCGGATGTTCACGGAGCCGTACACAACGACAAAGGCCTGGACATCCCGGCGCTGGCGGCGCACGCCGCCGCCGGAAAGCCCGTTGCCGAGTTCCCGGGCGGCGAGACCGTTACCAACTCTGAACTGCTAACCCTGTCTTGCGACGTTCTGGTCCCCGCCGCGCTGGAGAATCAGATCACCGCCTCCAACGCGGGGGCCGTGCGGGCGAAGATGATCGTTGAAGGCGCCAATGGCCCGCTGACCACCGAGGCGGACCGCATCCTGCACGCGGCCGGCGTTACGGTTGTTCCCGACATCCTCGCCAACGCCGGCGGGGTGCTGGTGAGCTACTTCGAGTGGGTGCAGGACATCAGCCAGCTCTTCTGGACCCTGGACGAAGTGAACGACCGATTGGACAAACGCATGCGGGATGCGTACATCCAGGTTTCCAACCTGGCTCAAAAGCATAGCGTGGATCTTCGCACCGCAGCGCTCGCCCTCGGCGTTGGCCGAACCGCCGACGCCACCCGCAAACGCGGCATCTACCCGTGAGGACGAACGAACCACAGAGGCACAGAGACACAGAGATGAACTCCTTCTTCCTCTGTGTCTCTGTGCCTCTGTGGTGCATCTGATAAGGGGGCGAGAATGCGTTTGGCTACCTGCTTGGCGGCTGTTCTGATCGCCGCGTCGGCTATGGCGCAGGAGGTCCCCGCGCCCAGTGCACAGGATCGCGCGATGCTGAAGACGCTGCGGCCGGGGCATCCGCGCCTCATCGGCACGGCGAAGGCGCTGGAGCATGCCCGCCGCGCCATCGCGACGGACCCGCTGGCAAAGGAGTGGCACGCCCGCCTGAAAGCCGAGGGGGATCGCATCCTCCTGGAGTCGCCGGTGGAACACGCGCTCATCGGCCCGCGCCTGCTGGACAAGAGCGTTCGCGCACTCTCCCGCGTCTACACGCTGGCCCTGCTCTACCGGCTGGACGGCGACCGGCGTTACTTCGAGCGCGCCCGCCGCGAGTTGCTGACGGTGTGCGCCTTCCCGGATTGGAACCCCAGCCACTTCCTCGACGTGGCCGAGATGACCCACGCCGCCGCCATCGGTTACGATTGGCTCTACCCCGACCTTTCGGCTGAAGACCGCGCCGTCATCCGCCGGGCCATCGTGGAACTGGGCCTGAGGCCTGCCGCCGCCGCATACCGCAACCGCGCATGGTGGATCGCCGTGAACCACAACTGGAACCAGGTCTGCAATGGCGGCATAACCATCGGAGCCCTGGCCGTGGCGGACGAGGAGCCGGATCTGGCCGCCTACATCGTGGGCAATGCCGTGCGCAACCTCCCCAAGGCGATGGAGAGCTATGCGCCGGACGGCGGATGGGCAGAGGGGCCGGGCTACTGGACCTACGCTACCGTATACAACGTCTACCTGCTGGCCGCGCTTGAGTCCGCCCTGGGCACGGATTTCGGCCTGAGTAAGGCGAAGGGCTTCGCGCAGACCGCCCTCTTCCGCCTCCAGTTCGAGGGGCCGGATGGTCTGCTGTTCAACTTCGCGGACGCCAATGATCGCGCCGGGGCCACGCCGGCCCTCTTCTGGCTGGCCCAACGCTTCCGCCAGCCCACCGCCGCCTGGCTGGAGCGCCGCGAGGTCACCACGCCCCACGCGCTGGACCTGCTCTGGTTCCAGCCGGCGGGCCCCTCGCCGGACGCCGCCAAACAGCCGCTAGACGCTTACTACAAGGGCATCAACGCGGCGTTCTTCCGGTCATCTTGGACCGATCCCAAAGCGACGTCCCTTGCCTTCAAGGGCGGCGACAACAAAGCGAACCACAGTCACCTCGACCTGGGCACGTTCGTGCTGGACGCCCTCGGCCGCCGATGGGCCGTGGATCTGGGCCGCGATGATTACAACCTGCCCGGCTACTTCGGCAAGCAACGCTATACCTATTACCGCCTAAAGACTGAGGGACACAACACGCTGACCGTGGATGGCGCGAACCAGCCTTCGAAGGCGAAGGCGCCGATTGTGGCGTTCTCGTCCCGTCCCGAGCGCGCCTTCGCCGTGGCGGACCTTTCACAAGCCTATGGCGGCAAGGCTCTGCGCGGCGTTGCCCTCCTGAACCGCAGAGACGCGCTGATCCAGGACGAAGTGACGCTGAAAGAGCCGGCGGAAACCCTGTGGACGATGCACACGCCCGGGGAAATCCTCGTGGACGGCCCTCACGCCTCCTTGAAGCTGGGCGGCGCCGTTCTGTACGCCACGATCCTGTCTCCGGCCGGCGCCCGGTTCGAGTCGCTCCCAACCCTGGAGCGCGCCGAAGAGCGCCACAACCAGGGCATTCGGCGGCTGGCCGTTCGCGTAGCGGCGGCGACGACGGTACGCATAGCGATACTGCTTTCCCCCTCCGCCACGGCCTCCGCCGAGGTAACTCCGCTCGATCGGTGGTAACCGGATTCACCACAGAGGCACAGAGGCACAGAGATGATCTTCTTCTCAGTGCCTCTGTGCCTCTGTGGTGAGTCCGTCACGGGTTTGGGTCGGTACCCATGGCCTGGCGGGCGATGCGGAGCGCATCCAGGAGGTCCACGGTAGGCGGCATGCGGTTGTAGGCGGCGGCGTCAAGATGCAGCACTGCTACGGCGCTGGGGCTTTCGAGTCCGGCGAAAACGCGGAGGGCCTTGGCGGCGTCGTCACCGGTATACGGTAAGACGGTCCAGCCAAGGTCCTGAAGGACGCCGATGGCGATCGGACCGGGCTCGTGGATGACGGCGCTCGGGAGGGGGGTGAGGAGTTCGTTGACGTTGGCCAGGCCGTCCGTGGGCGAGTACGTGGCCTCGTCCAGGAGGACCACGCTGGCGCCGGGGACAAATGACGAGGGGGCGTAGAGATGGGCGGCGGAGCCGGCGTTGTGCCCCGCTGTGTGGGGACCGGCGAAGTAGAGGTCGCCGCTGGTCATATCGGCCTTCCGCTGATCGGCGGTCTCATCGCGCAGCAAGGACGATCCCGTTGGGCCGCGCGCCAGGAAGCGATCGAACACGCTTGGATACCGATTGCCGTTTGCCTCGACGTCGAGGAACTCGCCGGTGATGCCCAGGAACGCCCCGGTAACGCTGTCCTTCAGCACCTCCAGGTTGGAGTAGAACCCAAGCCCCCGCGCGATCTCGCGCATGGCGATCTGGGTGAAGTCCACATCGACCCCGGGCAGCCCGTCCAGGCCGTAGTAGAAGCCGCGGTCGCCAAGCGCCGTGGGGCCGTCAACATCCAGGTTGAAGCGCACGATGATATCCGGTTCGGCGGGTTCCTCGTCCGCGCCGATGAACTGGTTGGCCAGCGCGATGGGGTACCAGACGTTGGGCGTCGGGGCGTTGGCGAAATCGCGATCGATAAAGGCGGGCCCGCCGGAAGCCAGTGGGGCGTCGGCGGCGCTTCCCCCCATGGATGCCCACTGCGTTTGAACGGAAAGCGGCACGGAGCCGGCGAGGCGATCCGCCCAGGTGCGGGCGGCGAGGTCGAACGCGGTTCTCCGCGCCTCACCGAGGTCGGTGGCGCCGAAGGGCGTCTGATCGTAGTAACCGACGCCCGGCGGGTCGGCATAATCGATTTCCAGCGGCACGGCGGCCGCCGCCGAGCCAAGGGCCGCGAAGATGAGGAACGCGCACCGAATCGCCATGGCAGCCTCCTGACGGCCATGATAGCGCCAGATGCCAGCATCCAGCATTCAGCATTCAGAACTCAGAACTCAGAACTCAGAACCGTGAGAAGGCTTGGCGCGAGAGGGCACCTTTCTGGCAGGCGGGGTGTTCTGTTGTATGCTGATTTCCGAGTTCTGGTTTCTGTGTTCTAGCCGGAGGCATTTCCATGAATGCAAGGCAGTTCGTCGTTTTCGCAACCGTGATGGCCGTTCTCACGGTGGCTATCGCGGTGGGGGCTAACCGCGCGCGACGGTGGGGGCCGCATTCCGCCTCTGTGGAGCTCAGGTACGCCAGCCTGCCGAACGCCACGCGCATCGCCCAGTTCGCCCTCAACCGCCCCTTCCCGGATATCGAGCTCACCGACGTGAACGGCGCTCCGCACTCCCTCAAGGCGGCTCGCGGCAAGGTGGTGGTGCTTCTCGTACAGGGAAACCGCTGCCCATGCAGCGAGTCCTACGTGGGTCGCGTCAACGCGATTCAGAGAGACTATGCGCCAAGAGGCGTGGAGGTGTGGGCCTTCAACCCGAACGTCAATGAAACCGAGGAGGAGACCCGCGCCTTCGCCAAAGCGAACCGCTGTCGGTACCCGGTTTCCTATGACGTGGGGGCCACGATGGCGGACATGCTCCACGCGGCCTGCACCACCGAGTGTTGGGTGGCGGACCGCCGCGGCATCCTGCGCTACCACGGGCGCATCGACGACAACATCTACGAGCCGAAGAAGGTAAAGGTCCAGGACTTGCGCAACGCCCTGGATGCCGTGCTCGACGGCAGCCCCGTTCCGACCCCCGAAACCCGCGCCTACGCGTGCACCATCCGGCGGGTGGTGGAATAGGGCCCCGTTGGGAGCGAGACTGACCGTTGGCCGGTGCGACGAGGAGCGTCTGTGGCATGGAGACGGCCGGCGGGCAGGGCAAGCCCTACCCGGTAGGTCCGGCCGTCCACCGTTCGGTGGATGGAAACGCCGACCTGGTAGGGGCTGGGCATGCCCATTCGTTCCAACTAAGTGCCGTTTCCAGCGTGATAGGGCCGCTTGCCTACCATCGATCGCGTCGTCTCAGCAGCCTGAGTCAGAGCTGGCGTTCAGCGTGAGACTCTCCCGAGAAGGCTCCTACGCGAATGGTCGGT
>DASXUL010000006.1:0-29960 GCA_036504855.1 Armatimonadota bacterium | reverse complement strand
CCGCGCGGGGTGGGGGGCCGCCGCGCGCGGCAGCTCGATCTCGTTCTCGAACCGCCCGAAGTACGTGGCCACGTTTTCGGCGATGCGCTCTTGCAGGGCGCGGCCGTGTTGCACGCCCTGATCGTGGGGCGCGCCTTCCAGACGGATAACGGGCAGGCTCAACGTTCCACCTTCTTCACGTAGCCGATCCAGGCCGGCTGCTTCTCGAAGCCCAGCGCCTCGTTGATGGAGAGCATCGGTCGGTTGACTGTGGCGTTATCGGTGCGGATCACGGAGGCTCCGTGCTCGCGGGCATAACGGATGGCGCAGAGCTTCAGGGCCAGGGCGATGCCGCGGCGGCGGTGGCTGCGCAGAACTCCCGTGAAGCCGGTGTTCAGGTAGCTCGGGTCCGGCGAGCGCCAAAGCTGGCTGATGCCCACGTATTGGCCCTTGTCGCGGGCCAGGAAGCAGGCTTCGGGCAACAGGTTCGGATTAGCGAAGATGTACTCGCGGTAGTTTTCGAACTTCGGCGGCGTGATGGGCTCCGGAACCGGGATGTCTTGCGAGGCCTGCATGTCCATTTCGTAGATGGCGCGCTGGTGGGTGGGGTCGCACATGGCGTCGGCCAGCGTGATGATCTCGATTTCCTGCCCCAACACGCGCTCCACCGCGCCGTTGAACGGCGTGAAGTCGAACGCATCCACGTTCAGCCGTGACTCGAAGGCGCGCATCTCCTCGGAATAGCCGCGCTTCTGAAGGAAGCGGCAGCCGGAATCCATGTCTTCCCGCACCTCGGTCCGCATCGCGATGACGCTCCACTCGTCGGCCACCTCCAGCAATTGGTCGTAAAGCGCGGAGCCGACCCCCTGGCCGCGATGGCTCGGGCGTACGGCGAGGCGCGTGAAGACCTTGCGGAGATCAAACATGAACTCAACGTTGTAGATGACGGCGGTCCCGATGGCGGCGCCGGAGCTGTCGTGGGCGATGAAGCGGGCGCAACGGCATCGCGGGTCGCGCTTATCGTCGTAGAAGCGGGCGTCCTCTTCGGTGAGAGGGTAATCGGCGTAGGCGGCGTTGAACACGTCGCACATCGCCGGGTAGTCATCCGGGGTAAACGGCCGGATTGTGGCGTTCATAGGGTACCTGCCTTCTGTGTGAGAGGGCCCCGAGCAATGGGGCCGTCGGCGCAACGAAACGCCAATTACCTCATACGCGCGAGCCGTCCGCGTTGCTAAGCAGCCGGCAGTTACGAGTCGTCAGTCATCAGTCATCAGTCGTCAGTTCGAAGGCCCGCGCCGGGCCACACGCGCGCTCACGATATGGGGGTTTTCGAACTGACGACTGACGACTGATGACTGAAGACGGCTAGAGGCCAGGCTCCCAGTAATCCTCCATCACCGCATCCACCCAGGCCGGCTGGCGGGTTTCGCCGCGCGGGCCGAATTGCCGGAACCACGGCTTGATGTCCAACACCGGCGTTCCGTCCAGCGCGTCCAATCCCTCCACGGTGAGGCGGATACCCTCCACGGCCAGCAGGCGGCAGCGCGTAACGCCGAGGCGGTTCGGGCGGGGGCTGCCGCGTTGCGCGAAGATGCCGGCCTTCGGCCACGCCGGGTTGCCGCGTGGGTGACGCGCGCCCGTGGCCTCGCGCTCCGGCGGGATCCCGTGGAAATGGAACACGATCTCCACGTGCGAGAACGCCTCCAGCCCGGCCAGCGCCTCGGGGCCGAACCGAAGCGGGTCCAGCTCGATGACGCTCACCTCGCCGCCCCAGCGATCGTCTTCCGGGTCCGTTCGGCGTGAGCGCACCGTGCCGATGGCGCACAAACTGATGGCGTTGGGTTCGGTCATTTCGTCGCCATGACGACGGACACAGGCTCACTCTCCAGCCCCAACTCGCCGATCGCCGAGACGGCGAAGCGATCGGTGCGGGTGAACCAGTAGGTATCGTCCGGGAACTGCCGCAGGTCAACCACAGCGTCGCGCGCGACCGGGCCGAGCGTGGCCACAGGGAACCACGGCCGGTCGTTCAGCGCGGCGTCCGAGATGCGCCGGTACACGCGGAAGCCGATGGCGCGATCCAGGTAGTTGCGCTCGCGGGGCACGGCGGGCGGGTCCCAGGTGAGCTTCACGTGGTCCGCGTCCACGCTCTCCGCGTGCAGGCCGGCGGGCGGCAGCGGGGAGTCCACGGAGCGGAACGTCGTCTTCAGCGTGGTCGTATAGGAGTCCTTGCTGCCCCGGAACCAGGCGTTCACGAAATCCGTGATCTCCAGCGAGAAGTAGGTTGAGGCGCCGTCCTTCTCCACTTTCACCAGCATGTCGCCCCGGTTGCCCACCACGTTGATGTTGCCGAAGGGGTTTGGCATCCGGTGAAAGCCGTTGAGGGTAACCACCTCGGCGGCCGGACGGTTCGGGAGGCGCAGACGTCCGGCGACATCCGTTACGCCGGAGATCACCGGCTCCGGGGAGATCGGCTTGTCGAAATTGCCGTCCTCGATGACCGGATACCACGTAACGCCCTCCTGGGTCTGCGGCTGGCCCTTTGGGTCGACGGCCATGCCGCGCTGGAATACGCTCACCTTCGCGCCGGAAAGCGGGCGGCCGTTCACATCCTGGATGGCCAGCCAGTTCTCGGCGGGGATGGCGAAGTAGTAATCGCCGAAGTAGCCGCCGGGGAGGCCCTCGCGCATGTTGAAATAGCCAGCGTCCGCCTCGGAGTAGACCTGAGGACCGTGCCAGTGCATCATCGTGATGGGGTGGTTCTGGAAGTGGGTCACCTTCTCGCCGTTGTCCGGCCAGACGTGGGCGGGGGAACCTTCGCAGTCCAGGTTGTAGTAGTCCACGAGGCCCAACTGGTGGCCCAATTCGTGGGGCAGCGACCATTCCGTGGAGTTGCGCCACTCCTGCGTGGCGGGCTTCCAGGACTTGTTGCGGTCTTCATCGTCCATCCAGGTCCAGCCGCCCTGGTGATAGCCGATGCCATCGGCGGCGGTCATCGCCTGCTGGGCCTTCTCGGGGTCATCCGCGTAGACGATGCGGTCCAGGCGCACGCGGGCGGTGATGCCATCCGGGGACGACGGGTATTTCGTGGCGGCGAACAGCGTGTTCATCAGGTCCACGTGCCAGCGGTAGAAGTCCTCGAAGGAGAACGTGCCGTAGGCGGTGCGGGCGGTGTGCCATGCGGCGGCGCGGCCGGGGCTGACGATGAAGTAGTAGGACCAGCCCCAAAGCGGGTCGTCGATGGAGTTGTTGATGGTGGCGATCTCGGGCTGCACCGTGTCGATGCGCAGCGCGGCGGTGTGGCGGCCCTCGCGCCAGTTCCACTTCAGCGCGAACGTGGTTTCCTCCATCTCCTTCAGGGCCTTCTTGCAGCGGTCGTGGCCGATGACCTGGCCATCCATGAGCCACGTCACGGCGAACGGCTTGGCGGCGGCGAACCCGGCATTCTTCACGTGGGCGGTGAGCGTGATGGGCTCGCCCGGCGCGTATTTCAGCTTCAGGCCCTTGACGACCTCCTCCGGGTGCAGGATGGCGCGGTCGCCCAGGTCCGGCAGTGAGCCGCCCTTCAGCACGGGCCGGCCGAGGTCATCGTAGTCGACACGTCCGTGCAGCCCGGCGAGCTTCGGGGTCATCTCGATGAAGGTTACCGAAAGGTCAGGAAGGCTCGGATGCGCGTCCCAATCGGCGGCGCGCTCCAGTTTGAAGGATTTCACCTGGCTGCGCGGGATGGCGCGGGCCGGGCCGCCCACCTGGTCGAAATTCTCCCACACGAGGTAACGGATGGCCTCGTCCCGAACGTAGCACCCCTTCAGCACGGAGCCGTCCGTGAGTTCGAGCGTGTCGGCAAGGGCGCCGACGGACAGAAACAGCAGCGTCAACGCGGCGAGGTTGCGGGTTCGCATGTTACCTCCTTTGAAAACGTCAGGCCCGGGAGAGGCGCTGTATCGCCGCGGCCGCCTGGTCGCGGATGTACTCGTAGGCGCCGCGCTCGATGGGCTTCGTCCCATAGTACACAAAGGCGGATTGCGTTTCATAGCCGCCTTCGTGATAGGCCCATTCGGGAGCCACGTAACCAACGTCGCCGTTCGCGTAGCCGACCGGGTAGACCGGCAGGCCGGTGGCCGCTCGCAACTCGTCGCCAATGTGCGAGAAGACCTCAGCATCGAAACACGCCAGGTAGATGGGGCCGAGGCGCACGACAGTGATGTACGTTTGGCCGCAGAGCCGCACCTCGTCCTCGACCGGCTCGTTTCGCCAGCGTTCGAAGGCGCGGCGGATGCGATCGCCCGTGGGGCCTTCACCGGCCGCCGCGAATTCGGCCTCCAGAGCGGCGATGTGCTCTGGCGGCGCCGGCAACCGGGCGGCCTCCCACTCGCAACCGCCCACGCGCAGCGTTTCGTCGCCGACGGGAGGAGCCGCCTCCAGCGCGGCCCCGGCGGCTGCGGCGAGGCGCTCTCCCCACTCGTCCACGCGAGCGAAATCCGAACCCACGGACGGCGGGTTGATGTTGCCGCAGGCGCCGTTCAGGAAGATGGCGGGCGCTCCGATGATCTCCGAGAGGCGGCGCGCCGCTTCCCCGGCCACGTCGCCGGAGACGAGTCGGTTCTGCGGGCCCATCGCCACGTTGTGCATGGCGTACACGGCGGCGGCCGCCACCCACGAGCCGTCGGCGCGCTTCCAGCCGAGCACGGGCAGGCGCGGATCCGTATGGGCGTGCGGCCCGCCGCGCCGGTCGATGCCCAGGTCGCAACGCGCCTCGGCTACCACGAGGGCGGCCTCCTCGGCGTTCGCCCTGGCCTCCTGGAACAGGCCGTACAGCGTATCGCGCAAACGCGCGCAATACGCGGCGTCGTACTCCCCGCACTCGTACAGGCGGATGGACGGGGGGCCGGAGTGCGTATGGGTGGCGGTGAGCAGCATGTACGGCCATCCCCGGTACTCGCCTTCGAAGCGCCAGATGAACTTGTGCATGTCGCCGTCGTGGCCGATGACCTCGGCGTGCATGACGGGAAGGCACACGCCGCCGCTCTCCAGGTAGAGAACCGTGGCCAGCAGCCGGTCGTGGACGCCCAGCGAGGGCTGCTCGCGCGCCACGAATCCGCAGAGCTCCCCGCCGGGCTCGGGGGTGATGTCCGCCTGGGCGACGCCGATGCGCATCAGATCTCCACCTTCCCCAAGTCGCCGCGGAGGTCCCAGACCTTCTCGAACCCGCGGGCGACGTCGAGGGTGTCGTCTTCGGAGCCAAGCAGGCACTTCTGATAGATCCAGGCGCCCTCGCGGGAGCAGACGCGCTCCGCCACGGGACAGCGTTCGGCCCAGTCGACGGAGCCGCCCTCGGCGCCGGAGTATGGCCCGAAGGCCTGACGGCTGAACATGGGCTGGCGGTACAGCGGCGCCGTGTAACCTTCTGTGGCCGGGATGCCTTCTGCGTTCAGCGCGCGGATGGCCTTCTCGCGCGGCACGCCCCACTGCTCCGGATCGAATCGAAAGGCGAACAGATGGTAAGCATGGCGCGTAACGTACTCCGGGCGGGTCTGGACGGCAATGCCGGGCACGCCCGAGAGGGCATGCCGAAGCAACGCGGCGTTACTCTCGCGCCGCGCTGCCTGTTCCGGCTGTCGGGCGAGCTGGCAATTGAGGACGGCGCCCTGGAACTCGGTCATCCGATAGTTGCCGAAGATCGTCAGGAGCGTGGGGTCGGCATCAGCGCCGCGGCCGCAGTTGAGGATGGCGCGGCAGCGGGCCGCGAGGTGGTCATTGTTGGTCAGGATGATGCCGCCTTCGGCGGCGTTCACGTTCTTCGAGGCCTGGAATGAGAAGCAGCCCATCGCGCCGATGGAGCCCACGCCGCAACCGCGGTGCTGCGCGCCGTGCGCCTGCGCCGCGTCTTCGATAACCGTGATGCCGAGGCGGCCGGCGACCTCCTGGATGCGGTCCATGTCGGCGGGCAGGCCGGCGAAGTGGACGGGGAGAAGGAAACGGGTGCGGGGCGTGGCGGCGCGCTCCACGGCGTCGGCGGAGAGCGTGCAGGGTCCCGCGTCGATATCCGCGAAGATGGGGCGCGCGTTGGCCTCCACCACGGCGCTGGCGGTCGCCTGGAACGTATAGGCGGGAACGATCACCTCGTCTCCCGCTCGGACGCCGGCGGCCAGAAGCGCCACCCGAAGAGCCACCGTGCCGCTGGAAACGGCGACGCCGTGCCGCGCGTCGTGCGCGGCAGCGAACGCCGCCTCAAACCGGGCCACCTGCTCCCCGCTCAGGGCGCTCCACCGCCCCGAGCGCAAGACGCCGAGCAAGGCCGCCTCTTCTTCCGGCCCATGGACCGGCCAATTCGTGAACGGGCGTTCACGCACCGGGGCGCCGCCGAGGATTGCGAGCGTGGACATACGCCACCCTCCTTCAGAAACTACCGTTTGGAAACATATGGCGATGAGGCCACATAGAAACGCCAACGGACGTCCGCGGCCCGCCGGATGCCGACTCGCGTCGTTTGAACGGTGTCCGCGTCTGGAATGGCGGCGCCGGGTTCGAGGCGCAAGGGCCCCTCTCCCAGCGGCCTGAAGTTGTCTTGCAGGGTAACGGCCATCGCGCCGCACAGGCGGCCAGGCCCTGCGCACAGGAGGCGCGCGTTCTCAATGCCGCGCCGGGCCCGCATCAGATCCAGGCCATCCACGGGCTCCAGCGCCCGGATCAGAACGGCCTCACCGATGCCCGCCGGCCGCGTGACCACATTCAGACAGACCTGCTGGTGGATGCGGTAGACATAGGCGGTCCCCGCCGCCCCATACATCGGCTCCACCCGTTGAGTGCGGCGCTGGAATGAGTGCGATGCCGGATCATCCTGCGTATACGCCTCCGTCTCCACGATGACGCCGGCCGTTACGCCATCCGGCGTTTCGTGAACCAGGCGCCAACCCAATAACAGGCGGGCGGCCCTCACGGTGTCCGCCTCCAGAAAGTCGAGCGCGCTCATGGCGCGGCGGCGCCCGCCCCGGGAGCCACGGTCAGGCCGGGGCGCCACCACCGTTGCGCGAAGTCCGCGCCGTCGCGCGGCATAACGCCGATGAAAGCGACGTCCTGCGTCACGGTTTTGTCTCTGGCGAGGGGCATCACCAGCCGGACGGTGGCGTCGGGGGCCTCCGGGCTGTTCTTCAACGCCCGCTGGGCCAGTTCAACGGACACTCGGTAGGTTCTGGCCGTCCAGTCCGGCGCCGCGCCGTTCACGCCTGAACCGTCCAGGGTGATGGCGACGCGGCTGTCGCGCGGATCGATCTCAACGCTGGAGAGGCGCAGGCCAACCGGCTGAAGCGTGGGCGCCATCTCCGCGAGCTGCGTTGCCAGCGCGGTTTCAGCGGCGGTGTGCGCCGGCTGCGACGCGGGCGCGGCCGGCGCGGAAGGCGCGGAGGCCGACGGCGCGGGTTCCGCAATTGCCGGCAGAGGTTCGGGATTCGAGGCCCCCGGCTTCAGAGACGCGGGCGGCGCAATGGACTTCGGCGCGGCGACGAACGGGCCCGTGGGCGGCGGCTGGTACACATGGCGGAACCAGAACCCCATGGCGATCATCGCGGCCAGGAAGACAATCGAGGTCACAGCGGCCAACCGGAACAGCGAAATCGGGGGGGGCGCGTCTGGAACGTCGGGCGGCAGCGGCGTCTGTTGCGGTTGGAGCTGGGCTTCGGCGGCGGCCAGTTTTCGGGCGTCCGCCGAGTTGTCCGGCTCCAGGTCCAACGCCATGCGGTACCACTGGGCCGCGGCCTCGTAGAGCCCCTGATCCGCGTGGATGTCGCCCATCAGGGAGTGCGCCATGGCGGAGTTGGAGAACTCGCGGAGCACGGAGACGACCTTCTCCTGGGCGGACTTCCATTCGCCGCGCATCCGCAAGAGGTTGGCCTGCGCCAGCGCGCCGTAAGCAGGGTCGTCTGCCACCTCCATCGCCGTCAGCGTGTCCAGCGCCGCGAGCCGGGCGCCGCATTGCGGGCAGAACGCGCTGTCTTCAGGAACCTGTTGGTAGCAATGTGGGCAAGTCATGGGCGGGATGAGGGTATCGAAATCGCCTCGGCTGAAACGCCCTAAAAATCGAGCGCCAGGTCGGCGGCGGGGGCGCTATGGGTGAGAGCGCCGACAGAGATGAAGTCGACTCCGGTTTCGGCAATGCCGCGAACGGTCTGGAGGTTCACGCCTCCGCTGGCTTCCGCAACGGCGTGGCCGGCGCAGAGCGCAACGGCCTGACGGAGCTCGTCGTTGGACATGTTGTCCAGCAGGACCATGTCCGCGCGCGCGGCCAGCGCCTCCCGCACCTGGTCCAGGGTATCGCACTCCACTTCCACGCGCAACAGATAACCGCCCTCCTGCTGAGCGGCGGTTACGGCGGCGGTGAGGCCGCCGGCCGCCACGATATGGTTGTCCTTGATGAGGATCCCGTCGTCCAGGCCGAAGCGGTGGTTGGCGCCGCCGCCATGGCGAACGGCCGCCTTATCCAGCTCGCGGAAGCCAGGGGTCGTTTTGCGCGTATCCACGATGATGGCGGGCAACTCTTGAACGGCCATCACGTACTGGTCTGTCAGCGTGGCGACACCGGACAGATGCTGGATGAAGTTCAGCGCGGAGCGTTCGGCGGTGAGGATCGAGCGCGCCGATCCCGATATCGTCGCGATGGCCGCGGGTTCAGGCATCCAATCGCCGTCCTCGGCATGGGTCGAGATCTCAAGCGTTGGGTCCACCGTGCGGAAGACCTCCAGGGCCACTTCCAGGCCGGAAACGATGAGCGGCGAACGGGCGACCAAGGACGCAACGGCAGTCGCGTCGGCGGGCACGGTGGCCAGCGAAGTGACGTCGCCGTGCCCGATGTCCTCGGACAGGGCCATTTCGATCAGGGCGCGGGTGCGGGGCGAGATCAAGCGGGCAGCTCCTCTCCAGCGCGGCTGAAGACGCAGTTGTCGATGAGGCGCGTAGCGCCGAGGCGGCCGGCCACCAGGCAGACAGCCCGGCTCCAGCCCTCGGACAGAGGGCTGAGGGTATCGGGGTCCAGCACCACGGCATAATCCGGCACAACGCCTGGTTCGGGGTCCAGAACGCCCCAGGCAGCCCCTTCCAGGTCATCCTGCTGATCGGCGCCGTCGGCTGCGGCAGCGCGCACGGCAGCCAGCGCCCGCGAAAGCGAGAGAGCGCTCTGTCGCTGGGCTTCGTCCAGATACCGGTTGCGGCTGGACATGGCCAAACCGTCCGCCTCGCGCACGATGGGGTGGGCTTCGATGGTGACCGGAATGTTGAGGTCATGCGCCATCTGGCGGATGATGAGGAGCTGTTGGAAGTCCTTCTGCCCGAAGACGGCAACGTGGGCCGGCACGACGTGGAGCAGTTTGGCCACAATCGTGGTAACGCCGCGGAAATGGCCCGGCCGGATGGCGCCTTCCAGCGCGTCGGACAACCCTTCCACGGAGACCCAGGTGCGGAAGCCCTCCGGGTACATTTCGTCGGCATCCGGCAGAAACGCCGCCTCGGCGCCTTCGGCCTCGAGACGCGCCAGATCCTCGGCCATTGTACGGGGATAACGATGATAGTCTTCGTTCGGCCCGAACTGCTTTGGGTTGACGAAGATGCTCACGGCGACGGCGTCGGCAAGTTCGCGGGCTCGCCGCACCAGCGAGAGGTGCCCTTCGTGGAGCGCGCCCATGGTGGGCACCAACGCCACCCGGCGGCCGGCGCGCCGCTGCTCGAACGCCCAGTCCTGCGCGTCGCTAGCTCGATGTAGTTCCTTCATGGCTCCCAGCCCGGCTGGCCGATGGGCTCAGCGGGCAACTCCTTCAATGTCTTCGCGCTGCTTATCGAAATCGGGCTCCTGGTCCAGCATGGCCAGTTCGTCCAGGTCCATGGAAACGGAGTGTTCGCGGGTGGGGAACTGCCCGCCCTGGACGTCGAGGACATAGGACGACACGGCCTCCCGGATGATGGCGCCAACATCGGCGTAACGGCGCACATGGCGGTAGACCTTGCCGCCCCCGAGGCCGAGAACGTCATGCCAGATCTGAACCTGGCCGTCGCAATGCGGACCGCTGCCGATGCCAATGGTAGGCACGGTGATGCTGTTGGTGATAGTGCGGGCCAGCGGGGCGGGGATGAGCTCCAGCACGATGGAGAAGACCCCAGCCGCCTCGAGGGCTCGCGCCGCATCCAGGATCGCCTGCGCGGTTTCGCGCGTCTTGCCCTGCACGTGAGCGCCGCCCATGGCGTTGGTGGATTGGGGCGTGAAACCCACGTGCCCGACCACCGGCACGCCGAGCCCCACGATGCGCTCGACGATGGACAGGGTGCGCCCGGCGCCCTCCAACTTCACGGCGTGAGCGCCGCCCTCTTTCACGAGACGGATGGCGTTGGCGACCGCCTCATCTTCTCCGGCCTGGTAGGAGCCGAACGGCATGTCGGTAATCACCAGCGCGCGCTGTGCGCCGCGGCGCACGGCCGCGGTGGCGCGGACCATGTCGTCCATAGTCACCGGCAGCTCATCCGGGTAGCCCAGGGCGTTGCGGCCGATGGAGTCGCCCACGAGGATCGCGTCCACGCCCGCGGCGTCAGCCAAGCGAGCGGACGGCGCGTCATACGCCGTGATCATGCAGATGCGCCGCCCATCGCGACGCGCGTCGCGCAGCCACGGGGCCGTCACGCGACGCGGCCCTTGCGCGCCAGTTTCTTCATTCATGTGCGAAACAAATCTCCGACGAACCATCCCGCGAATGCGGCGAACATCAACCAACCGGGACACCAGGCCATAATCTGGCCAACGAATTCCCAGTGGGCCATGCTCATCGCCAACGCCAGCGCGAATGCCAGCGCCGTGACAATGGTAAGCGAGCGGCTGAACATGCCGCGCCCCAACATGAGCGCCAGCATGACGCCGATGGCCACCGAATAGTGTATCAACGCGAGCATCGGCACAGCCAAACCGATGGGGGCGTCGTTGCGCGAGCGCTTCTGAGAAAGCGACCGGCCCTTGGTGTCTGGGTAGAACAACTCGTCGTCCACCGGAGCGATGTATCCGACGGCGGCCATGGTCCAACCGGCGAAGAACGCCGCAAGCATGCCGCCCAGGATCAACGGTCCGGGGGCGGTGGTGGCCCACTCCACCACGCCAAGGGCCGGCCCCTTTCGAACGGCGCCCCACAGGAAAGACAGCGCCGCCGCCATGAGCCCCAGCGCCAGGAAGCCGCGCCGGCGCGATTCCTCGTCCTCTTCGCTCGCCATCGTGTACCGGGATGAATCGTCCTGCGCTTTACGGGCCTGGTTCAGGGCGAGGCGCAGCGCCACGTGGCTGGGGTTGGCGCGAACGCCGTCCTCAAGCGTGCGGATCCAGTCCGGCAGGCGTCCCTCCGCCTGGTAGAGGCGGCCCATCAAGACCAAAGCATCGGGGTTCATCGGCTCGCGGGCCAGCACCTGCGCCAGGTCGCGATTGGCGTGGCCGAAGCGACCGTCCGCAATTTCCCGCAGGGCGCGCTGCAGCAGATCCGGAATGGAGAGGCTCTGCTGATGGCGATCCCAGGTATCGCCTCCGGGCTTGGACTGCGAGGCGCCGGGCCGAGCGCCTGGACGCGGGCCAGGTCCTGGACGAGCCGAAGCGCGTTCCTTCTCACGGCCGCGGAAGTTGGCGCGGCGCACGTCGAACGCGCTTCGGCTGGAGGCATCGGAGAGGACGGCGTAGGCCTCCTTGACGCGGAGGAAGACTTCGGTGGAGCCGGCTTTGTCTTTCGCCACATCCGGATGCAGTTCGCGGACCTTGGCGCGGAAGGCGCGTCGAATTGCCGCCTGGTCGGCATCGACCGGCACGCCGAGAATATCGTAGTGGTCTTGGAAGGTAGTGCTCATGGATGGGCTGCGCCAGACAACGGGCAATCGCGCCAGGGCGGGCGCTCTTCCGCCGCGGCATCGTTCGGGGGCGGCGGCAATCGGCGCCGCGGCGGCCGCAACTGCTCATTTCGGAGACAGCATCAGCGCCAGGATCGAACCGACCACCAGATACATGATGTAGGCGATTGTGCCCAACACCCAGGGGGTCAGGCTGCCGATCAGGGCGGCCTCTTCCCGGTCGTATCGTGTGGCATGACGAAGCGCTTGCGGCAAGTTGCCCGCCATTTCAGCAATACGCGCGGCGTCCACGATAGTTTCGGAGAACAGGGCTGTGGCAAGCAGGCAGTTCGAAATGGGTTCGCCGCGCATGATGCGCCGGGTCTGCGCTTCCATTCGGCGGCGGCAGAGGTCTGAATCTGGGGAATTCGCGGCGAGGGTCCAAACGGTGGAGAGCGGCGCGCCCGCGTCCAGGCCCGCGGCGAGGGCGTTGACGATGCGCACGCGGTCCAACCGGCTGCGGCGCGCGCCCACGCCCGGAATCTGGTTTAGCGCATCCTCAATCCGGGGCCATGAAGGCATCCGCCGCGCGGCGGCGGCGATGGCGGGGTAGGCCGTAAACGCCAGCAAGCCGAAGACCGACAGCACGAACACCGCCGCCACGCCAACGCCGATGCCCCCCTGCCCCAACGCCGGCCACAGCATCGGCAAAGCCATGAGGGCGGGAATGGCCACGGCCGGACCAATGAACCAGCGCACACAGAAGAGAGCCGGGTTCATGCGCGTGGCGCGTTCAAGCAACCAGTCGGAGTCCAGCTCCGTGGCCAGCCCCTCGAAGGCATCCGCCAGGCGGCCGGTTCCCTCTCCATACTCGATAAGACCGGCGTGTCCGCGCCGGAATACGGCGGGGCGCCGCTCCATGGCCTGGCTGATGGGCCGGCCGCGCTCCGCGGTTTCCTCCATCTCCTCAATGGCGCGGCAGAGCTCAGGGTGGCGGGACGTCTCGCGCACCGTGCGAAGCGCCTGAATGATCGGCACCCCGGCGCGCGTCATCCCGGCCATTTTACGGTGGAATTGGGCCAACGCCATGGTGGGGACTGTGACGGCGGGGCGGGAGGCTGGCGGGCCCGGAAGCGGAGCGGCGACCGGCGCTCGCTCGGCGGTGACGGCGGTCTGCTGGTAACTGGCGGCAGCCAGTTTGGCGCGGACGGCATCCTCGCAGTCCGCGTCCATCGAGCCGCGCACCACGCGGCCGGCCCGGTCGGTGGCGGTGTAGAGGTAGGTCGGCATGGCTGGGCCCTCCTGCCCTACATGTCCAGCCCCTTCTGGATCATGCCGCCGTAAACGGTGGACGCCATCCAGATGAAGAGCCCGGCGCCGACGATGAGGATGAGGAAGTAGGCGACTACCGCGATGATCCATGGCGTGAGGTTGGCCATATGCTTGGCTTCCTCGCGCTGGTAGTAGACGGCCTGCGCCAGCATCTCCGGCATGTTGCCCGAGACCTCGCCGGAGCGGACCATGTTCACGGTATCGGCGTCGAACAGGCGCGTTGCCGCCAGCAGGTCGGGCAGCGGGGCTCCCTGGCGGACCAGATGGACCTGCCCGAACATCGCTTCCCGGTAGCGCGGCGTGTCCGCCGCCTCGGCGGCGAGTTGCCAGCTCAGCGTAGACGGGACTCCGGCGGCCATGGCGGATGACAGGGCGCTCAGCGTCTTCACCGCGTCCGTTCGCCGCCTGCGCGCGCCGACCACCGGCATCCACGAGGTGAGGTTCACCACCACGTCGCCTAGCGTCGTCCCCTTCAGCAGCTTCCAGAACAACGGCAGGATCAGGTTGAGCACGATGGCGCAGGCGAAGAAGACGAGCACGGCGCGCAGCGCGATGCCTCCCACCACCCGAATGGCGTCCGTTGTCGCCAGTCCGGTTTGCATCAGTGGGACGATTTTCAGCATCGCGTAGAGATAGGCGGGAAGGAACGGAACGCCGAGCCACTTCATCACGAAGAGAATAATGTTGAACTTCGTGGCGGCCTCAACGCCCCAGTCCGCCTCGGTTTGGACGGCGAGTTCCTCAAACGCTTTGGCGAGGAAGCCGGCGCCTTCGCCGGCGCGCACCATTCCCACGTGGCCCACGCTGAAGGCGCGCGGGTGGCGCTCCATGGCCTCGCTGATGGGCCGTCCGGCCGCCACAGTGGCCTCAATGTCATCGAGGGCCTTTTGCAGGGTCTTGTCGCGCACGCCGGCCCGGATGCTGGGCAGGGCCTGGGTGAGCGGCACGCCGGAATTCACGGATGCGGCCATCTGCCGGTAGAAGCGGCCGAGCGCTTGGGTGGAGACGTTCACGCCCCTGCGCCGGCCGGAGTGCGCCATCACAGGCGCGGGAGAGTAACCGGCGGAGGCGCCCGGCGTGGGGCCTCCGGACGAGGCTTTGGGCGGCGCCGACACGCGGGCCCCACCCTTCACCGGCGCTTCAATGAGCACCGGCGAATAACCGGTTTGGAGCAGTCTGGCCCGCACGGCGCCTTCATCGCGAGCATCCATGGAGCCGACAACGGTCTTGCCCTGGCGGTTCGTGGCCTCATAGTGAAACATCGGCATGGTTCATCCTCCATGGATGGCGTTCAGCATTCAGCCGTGAACGTCGAAGCGATCGGCGACATCCGGAGCGATCTGACGCAGCGGGATGAGGACGAAATCGCGTTCCCCGATCCGAGGGTGCGGCACCGTTAGCCCGGTGACGCGGATCACTTCGTCGCCATACGTCAGGATGTCGATATCAATCACCCTCGGCCCCCACCGGACAGTGGGCGTTCGCCCCACGCGCCGCTCAATCTCCTGCGTGCCTTCCAGGAGCTTCAGCGGCGGCAGCGCCGTTTCCAGCGCCACCACCATGTTGAGAAAGCGCGGCTGGTCTAAAAGCCCCCACGGCTCCGTCTCCATGATGTTTGACCGGCGCACCACGCGGCCAAGTTCGCCGAGGGCGCGCACAGCCTCCTCCAGATGAGACGCGCGATCCCCCAGGTTCGATCCCAGGCCCAGATATACAAGCATTTCAGTCATCAGCCGTCAGCCGTCAGCCCGAAGGTCGGGCGAGATACGTTCATCATGCCGCGCGACCGCATTGCCGGACGAACTCGAGGCTGACCGCTGATAGCTGACGGCTGAGGGCTGTTCATCCGTGCTATCCTTTCTTCACTATGGCGGACGAGAAGAGCGGCAAGAAGTTTATTGCGCACAATCGGAAGGCGCGGCACGAATACGAGATCCTGGAGACCTTCGATGCGGGCCTGGTGCTCACCGGCACGGAGATCAAATCCGTTCGGGCGGGCAAGGTGAGCATGGTGGACGCGTTTGCGCGCCCGGAGCGCGGCGAGATGTGGCTGTATAGCATGCATATCGCCCCCTACGAGCAGGGCAACCGGTTCAATGTGGAGAGCCGGCGCACCCGAAAGCTGTTGCTGCACAAAGGCGAGATCGCCCGTCTCACCGGCCGCATCAACGAGAAGGGGCTCACCGTCGTGCCGCTGGCCATCTTCCTCCAGCGCGGCTACGCGAAGGTGGAGCTCGGCATCGGCCGCGGGAAACACACCTACGACAAGCGCCAGGCCATCGCCGACCGCGACCGCACGCGTGACGCCCAGCGAGAGCTGGCGGGCTGATGGTTAGTTATCAGTGATCAGTCGTCAGTCGTCAGTCTCGGAGGGTCGCCTTGAAAGGTTTGGCCGCCCTAGCGGCGAAGCCCTCCGGCTGACGACTGATGACTGAATACTGATGGCTGATAACTGCATTTCGGGGTATAATAGAGGGGAAGGACATAGGTCCTTCGATGCCGAGTTGGGGGCGAAAGGTCTCGACAGGGCAGGGATCGGTCAGGAACGCACGCCGAGGCGCCGCTGGCCTCGTTAAAAGCGGCAAAGCCATAACTGGCAACGTAACCCTACAGACCGCCGAGAACATGGTGAACAGCGCTTTTGCGCCGTCCGCCAATGCTCTTGCGGTTGCCTAAGCTTAGACTTAGCGCCGGCGTCCGCCCCCGGATGCTGTTAAGAAGCCTCTCGCGAGGTAGGGGGCCGAAGCTGCTGGACGCAGCAACCCGGCCCGGGTAGGGCTTGCCGTGGAGGAGCGCTGGTGGCCTCCGCGGGACATAAGCCGGCTGGCGAGCGCGCCTCCTGTTCGTGGGAAAGCGCGTCGTGAGAAAAAGAAAACGCGGACTAAGCGTGTAGTGGGCTTGAGCGTACCGCTCTGGACCCGGGTTCGATTCCCGGCGTCTCCACCAATATGGGGTTTACCCCCGCCAATGAAATGGCGGGCTACCGTGGCGAAGTCCTCCTCCGAGGACTGAACCGGCTGAGGCCGGTTTGGCCATGGTAGCCCGCCATTCCCATCAATGGGCGAAACCCTCTCTTCCGATCCTCATCATGCACACCGGCCCGGGCTCGTCCGGGTGCTCGATGACGCGCACGCGGCGGAAACCGGCCTTCTCATAGGCGCGCAGCGCGCTGGCGTTGCCCGCCTCCGGAGTGATGACGCAGCTTTCCACGCGCGCGTCGGCGAAAACGACCTCGCGCAGAAAGACCCGCAGGATGCCGGGGCCGAGTCCCCGATGGATGTAGCCCTCGTGGCCGATGAATACGTCCAGGCTGGCCGCTTCCTCGTGCAGGTCGAGGTAGCGCGCATAGGCCGGGTAGTCTCGCCACAGGTAGGTTTGGATGTAACCGATGGGGACCTCATCGCCGCACATGATGATGTAAGAGGCCGTCGGTTGTTCGCCCCGGATGCGCGGGCCGTACTTGCCGACCACAGCCTCGTAGGACACATCCTGTCCGTGCGCGTAGCTTTCGCGCACGGCAGGGGTTTCGTTCAGCCATCGGCGCATCAGCGCCAGGTCTTCCATCGCCAGCCGGCGGAACCGAATCTCCGGTAAGTCGCTCATTCCCATAGCGCTCCCATTGCTCCAAAGCGCCCGCGCGTCCTCCCGCAAGGCGGCAAAGCTCCCATGAATACTGTCTCTCAACCTCTGGATGACGTTACTGTCCGCCTTCGCGAACCCCACGATCTTGCTTTCCTACGAGACATCGGGCGCGTCTTCCAGGTATTTGACCAGCAAGACTCCGGCAACGTCGGCTTTGGCGTGGACACAGGCGCGGAGAAGCTGTTCGTGAAGTACGCCGGAGCGCGCACCACGCAGTACGGCGGCGATCCGGCCGATGCCGTGGTGCGCCTGAAGGCGGCGATTCCCGCTTACGCGGCGCTGGAACACCCGGCGCTCGTCCGCCTGCGAGACCATTTCGCCGTGGGCGACGGGTACGCGGCCGTATTTGACTGGTTTCCCGGCGAGTGCCTGCACGAGCACTGGGCATTCACGCGGGAGGAGAAGTACACGAACCCGAGATCGCCATCGTGCCGCTTCCAGCAGCTGCCCCTGCCCCGCCGCATGGAGACCCTGCACGCCATCTTCGCCTTCCACGAGCATGTGGCCCATCAGGGTTACGTGGCCATCGACTTCTATGACGGCAGCATCATGTACGACTTCGCCCACCTGTCCTCAATGATCTGCGATATCGACATGTACGCCCCGCTGCCCTATACCAACGGCATGGGGCGGATGTGGGGGTCGTCCCGTTTCATGTCGCCGGAGGAGTGCGAGTTGGGCGCTGAGATCGACGAGATCACCAATGTGTACACGATGGGGGCCACTGCGTTCGGATTGCTGGGCGGAGACCGCAACCGGACGCTGGAGGGCTGGAGCGGCAACCGGGCGCAGTATGAAGTGGCCTGGAAAGCGGTGAGCGCCGACCGGCGAGTCCGGTATCCGAGCCTCTCCGCCTTTCGGCTTGCGTGGTCGGCCGCCACAGACGCGGGATAACCACAAAGGCGCGACGGCGCGAAGGGCGGAAAAGGAGATTTGGCGATGGAGCGGACGGCGGAGTACTGGATCGAACGGCTGAATCTGGAGCGGCATCCGGAAGGCGGGTACTTCCGTGAGACGTATCGCGCGGCGGAGACCATCTCCGAGGAGGCGCTGCCGGAGAGGTATGCCGGGCCGCGCTCGTTTTCGACGCTGATCTACTTTCTGCTGGCTGGTGACGACTTTTCCGCATTTCACCGCCTGAAGTCGGACGAGATGTGGCATTTCCATGCAGGAGTGGGGCTGACGGTCAGTCTGATCCACACCGATGGGCGTGTCGAGGCGATCCGCATGGGGCCGGACCCGGATGACGGGCAGACTTTCCAAGCGGTCATCCCGGCCGGATGCTGGTTTGGGGCCGCTCTGGACGAGCCGGATGCGTATGCGCTGGTGGGGTGCACGGTGGCGCCCGGATTCGATTTCGCGGATTTCGAACTGGCGGAACCAGATCGGCTGTTGAAGGAGTTCCCCGATAGCGAGGAACTCATCCGCCGGTTAACGCGCGCTTGAGGAATCCGGCGCCGGCCGGCCGGGCTTGTCCCAAATCCGGAGCGTCGCACACAATAACTGAAGCCGGGCGCTCTCGGCGGATGCAGAGCGCCCCTCATTGCCACCTTGGCCCCTTCAGGCTATAGCCGCGCGGGCCGATAATTCCCTCATACCTTACAGCGCGCAACGGCGCGCATCGCGTCCGCGTTTGGGCGGCGCCAACAGGCTCGATCGGCCGTGCCCGGACGCATGCGACGTCGTGGGACGGCTTTTGATATACCAGGGGAACGGTTTGCGTTTCATAGCCACCCTCATCCTGGCCGCCCTCGGGGCGGCGGCCATATCCGCCCCCGCGGCGCACGTTTCCAACGTGAGCTTCGCGGACGGGACGCTGAAGATTCAGCTCACGGCGCCCTCGCGCTTCACCACCACGCGGTGGTCCTCCGCGCGGCGCTTCTGCGTGGACGTGGACGCGTCCGGCATCGACCTCCAACTCCGCCAGCTTTCCGTATATTCGGGGAAGCTGCGAACCGTGCGCTGGAGCCAATGGAAGCCGGAATCCGTGCGGGTTGTGCTGGACCTGACTTCGCGCGACATGCCCACGGTGATATCCAGCCAGCCCACCGATGTCATCGAGGTGCGCCTTGAGCCATCCGCGGTGCGAACCGCAGTGGCGCCCGCCCTCACCAGCGCCGCTTCCATCGACCAGCAGACCCCCACCCCGCCGGAGGCCCGCGCCCAGATCGGCGACATCGTGGTCGATCAGGATGACGAAGGCCGTCCGTCGCGCGTCACGGTTCACACCAGCGCGCCCGTGGCGGTTCGAGACACATGGTCCGGCAATCATCTCACCCTGGAGCTTCCAGACGCGGCAGAGAGTCCGGAGCGCATACTGCCGGTCAACGATCCGGTGGTCCTGCGCGTGCGAACGGGCGGAGACAGAGGGCACGCGGTGTTCGTGCTGGATGCCGCGCAACGCTTCACGTACAAGCTACAGCAACTGGAAGACGGCAAGGGCTTCTCGCTGGACTTGCTGCTTTCCACCCCGGCGGAGCCCACGCCGCCGCCCGCCGAGTCACCCCTGACCGGCGATGGGCTGCGAGGGAAGCTGGTTGTTCTTGACCCTGGCCACGGCGGCAAGGACAACGGGACGCACAGCCAGTGGGTGGTGGAGAAGGAAGCCAACCTGGACATCGCTCGGCGCCTGAAAGCCGTGCTAGAATCATCTGGCGCCCGCGTGGTGATGACGCGCAGCGATGATACGTTCATCCCGCTGCCGGATCGACCCGCGTTGGCGATGAAACTCAATGCGAACGCGTTCGTGAGCATCCACTGCAACTACGCCGCCAGCATGGCGGGCGGAACCGAGGCGTTCTACCGCCGGAATGACGGCGAGTCGCGCCGCCTGGCCACCTGCCTTTACGACGCGCACCGCGCGCAGACGGGGCTTGGCGGACGCAGGGTGAAGCCAGACTCCGGCGCGCCCGACGGGGGCCTCGCGGTGCTGAAGCACAACGCGACGCCATGCGCCCTGATCGAGATCGCTTTCGTGAACAACCCGACGGAGGGCAGGAAGCTGGCGGACGCTTCGTGGCGGCAATCGGTCGCCGAGGGGCTGGGCAAGGGGCTGGAACGTTTCATGGAAGGTCGGGACTGAGGCGATGCGAATCCATATCCTACTGCCGGCGGCCGCAATCGTTCTGGCAAGCGTTGGCGGCGCCTACATCCTCGGCTCGCGCCAGAACCAGCAGGCCCCGGCCGCATCCGTCTCTGCCCCAGCCGGTCCGGTGGACGCCGGCGTATTGCCCTCCCCCGCCTCTCCGAACGTCGTGCTGCCCCACGCGTCCCTCCACAAGGTGGACCTGACGTATTACGTGACCCGCGAGACGGCGGATGACATGGAGCTGGTTCCGCACGTTACATCCATTAGCGTTGCCGGAACGCCGTCCATGTGGCGGCAGGCGCACAAAGCCCTTCAGGCGATGGAGCAGTTCCCTCGCGCTGATGGCGCGGAACGGAACCCGCTGCCCAGCGGCGCGCGGATACTGGGCGTGCGCATCAACGAGGGCCAGGCGACGGTGAACGTGTCGCAGTCCTTCGTGGACAACTTCAACGGCGGCGCGCGCGAGGAGCAGATGACGGTTTACGCGATCGTGAACACAGTGGCAGGCGTTCCCGGAGTGGACGCGGTATCGTTCGAGGTGAATGGCAAGCCGCTCTCTCAGCTCGGCGGGCACGTGGACCTGTCGGAGCCTCTGACCCCGGATGCATCCTTGGTGGGGCGCGCGCGCTGATGCATCCTATCGGCCTCTTTGACAGCGGGCTCGGCGGCTTGTCCGTGGCCCGCGTCCTGTTCAAGCGCCTGCCCCATGAGCCTCTTTGGGTGGTTGGCGATACCGCCCATGTCCCCTACGGCGGCCGCCCCCTGCGTCAAGTGCGCGACTTCGCGATGGGCCTGACCCAGTATCTCGTGGACGAGGGCTGCCGCGCGGTGGTGATGGCCTGCAACATCTCGTCGGCCGTGGCGCTGGAAGACGCTCGCCTCAGGTTCGCCGTTCCCGTGTTCGGCATGGTGGAGGCGGGCGCCCGCGCCGCTGCCATTGCCGGCGAGAGCGGCCCCATCGGCGTGCTGGCCACAGCCGGGACTGTGGAGAGCGGCGCCTACACGGCGGCGATTTCCGCCCTGCGCCCGGGCGCTTCCGTTCTGGAGATCCCCTGCCCGCGCTTCGTGCCCCTCGTGGAATCCGCGCGGTGGGACTCGGACGAAGCCCGATGCGCCGCGTCTGATTACGCAACTCCTCTGGTCGAGGCGGGGGTGGATACGGTCATCCTCGGCTGCACTCACTACCCGTTCCTGGCAAAGGCCATCCGCGCGGCGTTCCCCTACCCCATCCGCCTGATCGACCCCGCGGACTCCGTGGCCGCCGACCTGGAGAACGTTCTGGATCTCTCACCGGCCAGCGGACCGCCTGTCCACCGCTTCGAGGCCACGGGCGACCTGAAGGCGTTTTCCGAAGCGGGGTCCACGCTTCTTAGCTACCCATTCGTGGCGGCCCACTGCCCGGTGTGGGACGCGGCGGCGGCCGGCGGTCACCCGTTGGCTGCGTCCAGCCGGTAGCCGAAGCCGCGCACCGTGTGGATGTAGGTTGGGCAGCGCGGTACCGGCTCGATCTTGCGGCGCAAGCGGCGAATGGTTACGTCCAGAAGCTTTCCGCTGAGGGAAACGTCGTAACCCCACACTTCCTCGAAGATGGCTTCGCGCCGCACGGCGGTCCCCTCGTTGCGGGCCAGACACTGAAGCACCGCGAGTTCGCGACGCGTCAGCGCCACGGGTCTCCCCTGCACGAACGCTTCCTGCCGGACGCCGTCAATTGCGAGGGCGCCGAAATCCCAGCGCATCCGCAGTTCCAGAGGACGGCTGTATTCGGTGCGGGCCCGGACCAGCGCGCGGATGCGGGCCGTGAGTTCGCGCGGGAAAACGGGGCGGGAAACGGTCTCGTCCGCGCCCATTTCCAGGGCGGCGATCTTCTCCAACGTGGCGTCTCGGGCGACCATACAGAGGATGGGAGCGTGCGTGGCCGCCCGCAGGCGACGACATGCCTCGCCCGCGGAGCCGCCGGCCGCGCCCACGATCACGCAGTCAAAGCCATCTCCGGCGGCGACATCGACGGCAGCCTCCAGCGACGTCACGGTGTCTGAAGCGAACCCCTCATCGCGCAGCAGATCATCCAGCCACTGCTGAGCGCTTGCGTCACCCTCCACGATCAGGATGCGGGCCATGGTGAACCTCGGCTACCAAGCGTTCGGGGTCGGTGATAGCGCCAGTATACCACATCCGCGGAGCCCCTGTGAGGCGGCAGGCTTGCCCTCGTTACCGGCTAACGGGAAACGGGCTTCCTGGCGCGGCGGAGGTACAGCGAGAGACCGAGAAGGACGGCGGCGGCCGCGAGAGGCGGCGCGGCCCGGCGCGCCGGCGATGGAGCATCAACCCGCGCGGGAGGCGGCGGCACTGGCGCGCTCCGTGCGGGAGCGGCGCGGGGCGGAGCGGGCAGACGCTGCGCGGGCCGGACCAGCGCAGGTTGGCGCCTAGCCGGGGCCTTCGGCGCCGGGCGGGCGGGCGGCTGTTTTGCCGGCGCCTTCGCGGCTGGCTTAACCGCCAGGGGGGCGGGCGCGCGCTTTTCCGACGCGGCCGGTGCAACCGTTGCCGGGAGAGCCCGATGGGCGGCCTTTTCGCGCTTCGCTGCCGGGACCGTAACGGTGAACGTAACGGAAGACTCTTGCGGCGGGGTCTGGACGAGGTTCTCCGGATAGCGGCGCAGCTCATGGCTGCGGTCCACATACCCATCGGCCCCGATGGGCCTCGGGAAACCCGGGGCGGCGGCCACCACGATCTCCTTCCAGCCCGGGCGTTCCGGGTAGGCGCCGTCCTCGAAGGCGATCGTCTTCACGCCTGGCGACCAGGGGGCGGCGGCCGACACCTCGACCCGCATCGTGGCCAGGTTCGCCACGCCTGGCGTAAAGACGAGCCGGCTGCCCTCCAGCTTCCAGGCCAGCGGCGCGCCGTTGGCCGAAACCTTCAGCTTCGCCAGCCATTTCGGAACGCGGTCCGCCAGATACGCCGCGGTCTCCGCGGGCGAGGGCTGGCCATCGCCATCCTTGTCCATATCCTGCCGCTCCGTGATGGTTGGCAGCTCCGCCATGTCCAGGGTGAAGCGCAGGCGCAGGGCGGCGGCGCCGGCCGTGAGGCGCGAGCAATGGTTGATGGTGAAATTGCCCATCGGATGGGCGCAAGCGACGGCCGGCAGAGTTGCGGCAAGAATGGCGAATATCCTCTTCATGCCACCATTGTAGAACAGCGCGGCGGGCTGGGCGCGCCGCATGGCGCGGAAACCCCGTCTCCCCCACCAAACGGACGGCGTCTGGACGCCATGCCCAAGTTTGAGGCGTTATATCTAACAGCTCCGGCGGCGGAAAAAAAGAGCTTGGGAAACCTTTGGGAATGCCCTGAAAATGGTTGTTTCACGCGCCGAAAATCCTTTACATTGAGATGTGTTGGGACCTGCGTACGCTTCTCCAGAGCCTGAATATCACATCCCCGTTTTGCTTCCGGAAGTGCTGGATTTGCTCGCCATCCGGGACAGCGGGACGTATGTGGATGCGACTCTCGGCGGCGGTGGACACTCCCGTGCGATTCTCGATCGGCTCGGCCCGGAAGGTCGCCTGATTGGGATCGACCAGGATGCGGATGCCCTGGCCCGCGCGGAGGAGTGGGGAGCCCCGTACGGCGGCCGGTTTTCCGCGGTGCGCGGCAACTTTGGGAATCTGGCGTCGGCGTTGCGTTCGCCGGGACGAGCGTGCCTGGATGGCATTTTGTTCGACCTTGGCGTTTCGTCCCATCAACTGGATGTGCCGGGCCGGGGGTTCTCATTCCGGGCCGGCGGGCCGCTGGACATGCGGATGGACGACCGCAGCCCGACCACGGCCGAACACATCATCCGCACGTGGCGCGCGGAAGATATTGAGAAGACGATCCGGGAGTACGGAGAGGAACGCTTCGCGGGGCGCATCGCCAGGGCGATTGTGCGCGAGCGCGAGAACATCCGCACAACGGCGGACCTGGCGTACGTGGTGAAGGGGGCGGTTCCGAAGGCCCATGGGCCGGAGCGCATTCACCCCGCCACGCGAACGTTTCAGGCGCTGCGCATAGAAGTGAACGGCGAGATGGACGCGCTCCGGCGTGGGCTGTCCACCGCGATCACATTGCTGAAGCCGGGCGGGCGCGTTGTGGTGATCTCGTATCACTCGCTGGAAGACCGGATCGTAAAGACTTTTTTTCGGGAGCAGGCAACGGGCTGCATCTGCCCGCCCAGACTGCCAATATGTATGTGTCACCATCGGGCGACCGTTGGGCTTGTGACGAAGAAGGCGCTGGCCCCGTCTGAGCTAGAGATTGCCGGCAATCCGCGCGCTCGCAGCGCGCGCGCCCGGGCCGCTGAGAGGCTGCCCGACGCGCCGGAAGCGGACACGGCGTAAGATGTACCCGCGCCGCGGGCCATACAAAAGGAGCGTACGGTATGGCGCTCCCAGCCCCTTGATTGCCGAGGGGCTTTTCTTGCATATCGAATGTGTTAATTTCGGACTCATTTATTAACACCGAGGTCTCAAGTGATTACCGCCCGTGCCGCGAAACCAGTTGCCCGGCCGCACCGCATCGCCGCAGGAGCCGCACGCTCCAAGCGGCGACGCGCACGCACATCCACGGTATCAAGTCGGTCCCTCCGGCGCGCGACCATCGCGTTCGCCATCGCCGCCACGCTGTGCCTCACCGCCTACATCGGCGAGTACGCCAGCGTTGCCCGGGCCAGCCAGCGTCGCGCTGAACTCCGGTCCGAGCTCTACCGCGAGCAGCAGATTAACAGCAACCTGCGCGCCGAGGTTGAGGTGTTGGAGCGGCCCGCCCGCATCGACGCCATCGCCCGCGCGATGAAAATGGAACAGCGCAACGACGCCGATTTCGTGGCTCTGGCTCCGCTTCCGCCCAAGCCCGCCGCCCAGCAGCGCCCCATCCTCGCCGGTTTCCTGCCGGAAGGGCTACAACGCCTCTTCTCCCACGACAACGGTTTGTAGGGGGCTGACGTGGCGCGTATACACCTCACCCCTCGGCTGCGGGGCGACATCCTCTTTGGGCTCGTCCTCGTCGGCTACGCCATCGTGGCCGGCCGGCTCCTCTACGTGCAGGGCTTCCAGTGGCGCAAGTTCCGCAACATCGCGGACTCGTATCACGTGCGCTCCATCTCCATCCCCGCGCACCGCGGGGTGATCAAGGACCGCAACGGCGAACTCCTGGCCATCAACTCCGATGCCGGTACGATCAGCGTGGATCCCTCCTTCTATTGGGACTCAGACAAGTGGCCCATCAAGAAGGAAGGGAGGATGCGGCGACGCGTGGAGCCCAACAAAGACCTCGCCGCCCTGGAGCTATCGAAGGCCACCGGCATCGACGCCTCCATCATCCGCCCGAAGCTCGACCGGCGCACCAAGTACGTGATGATTCAGCGCCACGTACCCATCGACAAGATCGACGCGATCGACCGCAAGAAGGCGCCCGGCCTTCAGGTGGACGATGAGCCGAAGCGCATGTACCCCATGGGCAGTCTCGCCGCACAGGTGCTGGGATATACCAATTTGGCCGGCGAGGGCCAGGACGGCATGGAGGCGCGGCTCGACAAGGCGCTCTCCCGACGCGACGGGGTTCAGCGCCAGGAGGTGGACCGCCTCGGCCGCCCGATCCCCGGCACCCTGATCTCCACGCGCGCCCCGGTGGACGGCGCAAACGTGGTCCTCACCTTGGACTCGCGCATCCAGCAGGTGGCGGAGCGCGAGCTGAACAAGGCATGCTCCTTCTACCGAGCAGCGGGCGGCACGTGCATCGTGCTGGAGCCGAATACCGGCGAGATACTGGCGATGGCCAACTACCCGCCGTACGACCCGAACCAGCCCGGCAAGTACAAGAGCGATGCATGGCGCAATCGCGCCGTGGTGGACCTGTATGAGCCCGGGTCCACGATGAAGGGCATCACGGCCTCCGCCGCTGTGAACGAGCATGTGGTCTCATTGACCGAGCGGTTCAGTTGCCCGCAATCCCTGCGCATCGGCGCCCACACGGTGCACGACGTTACGCACGGTACGGGTTCGTTCGGCATGCTGACGCTTGAGGGCATTCTGGAGCACTCCAGCAACGTCGGCATGTCTCAGGTGGGCCTGCGCCTCGGCGCCGCGAAGCTCCAGCATTACGTGGAGCAGTTTGGCCTGCTGGACAGGTCCGGCGTGGACATGCGCGGCGAGCCCCCCTCCTGGCTTCCGCCGCTCAAGAACTGGGACCACCACTTCACGGCGACGGTGGCCTTCGGACAGAGCGTCAACTTCACCGCGCTGCGCCTGGTGTCCGCTTACGGCGTCATCGCGAACGGCGGCACGCTGATGAAGCCGCACATCGTGAAGCGCATCGAGTGGCCGCAGGACGGCAAGAGCCCGGCCCGCGTGGAGGAGACAAAGCCACAGGCCGTGCGTCGCGTGATCACGCAGGAGACGGCGAGAACCGTGGCCGGCCTTCTGAAGAGCGTGGTCGCCGACGGCACCGGCAAGCCGGCCAAGATCCGCGGCTATACCCTGGTGGGCAAAACGGGCTCCGCGCAGAAGGCCGTTCCTGTGCTCGTGGGGCAGAAGCCAGACCCCAAGCATCCCGGCAAGATGAAGCCGGTTTACAAGATGGTATACGGCACCGGCCGCTTCATCGCTTCGTTCATCGGTTACCTGCCGAAGGACCATCCGCGCGCCGTCATCCTGGTGACGGTGGATGAGCCGAAGGGCACCCACTGGGGCGCCACCGCGGCGGCCCCCGTGTTCCGCGAAGTGGCCCGCCAGACCATGTGGTACATGGACGTTCCGCCGGACGACCCCACCGACCGGATCGACGGAAGCGACCCAAGCACCTGGAACCGCGCTGGCGCCAAGCGCACAGCCAGCGCTCTGTGAACCCGCCATGAATTCGCGCCCGGCCGGAAGACGGAAGAAGGGCGCGACGTCGTTTACGCCAGCGGCCCTTTCGCTGGCCCTCTGCGCCTTCGCCTCGTACTGCTATGCCGTTCGACCCGATCCCCTGGCCGCGTTCACCGTGTGGCCCACCTGGCTCTGGACGAGCGCCGGCCTTCTCTTGGCGGCGATGGGCGGACGGCGCACGCCGCGCCGGGCGGCCCTCTGGCTGCTGGCCGCATGGATCGGCTATACGGCTGCCTTCACTGAGGAGGCGCGCAGCCTGTTGCGCGAGCCGGCGGGGCCGAAGCCGCCGGGCGCGATCCGCGTGGTCTCCGTGAACTGCGCCGGCGGGAATGCCGCCGTCGCCGCCGAGGCCATGGCGCTGTCCCCCGATATCGTGCTGTTGCAGGAGTCCCCTTCCCTAGCGCAACTGCGCCGCGTCGCCGCGGCCGCCGGACCGGGCTGGAGCGTGGCGGCGGGGCCGGAGGGCTCCATCCTGGCGCATGGAACGATGAAGCGCGTGGGGCCGCCGTCCGGCGCCTTCACGCATGCCCGGGTGAACCTATCGGGCGGCGTTTGGTTGGATGTCATCAGCCTGCGGCTATCGACCCCGGCGTTTCGCGCCGATCTGTGGTCGCCGGACTGCTGGCGGTCGTACGCCGCCAACCGCGCGCGGCAGCGGGAGGAGTTGCGCGAGGCGGCCGGACACCTGGCGCGGTACGGCGCGGGCGGGCCTGCCATCGTGGGGGGCGACTTCAACGCCCCACAGGGCGACGGCGCCTTCACGGCGATGCCGACAGGGTTCCGGGATGCGTTCCGGGAAAGCGGCCGGGGCTGGGGCGACACCATCCTGAATGACTGCCCGGTTCTGCGCATCGACCAAGCGTGGGTGAGCCAGGGCCTCAGCGTGCACGCCGTTTGGGCCCGCAGAACGGCGAACTCCGATCACCGTATGGTGGTGTGCGATCTCACGGAAGCGGTGACCACGCGGCGGTAGCGCCCGGTTCGGCGATGGTGGAACGTTTGGCGGTTGGCAAGGCAGGGGGCGGACACGGCAAGCCGTGTCCCTACCGGTCGGCGTCACCATCTACCGATCGGTGGACGGCGGGGCGAGAGCCGGCGGACACCGCGAGCACAGCCCCGACCGGTCGGCATCTCCAGCTACCGATCGGTGGACGGCCGGGCGAAAGCCGGCGGACACGGCGAGCACAGCCCCGACCTGGTGGGCGCCCTCAACCGCTGGACAGCGGGTGGCCGGGCCTATTGGGGCGGAGTGTAGAGGCGGCGCTTTGACAATCGGTCGGGGCGGCGCGCCACCATGGGGTGGCGGCGTTATCTGACCGCCCCCCTCCGTCGGTCGCCAGGCATGCAGACTCTCCCCAAACCGCATACGAGCCCGGCACCGCGCGTGGCGCAGCGACAGCGCCTCGGCATCTTCCTTGTGCTCCTATCATCGGTGGCGTTCGGATCGATGCCTATTTTCGCCCGGCTCGCGTACGCGGCCGGCGCCGGGGCCACTACGGTGTTGTTCGCGCGGTTCGGCCTGGGCGCGCTTTGCCTCATCCCTTTCGCCGCATACCGCAGAGCGCCCATGCCCCACGGGCGCACACTTGGCCGCTTGATGGCGCTGGGCGGCGTGGGCTACGTTGTGCAGAGTCTGACGATGTTCCACGCGTTGCGTTTCGCGTCGGCCAGCACGGTTCAGATGGTGATCTACACCTATCCGGCGTTCGTGGCGATCTTGTTCGCGGTAGCGTTCCGGGAGCGAGTGAGCCGGCGGCGCGCTCTGGCGATTGCGGTTGCGCTGGCGGGGACGACCCTGGCCGTGGGCCGATTGGGCGGCGGGCAGGCGCTGGGCGTGGGGCTCGCGCTGTGCTCGTCCATCGTGTACGCGGTGTACGTGATCGCCGGGTCCAGGCTGGCGGGGCGCGCGGGAGCGGTGGCGGCGACGACCATCATAGTAACGTCGGCGGCCGTCGTTCTGGGCGGCATCGTGGCAATTCAGGGCCCGCAATGGCCCCATACGGCGCTGGGCTGGACGGCGATGGCCGCCCTGGCGCTGGTCTCCACCGTCATCGCGGCGTTGGCGTTCCTGGCCGGCACAAGCCGCGTGGGCCCGGTTCGAGCATCGACGCTGGCCACGGTGGAACCGATGGTAACGTTGGCGCTGGCGGCCCTGGTGTTGGGAGAACGCCTGGCGCCCCTTCAGATGGTGGGCGCCGGACTCATCCTGGGGGCTGTGGTCACCATCGCCCGCAAATAGGGAGGCAACCGAAGTGGCAGACAACTATATCCTCGCCGTGGGAGCGCACTGCGGCGACATGGAAATCAGCGCGGGCATGATCCTCGCGAAGCTGGCCCGGCAGGGAAAGCGTCCCGTCTTTCTGCATCTCACGCCGGGGGAGAAGGGGCACAAGACCCTGAGCCCGGACGAATACGCGGCCCAGAAGCGCGTGGAGGCCGTGAAGGCCGCCGCAGCGTTCGGCGGTGAGGCGTTGTTCCTGCCCTACAAGGACGGTGAGCTTCCAGCCGATGATGAAGTGAAGTTCCAAATCGCTGATATCATCCGTGAGGTGAAGCCGAAGGTCGTGATGGCCCATTGGACCGGCTCCATGCATAAGGACCATACGGCGGCCGGCGAGGTGATGCCGGATTCCATTTTCTATGCGGCCATCCCCGGATTCGAACGGGAACTGCCCGCCCACGGCGGCGTCCGGATGTACTACACGGAGAACTGGGAGGATCCCATCGACTTCCGGCCGGAGCTGTACGTGGAGGTGGAGGAACAAGACGTGGAACGTTGGGAGGCGGCGTGCAATGAGTACGCGCTCTTCCGCGGCGGCGTGAGCAGCTTCGACTACATCACGTATTACCGCAGCCTGGCGCGCGTGCGCGGGCTGGAGATCATGTCGCCCACCGGCCTGGCACAGGCGTTGGGGCTTGCCCCCCTCGCCCGCCGCCGCCGGGTTTCGGAACTATGACGCGGCGCGGGCCGCGGCGAATCAACCGTTTCCGTGACGAACTGCATCTTTGTTGACGCAAATCGTCACTTCGGCATAGAATATACGGGCCTTTTGGCCCGCCTAACTCTCAAAGGGGGTCTTCATCACTATGGCAAGATATGCCACGGGAGCCGCAAGCCGTTGTTGGCGGTCTCTCCTGACTCGTATGGTGAGTCCGCTCACCGCCCTATTCACGCTGGCGCTACTGGT
>DASXUL010000005.1:0-20339 GCA_036504855.1 Armatimonadota bacterium | reverse complement strand
TGAGGATAGTCTCCTCTGTGGGCGGACCTTCGGGCTGATGACTGACGACTGACTACTGATGACTTACGACTACTTCGCCTTCATCGCCTCGGGGCTGAAGCGGAAGGGAGCGCGCTTGGCGGTAGCGCTGGCGGACTGCTGGTTGCCGTAGAAGAACCAATCGCCGTGCTCGTAGCGGAAGTAATCGGTGAAGTCCATATCGCGCTCCACCGGCTGGTTGTTGTCGAAGGTGTCGTCGGCCAGGATGCGCTGGTGGCCGGAAACCTGGGCATCGTTTCCGTAGACGCGCACGTCCAGATGGCTGAATGTGACGTCGATGTTGTTGTACTCATCGAACAGCTCGGCGTAAGCGTTGCGAACGTCCACGTAGTTGTATCCCGCGTCCAGATAGTCCGGAGAGAAGAGGTACATGACCTCGTCGATGCGCTCGCGATGCATCGCGTTGGCCAGCGAGCTGTATCGGCCACGGATTCGGCTTTCGTCGCTCTTGCCGCCTCCGCCGCCGCAACCGCCGACGAGGAGGACTGTGATGGCCATGAGGGCGATGATGATCCCGTTTTTCATAACGTTTCCTCGCTTGGGAAGAATGGGACGGCGTGGATGCCCCGGAAGGAGGTCGGAGCATCCCTGCCGTCTATCGATATGCTGCCATCCGGCGATGCCGGATGTCCCGCGGACGGGCGGCATAGCGGGCACAAAGAAAAAGGGGCTCCGCCGAAACGGAGCCCCCCAGTGACCTTGTTCAGCCTAGTTTACCGTCAAGGTAGGAGGCTGTGTGGGGTTGTCATCCCGAGCGGAGCGAGGGATCCCTCAAAGAAGCGTTCTCTATGGGATTCCTCGTTCCTCGGGATGACAACCACCCCTCCACCTTACCCTGACTGAGTACTAGAAGGTCTTGTGTACGCCCACGAGGACGAAGATCGGCGGGACGGTGGTGTACGGCTTGTATTCGAAGTAACCAGGCGCATGCGCGGTCTGGCCGTTCTCGTCCACGAAGTCAACCGGCTGGCCGACGTAACCGAACGAGTTGGAGCCGCTGAACGGATCGCGCCAGTATTTGGCGGTTACGTCCTGGCTGCGCGTGATGTTCTGCACCTGCAGGAAGTAGTAGGAGGACTTCGCCGAGTCCGTATACAGACGGAACGTGGCGGAGAGGTTGTTATGCCAGCCCGTGTTGTACGGGTTCACGGCGTCGGACTGCAGCTTGCCGTTCACGAGAATCGGCAGGGCTGCGCCGAGGTCAGCCGGGTTCGGGCTGGAGCTGTAGTAGGGGTTAACCTCGCCAGTGTCCTGGTTGAAGAAGTCGCCAGGCTGGCCCCACGGGTAACCGGAACCGAGCTCGAGCATCGGGTTGACCTCGATCTTGCCCTTGCGGTACTGCCCGACGAGGTAGATGGTGTGCTTCTGGTCGTAGTCGAGACGATGCTCCTTCAGATCACGGGTAAGGAACTGGCTGTCGGTGCCCGGGAAGGAAGCCGTCGTTGTGCCCTTGGCCTCCTGGAAGGTATAGGTGATCCAGCCAGACATGCCGCGCTGTTCGCGGAACTGGAGTTTGGTCTCCACGCCGCGGGTGTGACCGTGGGCAATGTTGGACCAGGCCGTGCCGCCGCCAATGGCGTTGCCGGCATAGTCGTACGCCTGGCCGTAGTCGAACATGTCCTTCGTGCGCTTGTAGTACGGGGTTACGGCGATGCCGATGGTCTTGCCGATCTGCTTCTCGATGCCCAGGTCCACGCCGTCCACCTTCTCAGGCTTCACGTCGAAGACTTTGCGGCTCCGCCACTGGTAGTAGTTCACGCCTTCTGGCACGTAGCCAGGGATCGGCGTGTCGAAGCGGGTCGGGAGGTAGCGGCGGTCGAGGTAGTTGGTCGGCGCGAACTGAGCGAACTGGCCGGCGGACGCTTTTAGCAGCGTGGTGGGGTTCAGCGAGTAGGTGAGGCCCACGCGCGGAGTCGTTGTGCTGTACCGCGGATCGAAACCGGTGCGGTTCAGAACTTCGAGGTCCGCGGCCTTGGTGCTGGCGCGCGAGTTGTTGATGTCGTCCATCGTCACCGTGCGGTGATACTGGCGGGAATCGTAGCGGACGCCGGCATCCATCGTAATGCGCTCGCTCGGCTTCCAGGTTGTGGAAAGGTACGCGTTGCGGTCATCGGTGTTGGCGTTCCGTTCGGAGATCTCCCAAACCGGGATCAGGTTGTTGTGCTCGTCTGTGAACCCGAGAGCGGAGGTGACGTTGGCGCCGAGGAACAGGAAGTTCTTGCTATGCAGGAGCTGGCCGCCAACGCGATACTGCAGGGCGGGGCTGAACTGGCTGGCGAATTCCACCTTGCCGGACGTCTCTTTGTTGCCGACGCCTTCGTCCGTGAGGGAGTAATCCGACAGGGCGTGGAAGTTTACGTGGTGGTCCCAGGAATAAACCTGCGCTGAGAGCGTTGTGGCGGGGGTGAAGGAGTGCGCCCAGGAGAAGGAGCCGATGTTGTGCATCTGCACCTCATAGTCCTGGGTGGGAGGCGTGGAGACGAAGTCCTTCAGGCTGTCGGAGTAAGTGAACTCATGGAGTCCCTGAACGCCGGGGGTACGGGCCGGGTCGAGGGGGTTCTGTCCCCACGGTTTACCGGTGAACGGGTTGTTAACCGGATACTCGTAGTGTTCCTGCCCCTGGGTGTAGAGAAGCGTAACGCGGTCCAATTTGCCGATTGGCATGACGAACTTCCCGACAATGTCCTCGGAAAGCGGCAGGCTTTCCGTTGCGGGGTTCTTCTCGAAGTCCGTGCGGAAGACGTTGCCCGAAACATACCAGTTCAGGCCGCTCTTCTCAACGTTGCCCTGTTCGTACACGAGGCCCGAGTACTGCCAGGAGCCCGTGCTCGCTTCAACGGCGGCGCCGCGGATGGAGGCGCCGGTCTTCACGGCCGCGTTGATGATGCCGCCGATGCTATTGCCGAGTTCGGCGCGATAGCCGCCGGTGTAGACGTTCATCCGGTCCATGCCGACCGTCACCATGTTCGTGGCGAACTGACCGGTGATGGGCTCGGTAACCAGGATGCCGTCGAGCATGTAGCCGACTTCGTTCTGGCGAGAGCCGCGGACGGAGGGGTAGCCGTTCTGGTCTGGAACAATGCCCGGTTGGGAGATGAGAGCGCCCGGGTACTGGTACAGGTTGTTCGGCTGAGAGCGCACCAGCTGTTCTTCCTTGCTGGTGACCGTATAGATGGTGGGGGTCACGTTCTTGTGAATCAGCGGCACCTGGACCACCGTGGTGGCGGCGCGCTGAACGTTTCGCTTGGCGAGCTGAAGCGTGACGGTTGTGACTTGTTCCTGGGTCACGATGACGTTGGTCGCCTTCACGGGCTGATAGCCCACGAGGGACGCTTCCACAGAATGGGCGCCAGGCAGGATGTCGGTGATGATGAAGTAGCCGCTGGCGTTGGTGACGTCCATTTGGCCGGTATCGACCGTGATCTGGACGCCGGAGAGCTTGCTGCCGTTGGCATCTGTAACGGTGCCGGCGATTGAGCCTGTGGTCAGGGTCTGGGCGTGTGTCCGTGTTCCCACGCCCGCCAAACCGGCTATCGCCAACGCCGCCAGCGCCACGAAGGTGCGCAGATTGCGTTTCACTGTGGTCTCCCTCCTCCTTCTAGGGGAAACTGAAGTGGACAGTAGTGCGCGGAGCAGGGAATGCTCGGCCACCGCGTTATTTTCGGACGAATCCGTCCGGCGGTTTAGCCCGTCTGCCACGGCAAACGCCATGTTGACGGGGCCATCCGAGCCCGCTCTCGGGCAATCGCCCGACCCCCTCCACGCTCCAGGCAGTGCGCCTGGCGACTATACCGCTTCCGCCGACTCTCCGCATCATACGAGCAAAGAGATATGGAAACGGATAATCCATTATGGCACGCTTGAGGAAGTCAAGCCAATGCACAGACAGGCAGGCGGCAATCCCGCTTCAGGGGGCCAACCCGCCCTGTTGCATGCCCCTGCGGGGACCAACAGAAACGGGTGTGGCCGGCGCTTTGCCGGCCACACCCGTTACGTCTTCGCTCCAGCTCATCAACCCGCTTCGAACCGATACGTTTTCTGCACCACCGTATCGCGCGGCTCGCCGTTCTGTTTCGCCGGCCGCGCCTTGAACCGCTTGGCAGCGGCGATGGCGTAGGAATCCAGGCGGTGATCCGTGCTACGAATCACGTGAACGTTCTGGGTGCTGCCGTCGGCGGCAACCGTGAGTTCCACTTCCACCTCACCCGTGCCCCCCTCGTCCTGCATGAAGGCGGGGATCTCCGGCTGCGGGTCGGAAATGATCTGGTATTTCTCCACGGCGGCCGTCACGTTCTCGTGGTGCTTCACCACCGGCGGCGGAGGAGGCGGTGGTGGCGGCGGAGGAGGAGGCGCGGCTTCGTGATGCTCTTCCACCTTTACCGGCGGCGGCGGAGCCGGCGCGGGGCCGGGGGGATTGGGGTTCAGGTTCACGTCGCCGTGACCTTCGCCGGAGCCGGTGCCGGTGGCGCCTTCATGCACGCCGGTGCCCGCGCCGCTCTTGCCCGATTCCTGTCCGCCCTCGCCGAGGGTCGTCATCTCGATGCCGCGGGTGCTGCCTCGGCCGGCGCTGATGCGCTGACCGGGGTTGTAGACCGGCAGCGGCACGGCTTTTACCCGCAACACGGGCGCGGCCTTCTGCTTGGGCGGCGGCGGCTCCTTGATGGGCTTCGGCGCTTCCTTCGGCTTGGCTTTTGGTTTCGCCTTGGCCGCCATCTGCTTCTGCAGCTCCACCTGCGCCTTCTTCACGTCCACGATGGCCAATTGCGTCACGTCCACCTCTTTGGCGAGGTTACGTGAGGCGACGGATACGGTGAACGCGTGGAAGACCAGGCTGACCAGCAGGGCGGCGGCGAACAGGGTGTCGCTGCCGTAATGCTTGAACCCAGTGGCTTCGTATGATCGTTTTGTCTCGTTTGCCATGCTATTCCAGACCCTCCCGCTCGCCGTATGCTTCAAAGCGGCCGGAGGGCAATTTCGCCCGGCTAGCCCGCCGGAATGACCAGCGGCACGCCGGCGCCTTTAACCGCGTCGATGATCGAAGCGCCCTCTTTGAAGGAGGCGCGGTCCTCAACGTTCACCAGTACGGCCACGTCCGGGTTGCGCTGGCGCTCATTCAATAGGAGCGGCGTGATCTCGGCAGGAGTCTTAACCGGCTTCTGACCGGTTCGGTACGGCGTTTCGAACGTGACGAACAGCTTCCCGTGGATATCGTTCACGGTGATGCGGTTCACGTCGCCGCCGCCCATCCCGCCGGTCTTGGGAACGTCGGTTGCCAGGCGGTTGATCTCCGCCATGCTGAGCGCGCTCAGCATGCTGAACACCAGGAGGAAGAAAACCACGTCGATCATCGGGATGATCTCAATGCGGCCCTTCTTGGCGTTGCGTTTCCTCAGTCGCATGGGATCCCCTCTACATCCCGGTCTTCGACCGGGTCATGATGGCGACGTTCTTCGGGTCGGCCTTGTAGGTAGCCGCCATCAGCGCGCGGAAATCGCCCCAGGCGTTGTTCTCATCGCAGTTGATGATGATGAACACCTCGGGATTGCGGTCCACCTGCTTGCTGAGTTCCCCGGTGAGCTTGTCCGGCGTGATCTGCGTCTGGTTGATGTACAGCTTGCGATCGGAGGTCAGGGTGACGAAGCAGCGGGTAGGCGTGCCCTTCTCTCCATACGCGGCGGCGGGCACCTCCACCTTCGGGGTGTCGATGGCCGCCAACGCCAGAGAGCTGAGCATGCTGAACACCAGGAGGAAGAAGACCACGTCGATCATCGGGATGATCTCGATGCGGCCCTTCTTCATGCCGGCTTGCTTGATGCGCATGATCAGCCCCTCTCAGCGGATGCCGGTGGTTTCGCGCTGGCGCATCGTGGCCAACACGTTCAGAAGCTGGGTGGCGCGCAGTTCCATGGTGCCCACGATCTCGCGAACCTTGTCGGTCAGGAAGTTGTAGAAGACCAGCGAGACCACGGCCACGGTGAGACCGGTGGCGGTGGCGTAGAGGGCTTCCGCAACGCCGCCGGTGACAGCGCCGATGTTCTTGGCGCCGGCGCCGCCCACGAAGTGGAAGGCGCGAATCATGCCGGTGACGGTTCCCAGGAGGCCAAGGAGCGGGGCCAGGGTGACGATGGTGTCCAGCCACGCCAGGCGCTTCGAAAGCTCCGGCACTTCAGCGAGGGCGAGTTCCTCCATGGTGCGCTCGATTTCGCTCTGATCGAGGTGCGCGTTGCGCAGGCCATTGGCCACCACGGCGGCGGATGGTCCAGGCGTGTTTTCGGCGAGCTCAATGGCGCCGCGGACATCGCCCTTCATCACCAATTCCCGCACGCCTTCCATCAAGCGGCCACTATCGCCGGACGCCTTGAAAAGCGCGATCATCCGCTCGATAATCACCGCCACGGCGATCACGGAGCAGAGCAAGAGCGGGACCATAATGAACGGGCCACCCTTTTGGATGAACTGGAAAAACGTGTTCTGCATTCCTGACCTATCCCTCCTAGTTGGCGCGGCTTGCGCCACAACGCATTTCCCTACGTTGCTTAAAATATATGTCCCTACCTGGTTGAAAAGGGAAGCGCCGCCCTCTCCGGGCGGCCTCCCCTGCCCTCTCGGCGGCCCCGAAGGGCCCTTCGCAGTTGACGCCCGTCACAACGCGCGCTTATACTGATTCGACACCCGACCGGCGGCTCCGCCGGCCGAGACCGACTTTTCGCGCTCCCCACGGCCGTCCGGCCGGGAGCTTCATCAGGAGTTCGCATGAAACACGTATCGCTTGACGCCTGGACGCGCGTCCCCAGAGGAAACGGCGGAGCGCACGTCGTCCGCGCCGAAGGATTCATCCCCGCCGTCCTCATCGGCCACCACGAACCGGCCGTTCCCATCAAGGTGAAGAAGGGTGACATGACCCGCCTCCTCAAGGAAGGCGGCCGCAACGCCCTTGTTGACCTATCCATCAATGGCGAAGGCTCCTTCGCCATCCTCCGCGAGTTCAAGCGCAACCCGATCAGCCGCGCCATCATCCATATCGACTTCCAGCGCGTATCCGCGGATGAGACGATTGAGGCCGCCGTACCGGTAACCCTCTCCGGTTTGCCCGAAGGCGAGTTCGAGCTCTTCGTGCCTTCCCTCGAGCTCAGCGCTATCCAGCTTAAGGCTCACCCGGACAAGCTGCCTGGCCACATCACGGTCGACGTGAATGTCCTGCTGCCAAACCACCCGCTCCACGCCCGAGACCTTCAGTTGCCCGACGGAGTGGAACTCGTGTTGGACGGGAGCCAGATCGTGGCGGTCCTCAATTCCCCGACGGTTCAGGCCGAACCCGAGGCTACCGAAGCCGCCGTGGCCACGCCGGCCGCCGAACCCGCTGCGTAACGCTAGCGAGTCGCGCTTCGTACGGCCCGCCGATCGCCTTCTTCAGAAGACGATGGGCGGGCCGCGTTTGTTTCACCCTCACCTCGCCCGTAACCGTATGTGCGGCGCCTAGCCCACCGTCGCCAGCCCGATTGGCTTCCCCACACGCTCACGCAGATCCGCCAGCGCATCGTCGGGGCTCTCCAAGTGCGGCATGACGCGCTCGATCCCTATCGTGTCGAGCGACCTCCGCACGGCGGCGCCGGGCCGCGAAACCACATAGCACTGGCCGCGCGCCTCGGATACCGCCTTGCGCGCGGCGAAGAGCACGCTCATACCGGCGCTGTCGATGAAGCCGACTTCGCGCAAGTCCACAATGATGTAGCGCACGCCGTCATCGGCGAGACGCCGCACCGCCTCCCGCAGGGGGCGCATCGTCTGTATGTCAACCTCGCCCACCGCAGCCACCACCGCCACGTCGCCGTCGCGACGCTCTTCCACCGTCAAAAGCTCCTGCATGAAGCCTCCTCCACCGGTCGAAGCCGTTTCCATTGATGCACTGCACGAGTGTACCCGCGGCGGCCGCGCCCTTACACCGCCGCGGCATTGGCTTTGCCCATGCGAGAGCATTAGGATACCTCTGGGAATACACCAACGGAGGAGTTTTCGCAGATATGAAGCGCATCGCGGTATTGACGAGCGGCGGCGACGCGCCGGGGATGAACGCGTGCATCCGCGCGGTAGTCCGGCAGGCGGTGGCTGAGGGCATGGAGGCATACGGCATCCGGCGCGGGTTTGAAGGCATGATCGATGGGGAGATCGTCCCGATGACTTCGCGCAGCGTGGGCAGCATCATGCGCCTTGGCGGCACCGCCCTCCAGACGGCCCGGAGTTCGCGTTTTCTCCATGACACGATTCAGGCTGACGCCGTGAAGATCGTTCGCGATCATGGCATCGAAGGCCTCGTTGTGATCGGCGGCAACGGCAGTTTCCAGGGAGCCATGGCCGTATCGCGCCTGGGGCTCCCCGTGATCGGCGTGCCGGCATCGATCGACAATGACATGGGCGGCACCGAAATGGCCATCGGCGTTGACACCTGCTTGAACACCATCCTCGACTCCATGGACAAGATCAAGGACACCGCCGGCAGCCTCCAGCGCCCCTTCATCATTGAGGTGATGGGACGTGAGTGCGGCTACCTGGCGCTTCTGGCCGGCCTCGCCGGCGGCGCCGAACTGGTGGTTACGCCGGAGTCGAACATGACGCTGGAACAGATCGACGAGGAGATCGAAACCGCCTACCGACTGGGTAAGCCCATGTTCATCGCCCTGGTGGCGGAAGGCGCTCGCGTGAAGGCCACCGAGATCACCGATCACCTGATGAAAAGCCACGCCCGTGAGGGGGGCGCGCCGCGCCTCACCATTCTGGGGCACGTTCAGCGCGGCGGAAACCCCAGCGCGTTTGACCGCATTCTGGCCACCCGCCTCGGCGTGGCGGCTGTGAAAGCGCTGGTTGCCGGCCACGGCGCGCATATGGTGGGCCTGAAGGGCGGCCGCATCGCCGTGACGCCCCTGGCCGAATCCACCGTCATGGCGCCGACACTCGATCCCGACCTCCATGCCATGGCGCGCACATTAGCGCACTGATAGAGAAGCGAAGCGGGTCCCAAATATGAGAAGTACCATCCTCCTGCTGGCCGCGGCCGCGCTGATCGGCGCGGCGCGCGCCGATGACTGGCCGCTGGTGCGGCACGACGCCACCAACTCCGGCGCCTCGGTTCAAACGCTCAAGCCGCCGTTTACCAAGGTCTGGACGAAGCGCGGCGCCACCAAGGAACCCCTTCTGGTGGCCGGCGACACGCTGCTTTACACCTCGCGGCGGTATGGCGGATTGCGCGACCTCCAGGCCGTTGCCGCCGCTACGGGAAAGCCGCTCTGGACGCTGAAGAACGTCACCCAGCCAGGAGCCGCATCCGCCAAGGCCGGCCTCCTTTTCACGGTGTTGCGCACGTCCGAGAAGCCCACAAGCGTCTCACGCCTGGGCGCCAACCTCTGGCCCGCCGCCATCGCCGGCGTGGACCTGAAGACCGGCAAGGTCCGTTGGACCTACCCCATCGGCGATCACCCCACCTACCCGGCCACCTCCCCCGTCACCGTCTCCGGCTCCGCCGTTTACCTGGTGAACATCCCCTACTGCATCCCGGGCGACCCGTGCGGCAAGGCGCAGCTTATCTCCGTGAACGCCAAGACCGGCGACGAGATCGCCAAGTACGAGTGGGATGACGTGTGGGGCGGCCAGATGGGCGTTGTGGACGGCGCTCCCCTCATCGACGCCAACGGAGCCCACGTGGCCATCGCGCTGGGATACAAGGCGTCGGCCGATGCCTACGGCGGGCAGGTTTGGGTGTTTCCCTCGGATGCGCGGCTGAAGGACGGCCCCATCGCCCGGCTCGGCGACCCCAGCAACGGCACCGGCGGCCTTTCCGAATTCGCGCATAAGGGAGGGAACGTGTGGCCGCTTCTCGGCGGATCGTTCCTGGCCGTTCAGGGTCCCATGGAGACCACGCGGGTGTGGAACGTGAAGACCTTCCCCGCCTCGCTGGCCTGGGAGATCCGCTTCTCGCGCGGCTACGCGCACAGCATCATGCCGGGCGGCGCCAACCCCATGCTGCTGGAATACAACTCGGGCAACGGCCTGCTCACCGCCATGTACATGAGCACCGGCAAGAATATCTGGTCCAAGCCCATCAAGACGACCGGCCTATCGGCCACGGCAGGCCGCACCGTGTTCGTGCCGGCGCAGGCCCGCCGCCTGCGCAACGCCGGCGCGTCGCGGGGCGACGTTCTGGACGGCATCCTGTACGCCCTGGACACGATGACCGGAAAGGCGCTTTGGACCGAGCGCAAACCGGACGTTACCTTCAACACCCCGGTCCCCGCGAACGGCCGCCTTTTCGTTTCAGATTCGGACGGCAACCTCACCTGCTACAAAGGAAAGTGACGGGAGTTATCAGTCGTCAGTCGTCAGTTGTCAGTTGTCAGCCAGAGGCTCAAACCATGAGTCCAGCCTCCATGAAATAGAGGGCCTCCGGCTGATGACTGACGACTGAAAACTGATAACTCCAAAAAGGAACATCAATGACTATCGCCCTGCAACTGTACACTGTGCGCGACGAGTGCGCAAAGGGTTTCCCCGACGCGCTGCGAAAGGTGGCCGCCATCGGCTACACCGCCGTTGAGATGGCGGGCCTCTATGACATGGAGCCCCTGGCCGTGAAGGAGGTGCTCAATGAGTGCGGTCTCACCGCGGCCGGCTCGCACGAAGGTTACGACGGCATCAAGCAGGATATCGACGCCGTGATCCAGCGCAACGTCGCCCTCGGCTGTCGCAACGTTACTTGCCCGTGGGTGGCCGGAACCGATAGCGCTGACCCCGCCTTCTGGGACAACCTGGCCGTGGAGTTCAATGCCTTCGGCAAGGCCTTCAAGGACGCCGGCATCACGTTCAGTTACCACAACCACGCCCACGAGTTCGTGAAGGTGGACGGCCAGTTCGGCCTCGTCCGCCTGTTCGCCTCCACCGATCCCGAACTGGTGAAGGTTGAGGCGGATGTGGGTTGGGTGTGGTTCGCCGGCCAGGACCCCGCGGCCTTCATCTCCAACTACCCGGGCCGCGTTCCCCTGATCCACGCTAAGGACCACGACCGCGAGGACAAGAACCTGAACCGCCCGGTGGGCGAAGGCGCTTTGGACTGGAAGGCCGTTCTCGCCGCCGCCGAGAAGATCGGAACGGAGTACGTGGTGGTCGAGGAAGACCGCACGATCCTGCCGGCCATGGAAAGCGTGGCCCGCAGTTACGTCAACCTGAAGGCCATGGGCCTCTCGTAACGGAAGCCAATCCGCATGAGACGAGCGGCGCCTCCCCGGGGGCGCCGCTCGTCACTCTCTGAGACTGAACGATCGCATGCTGACTAACACGTTCCTCCACGCGCCAGGGGTGGGATCAATCACCGAGCTCCAACTCTGGGAGGCGGGAATCCGAGACTGGGATGCGTTCCTGGCGCCGGATGCCGCCGTCCCGCTGCCGCGGGGCCGGCGAGACATCATCGCCCCCGTGTTGGAGGAATCGCGCGAACGCCTGGCCGAGAGGGATCACCGCTATTTCGCCCGGGTTCTGCCGGCCATCGAGCACTGGCGCGCCGCCGGCGAGTTCTCCGACAAGCTCGGATTCCTGGATATCGAAACCACCGGCATGGGCGGCTCGTCGCACCCCACCGTTATCGGCCTGTTCGACTTCGCCGACGGCGAGTTCCGCACGTGGATCTACGGCGAGAACATGCATGAGTTCGCGGACGCCATCGACGAGTACGAAACCCTCGTCACCTTCTTCGGCCTCGGGTTCGATCTGCCCGTGCTGAAGGCGTGGGATCCCCGCATCCAATGGCACCAGATCCATGTGGACCTCTGTCCGCTGCTGCGCCGGGTGGGCTACCGCGGCGGCCTGAAGAGCGTGGAAAAACAGCTTGGCATCCAGCGCCCGGACGAAGTGGACGGCATGTCCGGCCTGGACGCCGTGCGGCTGTGGCAGCAGTACCGCCGCGGCAATGACCGCGCGCTGGAGATCTTGATTGAATACAACCGTGAGGACGTGGTCAACATGGTCCGCCTCCTCCAGATCGCCAGCCAGAAGTCGATGGCTTTCTGCGGTTGGACCGGCCTCCAGCCAACGCTCCTGGGCTTGTGATATGCGCGCCTGAATGGTAGGATATCGGTAGGTCTTGCGGCCGCTCGGCCCTGAGGGAGCAAGCGGGGTCGTCGCGCCGATCGTTGATAGCCCGATCGTTCCAAAGGAGCGTGCGATGAAACTCCGCGTGCCGGCCCTCGCGCCGATTGCCTGCCTGTTCTCCCTTTTCCTCCCCTCCTCCGCCTCCGCCGCCGTGCTGCGCGTGCGCCCGGACGGCGCGGGAGACGGTTCCTCGTGGGCCACCGCCTTGGGCTCCGTGAAGGCCGCCCTCTCCGCCGCCCAGGCTGGCGACGAGATCTGGGTGGCCGCCGGGACCTACAAGCCCGCCGTCGCCGCCGACGCCCTGAAGGTCACCGTGCCCGTTTCCCTCTTCGGCGGCTTCGCCGGCACGGAAACGGCCAGAGACCAGCGCAACCCAACCGCCAACGCCACTGTGCTGGACGGCGCCAAGTTGGACACCGTGCTCACCATCACCGGCGCCTCCGGCACGGTGGTGGACGGCTTCACCATCCGGAACGGGAACGGTAATGCGGTTTCTGGCTTCGGCCCCAAGGGCGGCGGAGTGCAAGTCGGCGCACCAGGAACCACCATCTCACACAACGTTATCCAGGACAACGTAGCGGGCTCGTGGTCGTACCCGGATCCTTTCGATCCGCCGAACGGCTATACGTATGCCTATGGCGCCGGCATCTCCTGCGGGGGATCGGATTCAGTGATCCAAGGCAACACCATTTCCGGGAACACCGCCGATGTAAACTCGACCGTTTTCGCCGACGCTCGCGGAGGCGGCATCTACCTGAACGGGTCCCGAATGCTGGTCGAGCGCAACGTTTTCACTGCCAATAGCGTGTCGGCAATCGGATACCGGTATTACACCTCCCACGGCCAGACATGGTCTGAACCTGCGGCGAGCGCCAGCGGAGGCGCTATCTATGCCGAAGGCTCCGCCGTTATCCGCAACAACGTCTTAGCTGGAAATCCTCAAAGCGCCATTGCCGCGGTTGGGCCGGTCTCCTCAACGGACAAGCTCGTCATCGCCAACAACACAGCCTACGGCAATGGCATGGCGATCAGCTTCTATGGTCCTGGCGACTTCGCTAACAACCTGATCTCCGGCAACGCGTTTGGAGCCAGCCTCCACAGCGTCACGTCATCGCACAACTGTGTCTACGGCAACGCCAACGGCAACTACTCGTCAGACAACTCCGCCGTCGGTCAGAACACAGATATCAACGTAGATCCGAAGCTGTCCGGGCCAGACGTTCTGCCCGGTTCGCCCTGCATCGATCGCGGCGATGACGCTTATGTAGCGGCAGGGGACGTCGATATGGCCGGCTCGCCCCGCATACAAGGCGTCCATGTGGACATCGGCGCCTATGAGCACGTCGGCGGCCCGGCAACCGCATTGCGCTTCGCCGCATCCCCAGTGATCGGCACAGTGGGGATTCCGTTCACCAGCCAGACGATCATCTGGATCACGGATGCCACCGGATTGCCGCGACCCGGCTACAGCGGCTCGGTGACGCTTTCCCTCAAGCCCGGCTCCGGCCGCGCGGACGCCACGTTGTCTGGAACCACGACGGTGGCGGCGGTGGAAGGAATCGCCACCTACACAGGGCTCGGCATCAACAAGCCCGGCACGGGCTTCGTCCTAAGAGCCAGTGCGGAAGGGCTGCCCAGCGCAGACAGCTACGCGTTCCCCATCATTGGCGCGGCGACGAAGCTCGCTTTCGTCAACCAGCCCACACAGGTCATCGCGGGGCATACGATGGCGGGCCAGATCACCGTTCAGGCGGTCGACGATGACGGCACTCTATACCCGCTGACCGCCGGCGCCGTTTCGCTGTCGCTCAAGGCGGGCACGGGAACCGCCGGGGCGAGGCTGTCTGGCGCCCTGAACGCGACGCTGTCGTCAGGCGTCGCGACTTTCAGCAATCTGAGTGTGGATCTGCCTGGAGCCGGCTACGAGATGACCGCATCGGCGGCCGGGCTGGCGTCCGGCGACAGCGCCCCATTCGACGTTATCCGATACACCACGCTGCAGGTCGTTACGTCGCCTGTAAGGTCAGCGCCGGGCGCGCCGCTATACCCGCAGCCCGCGGTACGGTGCGTCGTTTCTGGCGCTGCTTATAACGGCCCCGTGACGGTGTCGCTCAAAGCTGGCTCTGGACCCACGGGCGCCACTCTGTCCGGCACGAAGACCATCACCGCGGTCAACGGCCTGGCAGCCTTCTCCGACTTGTCCATCGATGTGGAGGGCTCCGGGTACGTTCTCCACTTCGTCGCGGAAGGCGGTCTCGAGGTGGACAGCCAACCCCTGGCCATTTCCTCGGTCTACAGCATCACCAACCTCGTGCGCGCGTTAGGCATCGCGGCCGGCCTGACCGCTGTACAGGAGGGGGACATAGCGCTGCTGGACGTTGAGACGACCGTTCACCCGAACGTCATCGACATCTTGGATGCCGTAACGCTAGCGCGCAGCCTCGCCGCCGGGTAGGGGCCTGCGAAAACGGAATGCCGTGCTGCAAGCCGGGGGGCGTTCACTCTGATCGCACGCCCCCCGGCTTGCGTGTGCTAACATGGGGCCAACACCCGCGCAACCCGCGCGAAAGGCCACATCCGCATGCGCAAAGCCATTGTCCTCCTGCTGCTCGCCCCTTTCTGCCTGCCCGCACGGGCCGAGAAAGTCCGCACGACCGTCATCCGGCCCGGCGTAACGCTGGTGCAAACCATCATCGGCGCGGATGAGCCGGGCGGGCCGGAGATGATCCATTGCCTCCTGGTTAACCCCCGCCAGCGCGGCGTGCGCCTGGAGGCGGGCCTCGGCGGAGACACCGTGGAGGAGGCCGGCGGCGGCATGGAGGCCGTCACCAAACTGGTGGCGCGCACCGGCGCGCTGGCGGGCGTGAACGCGGACTTCTTCCCATTCACCGGCGATCCCCTGGGCCTTGAGATCCACCAGGGGGTGATCGTTAGTGAGCCGGCCGGCGGGCCGGCGGCGCTGGGCATCCTGAAGGGCGGGCGCCTCGTGATGGGGCGCCCCGGCTGGCGGGCAACCGTCTCCTCCGCCGATGGCGCAGCCTTCGCCCTCGCCGGCGTGAATCGCGAGTTCGGCCGGGGGGAACTGGGCCTCTTCGCGCCCGTGTATGGAGAGAAGACGCCGGCCGCGCCGGCCACGATCGTCGCGCTGGACGCGCCGAAGGCCGCTCTGCGCTCCGGCAAGCCGATCACGGGAAAGGTGACGAAGATCAGCGACGAGACGGGCGCAGTGGCGAACGCGACGGACGGCTTCCTCCTTTCGGGCACGGACGCCGCGGCCGAATTCCTGAAGGCCCACGCGCAGCCCGGCCAGACCGTTACGATCCGCGCGGACGTGGTGGAAGATGGCGTGCCTTGGAGTGAAGTGCGCGAGGCCGTCGGCGGGCGCCCGATCCTCTTGCGAGACGGCCGGGAAGACATGCGCCTGGCGGAAGAGCATGTGGCGCAGGATTTCAGCACGACCCGGCACCCGCGCACCGCGGTGGGCGTTCAGAAGGATGGCACGGTAATGCTGGTGGCCGTAGATGGCCGGCAGATCCTGAGCCGCGGCATGAGCCTGCCGGAACTGACAGCCTGGTTGAAAAGCCACGGCGCCGTGGACGCCATCAACCTGGATGGCGGCGGCTCCACCTGTCTCTCCGTTGCGGGGCTCGCCGTGAACTGCCCATCGGACGGTATAGTGCGCCGTGTGGCGGACAGCCTGCTGGTTTTCGGAGATGCGAAGGCGCTCCGCCCGGCGAAACGCGTCATCCAGCACGACGCTCAGCGCGTTACGGCCGGCGCCGCCGGCGTAACCGCCGCGGCCACGTCCACAACTCCCGCGATCTGGGGAACCGATAATGCCGGAGCCTTCGCGGATCAGGGCGGCGACATCTACGGATACAAGGGCGGAACCGCTGAGGTGGTGCGACGCGCGCTGAACGGCTCCGCCGAAGATCGGTGGCCCGTTGAGGTGCTGCCCGGCCCCGCAGGCAAAATGCTGCTAGCCTGGAAGGACGGCGCGCTGCGCGTGACCATCCGAGACGTCAACAACAATCCGGTGGCGGGCCAGGAGATTGAGATCGAGACCCCGGACGGACGGCGCGGCGAAGTGGCCACGGGCAAGGACGGCAGCGCCATCGTGCCGGCTTCTCTCGTACCGGACGAGAAGGCGGGCGCCACCCTGGTCAGCGGACCGCTCACGAAGAAGTGGCCTGAGGCAAAATAGAACAGCATGCGACGTGTGACCCGATATCTGTACCGGCCCGCGCTGAAGACCTATCGCCAGGGCGACAATGTGATCACGAACGCCCTGGAGTACATGGGTGAGCTGTTCATCCTCTTCGCCCAGGCGCTTCGCTTCGTGCTCCGGCCGGGCGATCCCAGCGAAGCGATGGCCTCCATTGGCGTCTACAGCCTGCCGGTGGCGCTGCTCACCATCACGTTCAGCGGCATGGTTCTATCGCTCTATACGGCCAGCCAGATGCAGAAACTCGGCTTCGGCCAGTACGTAGGCGGGCTGGTGGCCCTCACGATGGCGCGCGAGTTGGCGCCCGTATTGGCGGCCGTGGTGGTGGCGGCGCGTGTGGGTTCGGCCATCGCCGCCGAGATCGGCAGCATGAAGGTCACCGAGCAGATCGACGCTCTGCGCTCACTGGCCACCAGCCCCGTGCAGTATCTGGTAACTCCGCGACTGATCGCCTGCGTCACGATGCTTCCCATCATCGCCCTTTTCGGCATTGTGGTGGGAACGTTGGGCGGCTACCTGGTGGCGTCCACGCAGGGCATCCCCCGGCAACTCTATTTCGACTCGATCGCGATCTACGTGAGGCCGTCGGACGTCATCATCGGCGTGCTGAAGACCACGGTCTTCGGCGCCATCATCGCCACGGTCTCTTGTCACCAGGGGCTGAACACCACCGGCGGGGCCACCGGCGTGGGCCGCGCCACCACGCGCAGCGTGGTCCTTTGCATCGTCTTAATCTATATGGCCGACTTTATGATCACCCGCTTGCTGGTGGGAACCATTCAGTAACGCATTCGGGGCCGAGAGGGCGGATGGGCGACTGCAATGCCCGTTCCCCGGCCTCACTCAACTTTTATGATCCGCATCTCTCACCTCACATATACGCTGCCCGACGGGCGGGATGTTCTGCGCGACGTTTCGCTCACCATACCAACCGGCCAGACCATGGGCGTTATGGGGCTTTCCGGCACCGGCAAGACGTCGCTGCTGAAATGCGTGGCGGGCCTGGTGGAGCCCTCCGCCGGTGAAGTGTGGATCGGCGATCGTCAGATGCTGGGCCTGCCGGAGCGCGAGATGAACGAGATCCGGATGCGAATCGGGTATGTGTTCCAGTACGCCGCGCTGTTCGATAGTATGAACGTGTATGACAACGTTGCGTTCGGCCCGTTGCGCCGCCATCTCAAGCGCGGCCCGGAGCTGGATAGCCTCGTGGCCGAGAAACTTGCCCTGGTAGGCATGGATGGCACGCAGGCCATGATGCCGTCAGAACTGTCCGGCGGCATGCAGAAGCGAGTGGGGCTGGCGCGGGCTCTGGCCCTGAACCCGGACGTGTTGCTCTATGACGAGCCCACCAGTGGGCTGGACCCCATCACGGCCACGGTGATTGACGAGCTTATCGTGGAGATGCGCAACACGCTGCACGTAACGTCGCTGGTCGTCTCCCACGCAGTGGATAGCGTTTTCCGCATCGCGGACGTGGTCACTATGCTCTACGACGGGGAGCCCATCATCACAGGCACGCCCGACGAAGTACGCAAATCCTCGGACCCGCGGGTCCGCCAATTCGTGGAGGGCCGGACAACCGGCCCCATTTCAGTGGGGTAAGCTATGGCGCAATCGAATGCCGCCGCTAAAGTGGGCGCCGTTGTCCTGCTCGCCGCCGGACTGTTCGGCGGAGTGGTGTACTTCTTCGTGGGACGCGGAGCCGGCGGATACCCGCTGGCCGTTACCTTCAAGGACGCCCAGGGGATCAAACAGCAGGCGGACGTGCGGCTTGCCGGCGTGAAGATCGGCGTCGTTCAAGACATCGACGTGGACCCCACTGGAGCCCGCGCGCGCCTGCACATGCGCATCTTCAAGGACCGCCGCATCCCGGCGCAATCCACGTACACGCTCACATCCGGCGGGCTTCTCGGCGAGATGTTCGTGCAGATCACCGCCCCGCCGCCGGCGGCGCTCACGGGGCGCTTCCTGCCGACGAAAGGGCCCGAGACCACCATTCGAGGGACGGATCTGCCCACGTTTGACGACCTCAAAGTGCAGATGGCCGAACTCTCAAAGGGCAGCCAGTCCGTGTTGAACAACCTGAACACGGCCACACGCAACGTGGCGTCTCTGACGGGCGACCCCGTACTGCAGCGCGCCCTGAGGAACACCGCGCTGAACGCGGAGCGCATGTCGACCAACGCCAACGGCATCACGGGGGAGATCGCCACAACGGTGCGCCGGCTCAACGCCACGATCGACCAGGAGCTTCCCTTGCTCCAGGCCGCCCTGCGAAATGTGGAGAAGGCCACCGGGCAGGCCTCGCCCATGGCGAGCAACGCCAACAAGCTCATCTCAGATAGCCGCAAACTCGTTCGCGATCTCGGCGACACGAACGCCTTCCTCCGGCAGACCATGCAGGACACAGTGGAGGGCACAGACTTCAAGGGCTCCATGAAAACGACGCTGGCCAACCTCGCGGCCGCCTCCGAGCAGATGAAGCTGGTGGCCGAGAATGCCCGCCGCATCTCGGACGACCTGGCCAACAAAGGCGAGTCCACGTCGAAGGTCGGAGAAGTCGTCACCACGGTACGCGACGCGGCCACGAAAGCCACCACGCTGCTGGACCGCCTGAACGCCGTCGCCAACCGGGCCGGGAAGGGGCACGTTAAGCTGCCGACCGTGGGAAGCCAGATGGAAGCCAGGCATCGCCTTACGGGTGACAACCCGTTCAGCGCCGACGTTACGCTCGGCATCAGCGGCGGCTCCGGCGGCGCCGTGCTCCTGGGCCTGCAAGATATCGGCGATGGGAACAAGCTGAAACTGCTCAATTCCGTCTCCGCCACTCCCCGGCTCAGCTATCACTACGGCTTCGAGTACAGTAAGCTCGGCGGCGGAGTGGAGTATTTGCTGCGCGGGTCGGCCCTCATCCCAACGATCGCCTATGCTCCCGGAACCCAGAGCATCGGCGCCGATGTCTCAAACCCCAACAACCTGCGGTTGGACCTGCGCGCCCGACGCCAGGTGACCGATAAGCTCGGCGTGCTCATCGGCTTTGACGACGTGCTCCATAGGGGCCAGCCCACCGTTGGCCTCACTTACAGGCCGTAAGCCACGCGACGGCATTTGGCCGTCAGCGACGAGGAGACACAATGGCAATCCGCTCCACAACCATCCTCGCGGTGAGACGCAATGGGGGCGTTGCCATCGCCGGAGACGGGCAGGTGACGCTGGAGCACACCGTCGTTAAGCACGGCGCCGTGAAGGTCTGGCGGCTCGGCGGCGGCAAGGTCCTCTCCGGAATCGCCGGAAGCGCGGCGGACGGGTTGGCCTTGCGCGATCGCTTCGAGGGCAAGCTGCAGGAGTTCGGCGGCAACCTCCGTCGCGCCGCCGTGGAGTTCGCCAAGGACTGGCGCACGGACAGGGTGTTGCGCCGCCTGGAAGCCATGATGATCGTGGCGGACGCTACTGACCTCCTCCTTCTCTCCGGAACCGGCGACATCATCGAGCCGGATGACGGCATCGCCGCCATCGGGAGCGGCGGCCCCTACGCGCAAGCCGCCGCCAAGGCCCTCATCGCCCACACGGAGATGTCCGCCGAGGAAATCGTCCGCGCCGCCCTCAAGATCGCCGGCGAGATCTGCATCTTCACCAACGACCGCGTCACTGTTGAAACTCTCTAGCACACCGTCAAGGTAGGATGGAGGGGTGAGGTTGTCGTTCCGAGGAACGAGGAATCCCATAGGGGACGCTGCTTTGAGGGATCCCGCGCTCCGCTCGGGATAACAACCCCATATAGCCGTCCTGCCTTGACGGAACACTATGTAGGCGTTCGGTGTCGATAGTTGGTTTTCGCCACGGTAGCGCCGGCGGCCCGCCGGCATCCGCCCGAAGGGCGGACACCCGTGGCCGCTTCGCGGCCATGCCGGCGGGCCGCCAGCGCTACCGTGCACATCTGGCG
>DASXUL010000004.1:0-15840 GCA_036504855.1 Armatimonadota bacterium | reverse complement strand
TGAGGTCCGACCAGAAGACAACGACAACGCGATCTATTTCGCAAACGTCCGCATCGCTTCACTCTCAGAGGCCATGGTGTAAACCATCTCTTGTCAGAAACTGTACAGGATCTCTTGTCAGCGGACAAATTCTGGGGGACCCAAGCCGAGCGCTCGGCGTAAGCGGCACGCTAGAACCAAACGTTACCTCTTAGGTCCCCCAGGATTGGGGGGTAGGGGGGCCGAAGCCCTACTCGTCCATCTGGGCCTTCTGAACGGCGCCGGAGTAGTCCACGTAGATAGTTTTCCACTCGCTGAAGATGTCCAGAACCTGGGCGCCGCCCTCGCGGTGGCCATTGCCGGTGTTGCGGGTGCCTCCGAACGGGAACTGGATCTCGGCGCCGATGGTGGCCGCGTTGATGTACAGGATGCCGGTGTAGACATCCCGCATGGCGCGGTAAGCTTCGTTCACGTTGCGGGTGAACACGCTGGCCGAGAGGCCGAACTTGACGTCATTGCACACGGCGATCGCTTCGTCCACGGAATCCACCGGGATGATGGCGGTCACGGGGCCGAAGATCTCCTCCTGGGCCACCCGCATCGTGGGCTTCACGTCGGCGAAGATGGTGGGCTGGTAGAAGTGGCCCGTGCCGGCATCCGGAGCGACGGCGCCTCCGCAGAGCACCTTGGCGCCCTCCTCCTTGCCCACGTTAACGTAGTACTCCACCTTCTTCAGAGCGTCGGCGCTGATCAGGGGGCCGACGTCCGTGGAGGCGCTGTCGCCGGCGCCGAGGCGCAGGGCCTTGGTCCGCTCCAGCAGCCGCTCCGTGAACTGTCCGAGCACGGCGCGGTGGACGATGAGGCGCGAGGAGGCAGTGCAGCGCTGGCCGGTGGTGCCGAAAGCGCCCCAGATGCTCGCGTCCACCGCCAGGTCGATATCGGCGTCCTCCAGAACGACCACGGCGTTCTTCCCGCCCATCTCGAGGCTCACGCGCTTGAAGGAACCCGCGCACTGCTGGGCGATGAGCCGGCCGGTTTCGGAACTGCCGGTGAACGAGACGAGATCCACGCCGTCGTGGTCAACCAGGGCGGCGCCCGCGTCTTCCCCGAGGCCCTGCACGAGGTTCAGGGCGCCCTTCGGGACGCCGGCCTCAATGAACATCTCCACGAGGCGGTGCGCCATCAGCGGCGTGTCCTCGGCGGGCTTGAACACCACCGTATTGCCCAGAACCAGGGCCGGCGCCAGCTTCCAGATGGGGATGGCGCTGGGGAAGTTCCACGGCGTGATAGCCGCCACCACGCCGATGGGCATGCGTTCGCAGCTTCCGTGCTTGTTCGGCAACTCGCTGGGCGCCGTGTAACCGTGCTGCCGGCGGCCCTCGCCGGCGATGAAGTAGACCATGTCGATGGCTTCTTGAACGTCGCCCCGGCTCTCCTTCAGGACCTTGCCCATCTCGCGCGTCATCTCGCGCGCCAGTTCCTCCTTGCGCTGGACCATCATCTCGCCCACGCGGAAGAGGATTTCGGCGCGACGCGGCGCCGGAACCAACCGCCATGTGGCGAACGCCTCGCGCGCGGCCTTCACCGCCGCGTCCACGTCCTCCGCTCCAGAGCGCGGGAACGCGCCCACAATGTCCGTCGTATCCGCCGGGTTCACGCTGTTGAACGTCTCGCCGTTGCGCGCGGAAACCCACTCCCCGCCGATGTAGTTCTTGAAAGTGTTCATTCCTGTCCTCCCGGTTCCATCATGTCGCGGCGGGCAGGGTTCCGGCGAGAAAGGGTGCTACCATGGCCGTGTGAAATGGCTGGCCGTTCTGATGATCTTTCTCGGCGCGCGGGCCCCGGCGCAGGTTGTGGAGACGCGTTCGTGCGAGATCCGCCTGGAGAACTCCTGGACTCTGGCGGACGTGCGCGCGGCGGTCAACCGCCTCGCCGACATGGGCATCAACTGCGTGCGCGTGGAAACGTTCTACCACGGCAGCACGATCTACACCAGCCCCGTGATGCTCCGCAACGGCTTCCCCGCCATCCGATCCGGCTTTGGCCCGGGGCCAAACGCTCTGCGGACCGTCATCGATGCCGCCCACGCGAGAGGCATGACGGTGTACGCCTGGGTGGAGACGTTCTACGTCTGGAACACGGCCCTCGGCTCCGGCTACGGACCGATCCTGAACAAACATCCAGAGTGGTCCATCCGCAATGCGGATGGAACGATGCTCTGCAGGAATGCCGAATCCGCCTACTACTACATCTCCCCCGCCAACCTGGAAGCCCGCGCGTTCCTCAAGGATCTGTACGGCGAGATCGCCAACACGGGCGTGGACGGCATGTTCGTGGACTACCTTCGCTACCCGCGCGGCGCCCTTGGCCCCTCGGACCCGCTCTCCTTCGACGACGCCAGCAGGCAGCGCGCGCTCTCGGAGCTCGGGCTGGATATATCGCAGATCCCGCTCATCGCTTCCAACGCCGATTTCAAGACGTGGACGCTCTGGCGCCAGCAGCAGACCACCGATGCGGCCCGGGAGCTGGCCGCCGCCGTCCGGGCCGCCAACCCGAACGTGGTGTTCTGCGGCTCGTTGCACCCCGGATACAATGCCGACTGGCGCACGCACGACAGCCTGCGCGACTGGCCGGCGTGGCAACCGGATGTGCCGGCGTTCTCAATGCAGTACTACACGTCGGGCGCGCCTCCCTCCAGCGGGGATGTGCTGTCGCAGGAGTCGCAGATGGATGCGGATCTCGCCGCCGCATCCCCTCGCAGTCTGCTCTGGCCAGATGTGAAAGAGAGCGACATCCTGTACGGCATGCCGCTGCTGAACTACGCGCGCTCCCAGCCCTTTGCCGGCGTCTCGTACTGGGTGTACAGCGCGCTCTCGGCTGCGGACGGCGCCGCTCTGTTCGCCGGCCCGTTTCACGAGCCGTCGTTGCAGGGCGAAACGATGCCCGTCCGCGCTGCGCGCCTGTTGCTGACAGGGGCGCTGTCGACCCTTTCGGAATCGGCGCGCGGCGCGGCTGAATCCGCTCTCGCGCTTCTGTCCGGCCCGAGAATAGAGGCCGCCCAGGCTTCGGCGCTCCTCTCATCTCTTCTGGCCGGCTCCCTGCCGGCGGGAACGCGCCGCGATGTGGGCCTGGCCTACCGCCTGCTGAACCTCGCGCCCGCAACGCGGATTCGGGGAGACGTGGACGGAGACGGCTTTGTGACGGCGGCGGATGCCGTGCGCATCGCTCGCTGGACGCTCACGGTCGCTCCGGCCATCTCGCGGGACGCAGCCGACGCCAACGACGACGGCGGCGTTAGCCCGGCGGATGCGGCGGCGGCGCTTCGCATCGCGGCCGGCCTCTGAGCCCCGGCGAAAGGGAAACCCATTGAAACGCTTCCTGGCCCTGCTCGTAGTGATGGCGGTCTCCCGCGCCCCCGCCGCCGAGCTTCGCTCGTGCGAGATGCGCATCGACCCAAACTGGAGCATTGCCGACATCCGCGCGGCGGTGAATAGCGTCGCCGCGCGCGGGCTGAACGCCATCCGCCTGGAGACGTTCTACCACGGAGGCACGATCTATCCCAGCCGCGTGATGGCCCGCTGGGGGCTTCCGCCGCTGCGGCGCGACTTCCAGACCCGGCCGGGCGCGCTGCGCGCCGCGGTGGATGAAGCGCATCGCAAAGGCATTCAGGTGCACGCCTGGGTGGAAACGTTCTACGTGTGGAACGAGACGCTTGGCCCGGGCAACCCGATCCTCACGAAGTACCCCCACTGGAGCGTGCGAAACGCGGATGGGACCACGTTGCCCCGGAACGGCGAACTGCAGTACTGCTTCATCAGCCCGGCCAACCTGGAGGCGCGCCGGTTCCTTCGAGAACTCACCGTGGAGATCGCCCAGACGGGAGTGGACGGCATCCTGATTGACTACCTGCGCTACCCGGTGGGCGCCCTCGGCCCCCGCAACGCGCTTTCCTTCGATGCCGCCAGCCGCGCCCGGGCGAAGGCGGAGCTGGGCCTGGACATCACGAAGGTCCGCCTGGATGAGGCCGATCCGGACTTCAAGCGCTGGACCGTTTGGCGCGAGCGGCAGACTACGGATTTCGCCCGCGAGCTGGCCCGCGCCATCGCAAAGGCGAACCCGAATGCGCTGGTCTGCGCTTCCGTGCACCCTTACCCCGGCGCCGATTGGCGCAAGCGCGACACCCTGCGCGACTGGACGCAGTGGTGGCCGGACATCAAGGTCTTCTCGCCGCAGTACTACGGCGACGCCAAGGATGTGGCCGCCTGGTACGCCCGCGACCGCGCCGCACTTCCAGAAGGCGCCGAGCTATGGCCCAACATCCTGGCCCGCGACCTTACCGACGGAAGCCCCGTTGCCGGCTACCTCCGCTCAAAGGGCGTTCTGGGCATCTCTTACTGGGCCTACAACACCTTGCCGAAGCCGTAGGGCGGTCCGCATGCGCCGGCCGGGCCAGTGCGGGAGCCAGCTTTGGGCTGGCGAACGGTGTGGGGGAAACGATTCCGGCAGACGTATGCCCCATGCCATGCGCACCCTCCCACGTCACCCTGAACGCAGTGAAGGGTCTCGGCCTGACCCGGCAAGCCAGGCAACGTGACAAGCACCCGGGCCAAGGCCGGCCCGGGCGCTTGGTTTGTCTCGCCGGAAGGCCGGTCAGGACGAGATTCCTCGCTGCGCTCGGAATGACGTGGGAGGACCGCATCCCCGTGTAGAGCAAGGGGGCATGGCGAGCGACTGACCTGCGTACCCTGTCGGATGTTCCCTTCCACGTCACGTCGAGCGTAGCGAGAGGTCTCGGCCTGACTCTGGAAATATGGAAACGTGACAAGCACCCGGGCCAACGCCAGCCCGGGCGCCTGTCACATCGCGTTCAGGGTGACGTGCGAGTCGGCGCCCTGGCATCCCGCGGAGAGCAGACGCGGTGGCTGCCCGTCACTGCTCGTCCAGGTCCTCCGCATCCGCCGCCTGCTCGCGGGCTTTGGCGCGATCGACCAGGGCTTTTGTGGCGAGGATGAGGCCGCCGGCGGCGGCCACGCCGGCCAGAGTGTAGAGCAAGGGCTCCGGGTTCTCGCGGACCTTGTTGTATGTGCTCAACGCTCGCTGAGCGCTGGGCTCCTGCGACTTGGTTTCGTACCACTTCAGCGCGGCGTTCTGGCTGGCCATCCCCAGCGAGGGGTACACGTGCACCTGGTCGGCGACGGCGCGCACGCCGAGGCCGTGGTGGACGGCCAGCGTCCACTCGTTTATCAACTCGCCCGCCCGCGGGCCCAGGATGTGCACGCCCAGTATGCGGCCTCGCCAGCCTTCCGTGATCACCTTCACGAGGCCGGCCGTCTCGCCGTCCGCCTGAGCGCGGTCGTCCTGCGCGAACGGGAAGCGGAGCACATCCACCGTGAAGCCGGCATTGGCGGCCTCCTGCTCCGTGAGGCCCAGGTGCGCCAGTTCGGGCTCTGTGAAGGTAGCCCAGGGCTGCGCATCGAAACCGGGCTTGGCATCCACGGGCAGAAAGATGCTCTGCACGATGCGGCGAGCTTCGTGGATGGCCATGTGGGCGTACGCGCTCTCGCCGTGGATGTCGCCGCACGCCCAAACGCGCGGCCCGGTGGTGTGCAGGCTCGCATCCGCGATGACGCCGTGCCTGCCAACCTGAACGCTTGCGGCCTCCAGGTTCAGGCCCTCCACGTTCGGCGTGCGGCCCGTTGCCACGAGGACGTCGGTGCAGCGAACCTCGGAGGGTCCGAAGTACCCTTGCAGGCGGAGGGAAAGGCCGGCGGCGTCCGAGTGCACGTGCGTCAGAGTGGCGTCCAGGTGCACGTTCACGCCCTCGGCGCGCAGGATGCCGGCCAGCATCTCGCTGAGCTCGTTGTCGTCGCGAGGGAGGATGTGGTCGCCGGCCTCAATCAGAGACACCTCGCTGCCGAGGCGGGCGAATGCCTGCGCCAGTTCCACGCCCACGGAGCCGCCGCCGATGACGGCCAGCGATTCCGGGATCTCCTTCAGGTCCCACAACGTGCGGTTGGTGAGGTAGCCCGCTTCGTGCAGGCCGGGGACATCCGGTACAGCCGGGGAAGAGCCTGCGCAGAGGATGAAATCGTTGGCGGTGATGCGATGGCCGTTGATCTCAATGGCGTCTTCGTCCACGAAGCGCGCGTGCCCGACCTTCACTTCCACGCCACGTTGCCGGAGGGCCGTCTGCGTTGTGGAGGCCTCGCGAACGCGCGCCACGCTCTTGCGGGCATACTCCAGCGCGGCCGCGCCCTGTCTGCGCGTGACAGCGTGGCCAGGGAACACTCCGCCGCCAGACGCCATCGTGTGCGCCACGCGGGCGGCGTGAATCAGGGCCTTGCTGGGCACACAACCGGTGTTCAGGCCCTCGCCGCCCACGGCATCCTTCTCAATGAGTAGGGTCTTCAGCCCCAGCGAGCCGGCCTTCAGGGCCGCCGCCGTTCCGGCGGACCCGCCGCCCAACACCACTACGTCATAATCCCGCCGTTGCTTTGACACGCGCCGCCTCCTCAAGCTGTCCGGCGTCCGTCCATCTCAGCGCCGTATAATGGTATTGTGGCGATTCCGCCGCGTATGTTCCTATGCCAACCACCCGAGAACAACCAGACGACGCGTGGCTGCGCGCGCAGCTCAAGACGCACTTCGGCTTCGATGACTTCCGTCCCGGCCAGCGAGCCGTCATCGCCGAAGCCGTTGCGGGGAACCATGTTCTGGGGGTAATGCCCACCGGAACCGGGAAATCGCTGTGCTATCAGATGGCCAGCGTGGTTCGCCCCGGCGGAACCCTCGTTATCTCTCCCCTCATCGCCCTGATGAAGGATCAAGTAGACTCTTTGTCGGCCAGCCGGCTGCGCGTGGGCATCCTGAACAGCAGCATCGGCCGGGGCGAGCAGGAAGGGCATCTACGCGCCTGGGAGGCCGGCGAACTGGACCTGCTGTATGCGGCGCCGGAGCGCTTCCGCAACCGCCGGTTCCTGGATGCGCTCACGCGCCATCGTCCAGAGGTGATGGCCGTGGATGAGGCGCACTGCGTCAGCCAGTGGGGGCACGACTTCCGGCCGGACTACCTTTTCCTTCGCACGGTCATCGAGCGCCTGCAAACGCCCGTGGTGCTGGCCCTCACCGCCACCGCCACGCCGGACGTGCAGGCCGACATCCTGGCGCAGCTTGGAATCCCGCAGGCCACGGTGATCGTCACCGGGTTCGACCGGCCCAACCTCCACCTGGAGGCGCATCGAGTGGCGTCGGACCGGGCGAAGCGCGACCGCCTCAAGGACCTGCTGGCCGAGTCGAAGGGCAGCGGCATCATCTACTGCGGCACGCGCAAGGACGCGCAGTCCACGGCGCAGTACGTCCGCAAGCTGGGTCGCTCGGCCGCGGCCTACGACGGCGGCATGGAGGCGTCGGACCGCACTCTCATCCAGAACGGGTTCATGGCCGGCGATATCGACATCATCTGCGCCACGAATGCCTTCGGCCTTGGCGTGGACAAGCAGGAGATTCGGTTCGTTTACCACATCGCGCTGCCCGGCACGATTGAGGCGCTCTACCAGGAGATGGGCCGCGCCGGGCGTGATGGCCAGCCCGCCCGCTGCGCGCTCCTATTTTCGCCCGGTGACCTGCCGTTGCAGCGGTTCTTCATCCAGTCGGCAACGCCCACAAAGCGCGATCTCGTGAACCTCTACGGTTTCCTCCGCGCTCGGGGCGACCATCCGGAGTTCACATGGGACGAGCCAGCGGCGCTGATGGAATCGTCCGACATTCGCGTCCGCTCGTGCCTCAGTGAGCTGGAGAAGGCCGGCCTGGCGCGGCGGATCGCCGATTCCGAGAACGGCGCCGTGCGCGTGCGGATGCTGCCCTCGGTCCGGCCTGAAGTGGCTATCGTTCAGCGCGAACAGCAACTCAACGCCATCCGATCGGACCGCATGCGCAAGCTCCAGGCGGTGGAGGCCTACGCGCGCCTGACGACGTGCCGGCGAGCCTTCGTGCGCGCCTACTTCGGCGAGAAAGACGTGCCGGAAACCTGCGGAAACTGCGATGTATGCGCTCCCTCGCAGCCCGTCTCCGCCTCCGCGCCGAAATCGGACGAAGCGAAACGCAGCGCCGAGGCCGGCCTCACCATCCTGCAGTGCGTGGCGCACTTCAACGGCCGCCTGGGCCGCAGCACTGTGGCGCAGGTCCTCGCCGGCAGCAAGTCGAAGCGGCTCGATACGGCTACGGAATGGTACGCGGAGTATCGGGGGCGGCTGTCCGATATCCCTCAAGTGCTCATCTCCGAGGCGCTGGATGAGCTTCTCACCGAGGGGTACATTGAGGCCGGCGTTCTGACGCGCAACGAAACGGCCTTCCCGGTGGTGCAGCTTGCGCCATTGGGACGCGCCGTTCTGAACGGGGAGCAGCCTCCGCCTGCGGTGGTAGTGGCGCGGCCCCCCGCGCCTCGCCACGCGGCGGCGGCCGACGACCGCCCCGAACTGCCAGTCGATGGCGACCTGTTCGACCGCCTGCGCTCCTGGCGCACGCAACTGGCCCGCGAGCGCGGCCAGCCGCCGTACACTGTGGCTTCCGATGCCGCCCTGCGCGAGGTGGCCGCCCACCGCCCAGCCTCGCACGATGAGTTGATCGCCCTCAAAGGCTGGGGACCCAAGACCGTGGAAACCTACGGTGACACGGTGCTGGCCATCGTTGCGGGATAGGAATCAGGATTCAGGATTCAGCATTCAGCATCCAGCCGGAAGGCTTTGCCCAGGCGGTAACCCACCTCTTGGGCGAAGCTATCCGGCTGGATGCTGAATGCTGGTTGCTGAATGCTGGTTGCTGAATGCTGAATCCTGACCCTGGAACCCTCCGGCGCTGGTTCCTTGTTGAACCGGATGATAACGCGGCGAAGGCGAAAGGCGGTTCAGGATGTCTGGCAAGGTGAAGATCGTTGGGCTGGGCGGCTCGCTGGATGGGTCGTCAAGCAGTCTGGCGGCTCTCAAGGTTGCCTTGGAGGCGTCGGCGATCAGCGGCGCGGAGGTGCAACTCCTCGACATCCACGCCCTGGCGCTTCCCATGTTCGAGCCCCGGCTCTCCAAGGAGAAGAACGTTTGCGACTTCTGTGAGGCCGTTTACGAAGCCGACGGGATGCTCTGGTGCAGCCCCCTCTACCACGGCACCATCAGCGGCGCCTTCAAGAACGCGCTGGACTGGCTGGAACTCCTCGGCAAGCGCCAGCCCGCGTACCTCACCGATAAGGTGATTGGCCTCATCAGCACGGCGGGCGGGACCCAGGGCCTCCAGGCGATCAACACCATGGAGTACATCGTCCGAGCCCTCCGGGGCTGGACGGTGCCGTTGGTGGTTCCCGTCCCCCGGGCCTGGCAGAACTTCGACAAGGAGGGGCATCCCCTGGATGAGACCATCGAAAGGCAACTGCAGGCGTTGGGGGATGAAGTGGTGCGCGCCGCCGGCATCTTCGCCGCCCAACGGATGACCACCGTGGCCGCCCAGGCCGCCGAAGCCGCGCTGAACCCAAGCGAGGGATAGAAGCCATTGCCGCGGGTTGAGCCGCCGGATGCAGCCCGAACGGCAAGTGAGAAACACATCGGGCGGCCCTTCCTCTCGGATGGGCCGCCCGATGCGCAATGTATATCGCCGCTACTGCACCAGCACCAACGGGTTTTCGAGGCGGCGCTTTACTTCCTGCAGGAACTGGGCGCCAACGGCGCCGTCCACGGCGCGGTGATCGGCGCTGAGCGTTGCCTTCATGCGGATGCCGGGAACGACCTGGCCGTTCTCCACCACGGGCACTTCCATCACGGCGCCTATGGCCAGGATGCCCGGTTCAGGCGGGTTCACGATCGCCATGAAGTCCGTAACGCCGAACATGCCCATGTTCGAGATGGTGAAGGTCCCCCCGGTAAACTCGTCCGGCAACAGCTTGCCGGCCCGGGCCTTCTCGGCCAGCGCGCGAGACTGGACCGCGATGGCGTTGAGGGACATCCGGTCTACGTCACGCAACACGGGCACAATCAGGCCGTCCGTGAGGGCTACCGCGATGCCAACGTGAACGTGGTCGGTGGTCAGCACATAGTCGCCCCCGAAGGAAACGCGCATGGCGGGCTGTGCGCGGAGCGAATCCGCGACGGCTTTCACGACGAGGTCGTTCGGGCTGAGCTTGGCGAACCCCTCGCCGCGGGCGTTCAGTTGCTCGCGCAGCTCCATGGCCGGCTTCATGTCCACATCGGCGGTCACGTAGAAGTGCGGCACGCGCTGCTTGCTCTCCCCGAGGCGGCGGGCGATGATCTGCCGCATCTTGGAGTACGGCTTGCCGGCTACCCACACCTCGCCGGGGGCGGCAGGCGCGGGCGGCGTGGGGGCGGCGGAAGGCTCGAAAGCCGGCTCGGCGGCGCCGCGGGGGCTGGCAAGCTGGCCGCCCCGGCTGTGGACGTGGTTCTCCACATCCTGCGCCACAATGCGTCCGCCGGGGCCTGAGCCGCGAATCTCAGCGAGGTCCACACCATTGCTCTTGGCGATTCGCCGGGCAAGCGGGGAGGCTACCAGGCGTCCCCTGTCCTGCCGTTCACGGGCCGCAATGGGCGCCGCTTCGGCCGGTTTCGTCGATGGCGGCGCGCCTTCGGGGGGCGCGCTCTTCGGGGCGGCCTGCGGAGCCGGCGAGCCGCCGGGGCCGCCGATCTCGGCGATGGGAGCGCCAACCGGCGCCGTTTCGCCCTCCTGGAGGATGATGCGGGTCAGCGGGCCGGAGTCGAAGGCCTCAATCTCGATCGCCGCCTTCTCGGTTTCGATCTCGGCGATGACTTCGCCTTCCTTGATGATGTCGCCGACGCTCTTGTACCATTTGGCGATCGTGCCTTCCTGCATCGTGTCGCCCATCTTCGGCATGTTGACGATACCCATTCAGAACTCTCCCTGAGAGGCGGCCCGTGGACGCCGGTCCACGGAACGCCGCCCTATCGGTATAGCGGCGCCAGCTCACCCGGGCGGGCCAGGGTGCGGCGGACGGCGGACTTCACTGCGTCGGCATCTGGAATCGCCATTTGCTCCAGGTTCTTGGCGTACGGCATCGGGATCGGCGCCCCGCACACCTCTTCCACCGGAGCGTCCAATTCGTCGAAAGCGTGCTGGTAGATCAGGCCGGAAAGCTCACGCGCCATGCCGGACGGCTGCCAATCCTCGGTGACCACAACGACATGGTGCGTCTTCCGCACGCTGGTGAGGATGGCGTCCAGATCCAGAGGACGGAGGCTGCGCAGGTCAATCACCTCTGCGCTGACCTCATCCTTGTCCAGCTCCTCGGCCGCCTGGAGGCAGGGGTAGAGCATCTTGGAATAGGTGAGGATCGTTACGTCTGTGCCGGCCCGTTTCACGTCGGCCACGCCGAAGGGGATCAGGAGGTCCCGATCATCCGAGACTTCGCCCTTCATGTTGTAGAGGCCGAGGTGTTCCAGGAAGATCACCGGGTTGTCGTCGCGGATGGCGGTCTTCAGGAGGCCCTTGGCATCCGCCGGAGTGGCCGCCGTAACCACATAGAGCCCCGGGCAGTGGAGATACCAGCTTTCCACGCACTGGCTGTGTTGGGCCGTCAGTTGCTGGCCGCCGCCCTGCGGGCCGCGCATCACCATGGGGGCGCCGAACTGGCCATTGCTCATGTAGCGAGCCTTCGCCACGTGGTTCACGATCTGGTCGTAGGCTACCAGGCTGAAGTTCCAGGTCATGTACTCCACGATCGGGCGGAGGCCGACCATGGAGGCGCCCAGCGCCATCCCGGTGAACCCTTCCTCGGCGATCGGCGTATCGAGCACGCGCATGCGGCCAAACTGGTCCATCAAGCCTTCGGAGATTCGATAGGCGCCGTTGTAGCCGCCCACTTCCTCGCCCATCAGGCAAACGCGGTCGTCCCGCTCCATTTCCTCCCGCATCGCCGCCCGGAGCGCCTCGCGGTATTGCATCAAAGCCATTTGAGTCCTCAGTCGTCAGTTGTCAGTCGTCAGTCGTCAGCCCGAACAGCCTTCGGCTGATGACTGAGGACTGACGGCTGACGACTCTTCTCATACATACACGTTCTTGTAAAGCTCTTCGGCGCCCGGGAGGGGGCTCTGGTCGGCGAATTCCACGGCGGCCTTCATCGCCTCGCGAACATCGTCGTTGATCTGGCCCAGCTCGTCCTCGGTGAGGATGCCGTGCTCTTTCAGATAGCCGGCCAGCCACTCAACGGGGTCTCGCTCGCGCCATTCCTGCACCTCTTCCTTGGTGCGGTACTGGCCGGCGTCCGCCATGCTGTGTCCTCGGTAACGATATGTGATGCTTTCAATCAACTGAGGCTTGCCCGCGCGGGCTTTCGCCACGGCGTCATCGGCGCAACGCTTCACCGCGAACAGGTCCATGCCGTCCACGGGGCGGTGCTCGATGTTGTAGCCTTCGCCGTACATGTGCAGGTCGGGGGTGCTGTTCGTGTACTTCAGGGCGGTGCCCATGGCCCAAGCGTTGTTCTCAATCACGAAGACGATGGGAAGGTCCAAGATGCCGGCGAGGTTCAGGCTTTCGTGGAAGGCGCCAATGGGGGCGGCGCCGTCGCCGATGAAGCAGATGGTAACGCGATCCTCATTCCGGTATTTGGCGGCGAAGGCCAGGCCGATGGCAATGGGAATCTGCCCGCCAACGATGCCCCAGCCGCCCATGAAGCCGCGCTTGGCGTCATAAAGGTGCATGGAGCCGCCTTTGCCGCCGGAGACGCCGGTGGCCTTGCCGAACAGCTCCGCCATCAGCGGTCCGGGAGGGGAGCCCATAAACAGCGGGGCGGCATGATCGCGATAGGCGGTGATCACGTAGTCCCAATTGGGACGCAGGGCGCTGAGGAATCCGGCGCCGGAGGCCTCCTGGCCAATGTAGAGGTGGCAGTAGCCGCCGATCTTGGCCTGGGTGTATGCCTGGGCGCTGCGCTCCTCGAAGCGCCGCGCCTCCAGCATCTTCCGATATACGTCTACCAATTCGTCGTTGCTGTAGGGGCACGCGACGGCCGCCTCTTCGGTGGCGGGTTCCGCCACGGCGGCGGCTCCTCGTCTTGCCATCGTTACGAATATCTCCTCCGGCGCGATGCGCCGCATCGATGACTTGGGTGATCTCGCGTCCTAGCCTAGGCCGCGTTGCGAGAGCTTCACCCGGGTTTTTCGGCGGGGTTTCCGTCGTTGGCCGGGCAGATCTCTCTCGCGCTCACGCCAAGGCGTAGCGCGATGTCTCGCGATATCTCGTTGAACACGGTTTTGCTGAAGCCCACCTGGCTCCGCGCAATGCGCCCGCCCGGCTCCACAAGAAACAGCGTCGGCACGTTCGTCAAACCATATGCGCTGGAGGCCGCGAACGGCGCGGGGTCCAGCAGCGTCTCGAAGTGACCGCCAAACGTGTTCCGAAAGAGAACCGCATCGTCTTCGTCGGCTTCCGCGATGGCGATGAGGTCCAGCCCGTGCGGAACGTAATCCCGAAAGCCATCCATATAGCGGAAAGCCAACTGGCACGTTGGACACGTAACCTTGTAGAAGGCGAGAAGGGTCAACCTCTCGAAGCTCGGTTGCTTCTGAACGCCCTCATCCACATTATCTAATGCGATAGGCGGCGCATTTGTTCCCGATCCCAGAGCTGCCATGGCGGATGCCTCCCTCCGACGGGCCTCGCTCTCCCGGCGCGAGCCACGTCGATTATAGCATTCCCCGTTTGGCTCCGCTATTAGTGAACCTGCCGAGTGGACGCTCGTCTGTACGGGTAAGACAGTCGTAGACCGCCGGGGCAGACCCGGCGCGCGGATCAGGAAGGAACCAGTATGAAGCACATCAAGCGTAATAGTCTTCTCGCCGTGGCGGGCCTTACCGCCCTTAGCGCGGCGGCGCCGATCGCCTCTCAGGCGCGCAACCCATTGAGCGGCATACTGCTGGGCGGCGGCGTTGCAGTAGCCGTGAGCAAGTTTGGGCCGCAGATCAACGACTTCATGAACAAGCTCACCGGCAACAAGGACGGCGAGGCCGGCGAGTATACGAAGGTGGTGCCCATCATCAGCGCCGGCGCCGGAACCTATCTGGGCGCCGTGCAGGTGGCAGGCCCGCGCGCCGAGATCGACCGCACCAAGGCCGTGGCCCAACTGGAAGGCCGCTTCAGCAGCTTCCGCGTGAAGGCCCTCATCCCGGTCGACAACCTGAACCCCACGAAGAAGCCTTCCCGCGTTCGCAACGTGGGCGTCACCGGTCTGGTGGACATCAAGCTGTAGAAGCAACGGTCTCCCGCCCGCGCCAGGGCGCGGGCGGGAAGCGCTGCCCATTAGCTTGCATCCACGCCGGCCACGATCCGCAGAAGCCGGATCACGTCGATGAGGTTCAGCCGGCCATCGCCATCCATGTCGCCCTTCAGCCCGGCCGGCTGCGTCGTGACCACCGAGAGATCCGAGGCCGCCGTCGAACCGAGGGCCGTCGCCGTCACGACGGCGGATGGCGACGTTACCCCACGGCCCGCCACCGGGAACGTAATCGTCGAGATGCCCGCCGGAATGACGATGCTGCCCGGGACCCCAACCAGCGCTTCATCACTGGAAGCGATCTTCACCGCCAGCCCATCGAGCGGCGCCGGCGCCGAAGCCGTGAGGGTGGCGAGTGAGTAGCCCCCCACCCCAACAGAGGCCGGCGACAGCGACAGGCCCGTGAGCGATGGGAACGCCGAGCCGCCCGAAACGATATGCGCCGACAGAATGCCGTATGTCATGCTGGTCATCGGCCCCGGAGGGGACGACGGTATCGGCCACACGCTGACCTGCGCGCCTTCACTGCCGAGCACTGCTGGCATGCCCGACAGCCACCGGACCCGCAGTTGCGCCTGCCCCGGCGCGAGATAACCTTCCAGAACAGCGCCCATGGCCTTCGTATAGGCGCCGTTGATTGTCAGGTTCACGGTGAACGGAACGTTCACCTGCGTGGCGGTTATCGGGTCCTCAACTACCCGGACGGTGGCGAGGCTGATGTCCGTTCCGGGAGGGGCCGCGGAGACAGTTACCAGAGGTTCAGGGAGGAACTCAACCTCCCCCAGATTGGGAAGCGCTATCGGACCAACTGGTAGGAGGGTACTCCGGTATGCTACAGACTGGCACTGCGAGGCAGCGGATACAGCCAACAGGGCGAGGGCTGCCAGCGTTGGACAGATTCGCATGCGAGACTCCTTTCCCGGGGGCTGGGGACCCCGGCGCGAGGGGGTGGAATCGCACCGACGGCATTCGCCCGCGCCCAGTCAGGTTTGATCGCATGTAAGCGGTGTCGCCACCGATCATAGCAGCGCCGGCCGCCATCGGCACATCCTTCCGGCCGGTTGGATCACCCTCATATCGTTTGGTGCGCCGCGCCACAATGTCGTATGCAAGTTATTGATGCGGCTGCGGCGGAGGCGCCGGGGCTTCGCCGCGATTGGCGGAACTTTACGCTCCTCACCTTCCTCTTTGGATTCGGCTTCGCCCTGTATGGCGGAGTGTTCCAGAACTTCCTGCGTGACACCCTGCACGTTGGCCCTATGCAACTGGGAAGCCTGGAATCGCTGCGCGAGGTCCCCGGCCTTCTGGCCGCGCTCACGGCTGGCACTGTTGTTGCGCTGGCGGAATCGCGCGTTGCGGGGCTTGGCCTGTTGGTCACGGGGGTGGGAGTGGCGGTCACCGGGCTGATGCCCGGTTTCGCAGGAGTGGTGGCGATCTCTGTTTTCTGGAGCGTTGGCTTTCACCTCTACTCCACGGTGTCGCCTGCCATCACGCTGGCGCTGGCCAAGGGCAAGGAGGGAGGCCGTCACCTCGGCCGCATGTCCGCCGTGGGTTCCTCGTCCACGCTCGCCGCGCTGGGC
>DASXUL010000003.1:0-44894 GCA_036504855.1 Armatimonadota bacterium | reverse complement strand
ACCGACCATTCGCGTAGGAGCCTTCTCGGGAGAGTCTCACGCTGAACGCCAGCTCTGACTCAGGCTGCTGAGACGACGCGATCGATGGTAGGCAAGCGGCCCTATCACGCTGGAAACGGCACTTAGTTGGAACGAATGGGCTTGCCCTGCCCTCGGAGCCTCAGATTGGCCCTCGCGCCTCGCAGTGACACATCCCACCGAACGCGGCACTAGACTATGACCAAACGATCCTGTGGGGCGCCCGGCATGAAACTAACGGTAGCACAACGGCATGCGCTCTTGCATCCGAGGACGGCGTAAGTGGCGTGATACCGCGGGAGTCAGCATCCGTACGCCGAATGCCCGGCGCCGCCAGGGCCGGCATGAGACGCTACTGAACCAGCCGGGCGCCGGACCCGCCTTCGCGCTTCCTCACGCGCGGGCGGACGTCGCCGCGTTTGCACTGATCGATCGCGAGACGATGCCGGTCCGAATCGGGGGCGGATCGACCTGCCCATTCGCCTTCGGACTGGGCGCGAATTCGCTTGCCCAGGCAACCGCCTGGATGTAGAGCTGCGGAATGACCGTCTCGTCTACGCCGATCTCGCGCGCCATGCTGGCCACATCGTCCCAGTCTCCGCGCTCATACGCGAGGACCAACTGGAAGACGCGCGTCAGCGGGCTCTCCTCGCCCAACAGCGCCGCTTGGACATCCGGCGCCAGCGGCAGTTCGTTCAGCACTTCCGATGTGGGACGGCCCAGGAGAGCGTCTATGGTGGAGAATACGCCCAGGAGGAAAAGGTCGGTTGTCCGATCTTTCAGGCCCGCCGGTTCGGCCAGCAACTCCGCCATGCGTCCGCGCACGATGCACATGCCCAGCACTTCCTCGGGCCCGCCCGCCAGTTGCCGCAGGGCTACCAGAGAGAGCCATCGGGCCGTCTCTTTCTGCCCAAGAAGGAGCAGGGCGTGCCGGATGCTGTTGACGCGCATCCGCATGCCGATTGAGGCGCTGTTGATGTAGCGCAGCAGGCTGTAGGTGAATGAGACGTCGCGCTTGATGATGTCCGCAACGCGGTCGTAGTCCATCTCCGGTTTCTGGATCTCTTGGAACGCGTCGAGGCACAGGATCTCCGATGTGGAGACCGTACGTCCGGAGAGAACGTGCGGGCGGCTGAAGAAGTACCCCTGAAACAGCGAGTAGCCGAGATCCTTCGCTTCCGTGAACTCCGCAACAGTCTCGACCTTTTCGGCAAGCAGTCGAACGTGGGACGCCCAAGGACACCGGGCGATGCGGGCGCGCTCCTCCGCGTCGGAGATCGTGAAGTCAACCTTGATGATGTCCGCAAGGTCCATCAGCGGTTTGTAGCCCTCGGTCTCAACGAAGTCGTCAAGGGCAAGCGTGTAGCCCAGGCGCTTGAGCCGGAGGCACGCATCCACGATTACAGGCTCCGGGCGAACGCTTTCCAGCATCTCCACCACAACCCGGTCCGGCGGCAGCATGGTGGCCACATCGCTCTTCAGGAGGCTTTCGGTGAAGTTGATGAAGGCTCGCTTCGTTCCCACCAGCGCGTCGAGGCCGAAGTCGATCAGGCAATCGCTGAGGACCTCCATAGTGGACGTGTCGTGGTTCGCGCCATCGTAGGAGTTCGAAACGCTAGAGCGAAACAGGAGTTCGTATCCGACCACATCAACCCGGGACTCGAAGATGGGCTGACGGGCTACATAGACCGCGGAGGCGTTGCGTTCAATAGGCTGGACGGCCATCTCTTTCTTCACGCTCTTCGTTGGGCCGCGCCGGAACCATCGGGCTCCTCGTCACGGAGTGCACGGGGCATCTCTCGGTTCCGGCGGCAGGCCGTCGCTTGTCTATCAGCCTGCATCGGGGTTATTCCATAATGAGCCCGCGGCGCCACGCAATTCTTGTTGCGGATTTTGGCGGTCGATATGGCCGGCCCTGTGAGCGAACGGGCGGCGGTTGGCGCGGTTCTTGCCCGCCAGAGGGGCTGTCCCACTGGGTCGGCAAGCGCATACCGAAAGGGGGTTCTCCCATGCGCGTATTGCGCCTCACTGTGGCGGGCGCCGCCCTCATCGCGATGGCGGGCAGCGCTATCGCCACCAACTCGGTGCTGGCGCCCAGGGTGTTCAACGACATCCCTGGCGCCACCCTCCTCGGGACGAAGGGCGGTTCCACCGTCACCTGGTCCGAAACGAACGTCAGCCAGGCCGCCGGCTCCGCCAACCGCGATGACTGGCTGATATCCTCGGACGGCGTGACGCGAGATCAGTTCGGCCTCACCGACTACTGGACGCTGTCCACCGATCTCACGCTCACTCCGGGTTCCCCCACGACGCACATCGAAGGCGGTCTGCGCCTGAGCGGCCTCGACGACGCCCAGTTCACTGTGAAGGCGTTCTTCGACGATGCCGTCTTCGCGGCGGGTGGGCCATTCCCGTTCTACCTCGCCTCGCCGCCCGCCTATACCCCCGGCAGCACGGTCAGCCTCCAACTGGAGTACCTGAACATCGCCGGCGCGAACGGCTTCCTGTTCACGTATAACGGCGTTACGAGCCCGTTCCTCCCCGCGGTGAACGGGGAGGGCGGCGTGCCGCCGGGCTCGAGCATTGGCGGGTATTTCCAGATCGCCAACGATCCGAACAACCCGACGAACGGCGGATCCGCAGCATTCACCAACATCCGGTTCAACGGCGGCCTCCTCGACGCGACGCCGGGCGCCATCCCTGAGCCCAGCACCCTCGCGCTCCTGGGCGCCGGTCTCACCGGCGTTCTCGGTCTCCGCCGGCGTCGGTGATCTCATCCGGCGCGGCTCCGCGCGGCCCCCGACAGCCGCCGGGGGCCGTGTTGCGCGCGTTACAGTGGCCGGCCAATCTCCCAATGATGGCCGAAGGGATCGACCACGCGGCCCTGGCGCCACCCGTGCGCTTCTTCCATGGCGATCACCTCACGGGCGCCCGCCGCAAGCGCCTGTGCGAACGCCGCGTCGGGATCCGGCACGGTCAGGATCATCCGAACAGTGGCGCCTCCCAGAGACTGCGGACTGAAGTTCCCATGTTCCGGAGACTCGTCGCTCAGCCAGAACTCCGCCCCATCAACAGACAGCCGGGAAACCACCGATCCCCCCGCATCCTCCACACGGTAGACCTCGATCGCCCCAAACGCCGTCTCGTAGAACTCAACCGCCTTCTTTCCGTTCCGGACCGACAGCATGGGCGCAACCGAACACGCGCCGGATGCCCCTCTACCTGCATCTGTACTCATTGATCCCTCCCCGCCCGAGGCGCGAGACAGCGGGCGTCAATGTCAACCGCCCTTCGCCGCCCGCATCCGCTGAATCCGTGGTAGACGCGACGGCCATGCACGGCTTGATGGTAACGGTAGCGCGACAGCGCGCCCTACAGCCTCCCCGGTCCGCGGCGGTGCAAGGGCGCCCATCGGAGCGGCTACTCGGGGCGACCAGGCTCGTGCCGTAGGAGACGGCGTGAAGCGGCCATCGGAGGGGGACTGGCGCCGTCTTTGGCGCCGGCGCGCAACGCCGGCGAACTTGGTCCGTACACTCACCAGTGCGCCGCGTCCGGCTTGTTCCGACATAGAGTGTGAGTGATCATGCGAGCTTCCACGGGCGGGCGCTGATCCTATGCTGCCGGGCGACTCGGCCTTGCCTGCTCCCGTGGATACCGAAGGAAAGTGAATGAGAATTCCAGGCTATGGGCTTCGCGCCCTTTCGCGGCTGTGGTTCTGCGGCGTTCTCCTCGCAGCCGCATCGCAATGTTGGGCGGCTCCTGATGCGATCTCCTCGCTGGACAGTTGGCGGAAGGCCACCGTGAAGATCGAATGCGGCTATCCGACTGTGAAGGGCGCTTCAACCCCGCTGGCGAAGACAGAGCCGGTCGGCACGGGCGTCATCTTCTGGGCGCCTGGGTTGGCGCCCAACGATTTCCTGCTGGTCTCCGCCAAGCACGTCTTCGACGCTATCTCGACGAACGTCATCGCGTTGAGGTTCTCCTGGTACTACGCGGATCCCGCCGGGGTGCACAAGGAGACCACCGCCTTTCTGAAGAGCGGGGTGAATGACTACGTTACCTCGCTGGACGGAGCGGATCTTGCGTGCCTTGCCATTACGCTGAGACCCGAGGACATCGGCGCGGCAGCCGTCCCGGCGATTCGGCTGAGTGAGCTGGCGGCGCCCTCGGACATCTACATGGGCGCCTCCGTTCTCGCGCTCGGCTATCCCGACGTTGCTGGAAGCGGATGGGATACGGCCATCATGCGCCAGGGCATTATCGCGTCGCTTGCTCCAAGGGACCAGACGACGAGTCCCTTCCTGGTGGATGCGAACATCTACCCGGGCAACAGCGGCGGGCCGGTGTTCAAGGCTCCGATTGGGATGGACCGGACCGGCAAGCCGAGCGCCAAGTTGCGCGCCGCTTTCCTGGGGATTGTGATCCGAAGAGGGCAACGCAAGGAAGACGTCTATGCCGGCCAAAACGTCTACTCCGTGCCCACAGCCGCCGGCCCCCAAACTGCGCAAGCCCTTGTGGGCGACGCCATTGGCTTCGTTGAGCCCGCCACGAGGGTGAGGCAACTGCTGCTGAAGGCTGCCGCGTGGGCCAAGGCCGCTCGAGGCAGCGCCCGCCCATAGGGGCGCTTTGAGATGGGCCGTGCGCGCGGCCTTTGCGCTTGGGCGATCTCGCAACGGCGCGCAGCCATGGCGCGCCGGCCTATGCCGCCTTCGGCTTCTGGAAGTGCAGCTTCCAGAAGAGGCCCACGAGGCTGGTGCCGTAGGAGACGGCGTGGCGGGGGAGGAGCAGAGGGTCTGTGCCCTTCGTCGCGCGGTCGCGGCGGCAGGTGAGGGCGGTATCGTAACCGGCGGCGCGCACGGCGGAAACCGTTTCCGCATTGAGGTCGCCGAATGGATAGCAGAACGCCGTCACCGGGTGTCCAAGGGTCTCTTCCAGGGTCGCCCGGCTCTCCGTCAGCTCACGGTGCAGCGCATCTCCGGTTAGCTGGGAGAGGCGCACGTGGTTCACGGTGTGCGAACCCACGACGGCGCGATGCGTTTCCACGGCCCGCAGAGTATCTCCGTCCATGAGCGGCGCGACGGGCAGGCCGGCGGCCGGAAGCCACTCGGCGTCCTTCCCGATGAGCCCGCTCACCATGTACACGCTGGACGGATACCCGAAGCGCCGCATCGCCGGAACGGCCTCCGCGGCGAAGTTCAGATAGCCGTCATCGAACGAGAGGTGAACGGCCCGCGGCGGGATGGGGCGCTCGCCCCGCACGCACGCAAGAACGTCCGCGAGGCTCAGAACGGAGTACCGACCGGCGCGCAGAAACGCCATTTGCCGCCGAAACGCGCCCGCGTCGCAATACACCGCCCGGTGCGCCGCTACGCGCCCGAACCGCCCGATCTGGTGGTACACGAGGATGGTTATCATGGGAGTCATCAGTTGTCAGTAGACAGTCATCAGTAGTCAGTGGAATGCGATGTCCAAGAAGAGGATTGCCGCTTAGGCAAGCCTACTGGCTGAGAACTGACGACTGACAACTGATGACTGTCCACTGACGACTCCCTTCACCGAACCAGGTCAATGTAGTTGGCTTCGATGTTGGAAACCATTTGTGGGAGGGTGAAGCGCGATTCCACGAGGCGGCGGGCGGCGGCGGTTATGTTCCGCGTCTCCGCCCCGTCCAGGGCGCAGGCGAGGCCGGCCGCGAGGGCCGGCGGGTTCTCCGGTTCCACCAGGATGCCGGTGATGCCGTTGGTCACCATCTCCGGGGTGCCTCCCACGTTAGTGGTTACAACGGGCACGCCGGAGGCCATGGCCTCCAGCAGCGTCAGGGAGAACGATTCGCGCCGTGAAGGGGCCGCCAGCACGTCGAAGCCCGCCAGAACCTCCCAGATGTTGGACACGGCTCCCAGGAAGTGCACGGTGGATTCCAGCCGGCTTTCGGCCACGGCGGAGCGCAGCGCGGCCTCGGTGATCTCGTCGCCGGATCCCGCCAGCACGAAATGCACGTTCGGACGCTCGGTCTTCCATCGGGCGGCGACCTCGAGGAGGATATCCACGCCCTTCACGGGTATCAGCCGTGCCAGCATGCCAACAACGAGGTCGTCCTCCGGGATCTTCCACGAACTCCGCAGCGCGGCCACGGCGTCCGGATCGGGAGGGGCGGCCGGCAGCTTGATGCCGTTGTAGACGACGCGGGTCTTCTCCAGCGGGACCTCGTGGTGGAGGAGGTTGTCGCGGGCGGCTTCGGAGACGCACAGCACGCGGTCCGCGCCGGCGTAGTGCTTCCACGTGTGGGTGGCGTGGCATGTGGCGATGACGGGAACGTGCATCCGCCGGCCGGCCTTCACGGCGTAGAAGGCGCCGCGCGTCATGTGAGAGTGGATGATGTCGGCCCCAACGCGGGCGGCGAGGCGGGACAGGCGGCTCACCGAAGTCAGGTCCAAAAGCCCATCCATGGCAAGGTGGTAGGGGGTGACGGGAGACCGCCGGAGGGCATCCCACATCCAGCCGCGGTTCGGGCATGCAAGATACACCCGATGACCGCGCTCCGCAAGCGCTTCGGAAAGCTCCACAACGTGGCGTTCCACCCCGCCGACGGTGTGGCTATGCATTACCTGGATGATCGTCATTCCATTGTCCGGGCCGGCCCGTTCACCTTTACCACCACCAGCGCGACATCATCTCGCGCCTCTCCCATCTCGTCCGAGCGAGCCAGCACCGCGTCGGCGATCGCTTCCACATCGTTGTCGGGCCGAAGCCCATCCATCGCGGCCATGAACTCATGGTAGCCGGAAACGCCGCCCTCCCGGCGGTCTCGTTCCACGAGCCCGTCCGAGTACAGCAGAATCACGTCGCGAGTCTGCAGAGGCTGCGTCCGCTCGGTATACGTCGCCGAGGCCACCACGCCCAGCGCCGCATCATGCCCCTCAAGGAGCGCCGGGGCCTCGCCCGCGCGCAGCAATAGGGGAGCCGGATGGCCGGCGTTCACCCAGCGGACAGAAGGCGGATCCAGGCTCACGCAGGCGTAGACCATCGTCACAAACCGGTCGTCCCCCGTATCGCGCACGAGCCGGCGGTTGACGGACCCCATCATCTCCGCGGGCGGCTGTGACAGCCGGTCGTACAGGGCGCCTTTGGCGGCGGCCACCAGCAACGCCGCCGGCAGAGAGTGCCCGCTCACGTCCGCCACCATGAAGGCGGTTTCGCGCGGGGCGAGCGCCACAAAATCATAGATATCGCCGCCCACCGCGCCGGCCGGTTGGTAGCGAAATGCCACGCTCAGGCCCGGCGCCTCCGGCGGGGCTGAAGGCAGGAGACTACGCTGCACGGCGCGCGCCGCCTCCATTTCCTGCTCCATCCGCTCTCGTTCGATGCGCAACGCGGAAGCCCGGCGCTCCATCGACAGCCGTCGCTCCGTTTCGCGGCGGAAAGCATCGGTCACGGCTCCGGTCATCCAGGCCACCAGGAATAGATACGGCAAGCGCGCGAACACATCCGGAGCGCCCAATTTCGTATACACATCGCCCATATGCGGCGAGTGAACGGTAACGATCTCGCCGAACTCCACGGCGCTAACGCACACCAGCGACGCGCCGGCCGTCAGCAGCGCCCCCCGCATGCCGGACCACATCGCCGTCCCGATGATGACGAAGTAGAACAGGCCGAAGAACAGGCTTTGAAGGCCAAGCGTGGGAGCGATGACGCCGGTGACGAAAGCGAGGTCGATGGCGATTCCCAGTGCGGATGACCGGGTCAGCAAGCGCTTGTGGCCCGTGGACCATGCAAGAACATTGTAGACCGCCATGAGCAGGCACACAAGGGCCACGGCGCGGACGTTGTGTCCGGTAATCCCGCTGAGCTCGCTGATGCGCTCTGCCCGGAGGTGAGTCACGTGGCGCTCGATGGCATACGTCGTCAGCAGACCCAGCAGCACGCCGGATAGCTCGATCCACCGCGCCACCCGGATGATGTGAGCAAACCGAGCTTCGTCCGACACCTGCGTCAGTTCGTTCAACCGCCAACCTCCCGGAAGACGGTCATCGCGCGCTGTCCGCCTTCAGAAACGCCGTGATCAGTTCGCCCACCTTGTCGATCTCCAGAAGACAGGCATCGTGGCCGTCCTCCGAGTCGATCTCCTCGTAGTGGGCGTCCACGCCGGCGTACTGGGCGGCGGCAACCGCGGCGCGGAGCTCCTGCGGAGGGAAGAGCATGTCGGAAGCAACGCCAACCACCAGCAGGCGGGAGCGCATGGCCTTCATGGCGGCGTCTCGCCCTCCAACGGCCCGGCCGACATCCATCGTTTCCAGAACGCGTATGGCGCTCAGGTAGGCGTTCGCGTCGAAACGGGCCACCAGCTTCTCGCCCTCGCCGGTGAGGTACTCCTCCACCGCGAACTCGCTGGGGACCTTCTGACCTTGACATGCTTCGGCCGGCGAGTTGCCGAACCAGCCGCCGAGGTAGGAGGCGGAGTAATAGGTGATGGTGGCGATCTGGCGGGCGAGGCTGAGGCCGGCGTCCGGCGTGCGGCCCGTGCCGTAGTAGTCGCCGCCCTGGAAGTTGGGGTCGGTGGCGAAGGCGCGTTTGGCGACGGCATTCCAGGCGATGAGGATGCCGGAAGCGATGGGGGCGGAGGCCACCGGGATGCAGTTGCGCACCATGTCCGGATAGGCCACGGCGAACTCCCACGTCTGGCTGCCGCCCATGCTCGGCCCGCTGACGGCGGCGAGTTGCTGAACGCCGAGGTGGTTCAACAGCGCGGCGTGGACGTTCACGATGTCGCGCATGGTGATCTCGGGAAACGCGCTGCCGTAGGGGCGTCCGGTGCGCGGGTTCAGGCTCATGGCGGCGGTTGTTCCGCCGTTTCCGCCCAACACCGATGCGCACACAACGAAGTAGCGGTCAGTATCGAAAGCCCGGCCGGGCCCGATGAGCGGGTCCCACCAGCCCACCCAGTCGCGGCCCTCCATGCGGCCGGCGGCGTGCATGTCGCCGGTGAGGCTGTGGCAGACGAGCACCCCGTTGTCCGCCGCTTCGTTCAGCGTGCCGTAGGTCTGGTAGGCCACCGTAATGGGGCCGAGGCGGCCGCCGCAGACGAGGGCCATCTCATCCGGCGGCTCGGCGAACGTGAAGGTGCGGGTGACGGCCGTGAGGCCCGATTCGGGAAACGGCCGGGGCTGTCCGAAAAGTGTTGCCATGGTGGGATATGCGCGTTGGAGGCCGGGCCGCAACCGCCGCCCGGCCTCCGATGCGTTACTGCGCGGCCTTCAGGGCCTGATCCAGGTCTTCCAGGATGTCGTTGATGTCTTCAATGCCAATCGAGAGGCGGATCAGGTCCGGCAGCACGCCGGCCGAGACCAGCTCCTCGGGGCTGAGCTGCTGATGGGTGGTGCTGGCGGGATGGATAACGAGGCTCTTGGCGTCGCCCACGTTGGCCAGCAGGCTGAACAGCTTCACGTTGTTGATGAAGCGGCGGCCGGCCTCAATGCCGCCGTGGATGCCGAAGCTCATCATGGCCCCCTGGCCGTTCGGCAGGTACTTCATGGCCAGCGCATGGCTGGGGTGGCTTTCCAGGCCGGGGTAGTTGACCCAGTTTACCAGCGGGTGCTTCTCCAGCCAGCGGGCCACGGCCATGGCGTTGGAGCTGTGTCGTTCCATGCGCACATGCAGAGTTTCGAGGCCCAACAGCAGCAGGAAGGCGTTGAACGGCGAGAGCGAGGCGCCCATATCGCGCAGCCCCTGAAGGCGCGCCTTCGAGATGTACGCCTTGGGCCCCAGCGCCTCCACGTATTTCAGGCCATGGTAGGAGGGGTCTGGCTCGGTGAGGTCCGGGAACTTGCCGTTGGTCCAATCGAACTTGCCGCCGTCCACAAGCACGCCGCCGATGCTGGTGCCGTGTCCGCCGATGAACTTGGTGGCGCTATGCAGCACGATGTCGGCGCCCCACTCGAAGGGGCGGCAGAGGAACGGGCTGGCGAAGGTGTTGTCCACGATGAGGGGCACGCCGGCCGCGTGGGCGATCTTCGAGAGCGCCTCGAAGTCGCAGACGTTCAGCGCCGGGTTGCCCATCGTTTCGGTGTAGAGCGCCTTCGTTTTGTCCGTGATGGCCGCCTCGAACTCCTCCGGCTTCGAGCCGTCCACGAGGCGCACGGTGATGCCCATCTTCGGGAAGGTCTGAGTGAACAGAGTGTAGGTGCCGCCGTAGAGGTTGGAGGAGGCCACGATTTCGTCGCCGGCGCGGGCGATGTTCAGGAGCCCGGCCGTTTCGGCCGCCTGTCCGCTGGCGAAGGCGAGGGCGCCGGAGCCGCCTTCGAGGGCGGCGATGCGCTCCTCGAAGACCGCCGTGGTGGGGTTCATGATGCGGGTGTAGATGTTGCCGGGCGTGGCCAGCGCGAACAGGTCCGCCGCGTGCTGGGCGTCATCGAAGAGGTAGGACGTGGTTTGATAGATGGGAACGGCGCGGGATTTCGTCTCCGCGTCCACCGTCTGTCCGGCGTGGACGGCCTTGGTCGCCAGCCTCCAGGCGTTTTGAGAATCGGGCATAGCTATTCGCCTCCAGGAAACTTCGCTACTGTACTGACACCATTATAACCGCGCGAGGCGAGGGGCCGGCATCCGGGCGGGTTGGGAGCCGTCAGTGGTGAGCGATCAGCCGTCAGCCCGGAGCTGCACGCCATGGGGCGTCTCTGGCTTCGGGCGTCCCGCCCATCGGGGGAGGCCGGCGGGGGAGTGGGCCCGCCTTTCTGTTGGAGGGCGGGCCCGTAATGTCAATGGGCAGTCATGGCTTGACCCCGTAGAAGGCATCCCACCTCCACTCCCCATGTGTGCGCTGGTCCACGTGACCATCGCAATGGAGGATATTCATCCTTCCAGGGGACTCTGACGCCTCATCGTTTCGGTCGTAGCCTCCGTGCCAGGGCCGAGTCTCCACTAGGGCAACCGCTGTCGCCGGTCGCTTGACGTAGGACAGCGTGTGGGCCGTCAGTTCGCCGTAGTAGTCTCCCCAGGGCATGCCCACATAGGAATAGCTCGTGTGGTACATGCTCACGCTGTAGAATGGCGGGGTTGGATTGGCGAGAGTACGGCTGAAGTCGTGGAGGAATACCTCGCCCCTATCGCTCGGGCATTGCCACAGGCGAGAATCGGTTACATACGCGGCCATGGCTTCCGATATCCCTGGCGTCGCTCCGTATCTCTTCACATAGTCGCCGAGCCACGCATATGGGTATCGTTCATCCCAGTCACTCACATATGCACCCATCGCCACGCCAAGCTGCTTCAGGTTGCTGATGCACTCGGTCCGCTTAGCGCGCTCCCTTGCTCTCGCCAGGACAGGGAACAGCAGCGCCGCGAGAACGGCGATGATGGCGATCACTATCAGCAGTTCAATCAGCGTGAAGGCCTTGCGCATCATCGGGTCTCCGACAGGGCGGGAATGACGTTCTACTTCCGTCCCGCGCCTCCGGCACAGGGGCTCCAGGCGCGGCGTCTGCCTCGTAGGGCGAGTCCCGCGCCGACGCCTCCTCCCGCCAGGAGGAGCGCCAGGCTGCCCGGCTCTGGCACGGCGGCGTCTCCCGACTTGCCGATCGTCGTGCGGGAACGGACGACGAGGGCCTCCCGCGGCGCGATCTCCATCCCCCACTGGATCGCATACCCCGCGTTTCCTGGCGCCGAGGGATACGGCGCCCCCGCAGCCGGAGTATCGTTGAGCGTCAGATGGCCGCCGCCGCTCAACCGTGCCAGCAGCGCCGCCGCGTCGTTGATCTCGTAGTGCCGCGCGGGACGATCTGACGTCTCCGTCAGCGAGTAGCCGCCGCCGTTCTGGGACACCGTTCGGTCGTTCACAGTGAGCGCCTGGTCGGCATCCGACAGGTTCCAGTCGCGGTATCCATACAGAGAGGAGTTCAGGGGACCGTACAAGAGGTTCGCTACCGTTATGGTTTCCTGAAGGCTCACGGCGCCGCTGCCCGTCGAACCGCCGAACAGGTCGTACGTCACCGCGATCGGGGCGAGGGGATCGTCGATGATGACGGTCACATTACTGGCGCTGGTACGTTTGGCGACGACTCCGAAACTGGAATCCAGGTCGGCGTTCAGCGGAAGCACGGATCGGCGCAGGTCCGTCCAATAGCCCGCTCCGTGTTGGCCGGCCAAACATCCGATACAGGCATCTCATCAAGCTACCTCGTCTGCGCCGATGGGGCCGAAGTCGATGCGGCAGCGTGGCGCGCCGTGGCTCTGGGCGCGAGCGCCCATCGTTGAGCGTGAGGCTTCGCGCCTTGGCGCTTGCCCGACATACATACCCCGACAGCAGGGAGTCGCCGTTGCGGTATCGCGAGCGGCTACAACGTGAGGGGACGCCGTTGTCCGCCTGCATGGTATTCGCGCACCGCCCGGCAAAGCCAAAGCGCCGCCCCACGGGCGCGCTAGAATACTGGTGAGTTTCGGCGGTTGGGGAGCCGTCAGCCGTCAGCGATCAGCCATCAGCCGGAGGCTCCGCCCATGCGGGCGGCATCCTCTTGGTTCGCGGTTCTGGGCTGATGGCTGATCGCTGACGGCTCCAGAACCGGCCACTTATTGGAAAGCAGGCACTATATGAGCACACGGACCGAGAAGGACAGTTTGGGCACGAAAGAAGTGCCCGTTGATGCGTACTATGGCATCCAGACGCAGCGCGCCGTTGAGAACTTTCCCATCACCGGCATGAAGCCGTTCCCGCAGTTGGTGGATGCAACCGTGCTGGTGAAGAAGGCCGCCGCCGAGGCCAACCGCGACCTCGGGCGTCTCCCCAAGGAGAAGGCGGACCTCATCGTGAAGGTGGCCGACGAGATCCTGGGCGGCGCCCTGCGCGACCAGTTCGTGGTGGACCCCATCCAGGCCGGCGCCGGAACCAGCCACAACATGAACTCAAACGAGGTCATCGCCAACCGCTGCGCCGAGATCGTGGGCGAGGCCCGGGGCGTCTACAAGACGGTGAACCCGAATGACCACGTGAACATGGCCCAGAGCACCAACGACGTGTTTCCAACCGCCATGCGCGTTGCCAGCCTCCTGGCCCTGAAGGACCTGTATCCGGTTCTGGACGGTGTGGCGGCGGCCCTCCAGGCGAAGGCCGAGGAGTTCGACGGCATCGTGAAGTCCGGCCGAACCCACCTGCAGGACGCCGCGCCGGTGCGCCTCGGCCAGGAGTTCGGCGCCTACGCGCAGGCCATCCGCAGAGCCAAGAGGGGCATTGAGGAAGCCGCCCAGCGCGTGAAGGTTCTGGGCATCGGCGGCACCGCCGTGGGCACCGGCCTCAACGCCGGGCCGGACTACCCGAAGAAGGTGGTGGACTACCTGAACAAGTACACCAGCCTGGGCTTCTCCAACAACTCAAACCTGTTCGAGGGCATGCAGAACCAGACGCCCATCCTGGACCTCTCCGCCGCCATCCGCACGCTGGCCGTGACCTGCATCCGCATCGCCAACGACTTCCGGCTGCTCTCCAGCGGCCCGGTGACCGGCCTGGACGAGATCCGAATGCCCCCGGTGCAGCCGGGCTCTTCCATCATGCCGGGCAAGGTGAACCCGGTGATGGCCGAGATGCTGGATATGGCGTGCTTCCAGGTGGTGGGCAACGACACCGCCGTGATGATGGCGGCTCAGGCCGGCCAGATGGAATTGAACGTTATGATGCCGGGCATGGCCTTCGCCATCCTGTTCAGCATCCGCACGATGACCAATGCGCTGGACGTGTTCACGAAGTTCTGCATCGTGGGCGTTACGGCCAACCCGGAGAAGTGCCTGGCCTACGCGCAGAAGAACCCCATCGTCGCCACCGCGCTGAACCCGATCATCGGCTACGCCAAGGCGGCGGAGCTGGTGAAGGCCTCTCTGAAGACGGACCGCCCGGTGATCGACATCGCTGTGGAGCAGGGCGTCGCCAGCCGCGAGGAACTGGAGAAGATCCTCGACCCCAAGGCCCTCACCGAGCCCAGCGGCAAAGGCCCCGCCGGCGGGTAGACTGTTCGGATCTCCAACGGGGCGCGCCGCCTGGCGCGCTCCGTTGGAGACATCGGTTGGACGGCGCTCGAACCGGCATCGAGCTTGCGCGGAGGCTACCACGGCGAGCTGCCTCACCGGTACGTGGGTTCCGGGGTCACTTCGAGCGCGGATCGCCTTCGTCGGCGCGACGACGCATGGGATGGGGAGCACTATGGACACCTGCGAAGAGCTGTACCTGGACCTGATGAAGAAGTGCCTGACGAACTGGATCTACCGCGACGCGGAGGCGCAGATCAGAACGCCTGGCCGCGGCCTGAGGCGGCTGATCGGTCTGCCCGGCCGACTGGCGCGGAGGCTCAAGAGCGGTCAGCTCCGCTCAAACCCATCGAGCGTGCCGCGCGGAGAAGGGCGGGAGGACGGGGCCGATTGGCCGGCCTATGCCCACACGATGGTGGGCCTCCATCGGCTGAACAACATCCAGTTCTGCGTGGAAAGCGTCCTGAACGACAATGTGCCCGGTGATCTCATTGAGACCGGCGTGTGGCGGGGCGGGGCGGCCATCTTCATGCGGGCGGTTCTGAAGGCGCACCGAGTTACCGACCGGCGCGTTTGGGCGGCCGATTCCTTCGAGGGGCTTCCCGCCCCAAACGCGAAGCGCTACCCGCAGGACGCCTCCGCCGCCTTCAACACGTATGCCCGGTTGGCCGTTTCGCTGGAAGAGGTGAGAGCGAACTTCGATCGGTACGGCCTGCTGGATGACCAGGTCCGGTTCCTGAAGGGCTGGTTCCGCGACACGTTGCCTACGGCCCCCATCAACCGCCTGGCGGTGATCCGGCTCGACGGCGACATGTACGAATCCACGATGGACGGCCTCGTGAACCTGTATCCGAAGCTCTCCCCGGGCGGTTACCTGATTGTGGACGACTACGGAGCCATTGAGGCTTGCCGCCAGGCCGTTCACGACTTCCGGCAGGCCAACGGCATCAACGAAGAGATTGTGCCCGTCGATTGGACGGGAGCCTACTGGCGGCGGGCCCGCTGACAGCCTGAGCGGAGAACGAAGCGGCTTTCGCGCCATCGGCACGGCGTAGCGAACCGAACCGGCGATCGGGGCGATCCCCTCAAGGGATGTAGTCCCCCGGTACATGAGCGCGGAATCCGCGCGCCCATATGCAGGCGCGGACGCCATTTCGGAGCCCGTGCAGCCGGGATGCGCCGCAGATCGTATTTCGCGCCTACTATCGAGATATGAGACCTCCCATCGTCGCACTACTGCTGTCACTTCCCTTGGCCGTCTCGCCGGTCCATGCGCGCGTGTTGCGGGTGGCGGCGGATGGCGTTGGGCCGGATGGAGCCTCGTGGGCCTCGGCGTACCCTACAATCTCCCGGGCTCTCTTCGACGCCTCGCGCGGCGATGAAGTGTGGGTGGCCCAGGGGGCCTATCCGGAAACCGTAACGCTGGTGGACGGCGTGGCGATCTACGGAGGGTTCGCCGGCGGCGAAACCGTGCGCGAGGCGCGCAACCCGCGGGCCAACGAAAGCCTACTCCCCGGGCCAGCCGGGAACGGACCGTGCGTGGCATCCAGCGGCGTGGGCGCTGAGGCCCGGCTGGATGGGTTTTCCCTCCGGCCGCGAAACCCAGATAGCTATGCGATCGCCTGTTCCGCCGGCTCGCCAACCATCACGGGCTGCCGCATCGACGAAGCCGCCATCGGAGTGGCCTGCTCCGCCGGGGCGGCGCCGGTCATCGCTGGAAACTACATTGCGGGTTGCATGGTTGGCGTCAACTGCTCCACCGCGTCTCCCGCGGTAGTGGACAACGTCATCGAAGCCTGCGAATTCGGAGTCCACACGGGCCTAACATCGTCGCCGGTGATCGCCAACAACACGCTGGCGTCCAGCGGGAATGCGCTGGATTTCCGCAGCGGCGCCCCCACAACGGCCAGCAACGTCATCGCTCTCAATCTCGTCGGCGTCTACTTGCGCAGCGGAGGGACGCCGCGCCTGGACCACAACCTCGTGTGGCAAAACGCCAACGCCGACTATGACGGCCCGGCGGACCCCACCGGCCAGGATGGCAACCTCCGCGCCGACCCGCATTTCGCCGATCCCGTTAGCAGCAACTATCGGATCCTCGCCGCCTCGCCGTGCATCGACGCCGGCATCGGCGGCGTCTCGACCTGGCCGACCGACCTCGATGGGGCGCCGCGCGTCTCCGGGCCCGCCGTGGATATCGGCGCCTACGAGTTCCGCCCCGGCGCGGATGTGGCCCAGGCGCTGCGCATCGCCGGCGGCCTGGCGCCATCCACTCCGGCCGACATGGGCCGGCTGAACCCCGTCGTCCAACCGCCCTCCACCGGGGTGGTGGATATCCTGGACGCCGTTCGCCTGATGCGGCAGTGAGGCTCGATGGCGCCCTTTGTGCTCAAGGGGGAAGTGCGGGCCGCGAGCCCGGCGCTTAGCCGGCGCCGCTTGCTGCCCTTGCGCCGCAGGCTGGGGATCCTCCCACGGCCCCCACATGCGGCCGGCGCCCAACGCCATCGCCGAAAGTCGAGGCGTGTTCGGCGCCGTCAAACGCGCCCCGGAGGGTCACGCTCCGGGGCGCGTCCCCGCGCGGGTTTTCCTCTGGTTTGGCTTGCCTGTTACGGCGCATCCGTGTAGCCTTAGCCGTAGAGGCCCTACTGCCTCCACCAAACCGAGCACGGAGTGCCAAATGACACTGTCTACCCCCGGCTGTGAGATATCGATCTCCGAGCAGTCCGGCGGCATTGCTAGCATCGCCTGCCCCCCAGGTCACCTCATCTTCTCAACCCAATCCCCAACGCCGCTCTGGCGGCTCACCCTGGGCGGGCCGGGCGGCCAGCGCCCGCTGGAGGCGGAGCCCGCCGCCCTCAAGCAGGCCGTCGCCTCGCAGAACGGCATCGCCCTGCGGTGGGAATGGCCGGCGGAGGGAATGGCGGTTCGCGCCGTTGTGCGCCCCGAAGGCGACTCCATCGTCTGGATGTTCCAGGTGGAGCTTCCGGACGGGCAGACCGTTGTCCGCGCCGACTACCCGTGCATCGACGGGCTTCGGCTCCCGGACGGCGCGAAGGTGGCCGTGCCCCCCGGCTGGGGTTTGGAGTACGATGCGGCGGCCGGCATGGAGTATGACGGCGCCTATCCCTCATGTCAGGCCGGCATGGCCTTCATGGCCGCCTACGCGGACGGGCAGGGGCTCTACCTCGGCGCGCATGACCCGGAGGGCCACCACAAGCAACTGGTAGCCAAGGCCGGGCAGAATGGGGTGAGCCTGTGCATCGGCCACTGGGCCGCCGAGTGCGACACGCATGGCGGAGTCTATACGCTGCCCTATGCGATGGTCACCGCCGGGCTCTCCGACGGCTACCGCGAGGCCTCCATCCGCTATCGGGACTTCGCCCTCACGGCGCCGTGGAGCCAGGCCGGGCGCCTCTCTCAGCGCTCCATCCCGGAATGGCTGCTGGATACCGAGATGTGGCTGAAGCCTGGCGAGACGCCGTGGACGGAAGACGACGCGGAGTGCATCGCCGCCACGCAGCGGAACCTGCAATACTGCCGCGCCGCGCGCGACTATTTCGGCGTTCCCATCGCGCTCCACTGGTACCGCTGGCACCAGATCCCCTACGACGTGATGTACCCGGAGTACTTCCCGCCGAAGGCCGGATTCCTGGATGGCGTGGCCCAGGCCCAGGCCGACGGCTTCCGCGTGATGCCGTATATCAACGGCCGTCTGTGCGACCCCGAGTCACCCACGTGGAAGGCCGGCGGCAGCGAGTTCGCCGCGCGAGACGATAACGGCGAGCCCTACACCGAGGTGTACGGCTCCAAGGTCCCGCTTCATGCCATGTGCCCCTCCACGCCGATGTGGCAGAACACCGTGTCCGCCCTCGCGAAGCGCATCTTCGAGGAGGTCCACACGGACGGGGTGTATATCGACCAGATCGCCGCGGCCTACCCGGTGCGCTGTCTCGACAAGCGGCACCCGCATTCGCCCGGCGGCGGGTCGTTCTGGACCCGGAGTTACCGTGACCTGTTGGACAGGGTGCGCGCCGTGATGCCGCCCAACACGATTGTGACCAGCGAAGAGAACGCCGAAGTGTTCGTGGACAAGTTGGATGGCCTCCTGGTGCTGAACGCGCCAACGGACGGATCGCGGCCCATCCCGATGTACCCGCTGGTGTATTCCGGGCGCGCGGTCACGTTCGGGTTCCTCTACATCCCGGCGCCCGAGAAGATCAACAGCCTGGCCTTCAAATCGAAGATGGCGCGGGCCTTCCTGTGGGGCTCGCAGCCGGGCTGGCTGGACGCCGGACGGGTGATGGCCCCGGACGCGACCGAGGGCGCGGAGATGCTCCGCTCCGTGGCGCGCACGCGCCGCCACGCGCGCCGGTTCCTGGTGTATGGTTCGCTGCTGGGTGAGCTGACGCCGGGCGGCGACAACCCGCGGCTCTCCGCCGTGAGCGAAGGCTCCTTCGGCGGCACCTACCAACTGGACATCGACGCCGTGATCGGCGCGGCATGGAAGTCCGAGGACGGCGCGCTGGGCGTCGCCCTGGCGAACCTTGATAACGTTTCCCACACGGTCACGGTAACGCTGCCGCTCGCCGAGGCCGGCATCTCCGGCTCGTTCACGCTGGAAGCATTCGGCCCCGAGGGTTCGGAGGGGCGCGCGGCCTCAGCCGAGGCGGTGCAGACCGTTACGCTTCCGGCCCGCGGCGCGCTCGTGCTGGCCGTTGAGAGTACGAGACAATGATCATCCGTTGACCCAGCGACTGAAGTCGCGGGCAACGACGGGCACGAAGTCGCCCTGTGGCGACTGCGAAACAGCCTGCGGAGGCAGGCTTCGGGCTCTTCGTTGCCCGCGACTTCAGTCGCTGGGCCGAACGCTGAGGAGACGCTATGAAGCTGCGCCGCGCCGTCGTTCCGATCGCTCTGCTGGTTGCTCCGTTCGCCCGCTCTGCGCCTCCCGCGCCGGGCGGGCTAGTGGAATGCCTGGCGAAGACTATGGCCGGCCAGCCGGTTGTCGCCGCGGACCCCGTCGCCTCCAGGGCGGAAATGCGCCCGGAGTTCCACGAGGGCGATTCCCTGGTGTCGCGCCTGCAGTCCATTGGCGAGGCGGCCTCCACGAACGAGGTCCATCTCATCCCGTTCGCCGTGCGCGGCGCGTGGGCGCTCGCCTCGGAATACCGGGAGGAGCCCCGCACGGACTACAGCGCGTTGACCGCGATGGACACCTGCTCGCGCGGACTTCTCATCGACATAGCCCTGGGCGGCCTGACGAAGGAGCAGGCGCGATCCCTGGCCTCCGAGGAGGGGCTCGCCGCAGCCAGCCTCTCGAAGACCGGCCGTGAGGCTCTTTCCCATGCGCTGCGCCCGCCGATCTCGGCCATTCGCGTCGAGCCGGCGCCGTGGACGTCTACCGAGCGGACGCGGCCGGCAGTGACCACGGTCTCCGCATTCCCGGATGCTCTCAACCTTTCGGCGCTGCGGGTGCGCGCCCGCGTGCGGATGCACGACCCCGATTTCCCTTTTTCGAACAACCACCGGTTCTCCCACCTGATGATCCCGGGCAAGCGGAGCCTTCCGGAGCTGCGGGCCAATGAGAACAGATCGGCTTTTGAGTTCTTCACGACCCGCCGCGTGCCCGCGCTGTCGCTCGTGCCGAACCGGCTGAAGCCGTCGGACCTGGATGGCCGCCGCCTGCTCCAGCCCATCGGCATGGAGGGCATCTCTACCGTCGGCGCGGTGCTGGACCGCGCGGCGGCCGTCACCGGCCTGCGCTTCAGCGCCGTGGAGGCGTGGCGGGCCGTGCCGGCCTTCGTTGGCAGCGCGGCGCTTTCCACGGGCGACGTGCTGGATTCCCTGCGCCTGTCGCTGGACGCCGCCTGGCGGAAGCTGGGAGACTCCTACCTGCTGGTGTGGGACCGCCGCGGCCTCGGCGCTTTGCAGGCGCTGGCCGAAGACGGGTCCGCCGGCATCGCCGAAGCCGGGCGCCGCCTGGAGGCGGCGGCGAACCGCGGAACCGTCTGGAAGACGCTCGCCCAAACGCTGCCGCTTGATGCGGAGTTCGGCGTGGCGTTGAGCGCGGAGCAGCGGGACGCCCTGCTCAACCCGCCCCCCGAGGACGAGAGGCTGACCGATGATGACCTCACCCGCCTCGACCAGCAGCCCGGCGGCATGGCCGGTCCGCGCCACGAGTACCGGTTTGCGGAGCTTAGCCCCGATCAGCAGGAAACCGTGCGGAGCCTGGCGCGCTCCGGATTGGTCCTCGACACTGACGCCAGCGATTCCGGCGCCCCGAAGCTGCGGCCCATTACCGATGCCGAGATGCAGGACCTCGCTATCTCCAACAGGGGCAGCGTGGAGTTGCAGTTGAAGCTGCCTGGCGTGGGGTGGACCCGGGCGCCGCGCGATTGGCAGGCTGGCGAGTTCGTGGCGGCGGGAACCCGATACGCTCCGCCGGACGATGATCCGGACAGTGAGGAAGGCATTTCGCCGATATACCTGACGCCGAAGAAGGGCCGGCCCGCCAGCGCCTGGATCGGGGTGATGGTTCCGCCGCTGCGCTCGGCCGGAATGGCCGAGATCGGCGCCGAGATGAAGCGCCGAAAAGCGGGCGTGCTGTTCTACCCGCTGCTCGTCGACGGTTACGCCACGTTCCCGTCCGCCGTCTTTCCCCGGCATCCGGCTTTGGGCGGCGCCAACGGATGGGCCTCGGCCTCGGCCGAGGCTCGGAAGGACGGCATCCGCCTCGTCGGCGTCGTCAGCATGCTCGCCTGGCAAGCGGAGGGAGACGGCTCCCACTGGCTGCGCAAGCATCCCGACTGGGCGGATGTGGACATCGCCGGGCGGACCTGGACCGAACTGCTGGCGGCCCGCCCCAGCGCCGATCCAATCGACCTTGGATTCATCCGCCCGACCTTCGCGCGGGCCAACTACGTGCGGCCGAACGAGCCCGCCGTGCGCGCCCGCCTGGAGGCGCTGATCGCCGAGGCGGCCAGGTTGCCGGGTTGCTCCGGCATCGCCCTCACCGAGATCGCGCCGCCGCCGGCCCTGGGATATGCGCTTCCGGAACGCCTGGCCGCCTTCCGCGTCTCCGGGAAGGACCCGGTGGACGCCTACCGCGATGGTTTCCGTCCGCGCTCGTCGCTGGCCTGGGAGCCATTCACGGAGATGCCCGATCCCTCGCTTCCCGTGAAGAACCCGGCGCTGGGCCTCGCCTCGGCTCTGACGGCCCGCGCCAGGGCCTTGCGGAAGGACTGGCGCGTATACTGGGCAGGGGATGCCACGGGCGCCGCGTCGCCCCCGGACCAGGCGCTGAGCATGGGCACAGAGGGCTTGCCCGCCCAAGGTTGTATACTGCCCATGCCCTCGCGCGAACGCATTCTGCATTCCCGCTTCCCAAAAGCGCTGGCCGACGTTCCGTACATGAGCGTCGCCAACCATCTGCTGGCGCTTCCGAGAGGCCCAAAGAGGGACGGCGTGGTTTTCGACTACCGCGCCGCGCCGGACACGCTGTTCGAGGGCTTGAAGTGGCTGGATGGCGCATCGTAGCTTGTCGCCTGAACCGGCCCCTCGGGGCCAGGCAACGCACCTCCGAAGGATCGCGCAACAGCCACTTACATGCGGTCGCGGATTAGCGCCGCCATCGCTAACCTGGGGCGGGGGAGGACCTTAGCTTCTGACGGTTGGCTCCTGAAGGAACCCAACATGGCTGCGCGTCAGGCCACATTCACCCTCCGCCGGGTCTGCTGACTGACGCGGCGCAAGATTATGGAAAGCGAGAGACGGTTGAACGTCACTTCGTTGAGCGACTTTGCAATGACCAGTGCGAATGAGTGGGTTTTGCACCTGCTTGTCGAAGAACGTTCGCGGTCCGGGGATTGGGGAGATTTCCTGCTGGAAGCCGAGATTCCTGACGACGGTCTCTCTCGCATCTTCCTGGATCTAAAGCCCACGGAAGCGCTAAGAAATGCGATGAACGCCGCCAGAAGCGGCGTCAGGGTTCAGTTCTCGCGTCCAGATGCGATAGCGCGTTCTGTGGGTACGCTGTGCGGAGCCGGCGGCTGGATATGGGGCGCCGGAACTGCAGACCGGCGAAGATTCCCTGGGTTCACTGGGCCCTTGGAGCAGATGTCGGCCTCGGTCCAAGTGGACCTCACCCGCAGTGTTTACGTGGCGAGATGGGATCTAGAGACGAGCCTTCCCGAATCGTCTTGGCCGTGGTTGGGTACCGAGGCTGGCTTTCGGTTCTTCGGGTTCAACCGAGAAGGCACGCCGCTTGAGGCCAGGCTCATTGAGCTATACCGATCTGTTCAGATTGGCAGCGAGAGCGCCGCCGCGGAATGGGAGCAGATCGTGGCCCTGTGCTGTCAACGGAAGGAGCTCCCGCAGGTGTGTCAATCAGCCGTCGTGGTGGCCCAACCGGATGAGCACCATTTCCTGCACATCGGAATGCACTCCTCGCAGTGCGATGCACACACCATGGCCATGGCCCTTGTGGCGGAGTTTCTTCGCTTGGGCACAGGCATTTCCATTACGTCTCATTTGTAACCCCGGGCGAAGGCTGTGTTGGCGCAGTAGTCCATCACGGTAGGATAGCGGTGTCGCCTGCGGGTGGGGTTGGCATTCCGAGGAACGAGGAATCCCATATAGAACGCTTCTTTGAGGGATCCCTCGCACGCTCGGGATGACAACCCCGTCCACCGATCCTGCGGTGACGGAGTACTGGTCGCGGCGGAGATGGGGAGCCTAAGCTGGGCTTGGAGGGGCGTTGGCATTCCCGCGCGCCCCCAAAGGAAGGACACGCATGCGCATCCCATTCGCTGTGGCGTTGTGCGCCGCCGCCGTCTTCTCCGCCGCCCCCGCGCTCGCTCGCCAGAAGCCGATCACCGTCAAGGTGATGGCCTTGAACTTCGACCCGCTGATCCCCCAGGAAGGGAACAAGCCGCTCCACGAAGTGTGCGGCTGGAACGACCCCCGCAAACTGGCCGATGGCTACATCGCCGACATCCTCGCCTCCAGCCACGGCCTCGTGCGTTACCGCATCGTGGATTGGAAGGACGTCCGCGCCTTCCACACCAAGATCGACGGGTTTACCTACACGCCGGAGCAGTACATGGAGGCTCACCGAACGGGCAAGGGCTGGCATGACCCGGATACGGCGGACTACGCCAAAACCTTCACGGACTTCGGCGTGCTGCCCCGCATCGACAGGGGCGAGATCGACGAGGTCTGGTTCTTCGGCGCGCCGTACTTCGGCTACAACGAGTCCGCCATGGCCGGCCCCGGCGCCTTCTACATCAACGGCGACGTGTACGACAAGGTCCCCAGCAAGCGCGCCTTCGCCATCATGGGCTTCAACTACGAGCGCGGCGTGGCCGAAATGGTGCACGACCTCTGCCACCGCACGGAATCCACCATGGCCCGCGTCTACGGCGGGTGGGAGGTGGACAAGCTCACCAGCAACTGGGCGCGGTTCGCCGCCAATGACCATCAGAGCAACGGCGTCGCCGCCGTGGGAACCTGTCACTGGCCGCCGAACGCCGAGAGCGATTACGACTACTCCAACCCGCGTACGGTGCAGAGCAGCGCCGACGACTGGCTGAACTACCCGAAGCTTACGGGCGTGAAGAAGCCCGTGAACCGCGAGACATGGGGCGGCCCGGATTACCAGCGCAAATACCTGAACTGGTGGTTCACCCGCCTGCCGCACGCCGACGGCGTGAATGCAGACGGCCGCCTCAACAACTGGTGGCAGTACGTCTTCCGCTTCAACGATTACGACGAGTCCGGAAAGCCGAAGCGGTAGGCGCCGCAGCGTTACAAATGGGCCGGGTTGGCGTCTGCCAACCCGGCCCATTGAACGCTCCGGCTTACTTGTACTCGTCCGCCATCGCCGCCGCTAGGCCCTGGTACACGCTGGCGTTGTAGCGCGAGTCATGCCACATCTCGCTGGGAACCAGGGTGTCTCTCAGCTTCATCGCGCGGGCGTGCGTGTCGCAGAACAGCATGTTGATGCGCCCGCCATGCTGGTTGAACACCCCCAGCTTGCTGTTGGAGCCCTTTGGGTACTTGTAGCTGGCCTGGTTGATTGTCCACGCCCCCAGGTCTGGCTCTGACCAGCGTGACTCCATGACGAAGATGGAGTTCACCGGGTCCTTCACCGCGCTCGAGCTCACCCGGAAGCCCTCGTAGAACATGCTGCCATTCAGCGAATAGCTGATGGGGTATTTCCCGCTTTCCTCATGGGAAGCAGGGTTATCCGGCCACCCCTTCGCCGCCGGGTTGGTGGGGCAGATCATCACGGCCGAGCTGTTGACGTATGGGAAGAGCTGTGTCCGCCAGTTGAGTGTGCTCCCGTTCAGGGCGCCGCCGAGAGGGTGGCTGGCGTCTGGGAATCGACTCCAAGGATAACGTTCGTCGTTGTCCTGGATATACGAGGTGAGGGCAATCCCCAGTTGCTTCAGGTTGCTGAGGCAGCTCGTCTGCTGGGCGCGATCGCGCGCCTTGGCGAAGACAGGGAAGAGGATCGACGCCAGGATGGCGATGATCGCGATGACGACAAGCAGCTCGATGAGCGTAAAGGCTCGTTTCCGCATGGTGTTCCTCCGAACGGATCGTGGACGTGGCCGACAGCCTGGCTCGAACGTGTCTGCTGATCCCCATCGGTCAGATCGTGTCTCGCTATCCCTCGGGCGTCTCATAGGGTACTTACCCACCCTAAGGTCACCGTAGACGGAATGCGGCAAGTCACCTCATGGTGCGGCGCGGACAAAGCCTGGGTTGACGCGGCAACGCCAGGGTCACCAGGGCGCAGAATGCCGCCTGTCTCCGAAAAGCGCCCGGCGGGGGCTACTCGTCTCTGTGGCGACGGAGGAGGGCCACGAGGAGGCGGCCCGAGAGGGAGAGGAGGCGCTTGGCGTAGACCCATGGCCAGAAGCCGTGGGCGCCATGGCGCATCGTCAGGTGCTTGCGGTCGGGGAAGAGCTTGGCGCCGATGAGGCGCATCCGCCGGCGCGCGCCTGGAGTGGAGCGAATGGTCATCACCGTGCGCACCGCCCCGGCGAACTGCGGGTCGCGCGCGAAGCGCAGCATCCACCGCTCCACGCGGCCCACGGAACGGTTCTCCATGGAGGCCGTCAGGGTGGGGGCTGGCGTTACGCCCAGTTTCTCCGCCGTCTCCAGCGCCCAGCGGAAGGGCATCACCAGCCGGTGCTCTTGCGAAAGCACGGCCAGCACATCCGGGTCCAGCAGCGCGGCGCGCGCCTGGATCAGGAGCGCAATGTCGAACTCCCACAGCAGGCGATCATTCTGATGGTGGTAGGCGGCGTGCGCGGCGAGGTAAAGAAGGGTGTCTTCATCGGTAAGGCGCCGGCCGCGCGGCGTCATCACGCTGCGCTCAATAGCCGCCTCGGTCCACCGTTCCTGCCCGCCGAAATTCAACAGGCCCCAGTGGATCTCAACGCGGGCTGGAATGGGTTTCGTGCGGAAGAACGAGAGCTCCGAGCGGAATTCCTCCTCGAAGCCCTCCCGCAGGTCGCCTTCCTCCTCGTCATAGCCAAAGGAAAGCATCACCTTACGCGCGGCGGGAACCGCGGCATGCGGCACCAGCAGGTCCACGTCGGTCATGGGGCGCAACGCGGGGTCTCCGTACAGGTCCTCCGCCAGCGCCGCGCCTTTGAGCGGGATGCAGGGGATGCCCTGGGCCTCAAGGGCTTGCATGGCGCGAGCCGCCTCGGTCAGCAGAACGATGGCGCGGGCCTTGTTCTGCACGTAGTACGCGGAGAGGCGCTTTGCCACGTCGGGAGGGAGCAGCTCAGCGTGGCGCTGGGTGAACGCGTGGAAGATCGGGGCCAGCCCGTGGAAGCGGGCGGCATCCACGAGTTGAAGCGGGTCCGGAGCGCTAGCCAGCGCCTTGGCCAGCGCATCGGCCCGACCCATGACGGCGAGCCGGGCGAGCTGGGTAAGCTCGTCGCGGCGGAAAGCGGCGGGGGACGTTTTCCCGGCGGTGGAAGGTTGCAAGCGGAAATGGCCTCAAGAAGGTCCGGCCCCAGGGGCATCGGCCCTTGGGGTAGGAAGGCGCCAGGGCCAGCGGTAAGCCGCCGATGGCGCGGGCATGCTCTACGGCGCCCACATTCCAGGCCCGCCTGGGCGGGCTCCAAACCGTGGTCGCTCTAGAAATCGAATCGGGACGTTGCGGCGCCGCAGCCGGCTCACCTGGCGCGGCCCGCCTGGCGGGCATCACTCGTTGGCGCGAGGCGACCCCATGGATAGCCCAAACGCCACGCCCATGTTGCTCCATTCCTCTCCACCGATGCCGAAGACCAGGTAGAACGCCACGCACCGGATGCGGAACAGGTCCTCTTCGGAGAGCCTGCCATCCATGTATCGGTCGATCGCCTTGGTCAGCAAATAGTCAGCTTTCAGCGGGGCGCCGGATGGCGGCGGGATCCACACGGCGGCCGCCTCCCCGGCTGCCTTCGCGTAGATCTGAAGCGCATCATCTTCCAACGCCCGTTTGACCTCAGCGGCGATGCGGCGCCTCTCCGCATGTGAAAGACGTTGCTCGCTCATGCCGCGTTCCAGAGCGTTAGCGCGGCCACTTCGGGTCGGCAGAAGGCGCGGATCGCCAGCTTGGCCGTTCCCACGCCGCGGCTCACGAACATCCGCGTGCGCGAGAGGTCGTGCCCGTTGAACCGCGCAAAATCTTCGGGGCCGTACTCGCCGTAGCCCAGAGAAGCCCGTTCCAGAGTCGCCGTCTGGGTCCACAGCGCGCGACCGTTGGGCGGACATACCTGGCCGCCATGCGTGTGCCCGCAAATGACAAGGTCCACCGGCGCGCGATGCAGGCGCGTGACGATCTCCGGGCTGTGGGCCAGCAGAATGCGCGGGGCGCCGGACGGAACGCCGAGAGCCGCCGCGTCCAACCGGTCGTAATCCTGGCTGGGATCATCCACCCCCAGAAACCAGACGGGCGTTCCGTTGACCTCAATGGCGACGTTGTCGTTCATCAGGACATGCCCCGCGCGCCGAAGCGTGCGGATGATCGGCGTGGTTTCCTCACAGCGCTTGTGCTCGCCGTTGCCCAGCGTGATGAACCGGCCGTAGCGCGGCGAACTGGCGCGCACCACGTCCACAGCCACGCGGGCGGCGGCGGCGGTGTTGCAGAGGTCGCCGGGCGATACGAAGGCGTCGCAATCCAGGGAAGCCAGAAGCTCGGCCAGCCGGCGTTCGCGCCGGCCCATGCGGGTGGCCGCCGGATGGATATGAAGGTCGCTCGCCACAACAATGCGGAAGCCATCCAGAACCTTCGGCCAGCATGGAAGCGAGATGTCCCGATGCGTCACGCCGATCGATTCCACTTCCCGGCGGCGTATCCCTTCCGCCGCCGCTCCAACCGCTACCCCCGCTGCCCAGTTCCTAAGGTTCATACACCGCTATGGTAGCCCTCCGGAAGCAGGCCAGACTATAGGTCGCGCGCGAAGGTGAGCAGCCAGACGGACGCGGCGCCGGCGCGGACCAACGCGCGGGCCGCCTCACGCGCCGTGGTGCCGGTGGTGCAGACGTCGTCCACCAACAGGATGCGCCTCCCGGCGGCCGCCGGATCGGCGCCGAAAGCGCCCTCCATGTTGCGAGCGCGTTCGCCCACCGCCAGCCCCACCTGCGAGTGGGTGGCCCGGGTCCGCGTGAGCCACGGAACCTCGGGCGCGTTCAGGATGCCGGCCAGCTCGCCGGCCAGCCAGGCCGCCTGATTGTAGCCGCGCCGCCGCAGGCGGCTGGAATGCAGGGCAATGGGCACAATGGCGTCGAACGGCCCGGAGCACTCGGGAAGGCTGTCCGCCATGGCCCTCGCCATTGGAGCCGCCAGGCGGCGCTTGGCGTTGTACTTCAACAGGTGCACGGCCTCCCGACCGCCGTCATCGAAGACGCACGCGAATGACGCTCCGGCCAGCGGGCTCAACTCGCTGGAGCAACGCCGGCAGGCGCCCACAGGAAGGGGGTCGCCGCAGCGCGGGCAACGGGGCTCCTCCGGTTGCGGCCAGGCTGCCTCGCAGGCTTCGCAGAGATACGCGCCCACCGCGCCGCAGAGATAGCATCTCGGCGGATACAGGAAGTCCAGCAGGGCGTTCGCGGCATCCAGGGGATGGTTCACGGGTTGACCTCGGTTTGGCCGGCGGTAGGCGGCGGTCTCTTCGCCAGATAGCGGGCGCGCCAATCTCTGGCCGCCCGCCATCACCCTTGATAGCGGTCCCTCGGGTCAAGGCGCCGGCGGCCCGGCGGATGCGCACGCCATCCCGAAATACAGCGGGACCTCGTAGGAGAGCAGCTCGGTTTGCCAGCCAGATCCCTCCAGGGCGCCGTGCAGCGCAAGCAGGGGAAGGTAGGCGTCGGTCCGGGCGCGGCGGAGCCAGGCCGCGTCCACCGAGAGGAGCCGTTCCAGGGCGTTCTCGCGCAGGCACTCCGTCGCGAGCGCATCGAACTCGGCGGAAGCTGGGTCGTAGCCATACGCGTGGTTGGCATCGTGGGCGTGGCCCAGGTCACCGCTGGCGATAAAGGCCACGCGCCGCCCGGAAGCCTCCGCCGCCGCGCCAACCGCCCGGCCGAACCGAACGCATTCCTCGCCGGAGACGGCTTTAGCGCCGCGGTCCGGGCAGGCGATAACGACATCGGGGCGCGGCCAGAGATCGGCTCCGGCGTACCACAGCGGGATGAGGCTGGCGAAGTCCATCGACAGCGGCGCGAACTCCATCTGGTTGGCGACGCGCAGAACCGGCACGTCCAGCGCGCGTGAACGTTCCGCGATGGCGGCGTTGAGGGCGCGATCCACGGCGAATCCCAGGCGGAAGCTGTGGAGGCTGCCCTCGCTCCACGGCAGGTCCGCAATGTCGCCGATCACGGACGGCGTGTTCAACAGCGAGATGGCGCCCTCAATCATCGTGCCGTGCGGCGTGATAAGGACGATGGTATCCGGCCGCGCGGCGGCCATCCGGCGGCCCAACTCGCGTGTGGCGGCCTGGGTGGCGGCGGCCAGGCTTCCCTCGGGGCCGCAGAGCAGCGGAATGGTGAGCCACCCGTGTGGGGCGAGGCAGGCAAAGCACAAAGGCATGGGGTTCCTCCGCCCTCATGTTAGCAGGCGGTATGCAGCATTCAGCCATCAGCAATCACCCCGAGGGCCTTGCGCTGGGCGACAGGGGCGCTCACGGTCCGCAGCCTTCGAACTGACGACTGATGACCGATGACTGAATACTGACGACTGCTAACATGGAGGGAGGAGGCGAACGATGCAACCCGATTTCGAACGGCAGGTTCAGGAACTGGCGGACCTGCTGCGGCACAGCCAGCGAACCGTGGTCCTCACTGGCGCCGGCATCTCCACGGAGAGCGGCATCCCGGATTTCCGCACGCCCGGATCCGGCCTGTGGTCGAAGGTGGATCCCATGGAGATCCTCTCGGTGACCGCCATGCACACGGACCCGAAGCGCTTCTACGACTTCAAGATCCCGCTGTGGCGCACGTTCAACGCCGCCCAGCCGAACGCGGGCCACATCGCCCTGGCGGAACTCGAAAGCATGGGGCGCGTGCGGTGCGTGGTGACCCAGAACATCGACAGCCTCCACACCCGCGCGGGCAGCCAGAACGTGCTGGAGGTTCACGGCCATATGCGCACCGGCCGCTGCATGCGCTGCCACGAGCACGTGCCGTTCGAGATTCTGGCGGAGCGCGTGGAAGGCGGCCAGGTTCCGCCGAAGTGCGACTGCGGCGGCATCCTGCGCCCGGACGTGGTGCTCTTCGAGGATATGCTCCCCGAGGCCTTTCAAGATGCCGTGCGCGAGGCCATGTCCTGCGACCTGCTGCTGGTCATCGGTTCCAGCCTAGAGGTCTCGCCCGCCAACACCCTGGCGGACTACCCGGCCAAGCTCGCCATCCTGAACGTCGGCCCCACCGTCTATGACCGCCGCGCCGACTGGCTCTGCCGCGCCAAAGCCGGAGAGTTTCTGCCCAAAGTGGTGGAGGCGCTTCGCTAGAACTCAGGACTCAGAATACTGAATTCAGCCCGAAGGCCTTCTTCCATGAGATGGGCAGTCCCATGGAAGAAGGCCTTCGGGCTGAATTCCGTTTACTGAGTCCTGAGTTCTAGCCGACCGTTTCCAGCTCTTCCAGGGCTTCGAATTTCACGATACGCTGGAAGTCGCGGTAGCGGTTGTGGATTTCGTCCATGGTGAGGCGGCGAACGCGGTTCACGGAGAAGTCTTCCACGTTGAAGGAGGCCATTACGGAGCCGTAGATGATGGCCTGACGCATGGCGGCGTCGCTTGTGCTGTTCAGGCGGGCGAGGGTGCCCACGAAGCCGCCGGCGAAGGAATCGCCCGCGCCGGTGGGATCCGCGTAGTCCGAAAGCGGGTAGGCGGGCGCCACGAAGTAAGACATGCCGAGCGGGCCGTTGGGATCGGCATCCTTGCGGAACATGGCCGCGCCGTGGGAGCCCTTCTTCACGATGACGGCCTGCGGGCCCATATCCAGAACCTGACGGGCGGCTTTCACCACGTTGGTGACGCTGCTCAGGCCCAGGGCGCTGGTGAACTGGCGGATCTCGGCGTCATTCATGAACACCACGTCAACACGCTTCACCACCTCGGCGAGCGCGTCCAGCTTGCTGGAGATCCAGAAGTTCATCGTGTCGGCCATGGTGAGCTTGGGCGAGCGCACCTGGCTGAGGACGTTCAATTGGAGCTCGGGGTCGATGTTGGCGAGGAACACGAAGGGGGCCTCGCGGTAATGCTCCGGCAGTTCCGGCCGGAAGTCCGCGAATACGTTGAGGCAGGTCTCCTCGGTATGGGCTTCCGCCATGTCGAACTCGTAGTAGCCCTTCCAGAAGAAGGTTTTGCCCGCGGCGTGCTGAACGCCGGACAGGTCGATGCCGCGCTCTTCGAGCATGGAAACGGCCTCGGCCGGATAGTCATCGCCCACCACGCCCACCAGCCCCACCTTCGAGAAGAAGCTGGCGCTCATGGACCCATGCACCGCCGCCCCTCCGAGGCAGTGCTCATCCTGCCCCACCGGCGTGCGAATGCTGTCAATAGCCATCGACCCAACGGTAACGACCTGAGGAACTAGCTTATCGCTCATGTGCGCCTTTCCGAGTGAACCACAGAGGCACAGAGGCACAGAGCCCCAAGTTTACAGTGCCTTCCGCGAGATGCCGTCTCTCATGACGGCTACGTTGAAGTTGAGGAGCAGGCCCAATTTGAGGCCGCTCAGACGAAGATATGTTAGCAACTGGGCTTCGTGCAACGGCGTGATGCACTCAACGCACTTGAGCTCCAACACAACCGCGTCCTCCACGACCACGTCCATCCGGTAGCCGCAGTCGAGCCGCTCCCCCTTATAATCCAGCGGCAACGCCACCTGACTCCTGAACGCCAGGCCGCGAAGGCAGAGCTCGCGGCACAAGCACTTCTCATAGGCCGATTCCAAAAGGCCCGGGCCAAGCGCCCGGTGGACCTCAATAGCGGCGCCGATAATCTGATGCGTGAGGTCTGCATGCGGACCACTGTAGATCATCTCCGTGCCTCTGTGCCTCTGTGGTTCAAATCGGCGGCCCAAATCACCTCTTCGCTGAAATCACCATCCATGCGAATTTCGGCAACGTCATGGCCTTTCCGATCTTCTTCGGGTTGCTGAGGGTGCGCCAGAGCCATTCCATGTGGAGGCGGCGGACGAAGAGGGGGGCGCGTTTCACCACGCCGGCAAACGCGTCGAAGCTGCCGCCAACGCCCATGGCGAGCTTGGCGCCGGTGGCGGGGAGGTTGGCGTCAATCCACTTCTCCTGCTTGGGGATGCCGAAGGCCACAAACAAGAGATCCGGCCGGGCGGCGCGGATACCGTCCACGATGCCGGGCTCCTCGGCGGGGGTAAAGTAGCCGTTGCGCGTGCCGGCGATGGTAAGCCCGGGGAAGCGGGCGGTCAGGTTCGTGGCCGCCGTATCGGCCACGCCCGGCGCAGCGCCGAAGAGGAATACGCGCCACCCCGTTTGGGCGGCCACGCGGCAGAGGCCCTCCATCGTGTCCACCCCCGGAACGCGCTCCGGAACCGGAGCGCGGAACTTCCGAGAGGCCCACACAACGCCAATGGAATCCGGCGTCACCAGATCCGCCGCGTTCAGGATGCGCATGTACTCCGGGTCCGATTGCGCGATCACGATGCCGGAGGTATCGGCGGTGACCACTGTATGCGGCCCGCCTTCTTCAACAAACGCGCGGCACCGGTCCATCGCGTCGTCCATCGTCACGCGGTCCACCCGGCAGTTGAACAGCCGCACGCACGGCGCCTTCTCCATGCTTGCTCTCACTTTCCCCACCCAGCCCCTCTAGCTCGTTCGCACCTGGGCGCAGCCGCCCGCTTGGCGTCCGCCCGTTCCGTGTTATGATAGACACCCGCCGGAAATGCCCGGAAGATAGCGCAAATACACGGAGCGCCGAGGGACTCGCTGTGTTCCAACCATGCGATCTTCCCTGGAGTCGCCATCCACCTGGGCAAGGAGGAGTAACGAGATGCGATCTCATCTTTGTGTCGCGGCGTTGACGCTTGCGGCTTGCTCCATAGCGCGCGCAGCGATTACCGTGCCCGGCGCCAATGGCTCGGACGGGGCCTTGAACGTCGTCGCCGGGACCACGACCATTGACCTTTCCCTTGCGCCATCGGCGGCGTGGGACAGTGTCAGCGCCGCTCCCGGAAAAGGCGTGTACGATGGCTCCAAATGGGCCGTCGTTTTCCACTACACCTCGGTGAACATCGCCACGGGCGCCACCGTGGCGTTCAAGAACAACGCGTCACGGGCTCCGGTGGTCTGGTTGGTGGACGGGGACGTGACCATCAACGGCACGCTGGACCTGAACGGGGGGGCCTTTTCCACCTCAGCGCCGCTGTCGGAACCCGGCCCCGGCGGATTCGGCGGCGGCAAGCCTGTCCTTACGACCGGCGCTTTCGCCGGCCAGAACGGCCCCGGTTGGGGGCTCGGCGGCGGCGGGAAAGGCTTCAACAGCGCCGGCTACAACGGCGTGGGCGCCGGAGTGCTGCCGGGCCAGGCCTACGGATCGGCGCAACTGCTGCCGCTGATAGGCGGCTCTGGCGCCGGCGGAACCTATTCCGCGGGCGGCGCGGGCGGCGGCGCCATCTTGATTGCCGCCACGGGAACGATTAACGTCGGCGGGACGGTTCACGCGAATGGCGGCGCCGGAAGCGGCTCTGGCGGCGCCGCCGGAAGTTCCTCCGGCAGCGGCGGCGCTATCCGCCTCGTGGCCGACACAGTGACCGGTTCCGGGACCGTGACGGCGTTGGGCGGTACAGTGGGCTACGTGGGCGCGACCGGACGCATTCGCATTGAGGGCAATACCGTGGGCGCCGCGCTCTCCACCAACCCGCTGCCGTCGGCGGCCCGGCCGGCAAGCCCGGTAACGGTTTGGCTGCCGGACACCGCGCCAGCGGTGCGCATCGTCTCCGTTGGCGGACAGCCGGCCCCGGCCGATCCGCAGGGCCAATTGAACGCCGCCGCCGACACGTTGCCCGACATCCAGGCGGCCACGCTGGCTGTGGTCATCGAGACGCGGAATGTCGCGCTTACCAGTCAGGTCAACGTGCACGTGACCCCGTTAGTGGGTGATGCCGCCACGGTGGCCGCAACGTACGCGAGCGGCAATGCGTCGCTGGCCACATGGACCGCCAACATCAGTCTCCCGCCCGGAAGCTCCGGCCTTCAGGTGCGGGTGGAACCATGACGATGAGGCTCACCACCCGCATATTGCTGGCCGCGATGGCGGTCGGGCCGGCCGCTTGCCGCGCGCAGCAGACGCAAGCCGTCTCTCGCTTGGTGAGCGTCTACGCTAACGCTCCGAACGCAACGGCGGCGGCATCACGCCTGGTTACCGTTCACCTGGCGCCCCAGGAGGAGGGCTCTTCATCAGAATCCCGGCTTGTCTCCGTTCACGTGGCTCCGCAACCGGACGAAACGGCGGCGGCATCCCGCCTGGTTACAACACACATCTGGCCGTATGCGCCGGGTACGCAGGCCTCTTCGCGACAGATCAGCGCCTGGCTGGGCTACTCCATCGCCGATGCCGCTGACGTACTGCGTATTGCCGCCGGCCTCGATTCGGCCACGGCGCGAGACAAGGAAATCTACAACCTCGTCACCACAGGCTCCTCCGCCGCCGTGCTGGACGTGGCGGACGCGTGCCGGGTTGCCATCTATGTGATACATCCCGAGTGGCTTCCGTAGGGGGCGGACCGGCCCTTCGGGGCCGGGAACCGGCTAGGATGAAGGAGAGAACTGACTGAGGAGATAGCACATGACCCTGTTCCCCGCGCGGCCACGGCCGCTTGCAATATGCCTTGCCGTGGCCGCGCTGGCCCCCTGCGCGTTCGCCAAGGTTCCGGCCGGCCTCCCGAACTTCCAAACGGTGGCGCCCGGCATTTACCGCGGCGCCGCTCCCACGCGGCAGGGCCTTGCCGCGTTGAAGGCAATGGGGGTGCATACGGTCATCGACCTTCGCATCGCGCCCAAAACAGTAAGGGCCGAGAAAGCTGCCGCCGAGCGCCTGGGCCTCGCCTGGATGAATATCCCCATGGGGAAGGAAGCGCCCACGCGGAAGCAGGTGGACCGCCTCCTCGCCGCTCTCGCGAAAGCGCCTCGGGAACCTGTCTTCGTGCACTGCCAGCACGGCGCCGACCGCACCGGCGCCATGATCGGCATCTACCGCGTTCAGGTCCAGAAATGGCCGTTCGACCGCGCGTATGCCGAGATGCGCCGCTACGGGTTCAAGCCGTACTTGACTGAGTTGAAGAACGCTGTGCGGTCCCGCGCTACACGGTGATTCACCACAAAGGCACAAAGGCGCAAAGACCCGGATCATAGTCCGTCTTTGTGCCTTTGTGGCCGGATCGCCCCCCTTCCCCCCAATTCTGGGGGACCAGATACTGAGCGCTCGGCGTACGCGTACCGCCAGAACCGAGCGTTCGGCTTGGGTCCCCCAGAATTGGGGGGTAGGGGGGCGATCCGCCGAGCGTGTCCTCTTGCGGAATTCACCACAGAGGCACAGAGACACAGAGACCGGAAGAAGATCTCTGTGTCTCTGTGCCTCTGTGGTGAATTCCGCATTTGACGAACAAGCATGGCATCATAGGGGTAACCGTCAACGACGCCGGCCATTCCATACGATGGAGCGCTGAAGATGAAGCTTGCCGTTGCTGCTGCTTTGGCTCTGTCCGCTGTCTCCGCCTCCTGGAGCAGCGTCCTCTACGTCAGCCATCAGGTGGAACCGCCTTCCCCCGATGGCCGCTCATGGGCAACCGCCTTCCCCACCGTCCAGGCGGGCATTGACGCAGCCTCGGCCGGCGATGAGGTCTGGGCGGCGGCCGGGACCTACCCGGAGAACATCACCCTGAAGAGCGGAGTGGGCCTCTACGGCGGCTTCGTCGGGAACGAGGAGAGCCGCGATCCGCGCGATACCAGCGTGAACATCTCTCTGCTGGACGGTCAGAGCAAGGCAACGGTCATCACCATCGCCGCCGATGCTACTACCGCCACGGTGGTGGACGGCTTCGACATCGAGCACGGCTACGGCCTCATCGCCACCAGCGACGGACGGGGCGGCGGGATCTACGTGAAGGGCGGGACGCCCATCATCTCGAACAACACCATCACCAATTGCAGCGCGCAGAGCTCCCGCACCTCGGCCTCGTTGGGTGGCGGCATCTACGTGGACGACGGAAAGCCTCTCATCGTTGGCAACCGCATCAGCTACTGCTATGCCACGACCGGGGGCGGAGTCTGCACCAAGGGCGGGCTGATCCGCGACAACGTGTTCACCCACAACGGCGCCATCGGGAGCAACCCGGGTACTGGCGAGGGCGGCGCAATACAAGCCTGGGGCGGGTCGGCCGTGATGGTCCACAACGTCTTCGAGGGCAACAGCAGCTATGGCGGCGACGGCGGAGCCATCGACTGCGCCAACGGAGTGGTGATGGACAACCTCTTCATCGACAACACCGCCCTATACGGCGCGTCCCTCAGCAGCTCTTACGATGGCACGATCGTCCGCAACACCTTCCTCGACGACACCGGTCCGGACAGCTTCTATGAGGTATTGTTCGGCGGCGGGGTGTTCAAGGACAACGTCATTGCCGTCAACGGCGTCAGCGTTGGCCTAGATCTGGGCCTCTCCACGCGCGGCAACTACTATGGCACGGACCCGGTGATCTCAAACAACGCCATCGTCCAGCTCGGGTCGAACAGCCTGGCTGCGGTTACCTGCGCATACTATAGTGGCGAGAAGCCGGTCTTCTCGAACAACATCATCACGAACTGGGCGAACGTTGGCTGGATGAATACGGGCAGCGTCAACTCCGCCTTCACGACAGACCACAACGACATCTTCGGGAACGGCGACAACACGCTACCGTTCCCGGGCGCCACGCAGATCGGCGCAGCCGGCAACATCAGTCTGGACCCCCTGTTCGTGGACCGGGCGGGCGGCGACTTCCGGCTTCAGGCGGGCTCACCCTGCATCGACGCGGGGAACGACGCCTACATCGTCTCCACCGACCGGGACTATGCCGGGGCTCCGAGGATCGCGGGAGCCCACGTAGACATCGGCGCCTACGAGTACGGCTCACCCGCCTACACAATGCTGGACGCCGCCGAGGTTCTGCGCATCGCCGCCGGCATCTCCGTCTCCACGCCAGCCAACGTCAGCCGCCTGGACCTCGTGCAGGAGACGCCGGGAACGACGGGGCTGACGGTAGCGGACGCCACCCGCATCGCCCAGTGGCTGCTGTACTGAAAGGCGGAGACTCACCACAGAGGCACAGAGGCACAGAGATCCGAAATGAATCTCTGTGCCTCTGTGCCTCTGTGGTGAATCACCCACGAGGAAGCGTTCGGCTAGGCGTACCGCCAGAACCGAGCGTTTCCTCCTGGGTCCCCCAGAATTGGGGGGAAGGGGGGCGATCCGGCCACAAAGGCGCAGAGACGGAAATGAATCCGGGTCTTTGTGCCTTTGTGCCTTTGTGGTGAATCGCGCCTGGCTACATCCCGAGGGCCTTTTTCACGGCGGGGGTGAGGACGGCGGCCATGCGCAGGAAGCCGACGTCGGTGGGGTGAATGCCGTCAACTGTGGCTTCGCCGTCGTCGCCCATCAGCTTGTCGCACTTTACGTAGCGGAGCCGGCCGTTCCACTCGGGCGCGTTGTCTCGATACACCTTCGCCAACGCGCGGTTCCATGTGGCGCTGGCTTCGGGCCCTTTGGCGCGGTTGAAGGCGCTGGGGAAGATGGCGTGCTCAACGAGGATCACGGGCGATTCGGGGTGTTTCGCCCGGATCGCCTTCAGCAGGTAGTTGATGCGGTCGTCCACGGTGTCCGCGTCCATGTTGGGGAGGGCGTCGATGACGTAGGCGGACGGGTCCAACTCGGCGAGAAGGTCGGCCACCTCATGCTCGCAGCGGCCGTTGCCGGAGAAGCCCAGGTTGATGGTCGGGATGTCGAGGGCGCGCCCGATGATCGCCGGGTAGGCCATGCCTGGCCGGGAGGCGCACCCGCCCTGGGTGATGGAAGATCCGTAGAAGACGACGGGCTTGAAATCGCGGGCCCGCGGCGGAGCGAGATCCAGCTTAGCGTCATCCGGGACGCCCAGTTCAACGCGGGAAACCCCGTTGTAGAGGGGCAGGTAGAGCGCATACTCCCGTAACCCCTCAGGCATGTTGCTGATGAGGGCGACCTCATTCTGCTGGCCCGTTGGGCGCCCCACCGCGAGCCACTGCCACTTCCCCTTCAGGCGAACATACAGATCGATGCCGCTCACCCCTGTGGCGGCCATATGGTTCATGGCCAGCTCAGCGTTATTCAGGGTCCAGCGAGCCTGGATCGCGGTTGCATCGGAGACGAACCGGACGACGATTCCGGCCGAATTGGTGGCCAGGCCCCAGACCGGGGGGATGACGATGGCCTTCGCCCGCGCGGGCAGACGATGGTAGAACGACTCCGTATCGTTCCATCCGCGTCCCTCCACGGTGAGCCCGGCGGCGTCGTGCCACACAATGGATTTCCCGCTAGCCGCAGCCTGCGCCGCGCACGTTGCCGCGGACAGCCCCATCGCCACCGCCGCGAACAGCATCATCTTCAACATCGGACACCTTTCATTCCCGCGAATTATCAGCAAGGATCCGGCGCCTGCGCGCCGCTCCCTGCCATGTTATGGCGGGCAGCCGCCGCACGGCAATCGGGGGAATGAGGCGTTGAAGGCGTGGGCGCGCGCAAAGCGCCCCGCCCGCTTTATCGTTTCGTGGCGATCAGCGTCAGGTTGCTGGCGAGGCGATTGACCAGCGGTATCTGTTCCAACACGGCATTTGCGGCCCACACGCCGCGGGCGAATCTCTGGTAGCCCTGCTGCAAGGCAGTTGGGAAGCCGTTGAGCATCGTCGGCGCCATCAGGCAGTAGCGCGTCTTGATGACTTTGAACCCGTTCTCTTCGAGAAGTCGGGTGGCCGCGCCCATGGTATACAGGCGTTCGTGGTTTCCCGCGCGCCGCCATCGCTGCACGGCCTCCGTGTAGCTCCATTGGTTTGGCAGGCACGTAATCCCGAACGTCCCCCCTGGCTTGAGCACGCGGTGAACCTCGCGTACGGAGTTGAGGTCGTCTTCCACGTGTTCCAGAACTCCCTCGCCCACGACGACGTCAAATGCGGCGCTGTCGTAGGGGAGTTTGTAGGGGTGTTCCAAACGCGTGTACGCGAGATGGCTGAAAGCGTACATGGGCTGGAAGGGGGTTCCGTCTATCACGTCGCAGCCGGCGAGGTTGATTGAGTCTCCGAAGCGCATGCGGAGAATGCAGGAATCTACTCCGGCGTGGCAACCCCACTCCAGGACATCACCATGGATGTACGGCGTGGTCTGATCCAGCATCATGAACCGCCGCGTAAGCGTGATGTCGGTGAAGTGCCCCTGAATGTACCCGAACGCCGCCTGATCGCCCTTGGCTTGCCCGTAGGCGACCTGCTTGTCCCAAAGTCCCAACAGCGCGCGGGTCTCTTGGGATCGCCGGCTCCGAAGAGCGCGAGGCGAGAACGATGTGGCTGGGGGCACTCCGTACCCTGATACGGCGGGTTCAGATCTCATATAACCGGGGAGCCTTTCTCCAAGCTGGTACTGGGCGGGTTCCGGCGTGAGGAAGCCTGACGGCTCGACACGCCGTGTTACGCGGCCACATGCGGGCGCTGCCGTCTAGATGGTAGTCCGGGGCAGGTGTCATATGGCAACGGGATCGGCGGGGCATCCATCTTTGACCGGCTGAACCCTTGTCATCACGTTCGCGCGCTCCCGTCTCTCGATGATGGCCCGCCCGGACGCGGCCACGCGCCAGCCGATTGGGCGCCGCGATCAGCGCGACATCGGAGGTTACCTGAGGCAATACCCTCTGCCTCCTCGAGATCTGGCCATCAGAACATGGGAATTGGGGAGGCGGCCACAGGCGGCCGCCTCCCCTTGAGTCTGCGATGTCGTCAGGAGCCGGTATTCAGCGATCCGACAACCGCCAGATGCGCCTCCGGCTGAGCACTGATGACTGACTACTGACGACCCCTCACGTTCCCATATCCCAGGAGGCCAGGCGCTTTTCCTGCTCCTCGGTAAGGATCTCGAGGTTCACGCCCATGGCCTTCGGCTTCAGGCGCCCAGTGTGGCGGCTACGAGGATGCGAGGAGAGTTTTGAAGCCGGCCTGCACAAAGTGGCGGTCAGGCGTTGCGGCTTCGGTTAGCCCATGCTCGGCCATGGCGATGAAGGAGATGCAGTCGGTCAATCCCCAGTCCTTGTCGAGCCTGGAACCGTACAACGAAAGAGCCTTGCGGAGGATGGCAGTGTCCATCGGCACGATGCGCACGTTGGGAGTGGCATAGCAGCTTTCGATGAACCGGGCGGCGGCCATACGATTCGTGGCGCTGAGCGCGTCGCCCACCTCTACAAGGATCGCTTCGGTGGTCCAGACCTCGGCCGCCAAGCGCACGCGCGCCGCGAGCGCCTCGGCGCTTGCATGGTACTTGTCGGCCGCGTTGACGCGCGCCAGGATGCAGGCCGTATCCAGGAATAGCCGGTCAGCCGGCATGGTCAGCCTTCCACGGTGCGTTTCGGCGTACCGTGCAGGTAGTGGTCATGCTGCTCGGACCAGTCAGCAGGTTCCGTCATGGCGCCGGAAAGGGCATCCAGGACATCCCATGCGCTCGCGCCGGCAGCCGGCGCTTCTTCGTGGATGGTGACCTGGTAGCGACTCTGAGGCTCCAGATTCAGGGGCGATATCGGACGCAACGATTCGCCGTCGAATACCACAGTGACTGTGCGGTCCACGGTTGTGTCCTCCTGCCTCGATTATATCGCCGACGCGAGGCCGCCGGCGCGAGTCGGTCGGGGAAGATGCCCGTAGACTGGGGGAACGCTCCGCCCCTCGCGTCGCGTGCGCCATGCAACAGGGGTGGGCGGATGCGATCCGACCACCCCTGCCTTGGTTCTCATCGCAGTCGTCAGCTGCCGGTCTGCCGGATGAGACCGCTTCCCAGGCGGCAGAGCCCTGGCTGACGACTGATGACTGAATACTGCCGACTCCCTTACGTTCCCATATCCCAAGAGGCCAGGTACTTTTCCTGCTCCTCGGTGAGGATTTCGAGGTTCACGCCCATGGCCTTCAGCTTCAGGCGGGCGATTTCCTTGTCGATATTCTTCGGCACGGGGTAGACGCCGACCTTCAGGTCCTTCGCGTTCTGGGCCATCCACTCGGCGCAGAGGGCCTGGTTGGCGAAGCTCATGTCCATCACGCTGGCCGGGTGGCCTTCGGCGGCGGCCAGGTTGATGAGGCGGCCTTCGCCCAGAAGGTACAGATGTCGGTTGTCGGGCAGGGTGTACTCCTGAACGAACTCGCGGATGGCGCGGCTCTCGCAGGCCATCTCTTCGAGGGCCGGGATGTCGATTTCCACGTTGAAGTGGCCGGAGTTGGCGATGATGGCGCCGTCCTTCATGGCCTTGAAGTGCTCGCCGCGCAGCACGTGGATGTTGCCGGTGACGCTGCAGAAGAAGTCGCCGATGGGGGCGGCCTCGGCCATGGGCATCACGCGGAAGCCGTCCATGGCGGCCTCAAGGGCGCGAGTGGGGTCGATCTCGGTGACGATCACGTTGGCGCCCAACCCCTCGGCGCGGCTGGCAAGCCCGCGTCCGCACCAGCCGTAGCCCAGCACCACGAAGGTGGAGCCGGCCAGCAGCCGGTTGGTGGCGCGGATGATGCCGTCGATGGTGCTCTGGCCCGTGCCGTAGCGGTTATCGAACATGTGCTTCGTGTCCGCGTCGTTCACGGCCACGATGGGGTAGGCCAGCACGCCGTCGGCCTGCATGGCGCGCAGGCGGATTACGCCGGTTGTGGTTTCCTCGGTGCCGCCGATGATCTCGGTGGCGAGGTGCTTGTGGGTGCTGTGCAGGATGCCCACCGTGTCGGCGCCGTCGTCCATCGTCATGTTCGGTTTGAACTCGATGGAGCTGAGGATGTGCCCGTAGTAGGTATCCTTGTCTTCGCCCTTGATGGCGAAGGTGGAGATCCCGAACTCCTGAACGAGGGCGGCGGCCACGTCGTCCTGGGTGGACAGCGGGTTGCTGGCGCACAGGCGCATATCAGCTCCGCCGGCCTTCAGGGTGATGGCCAGGTTGGCCGTCTCGGTGGTCACGTGCAGACAGGCGGCAATCTTGAGGCCCTTCAGGGGCTTCTCGGTCTCAAACCGCTTGCGGATCTGGCGCAGGACCGGCATCTCCATGGCAGCCCACTCGATGCGCAGCTTGCCTTTGCCCGCCAGTCCCAGGTCCTTCACGTCATACGGAAGGGTGTTGCTCACTCTGGTACCTCCAAATATGTGTGAGGGCGAAGCGCCTCACAGGGCGCCTGCCGCTCGGTAGATCGTGCCGGAAGGACGCGGGCTCACGTTTCGGGCAACCGCATCCATTATACCACTGTCGTCCACCCCGGCTCTGCCAGCTTGTTCCACATATCCGGTATCGGCCCGCTGCGGGGCTGCCTGGAGCTTGGCGTGCGGACGTCCCGCGTGGCATCATGGCGGATAGCCTGCCTCACGAACGGGCGGGCGCAGGAGGTCTCCGATGATGGCATTCCGTGCGGACTGGGCCTTCTCTCGCCGGCTAGTTGCGGCGGCTTTCCTCGTATGCCTGGCCGCGTGCGCGCGAGGCGGTCTGCCGACGGTATCGGTTACCGCCGAATGGCCGAATGCGCATGAGGCCGGCCCAACCCCTGGCATCTTCCTCTTCACCCGCACCGGCGACCTCTCGATACCGCTGAGCGTGGATTACGCGCTTTCCGGCTCCGCCGCACGAGACGCCGATTACCTCGTATGGGAGCCTCGCGCGGAGTTCGCCGCCGGCTCCGCCTCGGCCCGCGTGGCCATCCTCCCCGTGAACGACGCCTCCTCCGAGGGAGTTGAGACCGTTACGCTCACCATCCAGCCTGGCGATGGATACGCGCCCGGCGCCCCCGCCTCCGCCGATATCGCCATCGGCGATGCTTACTCCGGTGGGGCGCCGGGCGTATGGGACACCCGCGATGCCGACCCGGATAGCGGGCGCGCCCTCCTCTCGGGGGACATCGGTTACCTAGATGCCTGGGTGGATGACACGATCCTGTACGTCCAGATGGCGATGATCCAGCCCGAGTCTTCCGGCGACTACGCGCTGTACATAGACGTTGATCAGGACCCCTCTACCGGCGACTACCGCCAGGGCCGCGTGGCCGGGCAGGACTTCCGCGTGAGCGTCAACTCCGGCCTCACGAACAAGTGGTATCTCTACAAGCTGCCAACCGATCCGCCGTTCGACCCCTCTCAGGGCGAAACTCCGGAAACGCTGGTCGGGAACGGCAATGTGGTCGATTACGGCGACGGCGACATGGCGTTCGCCATTCCGGTGTCGATGCTCCGCAACCGCCGGCGCATGGACGTGTTCGCCGTAACCGCTCCCGGCATGAACGTTACAACCGCGGGTTGCGGCGACCGCTGCCCGGATTACGGCGCGCTCAATACCTTCACCCGCGCCGTGGTCGTGCGCCGCCCGGGCGTTACCCAGCGAGCCTCCCTCTCCGACCCGCCAGGCGACGCAGGGAGCGGCTTCGATATGACCGGCGTTTCCTACACGGCGGTGGCGGGCCAGTTCGGACTGGATCTCACTTTCACCGAGGGCTTCGACCCGTCGGACTCTCAGTTCTTCAGCGGGCCGATGGGCAGCGTGACCGTGGACGGAGACGATGACCTCTTTACCGGCTGCTTCGGATTTGGAGGCCCCATCCCCACGTTCGGCGGCGACAACATCCTGCTGTATACCGTTGGTTCCGTGATGCTGCCGGACACGTTCTGTTACATCCAGACGGATACGGACCGGTCGAAGGTCTACTTCGGCGGCGACAACAACGATGCTTCGTGGCTGTGTTACTCGCCGGCGAAGGCGCTAATCCTGCGCGGTTCGCTGTCGCTGCTGGACTCCTTCCGGAAGGCGCTGGCGGAGGGCGGCACTGTTCCATCGCGCTTGCCCGGCGATGGAGCCTGCCGGTTGACGGCCGATACGTTCGAGATGTTGACGACAACAGACACGGCTCCGCCGAGCGGCGGCGCGCTGGACGTTCGCACGGGCGCCGTCCTGCCGGCCTCGAAGTGGAACGCCGCCGCCACGGTCTCCGCGGACGACCCCGCGGATATGGGCGGGCTCTCCGGCCTGGACTGGACCCGCGTGGAGGCCGAGGTGGCCGGCGGAGACCTGGTGGTGAAGGGCACGCTGGCCGGATGGCAGGACACGGATTACGGCAACCGCATGGAAGTGTTGTTGGATACGGACATGAATGCGGCCACCGGGGACAGCGTCGCCAATCCCGAAAGCGGCGGGCCCGCCATCGGCGCGGACGCCGTCTTCGCGGTGCACTCCGTGCGCATGGCCCAGGACGCTTCCGTGGGTTACTTCGGAGTGTTCACGCCGTTCGGCGGCGAGTCTACCCGGCACGACGCGGCGATTGGCGTTCGGGTGAACAGCGCGTTCGGCGTGCCCGGCTGGTTCGTGGCCTCCATCCCGCTGACCGCGCTGGAGACGCAGGGCGACCGCTTGCGCTTCTATCTGCGCAGCGGCTACCTCCTGGGTCCCTCCGGCGACGTGGCGCCGCCGCAGCCGCTGACGGTTTCGCTGGCGCAGGGATTTGCCCTGGCAGATGCCGGCGCGGCGCTGCGGATGGCGGCGGGCCTGGAAGCATCCGCCGCGCGCTTCGATGCGGACGCCGACGGCCGGGTGACGGCGCTGGATGCCGTTCACGTGGCCCGCAAGTGCGCCGGGCTTGAGCCGAACCCGTAACGCCCCGATAATAGGGCGAGAGCGCAACGCTGATCGGGACCCGCGCGACCGGACGGCGCGTTGGGGAGGCGCCTGGTTGCCGGCAAACCGTTCCGTAGACGTCATTCCGAGCGCAGCGAGGAATCTCGTCCTGACCAACCCGTACCGGATGCGTTACAGGCGCCCTGGCCACGGCTCACATGGGTGCTTGTTACGTACCCTGGCGAGACGGGCAAGGACGGGATTCCTCGCTCCTATGAAAATGCGCTTGTTCGCCGCTAGTTCGGGGGGCCGTGTGGTTCGCCCTGCCGTTCGATCCGCCGTCCGAATCAGCGGGCAAGGCGTGCCCATTCGTTCCAACTAAGTCCGCAACCGACCATTCGCGTAGGAGCCTTTTGGGGTGAGTCTCACGCCTAACACCAACTCTGACCCAGGCTGCTGAGACGACGCGATCGATGGTAGGCAAGCGGCCTTGTCACGCTGGA
>DASXUL010000002.1:0-118556 GCA_036504855.1 Armatimonadota bacterium | reverse complement strand
CCCCCCCCCCCCCCCCCCCCCCCCGGCCTGGCCGTTCGAACTAGCGCGTTCCAGCGGCATTCGCCAGTGCGCGGACATGCTCCGGGAGGAGCGCCTGGTCGTAGATGCGCACGTCGCTGATCTGGCCCACGAAACCAGCGGGGGCCCGGTACAGCGGCGGCGGAGTGTAGGCGACCGTGCTCACTACCGCGGTTCCGGCGGGGCGGGGCTGCACGGCGCGGGCCGTGCGGGAACCCTGCCCGCGGAACCCGCGGGTGGCGATGTTCAGAGCATCCTTGGTCATCGGCACGACTCCGCTGACCTCAGTGCTGCTGGCTTCCGCTCCATCCACGTAGAGCTTCAGGGAAGCGCCATCGTAGGTGGCGGCGATGTTGTGCCATTCGTTGAGGGAAGGCAGCGCGGAACGTACCTCGCCAACGCCCTCCAGGTGGAAGGCCAGGTGGCCATCCTCGGAGAACAGGGCGTACTGGGAATTGCCCCGGCCCTTCTGGAGCACCGGCGGGTTCTTGTCCCAACTTTCCGGCCGCACCCACACGCTCACGGTGAGCGCATTGGACGGGTCCATGCCCGGCGCGTCGGCCACGGTGACGCCCTCCGAGCCGGTGAACGCCAGCGCGGCGCCGGTCGGGCCGGAGACCACGCTGGGCTCGCCCGACACGCGGACCGCCGCCGAGGCGTCGGTCCCGTCGCCGGCCAGGATATCCTTGTTCAGCGCGAGGCGGTAGAGCGGAGCGGCAGTTTCGAAGGCGACTCGCGTTTGGCTGAGGCCGTTTCCGGCTGGCGAGCAGTCCTTCAAACCGGCCATCGTCAGGGTGTAGGAGGCGCCCTCGGTGAGCGCCGGCTCAACGGTTAGGTCAACGGCGCGTCCATCGGAGTTCCGGCGGGCGCTGCGCACGGTGATGCCGGCGATGGAGTAATCGGCTGCCGACTCGGCCGCGGCGCGGTCCATCGGCTCGGTGAAGCTCACGCGAACGGTGCTGGATCCCGCCATTGCGGCCACGTTGGCCACGCTGGGCGCGGTTGTGTCCTTGACCTCGAACTTCGCGGAGGCGACGGGGCCGGAGGCGCCGGACGCGTCGAAGGCGGCGACCTTCACTTCGGTTGAACTGGCCACCAGGATCGGGGCTGCGTAGGCCTCGGACGTCGCCGTGGGGGCGCTGCCGTCGGTCGTGTAGCGAAGCGTTGAGCCGTCAATATAGAGGGCGGGGCGCAGGGCCACTTCCACGCTGTTGTTGTAGACGCCGGCCACCGGGCTGATCGCCGGCGGGGCGGCGGGGGCGGTGAATGCATCGTACAGGTACTGCACGGGGCGGGTATCGCCGTTGGGATTCACGGCCGCCGTTACCGCGAACACGCGGATGTTCGGGTTGTTGGGCAGCTTGAGCGCCTTGGCGCCGGAGGCTACCGGGATGCTGTACTTGTAGAGGTAGCTGTAAGCGTAGGTATCGTTGCTGCCGTCGGCATTGTGGCGGTGCTCACCCACCCAGGCAAGGGCGTCGCGCTTGATGAAGGCCGGGCGCAGGCCGTAGATGTTGCCCTCCAGCAGGCGGGCGCCGTGAGCGTCCTCCGGCGAGAAGATCCGGTCATCCCACTGACCGATGAAACCGCTCCAGTCCTGGACCTTCAGCGTTACCGGGCGACCATCCACCTGGAAGGCGCCGATCTGATCGCCATACACGGCGGCGGCGAGGACGATCACCTCGTTGTAGGATCCCTTGGGCAGGCGGATGCTCTGACCGCGGGCGGTGAGGGCGCTCTTGCCGCCGGCCGGGCCCATTTTGAACGAAACGCCTTCGCTCACAATGGTCGTTGGCAGCAGGTCGGCCGCAATGGTGTGGCCGGCGCCGTCGAAGCTGTTGGAAGCAGCCTTGCCGGGGAAAGAAGCGGCCTGGATGTCGTAGGGAATCGCCACCGATTGGCTCTGCGGAGCGGTGAGCTTCACGGGCGCCGGGGCCACCTTCAAAGCGAAGGCGCGCGCGCCGTACTGCGCGAGGTTGGTGACGAGGTCGCCGTTGATCACTGTCGCGGCTCCGACCGGTTGCTCCTGTCCATTCACTTCGCGGGCGGAGAGGATTGGTCGAAGCGCATGGATGCGCACGCCCTTGATCGGGGAACCGGTAACTTCCTGAACGCGGACAACGATCTCACCGGAATCCTCAGCCTTCTTGATGGCGGTGATCTGAACGCGGCCGGAGTTCGCGGAGAAGAACGAGAAGGTCTTGCCAAGCGCGCCTGCGTGCGACGGCGTCTGGAAGGCCATCAGCGGCTGGTTCAGCCGGGCGCCTTCCCAGTGGCTCTGGCCCTGGCGCCAATCGCCCTTGTGGCCTTCGAGCGCGTATAGCACGCGATGGTGGCCGATGTCCTGGGTGGCCTGATCCGGATACGAGCGGGTAGACGGCGTTCGGAGCAGCGTGAGGCGGAGCGTATGATCGTCCGGCTTGTCTGAGCCGAACTTGCTGTCTTCCAGAACGGTAACGCCGTAGTCGCCCTTCTTGTCTGTCAGGTCGAACCAGTGGCGGGAGACCACTTCATACTTCTTGGGGTCGTTGGTGGCGCGCTGAATTGTGCCGAAGCCCAGGTTGTAAGTGGCCAGGTCGTTGTGCACGGCCAACGGGAACGTGGCCTTGATGTTGTGCTTCAGCGTGTTCCAGTCGATGGCATTGTCGAACTCAACGCGGTTCCCCGCGCCGTTCGCCGCCAGCCGGATGTGTTGCACGAACGTTGAGCCCTGGCTCTTGCGGGATACTTCCAACGTTACGCGCACGGGGCCGTTTTCGATGATCTTCACGGCGGCCGGGCCGGTAACGTAGCCGGTTGGAGGAGCGCTCTGGTCCTTCCAGTCCATGTTCCAGGCCGGGTACTGCTCTGGCTCTTCGAACTTGAAGGCGAGTTGGGCGGGGGCAGACAGCATGTTGCGGCCGGCCGCCTTGTCGAAGATCTGGGCAACGTCGCCCTCGGAGTTGAGCGTCACTCGGTAGCGACGATTCTCCACCGAGGAGTTCGAGACCTTGAGTCCGGTGGCGCCGGTGAACGGCGTGGCCGACGGACGAACGTCGTAGGAGGCAACGCCGACGGACGGCACGTCTGCCAGGAAGATGACGGCAACGGAGCCGGCCTGGCGCTTCACGATCTGGGAAGGGACTTCACCCGTCGCGCCGTACACGCGCACGGCCTTGGGCGCGCCGCCCGGGAATCGCAAGGTGGCTTCCACAACGTCTTCGCGGGCAATGGACAGCGGGTTGTAGACCACAACCGGCACGCCCTTGGCGCGGGTGTCGATGCCGCGGGAAATGGCGCCCACGGCGCTGGTCAGCGTTTCGGCGGACTGGTTCAGGGCCACAACTTCGTCATTCCACGAGAACTCGTAAGCCCTGGGGATGCTGGTGCCGGGCAGGATGTCATGCATCTGGCTGCCCAGGATCAGGTACCAGGTCTGCAGGAACTTATCTCGCGGGTAGGCGACGCCGCCCAGCCAGTCGGCGGCCACCGAGGCGCGCTCAGCGGAGTCGATGAGGAGCTCGTTCTTACGGTTCCAGCGCTTCATGTACGCCTGTGACGTAATCGATCCCGCGGAGTGCTGAGTCAGCTCCAGGTCGCCCTTGTAGCGAGGCAGCTTGGAGACCTGCTGGCCGGTGAGGTCATTGAAGAGCTGATCGGCGGGGGCGGAGATGATCTTCACCGGGCCGGCGCCCTTCAAGCTCTTCTCAATCCAGGCCACCGACTCATCCGTGGGAGCCCCGCCCACGTCGCCGGTTCCGAAGTACCGGTAGTCCACGTAGGCGCCGGACTGATCGCCCGTCTTATTGATGCGTCCCAGCAGGAACTGGCTCTGGCTCAGGTCTTCGGTAACGCGGGCGCCATAGCCGCCAGCGTCGAGGGCGGCGATGACCTGCTTGCCGTCCAGTCCTTCCCAAACGCCAACCGGGAAGGGGATGCCGGCCGCCGAGCCCCAGGTGAGCTTCTGAGTGGCGAATCCCTTCGCGCCGGTATGCGCCAGGATGGAGGGCAGGGAGGCAGGAAAGCCGAAGCAGTCAGGCAGGATATAGTCCGTGGGCGCGAAGCCGAACTCTTTCTGGAAGTAGTGGTTGCCGTAGAGGACGTTGCGGATGATGGCTTCGGGGGAGGGGACGTTAACATCGTTCTCGTCCACGGAGGAGCCGCAGGGGTACCACCGACCCTGTTTGATGTACTGCTTCATCCGGGCGTATTCCGCCGGATAGTACTGCTTCATCATCTGGTAGCGGCGCGATCCGGTAAAATTGAAGACGTAGTCCGGGTACTTCTCGAAGAGGGCGAAGTTATCGTTCAGCGTGTTTTTCAGATACTTGTCGATAGAATCTACGTACGACCACCGCCATTGGGTGTCGAGGTGGGCATACCCCACTTGATACGAGTTCTTGTTCTGCGTGACGTCGGTTTTGGCGCGTTTCTGTGCTGCCGGCACGGCGGATCGGGCCGGCAGCAAGCAGACGCCCGCAGCCAACGCGGCGGTCAGCAGATACGTCCGTTTGGTCATTAGAGGCTGTCCTTCAGCGGGATGCGCGTTACCAGGGGTTTGCGAGCCCGCGGGCGACGAAGTCACGCCGCCGGTGAATGGTCCTGCCGGAGCAGGCAAAGAGAGCGCCCGCGACAGCATACATCGCGCGGCAGCGAGACCCCATCCGGCGCGACAATCGCTCCAGGATACTGGACCCCTGTTACATTATGCACCGGAATGGCTCCATAGTGGGACCAAACACAACCAAATGATGCCGGTTCCGCCCTCTGGACGACCAAGAAGAGACCGTCCAGACCGGGGATCCCCTAGTCTGAACGGTCTCTTCGGCGCGGGCTGTTGCCTTGAGCCCGACGGTTAGCCGCCTAGTCGCCCGTGGAGAACACGTGGTCGAACGGGTCGTCCGGCGTCGATTTGTGGCAGACGGCGCACAGGTTAATGGTTCCCGGCTTCCCCTGCGTGTTCATGGGCTGCACGGTGTCCGCCGAAGTCACGGCGGGAGCAACAGCGTGCGGGCTGCTGTGGCACGCGGTGCAGAAGACGCCATGATGGCCCTGGCTCAGCTTGAACAGCTTCCCGGCCTGCTCATACTCATGGCCCGGCACGTGGTGGCAGTCGCCGCAGTGGGGCTCGTCTACCCACGGCGTCCGAGTGGATGCACCCACCTGCAACATTCCTCCGTGGCACGACAGGCAGTCGATCCCCTTGGAGAAGTGAACATCGCGCTGGCACTGCGTCCGAATCCCGGGATGGCAGGCGTAACATGCCACCTTCAGGTTTAGCGCGGTCATGCGCGGCGCATGAGCGGTATGCATGGCGGCGGACATCGAGGGAACGCCCGCCGTTCCGGCCGCCCCCAGCGCCGGGTCCGCGTGGCACTTCGCGCAAAGGACCGGCTTCTGCGTCTCGAGGCTCGTGCCGTGCCGGCGATCGTGCGAGCGAAGGATGTTGGCGGCCACTGAGATTCCGGGCGACGTGTGGCAGAGGTTGCATGAGATCTCCCAGGAGACCGGTATCACGGGCTGCGCCTTCCCAACGGTGACCCCGTTCTGGGTCACAACGAGCCGGGCCTTCTGATAGGGATCCAGCTTGCCCGCATCCGTGATCGGCGTTAGCGGCACGCCGGTGGCTTCCCACTGGCCGGCCGCGTTCAACGTCATCGGGCCGCTGAGCGATGTGCCTCCGAGCCCCACGTCGCGGGGGAACGGCTTGCCGAAGAGAGCTTGAGCGTAATCCCAGAAGTTCGTCTTGTCGTAGGAGTGGGTGTTGCCGGGGATCGAGTAGCGAACCGTGACGCCGGCGCTCACGATGCGCGGGTCAGAGCCGGAGCGGTCCACAATCGTGGCGCGCATTGTGTTGAACGGCGGCAGGATGCACAACTCCGAGAAATCCTGGTTCATGCAGTGCATGCCGAGTTCGTTGTAGCCGAGGATCACCATTTTCATCTGGGCCGCGGCGTTGGCCGGGACCTGCGCATGCGCCCCGGGCGGAGGCGGCGCCAGGGCCAGCGGCGCCAGCGCCCCGATAGCCGCCGCGCACCAAATGCCGACCAACCCCAGCCGCGGCTTCTGAACGGTTCTGTTCGAGTTCATCGGAGAGCTCCTATGGGTCCAGGCCCGCGGCTTTGCGGGCGATGCGAATGGCGTCTGCAACGTCCACCACCGCGGCAGAGGCGCCCGCGGTCGCGATGTTGAGGCGCGCCATCTCGAACTGGCTGGCGGCGTCCAGTCCGGCGGCGATGAGAAGCGCGCGCTGCGCTTCCACGACGGAGTAGGGAACAGACAGGGGGCCGCGAACGTAGATGTCGCCCACGGAGTTTGTGTCGGATGCGTCGAGGTTGCTTGCATACGAGGTGAATGCGACGTACAGCGCGTCCGGCGTCATGGCCGGAGCCTGGCTCCAGTAATCTCCGTGCGCCGAAGCGGCGGAGATCAGCATCGTTTGCCCTGTGCGAACATCCCGGAGGAACACGTCCTCCCAGCCGTTTATGTCGCTAGCAACCAGGTTGCTCGCCAGCGACTGGAACGCCACAAAACGTGCGTCCGCGCTGATCGCCGGCGCCTCACTGGCCGCATTGGCGGGGAGACCGCTTGTCCCCGCGGAGACCAGCGTCGTCACCCCGGCCGACACATCGCGTAAGAAGATATCGCCGAGACCGCTGGCGCCGGGGGCGATGTTCGTGGCAAAGGATCGGAAGGCCACGGCTCGGCCGCTGCCGGAGAGGGCGGGCGAATCGCTGTCGCTGTTCGCCTCCAACCCGCCTCCGCCCACTGAAACGCGAGAGGTGGCCCCCGTGAGCCGGTCTGTCAGGAAGACGTCCGACTCCTGGTTGAAGTCGCCCAGGACGATGTTGGACGCCGGGGAGGAATAGGCCACTATGCGGCCGTCGGCGCTGAGGCTCGGTGAGAACGAATCTCCGTTGGCGGCCGCGCCATCGAACGCGTGCGTCACCAGGGCGGTGGCGCCCGTTTTCATGACATGGGCATAGATGCCGCGCAACCCGGCCGGCGCGTTGGCGGCGAGGTTGGATGCGCGCGAGGAGAAGGCGACAACGGCGCCGTCCGCGCTGATGGCGGGCGCATCGCTGAAGGAATCCGCTTCATGACCGGCGGAATCGGTGGAGACGCGAACCGTCGTGCCCAACCGCACGTCATGGACGAAAATGTCTTCAACGCCGTTCGCGTCACCGGGAACGAGGTTGGACGCGTAGGAGCGGAAGGCGATGAACCGGCCGTCCGCGCTGATGGCGGGCGAGTCGCTATCCGCGTCGCCTCTGGCGCCGGTCGTCGCTACCGATACGCACGTGGTCTGTCCGCTCAGCCGATCTCGAAGGTAGACGTCGTCCACATCCGGCGCGCCGCCGGGAACGAGGTTGGATGCGCCGGAGACGAAGGCGATGAATCGTCCGTCGGCGCTGATGGCGGGTTGGCGCGATTCCCAGTTCGCCTGCGCGCCCGCGCTGGTGATCGATACGCGCGCCGTCGCCTGGGCGGCGCCGGGCGGAGCGTCCGCCGCAACGAAAACGGCAGCCAGCGCGGCAAACCGGATTGGGACCCACACTTTGGCCATGGCGACCTCCTTGGGTGGGAGATTCCCTCGCCCGAACGCGCGATGCGGTCAGGCGAGGGATGGCCTCAGTATGGCGCCGCCGCGGCGCCGGCGTCTATGGATATTGCTATTTACACATATCCTTCTCGCTTATAGGCGGAGCGCCTTCAGCCCGTTAGCCTTTGCCCAGATGGATCACCGTGACGCTGGCGGGCGGGAAGGAATGCTCCAGCACGCCCGCGTTGGCGCGGACCGAGGATTCCAGCGGGACAACCGCCTCGGGGTGTTCGTCGCTGTTGGCGGCTTCCACTGAGTCGGCGCGCAGGGTCTCAGCGCGGCCGGGGCCGCTGAAGCCCGGGGCGGCAATCCGCGCGTTGACGTCCTGAGTCAGGCTTCGGTTGACGCAGAACAACGTCAAGGCGCCGCCGGATTCATTCAATGCGGCGACAACGTCCAGGTAGGGGACTTTCGGGATGACGGGGATACGGTTGTTTCCCTCGGTCACATCGTAGGTATCTACCTTCGTCAGTGCCGGCACGATGCGGGCGGCTCCGGCCGAGGCGTACATGCGAAACGCCCAATACGACGGCGTGCCGAACGCCTGCCCGCGCGACTTGTGGATGCCGTGAAAGTCCATGAGCCCGGTCATGGTGGATACAGGCACGATGTCCGTGTTCCGGAGGAACGCGTTGAGCAGGCCTCCCACGATGACGGCGCCGCCCATGTTGGGGAAGGCAGGAGATCGGGCGCCGCGGCCGTGGAACAGCCATTCGGAAAAGGCGATTTGAGCGCGGCCCTTCCATTTGGGATCGGCGTCAATCTGCGCCTTCATCTCGCGCAGGTGACGTTCGAGGCCGATGGGGAGCGCATACCCGGCGGCGGCAATGAAGTCATCGGATGCGTTCGCCTTCCGCACATCGGAAACGGTGTCCACGAAGTGCGTCGCCAGGTACTGGAAGCTGCCGCCCGGGAGCTTCAAGAGCTCGGCGTTCCAGTTGCGGAAGTTATCGGGATCGGCGCCCGTGGCGATCAGACGGGCATTGGGGTCTACCTGATGGATGGCGCGTGAGAACGCTCCGGTGCGGGCCTCCAACTCGGAGAACGCCGGGTAACCGATCTGCCAGCCGGCGCCCCAGAGCTCGTTGCCCAACTCCCAGAGCGCGCCGCCGTTCTTGTCGCCCCATTTGGCGTTCACGTATTTCACCCACTCGGCGGCCTCCTCGGGCGTGCCGCTTCCGAGGTTCACCGCAATCTGCGGCTGCGCGCCCACGAGCTCGCACAGCTTCAGCAGTTCATCCGTGCCGAAATGGTTGTACTCCGGAAAGCCCCAGCTCTGGTTCAGCATGCTCACCCGCTTGTCCAGTGGGCCCATGCCGTCCTTCCAGTGATAGCCGGAGGTGAAGTTGCCGCCGTAACGGATGACCGTGGTCTTCATGCCTTGGCAGAGTTTCACCACCTCCGGGTCCATGAAGTCGATGTGGTCGGCCGGATAGAGCATCGCCTGATCGATCAGGGCGCGTCCGCCGTTCTTCAGCGCGATGACGAAATCCGCCGCCTCCAGCGGAGCGAGGGCCTTTTCGGGGAGCTCCAGAGAGAACTCGTGCCGGGTCCATCCGGACCCCTTCATCTCAACCGTGGCGCGGCAGTAAACCGTTCCCGGCTCGTCGCGCTTCCGGAAGGAAACCTCCACGCTCCTGTCGCCGCTCTGGTATTGGGCGTAGAACCACCCCACGTACCGGCGCGTGCGGTGAACGGGCAGGTATACTTCCTGGCGCACGCCGGTTTCGGCGTCCGGCAAGGCCATCACGAAGAGTGATCGGAAGCTGTTGTAGGCGTTCCCGTAGCGCGGCTCATATCGCCATCCCTGATCGTCGTGCAGGGGCTGCCAGGGGAGGGGGAGGCCGATCTCCGACGCGCGGGCCAGGCCCGGATTTCGCTCCAGCATCCGGCGCACCGCGGGCGCGCTGGAGAGCCCTTCCTCGAACGATGGGTTCTCCAAGATCTCGGCGGAGAGCCCGCCCTGGATGCTCCGGCCGATGGGTTCCAGGAAGGAGCCGAACACCGTGCGGGGTATGAGTTCCTCCGGCTTGCCCGTGTCCACGTCAACGCGGGCATCCAACGGCGTCTGCGCCGCGGCCGCCATACAGAACACAGCCGCCAGCAGCACTGCCAGCAGCCAGTGACAGGAAGATTGCGCCATTATCCGTTCGCCCTCCGCCTTACGCCGTTCGCCCCGGGATTGAGGTATAACCATAGTCTAGCCGGAATCTTTACACGGTTGAAGGAACGCCGGAGCGCCACTGCACACAATGGCGCTCGGAAGTAGATCGAAGGGGACTAAACCACGAAGGCGGGGGTAGAATGGACACTGTGACACGCTGCGGCGGGCGAGCGAAGACGATAGGATCGCGTCCGCCAGGCGTTGGCGGTCGGCTCGCCGCAATGGCGCATCTTTCGAGGAGCTTATCCATGCGTTTGGCGCTGATGATCGTGGGAATGGCGTTTTTGTCGGCGGCGGTTCCGCGCAGTGTCGCCCTCGCCGCTGTCCCATCAGGCCAAACCGCGCCTGTTTCATCCCTTGCGCCGCAGGCCGGGAACCACCAGGCCAGAGCCATCCGAACCAGTAATGAGTCTCGAGTGAAGACAATCAGATTCTCCGGCTACGACTGGACAGTGAAATCCAGCCGAGACCGCGTGGGCCCCGGCTCCAACTACTTCTCCGACAGCAGCGAGAACGTGTGGGTCGATTCCCGGGGAAGGCTCCACCTTCGCATCACGAAACGCGGCGACCGCTGGTATTGCGCCGAGGTTGTCTCCAAGCGCAGTTTTGGATACGGGACCTATCGCTTCCACCTGGCCGCTCTGCCCGATGAAATCGATCCAAAGGTGGTGCTTGGCTTGTTCACGTGGAACAATGAGCCAGCCTACCATCATCGAGAGATCGACGTTGAGCTGAGCCATTGGGGCGAACCAGACACCCAACTCGGGCAGTTCGTCGTGCAGCCGTACACCGACCCGAAGAACATCTCGCGATTCCCGGTCCCGCTCCCCCTGCCGGCATCCACGCAGAGCTTCACATGGACGCCCAGCAAGGTCACATTCCTGAGTACAAAGCGATCTGCGGCAGCCTCATCAGGTCCGGACGCCGTCATCCACAAGTGGACGGCAACGAACGGGATCCCTCGGGCAGGGGGCGAAAACGCCCGCATGAACCTGTGGCTGATGCGTGAGCCTGGTCAGGACGAGGACAGGCAGACCGAGGTTATCATCGACAGATTCGCGTTTGAGCCATCCCGCGACCAGCCGGCGAAGCCTCGGCTAGAGGGCTAGCCACCGGGGTATCTCCGCATGTCAGGCAGGACTCCGTCCCGTCCATTGAGCAGATGGCGCCCCCACGGCGACAAGGCGGGTGGAGCCCATTTGGACGGAGGCGAGATGGACACAGCGGAGCCCCTGTTGCGGAAGATAGACAGCTATCTGAATGAGGTGGCGGGCAGCGCATCGGACACGGTGCAAGTCGGCCCCTTCCGGGCGTTCTTCCGGCGCGACTCGTTGATGCCCGAGCTCTCATACGCGCGCCCAACGGCGCGCCTGGACGATGACGCACGAGACGGTATCCGGCGAGTGCGGGCCGCCTGCGCGGAGCGCGGACGCGCATGCCGCTGGGAGTTCCTGCCCGATCTGCACCCCGGATTCGCCGAAATGCTGACGGCGGAGGGATTCCCGGAGCCGGCGTTGCGTCCCCTGATGGCAGTCGAGCAAGAGGACTTCCGCGCGGAGACGCTTTCCAGCGCCGAAATCCGGCTCCTGAGCCCCGGCGAGACGGCGCCCATCAGCGCGGTACTGGCGGAGGCCTTCGGGTTCGCCGAGGGAGAAGGGGATGCGGCAGATGAGCTGGCGCCCATGCTGGCAAGGGGCAGCGTAGCCTGCGGAGCCTGGGTCGATGGCGTACCCGCGGCGGGCGGCCTGCACGTCCCGCGCGGCGATACGACGGAACTGGCGGGCATCGGCACGCGGGAACGGTTCCGCCGGCGCGGCATCGCCGGAGCTCTCACCAGCGCGCTGGCCGCGGATGCGTTCCATCGCGGCTGCCGCCTCGTTTTCCTCAGCGCCGCCGACGAAAACGTTCAACGCGTCTATGCCCGCCTCGGCTTCCGCGTAATCGGCTCGGCGATGGATACCACGCTGTGATTCCCCCGATGCGGGCGGCGGCGGCAGGTATGACCCGCGGTCGCCGCCCGCATCCGGGGAAGGCGTCTACGGCAGAGTCGCCAACCCCGCGTAGACCCGCGTCGCCAGGACGATATCCTGAAGGTCCACCTTGTCATCTCCGTAGCGGTGACCGTTCGGACCGACGTACAGCCCGGAGGGGCCAACCGGCGCGATGTCGCCAGGAAGCGGGATGCGGGAGATCGCCACGGTCTGCGTGGACACAGCCTGCCCGCCGCTGACCGGATAGGTTCCGGGCGGCGCATAGACAAACAGAGCTTCCGCCGTCAGGTCCACCGCGTAGACCCAACCATCCGCATCGAACGCCACATCGCGCACCTCGCCGCTGGAACCGGTGGTGATTGCGGGAGTGGCCGCGGCGAAGCTCTTGTCCGTGAAGATGATGCGTCCGTCATTCGTGGACAGAGCGATCTTGTTGCGCGCGTCGTCGATGGCGATGCCAAAGTAGCCCGTGCCGATGGCGGGGATCTGTGTGACAACCGCGCCATCCTTATCGAACTTGACCGCCTGGTCGGACGTGGTGATGTTGGCCACGTAGAAGTTCCCGGCGGAGTCCCTCACCACGTCGTGCTCCGAGTCCGTGTTGATGGAACCGTTGTTGGAGACCGCCGTCTTGTCGGGCGGCTTCACCCATTGCACCTGCCCGCCCGGGATATCGTACTCGAAGATGCTGCCCATCGGTTCCCCGTAGTAATCGGCGGTGAACACCTTGCGGGCTGCTCCCGTGCCCTCCACCCAAACGCTGGAGATGCTGCTGTACACCTGGGCGCCGTTAGCGTCAATCACGTCGCCGGTTCCGCGCGACGTTCCGCGCTGTCCGCCCGGCGGGAATGGGAAGATGAAGAGGTCCTGCACGGTATTCACGTCGGGATCGGCGATGAAGAGGCCGGAATGGGGATCGCTCCAGTCTGTGATGTAGACCTGGTCGTCCGGCCCAACCGTCACGCGGAAGGGGCTATTGGCGCTTGCGGTCCACGCGCCGCCATTGACGCCGGAGTCTCGAGCCTTCGGCTCAGCCCCAGGGAAGGTCTCGGCGAGATCGGCATCAAGGATGTAGACGCCCTTCGTAGTTACGCGTCCGGGGGCGATCCCGGAGCGGCCTTCCGTTACATAAACCCGCCCGAAGTAGGGGCTGGCGGCGTTCCTGTTCACGTCTACGCCGCGCGGGTTGACGAATTGCAGGGCGGGGTCCGTTGAGTCGCTGATCTGGTAGTAGTCCGTTCCGTTGGGCCCGGTGATGCTGCTCTTGGCGGTGACCGCGGTGACGCGCACGGAGTAGGCGGCGGCCGGCGGAACGCCGCTGGTATCCACGGAGACGGAGTTGGCGCCCCGCAACGTGCCGGTTGGCGGCGTGAACGTTACGGTCTTGGCCACCGTCGTCCCATTCATGATCTCGACCTTCACGCTGGCGATACCGCCCACATTGATGCCGGAGCCGGCCAGCGTATAGCCGACCGTGATCGGCTGGCCCACATACACGGAGTTCTGCAGGACGGTGACGTTGGAGACGCTCACGGCGATCCGCCCGGCGCGTGACCCTCCGCCGATTCCGAGCGCCAAGGCAGACGCGAACGCCAGGGCGCCGCCCCGGCGGCAGCGTGCAAACTGGTACTGCATCTCATGCTCCTGTCTGTTACGAAGCGGAGACGCCCCTCCGAGCCAGCGGAGGCGGAGCAGCCGGTCGAACGGCGCGGCGCGCCAGTGAGGAGCCAGGGAAATTGGCCTCGTATCCACGCCCATTCTGGGAGCGGCCCACCGGCCGGCAGAGACGGACGCCATTGGAAGACGTGCCCGGCGAGCCAACCCGCGTTGGGGCACGGCCTTCATGTTATCTGGGAGCAGCATATTCGGCCCACATCCGTTTGAGGAAGCCGTCGCCCGCTTCCTAACATCCAGACAGACACCAATCACCGCAACCGGCGCTATTGCGAAAGGAAATACCTGTGAAGAAGATCGGTTTCATCGACTACTACATTGACGAGTGGCACGCCAACAACTACCCCAACTGGATCCATGAGAGCCGTTTCGCCAAGGAGTTCGAGATTGCGCTCGCTTGGGAGGAAATGACCCCGCCGGACCGCATCCCGCTCGCCGAGTGGTGCAAACGCGAGGGCGTGGGCAAGGCGGAAAGCATCGAGCAGGTCGTCGCCGAGTGCGATGCCCTGGTTGTCCTCTCCCCAGACAACGCGGAACGCCATGAGGACCTGGCGGACCTGCCGTTGCGCAGCGGCAAGCCCGTTTACATCGACAAGCCCATCGCCCCGTCGCTGGCCGCCGCCCAGCGGCTCTTTGCGAAGGCCACCGCGCACGGCACGCCGATGATGTCTTCCTCGGCGCTGAGGTTCGGCTCGCAGATTGAGGGCGCGCTGGCGGGCGACCTGGCCGGCCAGAAGGTGACCAGCGTGATCACCGAGGGCCCCGGCGTGTTCCACATCTACGTGATCCATCAGATCGAGATGCTGGTGATGACGCTGGGCATCGGGGCGAAGGCCGTGATGCAGTACGGCAATGACGCCGTGAAGCAGATGGCCGTGCGGTACGATGACGGCCGCAGCGCCACCGTGACGCTGCATCCCTCCATGGACTTCCGCCTGTTCGCCGCCTACGGCGAGGACAAGTCGGTGAACCTCACCGGCATGGGCGACTTCTTCCCACGCTTCATTGATCGGATGCTGGAGTTCTTCAACACCCGCCTGGCCCCGATCGACCCGCGCCAAACGCTGGAGATCGCCGCCCTCATCGAAGCCGGAGTGGCCGCGTTGGAAACGCCGAACGTGTGGGTTCCGGTCCCCGAGATCAAGGCCATCTGAGCGTGGCCATGACCTCCCGTGAACGCGTGCGCGCGGCGATGGCGGGGCAGCCGGTAGACCGCGTGCCGGTCTTCCCGGTTACCACCCGCTATCTGGGCGCGCGCGCCCTCGGCCGCCGGGTTGGGGATATGATCCTCAACCCGGCGCTGGTTTTCGACGGCATCTCCGCCATGGTCCGTCGCTTCGGGTTCGACGGCATTGAGGTGGGCTTCGGCCCGGGCCGCGACGACGTTCCGCCGAGGCTGGAAACCCGGGACGGCATCCCGTGCCTCATTGATAAGGATGGCGTCGCCTACTCCCGCTTCCAGGAAGACGACGACCCCGTGCCCCTGGACCTCTCGCCGCCCGTGAAGGAGAAGTCTGGCCTCGACGGCATCCGCATCACGCCGGCGGAGGACTACGAAGCGGCCGGCCGGCTGGATGCCATCCGCGCCCTGCGCGCGGAGTTCGGAGACGGCCTTTACATCGCGGGAGTCTCCGCCAGCCAGACCATGAACAGCCTGGCGGCGTGGCGCGGGGCGGACCAGGCGATGTATGACCTGATGGACGACCCCGCTTTCGTGGACGAGCTGATGGACCGCGCCACGGATAACTCCATTGAGGAGGGGAAGGCGCTCATCGCGGGCGGGGTGGACGGCATCTACATCGGCGACGCGTGGTCGTCGGCCAGCATCATCTCGCCAAAGCAGTTCGCCCGCTTCTGCCAGCCGCGCTACGCGCGCGCCGCGGAGGCCTTCCACGCGCTGGGCGCGCAGGTATACCTGCATATCTGCGGCAACTCGGCCCCGCTGCTGGAGATGATCGCCGAAACCGGCGTGGACGCATTGGAGCCGTTGGACCCGCTGGGCGGGGTGCGCGTGGACGACGCGGCCCGGCGCATCGGAAACCGGGTGACCCTGAAGGGCGGCGTGAACACCCTCACGCTTCTGAACGGCTCCCCGGGAGACGTTCGGCGCGAAACGTTGGATGTGCTAAACGCCGCGCACGGGAACTGCCGCGGCCTCATCGCCGGCAGCGGCGACGACATCCCGCGTGATTCGCCGTTCGAAAACATCGATGCCCTGGTGAAGACCGCCAAGGAGTACGACTGGGCGTAACGCGCGGCAGATGGGCGTCGTGTCGGCGAGGCCACACCGGCGACCATCTGCGCAAGCCCATGCTCGGCGCGCGCCGAGCCTCATTCAGATGGGCCATCGGTACTACGATCCCGCCACGGGCCGGTTCCTGACGCGCGACCCCATTAGCTACGCGGGCGGCATCAACCTCTACGCCTACTGCCAGAACAACCCGGTGAACCTCACCGACCCTGCTGGTCTCTGCACTGACGACCGAGACAGGTGGCTGGACGGCGATGTCGCGGAGATCACGAGCGGCAGGGACGAGGCGTTTCACACTGGGGCGAATCTGGTCGGCACGGCGACCTACGCCGAAATCGCCGTCGCCGAATACTACGCAACCGGTCCCCTGTACAGCGCCGCGGGCCACTTGGCCGCCGCGATACTCGGCAAAGCGGGCGGCATGCTGGCTGGAGCCGTCGGCCGAGGCGGAGACGACGCGGCGGCGGCAGGGGAGACCGCGACCGTGATACGTGCCGGTCTGATATCGAATGCTCCAGGGGGCTCCAGAGTGATTCGGGGCGAAGGCTGCGTGCTTGGCGGCGTTTCGGTGAATGTAGGCGTTGGATCACTGGAGGAGGTTGGTTCCACTTCGGGCGCTCGAAATGGGCAATGGGCCGTTGGCACAGCAGAGAAGGTACTTGGCGCGGGAGGCTCGATCACGCCGGCTGAGTCTCCGCAGGACCCCTACCACCGTCTGTTAGCCGGCCTGACAGACGGTGGGTTGGCAGGAAGTGTTCGTTGAGATACCGAATCCACTCAAGGGTATCAGGAGACCATGGTGATTGCATTGGACGTGTGGCCAGATCTCGTTCCGTACCGATGGGTCTATGCCGATTACAACGACATAGACGAAACCGGAGCCTGTCCGATTGGCGGACGGCAGACCGCCGCGGATCTCGCGCTGTTCGGGATTCAGCCATACGACGGGCTGGTGTTGCCCCTGTGGATGCTTGATGCCCTTGATCGCGATTCTGATGACGCCGTGGTCCCGGGAAAGCTCCACTGGAATCCGTCACTTGGCTGCTGGGCGGCGGACCTGATCGATGCGGAGGCATACCACGCTTCGGAAGGGCCGCGCCCAGGCGCGCCCATAGAATGCCGCGCCGGTCCTGGGCGCGTTCCGCCTCCGCACGCGCTCGGGGAGATCACGTTCCTCCCCGCCGCCGAGGGGGGCCGAGTCGGCCCGCCCTCATCGGGATACCATGGCATCATCCGGTACGATGGCCAGGTGGACGAATGGTCTGACATCGTGCTGGTGGCGTTCCAGCCTGACCCGCCCGAACCCGGCGAGACCGCTGAGTGCGCCATCTGGTTTGCGAGACCGGACGAGGACTGGCCAGTCATACGTGAGGGGATGGGTTTCACGCTCGATGAGGGAAGGAGGGTTGTGGCGAAGGGTTCGTTCGCGCTCATCAACCGATCGTGACGCGGCGGGTTCGTAAGGGACGATCCCTTCGGGTTCAGCGGCCAATACGGCGTCGTAACGGACTTCGAGACCGGACTCATCCTGATGGGCCGCCATCGCCACGATCCCGCCGCGGGCCGGTTCCTGACGCGCGATCCCATCAGCTACGCGGGCGGCATCAACCTCTACGCCTACTGCCAGAACAACCCGGTAGGGTATGTGGACCCAACCGGGCTGAAGCCAACAGAGTGGGGTAAGTGGCTACCTCCGGTAGACCTTCACCAACCCAGGGCGCTTCCGCCAGATGAACAGGATATCCTGGCAATGCCGACGCCTGAGTTCTCTAGGCCGCCAGATGGGGTTGCCCGAGGCCCGTGGCGCCCAATGGTCCCTGATGTGTGGGATGTTTCGGCCGCTGTGCCGATCAGAGGTCCGTGGACCGTGCTCTACGGCCGTCTGATTCCACAAACCGGTGGTGGACCGTGCCATGAGTACGTAGGCTACGGTTGGGCGCTTAACCCTGGAGGCGTTTCTTGGATGCAGGGTGGAGGTCCCATCACCCCAGGTGACTACATTCAAGTATCCGCAGGCGATGCGCTCGGCTTCTCATGGTCTATGAATGTGGATACTCGTGAGACGGGCATCGAGTTTGGCCCGACGACAAAGGGAATCTGGTTTGGCCATGTCCATATCAATGGGGATCCAGATGATCCTTCCTGAACTCGTATTCGCGGCACTCCTGCTGCGATACGGCCGATCGCTTGTTCTGTTCCACAGACGAACGTTCGGGAGGCGGGCTCCCGGTCGCGCCGAGCAACCCATGTGGGTCGATATGATGGGTGTCTACCTAGCGGTTGCCCTGCTCTTGGCCGGTGCCTTGAGCCAAGTCCTCGGTCGGTGGCCCGCGCGGTGACTGCCGTGAGGGCAACTGACTCACGTGTCTCGCGTTCGGGCTAGAACACCGCTCCAATCTGGAAGATGGTCACGCGTGAAGCCTTCGCTGCTGCCGGCGAAGGCTTCACAGCGGCATCAACCTCTACGCCTACTGCAAGAACAACCCGGTGAACCGGGCAGACCCGTGGGGGTTGGAAGACACCGGCGCGCCTCCTCCGCCGCCGGGTGAGTTGGCGGATCCGAGCTGTCCGGGCGGCGGGCCGGTTGAGTTAGGACCCGTGCCCGCTGGGTCGGTCATGGGTGAGGGCTGCGCCGCAAATGAGTACGACCCAGGCATGTATGGGCCAGGCACGCCGGACCCATGGAAATACTCGAACGACCCGAACCCATACGGAGTGCCTGTCGATCCCGGCCCCAGCGGCGCTGGTGGAGGCGTTAGTGAGGGCGGCCCAGGGGGAGCTGGCAGTCAGGGCGGTTGCCCCGACGCCGGCGGTGACCCGCCGCCACCGGAACTGTTCACCGGGCCTCCGCCTGCGAAACCGAACATCCCGCCCGGCGACATGTGGCAATGGGAGGGCGATGAGTGGCTCAACCCTGAGACCAATGAGCGCCTACATCCCGACTTGGATCACCCGTATCCGGTGCCACCGCACTGGGACTACACGGACCCGAATGGAAATCAGTATCGAATACGCGATGGCAATCACTGGGAGATCAAAGAGAACTACGATCGTTGATCCAGTCCCAGCCAGCTACGCACGACGAGGTGACAGTGATGACAGGCAGATTGCTGACGATAGCGCTCGGCGGTAACGCGAATCGGTTCATACGGAGCGTTCTCGAGAAGGGATCGGGTCGCAGCCTGGGGCGAGCGCTGCTGGCCCTGCCGCTGGAAGACGGGTCGGTGGAGACATATCTCCCGCGGCATCCCGGAGACGAGCAGCTCGCCGCGTTCCGCTGGGGCGGCATCGGCGGAGGTCAACGGCCAAAGAGCGCAGAGATCATTGGGCCCTACCTGAACGGGCGGCCGGAGCGCTGCGTCGTGTGGCCGGATGGCATGCCGGAGTACATCTTCCCTGGATTTCAGCGAAGCGCAGACGACTCCTTGTGGTTCCGCCTCGGAACCGAACCGTATGTCTATCTGCACGGTCCCGGCCCGATCGAAGGCGCCGAGATAGAAATGGCGCTCCGCCACGCGAAAGGCTATCACTTCGTCTGCGCGCTGACGAGTTGGCCGGAGGGGACTCCCATCGCGCCGGCGACCGAAGTAACGGCCGAGACCCTGCAAGGGCTGGCGGATCGCACGCAGATTCTGCTGGTGGGGGCCTATGACGAGGAGGCCATCCTCGCATGGCGTCGGCCTGCGCAGTCCGGCGCCGGCGAGTAACGGCTGCACGTCATGGCTCTTAGGGAGCGAAGGCCGCCGGCCTTCGCTCCCTCACGTCGTCGCGCCCCTGCGCTGCATCCGCCGGCCTCTACTTCATCTGGGCGCATCTTGTGACATTTCGTCTTTGGTGACGCGGGGGCCGAGGAAGCCGAGGCACTATTCGGCGGCGCGCGCACGCGGTCGCTCCAGTCCGGGAGGCGGGAAAGCAACCCGGTACGCAGGGATCTATGAGCGACTATCCAATCTCGCTACCGGCCGATCTGGCACGGGACTCCGAAAGGAGGCAGTGGTCTTGCACCTGATAGACGTGTTTCCCCGCGAGTACGATGTGCAGTTTGATGTGCCGTTCCCTTTTTGGCCGGAGACGCCGAGGCCCATCTACTATCCGGGCTGCCGCGACGAGGGCGGGTATGGCCCCGTGATGCGGATCGAGCCGCACGGCGGATCGGCATGGACGGCGTCGTTTGACGGAGGTTACGATTCACCGCCCGCAATATCCTGCGCGCTGAGCTGGCCCGACCCGCGCCAGTTGTGCGTCGTATGGCTTGGGCAGTGGAGCGTTGTCCGCACTGACGATCCGAAGCGCTGGTTTGAGATCGCCGTGTATCCGATTCTGGATGTTCGCGTCGTTCCCGAACTGAACCTGATCCTGTTCTCGGACTTCACCGACATCGTCGCTTACGGCGTGAACGGAGAGGCTTGGAACTGCTGCGGTATCTGTAAGGATGACTTGAGGATCGTCGAGGTCAGCGACGGGACGCTTCGCGGAACAGGCTTCTGTATGCCAAAGGCGGACTGCACTGGGTTTGAGATTGACTTGCGGACCGGCGCCCTCACCTACATCTAGCGAACAGCGCAGGCAGCCCGCATCGCTGCTGTGACCGGGCTCTTGCTGACGATGAGTACGGGGGAGATTGCGGTAGTTTGAGGAGGCGAACGCGATGGCCACTCTAGAGAAGACTCCATGCCCGAGGTGTGGACAGGACTGGGTCACCGAGGCCCGCGTCAAGCAACTGAACAAGATCGTGTATGTCTGTCCGGAATGTGAAGCGCTGTGGACAGATATTCCGGCTATTTCCGCGCCGAACGTGAAGATACATGGCGAAGGGTTCATCCAGTACACCGAGTTCATGGATGCACACGGGCTCGGCGACCGCTGGGCGTACCTGGAGATACTCAGCGAGTGGTGCACTCGTCGCTGAGGGCAGAGTCACAGAGAGTAGCAGTCCGGCCCATCGGCCCCCGGGAGGCAAACCACGCCAGTTGGCCGCCTCCTGGTACCCGACCTGCCGGGCCGACGCACGTCTTTCGCGCCCAGCCCACCCGTTGGAACGAAGCTGCTCGCGCGTCCGTCACCGTCTTCCGCGAGCGTCCTATCAAACATCGTCTTTTGTGACGCGGGGGCCGAGGAAGTCGAGGCCCCATTCGGCGGCGACGCGCACGCGGTCGCTCCAATCGGGGAGGCGGGCGAGGTGGCTGATGCGGGCAGCCAGCCAGCCGGAGATTCCCCGCAGGCGCAGCCCAAATACCTCGCTCACGCCCTCCGCGCCGCCCAGCGTAACAACTTCGCCCATGTTGTGGTAGCGGAACGGGGTCAGCGGCTTGCCGTGCAGTTCGGCCGCCACGTTTCGGGCCGCAATGCGGGCCTGCTGCATGGCGGCCTGCGCCGTCCATGGCGCGAAACTGCCATCGTCCCCCGGAACGGCCGCGCAGTCGCCCAGTCCGTAGATCTCGGGGCGGCCCCGCACCGCCAGTGTCGGCTCCACAAGCAGGCTTCCGCGCCGATCCTTTGGAAGCGGCAGCTCGCGAACCAGCCGGTTCGGCTGGATGCCGGCCGTCCAGATCAGCGTCTCCGCCGGGATGCGGGCCTCGGCCCCCGTGTCCATGTCCTTCGTCAGCACGGCGTTTTCCTCGCGGCCGGTGACGGCGGTGCGGAAGATGACCTCCACCTTTCGCGACCTCAATATCTCCCTGGCCCGTTCGGCCAGTGTCATGTCCTTCGGGCAGAGCAGCCGGTCCGTCGCCTCCACCACGATGAGCCGCATCTCGCGCTGCACATCTATGGAGGGGAAGGCCTGGCTCAGGCCGTGCGTAACAAGGTGGTGCAGCTCCGCCACTAGCTCCACGCCCGTGCAGCCGGCTCCGGCGAGGACCACGGTGAGCAGTCGCTCCCGCGCCTCGGCATCCGGCTCGCGCTCGGCCCGGTGGAAAAGGTTGAGGAAATGCGCGCGCAACGCCAGCGCGTCATCCAGCGTCTTCAGCGGCAGGCTCTCGGCCTCAACGTTCGGCAGGCCGTAGTAGTTCGCTTCGCTGCCCAGAGCAACCACAAGAGCGTCGTAGGGCAGGGGGCCTTCGTCCGTCTGGACAATTCTCGCGCCTACGTCAATCGAGCGCGCCGAAGCGTGATGGAACCGGATGCGCCGGCCAAGCAGCGAGGGCAGGGAATGCGCCACGTCGCGCGGTTCCAGAAGCCCGGCCGCCACCTCGTGGAGCAGCGGCGTGAAGAGGAAGTGGTCGGTACGGCTCACAAGGTGGATCTCGGCTTCGACCGGCTTCAGCCGATCCTTGAGATGCAGCGCCGCATACAGCCCACCGAACCCGCCGCCCAGCACGACAACCTGCTTCACCAGCGTCCCCCCCTCGTCGATGCGCCCTGGATGCCAGGGATGCCGGACGACCGTCCTGCCGTCCAAGCTTGACTAGTGGCCGATGGCGGTAGTCACAATGTCGCGAAGAGCAGGAACGGCGCCGCCCGACCAACCCTTCAACTCCATCGCTCAATGCCCGGATCGCCATTGCCGATGAGTTAGCCGGAAGCATTCGATGACATCCCTCACCCGCGATACGGAAACAAGGCCCGCCGCCCGGCGCGCCTCGTGCCCATACGATCTTGCCAAGCGCGCTCTGGATCTCGTACTGGCCGCCGTCGGCCTCCTCATCCTCTGCCCGCTCTGCGCCGCCATTGCCCTGGCGATCTGGCGCGATGATCCGGGTCCCGTGATCTTCCGCCAGCGGCGCATCGGGCTCCATGGCCGGGAGTTCATGATGCTGAAGTTCCGCTCCATGGTGATGAACGCCCCCAATGTCAGCACCGAGGCCATGAAGGCCATGGGAACGTCGTTCTACACGCGCATCGGCGCCTTCCTGCGCCGGAGCAGCCTCGACGAGATCCCACAGTTGTGGAATGTGCTCCGCGGGGATATGAGTCTGGTAGGGCCGCGTCCTGCCCTCTACACCCAGGGCGACCTCATCGCCATGCGAAAACGCTCCGGCGTCCATGACGTGCGTCCCGGGATCACGGGCCTCGCTCAAGTAGAGGGCCGAGACGACCTGGGCCTTGAAGCCAAGGTCGAGAACGACCGACGCTACGTGGCGAACCGGAGCATCTGGTTGGACATCTGGGTCATCTGGCGGACGGTGGCCGCCGTGGCCAGCGCGCGCGGCAACTACTGAAGCCGCCTCCTCACCATCCCGCAGCCAACTCGCGCCCCATACTGACCAAGCGCCGCCAGGATGCCTGCCACCGCCAGGGCGCACAGAATCCATCCCGCTCCTGCCCGAACGGCGACCACTGCTAATCCCCAAGCCGCAAGCGCGGAGCCGGCGATGCCCACCGCCAGCGCCGTCGCCAAGAGCGCAGTGGGCGGGAACCCTCGTCGCACGAAAGCCACGTGCACCAAAGCCGCCCCCACGCAGACCGCTACCGCCATAGGAGCCATCTGGACCACCTCCCACGAACCCCTCGCGCGCAAGACCCAACGCGTTCTGTAGATGCGATTATAACACCCCAAGTCACGCCTGCGGTTCCCCCTCCCTGGTCCATCCGTGGAGGCCCTCACGCCCGTTTTTGGCACGTAAGTTGCACTCTCCGTGCATCAGCCGCAACGTCGGCGCATGCTTGACCGCTAAACTGGTCGCTCGTTGGCTTGGAACTGTCGGGCGGCCCGCCGGTTGATATATCAGTGACTGAACGACTGAACGGCAAGGAGGCGCCTTGACTCCCGGTATAACAGATGTAACCCAATTTCGCCGATCCAGTTGCGGCGTTTCCGCCGCGGTTGGCGGCGAGACCGTTATCCTGGACCAGCGAAGCGGCTCATATTTCAGCGTTTCGGATGTGGGCGAGTTCATCTGGAACGAATTGCAGACGCCACGATCGCTGGACGATCTTGTGCGCGCCGTCATGGCCGAGTACGATATCGACACCCAGCGTTGCCGGCAGGATCTGATCCGGTTCCTGGATTCGATGCTCGCTCAGGGGCTGATGGAGACAAGGGACATCGATGGCTCGTGAGTTCCTTCGACTGGGCTCTCGGGACCGGCGAATCCTCTGCGTCGCATATGGAGCCGTGCTTACTGCAAAGGTCGCGGCGCGGGTTCTTCCGTTCCGTTTTCTCTGGCGCGCGCTTGAGGGCGGCGCGGCGAAAGCGGGTCGCGTCGATCCGAACAGCGTGGAGCGGACGCAGCGCATCGCGTGGGCGATCTCCGCGGCCGGCGCAAAGGCGGGCGCGTCCTGCGTGCCCCAGGCGTTGGCGGCGTGCTTCCTCCTGCGCACGGCGCGGTTGCCGTACGTGGCGCGGGTTGGCGTGATGCCAGGAGATGGAGGCGCCCCGCGCGCGCACATCTGGGTGGAGAGTTTGGGGAAAGTGGTGGCCGGCGGGAATGTGGATTTGCCCGCCTATGCGCCGTTGTTGAGAACGCGGGAGAACCCGCCTGCCGCCGGCTGATCCGGAGTTAAGCCTTTTGATACTGATCCTGTCAACGCATGAAGATGTCTGCGCGACGCTGCTCGCTGAGGAATGCCGCGCCCGGCGCGTCCCTGTCTGGCATTTGCATGAGGACGACGTGCTGAGCCGGCTGACTTTCGGTTGGCGCCCCGGTGACGCCGCCGGCAGCTTCCTGGAAGTGGACGGATGCCGCGCCCGGATGTCCGAAGTACGCGGCGTGTTCGCCCGCGCCCCGGCTCCGGTGGCTACAGATCCGGATCTCACCGAGAAGGACCGCCGGTATGCCGCCTTCGAGATGGAAGCGGTGCTCCTCGGAATGCTCAACGCGCTGCCGGGGCGAGTGGTGAACCGGCCCGTTCCGGGGCGCTTCTTCCGCCCCATGTTCCGCTTGCGTGAGAACATAGAAGCGGTGAGCGCAGCCGGATTCGCCCTCCCCGAAGTGCTGTACGCGACGAGCGTGGAGCGTGCGGTTGTCACGTTGCGGGAATGGGATGGCGAGGCATGGGCGAGCGCGGTCACCGGCGACCCGCCGCAGCCGGTTCCGCCTGGCGAGGCCGGCGAGACATGGCTCCAAGGCCAATTCGCCGACGCCACCGTCTGCCTCACCCGCCGTCCGCACGGGATGGCCGTAGACGCCTTCGTGGTCGGCGGCGAGGTGGCCGCCGGCCTCTCGAACGGCGATCAGATTTCACCAACAGAACTGGATCAGCCGCTTCTTGCATCGTGCGCGGGGTTGTGCGCCCGTTTGGGCCTCGAGTTTGCCCACCTGCAGCTGTCTATGAGCGCGGACCGCTGCACTCTGATGGACATCAACGCCTACCCCGATCCCTCGAAGTGTGAGGCGGGTATGAAAGGCGAGGTCGTCAGCAAACTGGCCAACCTGCTGGGGGGGGCAGATTGATGCAAAGCGGCGTCGTTCTTGTGTTGGGGCCGCTGAGCGACCCCGTGACCGCCTATATCTGCATGCGCCTCATTTCCCGCGGCGCCGACTTCATGCTGGTCGACCTGCGGCAAGATCGCCGTCAGTTCGAGGTGAACTGGTCGATCAGCGGGGGATGTCTGGAAGGGTGGATCCGGAACGGATCGCGCCGCGTGAACGTGGAGGACGTCCGGTCCGCCTATGTCCGGCAGGCGGAACCGTACGACGTGATCCTGGCGATGGCGGAGAGCCTGCCCATCGACTTTGTGAATCCGGTGTCGGCCTTCGCATCGAACAGCAGCAAGCCGTTCCAACAGGCGGCCATTCAGCGCAGCGGGTTTTCCGTGCCGAAGACTCTGGTGACGAACGATCCCGAAGAGGCCAGGCGCTTCTGGGAGGAGTGCGGCGGGCGCGTGGTCCGAAAGTCGGTTAGCGACCAGATGTCTATCGTCCGCGGAGTGCGTGAGGAAGACCTGGAGCGCCTGCCGCTGCTGCGGAACGGGCCCACTCAGTTTCAGGAGTTCGTGGCGGGGGTGGAAACCCGGGTGCACACGGTTGGGCATCGCGTTTTCGCCACCGAGATCACTTCGGGCGCCATGGACTATCGCTACGCCGAACGTGAGCGGACGCCGCGCCGAATGCGGGCGGTGAGTCTGCCAGATGAAATCGCCGAACGGTGTCTCCGCCTTTCCGCGGAGCTGGGGCTGCGGTTGGCGGGAATCGACCTGCGCCGCGACCCGGACGGCCGCTGTTATTGCTGGGAGGCGAACCCGATGCCCGGGTTCACGTTCTTCGAGAACACCTCCGGCCAGCGGATCGGAGACGCCGTGGCGGACCTGCTCTGCGGGGATGCATAAGGAGTTGGCGCTTATGTCGCGGGACACCGCAAACAAGGAACTCTTCATCCCGGCAGACCTCCGACCGGAAGCGCGGCCGTTTCTCCAGACCAGCGCCCCGCTCGATCCCGACGCGTCGCACGCGGAGATTGAGCGGCAAGCGCGGCAGGTCCTGGCGGAATGGAAGCGTGCCGGCCTCCTCGAGGCCGGCTCCCGGTCCCTGACAAACCCTTGGCCGTGCATTTTCGAGCGCAGTTCAGATGTTGTTTGGACGGCCTTCGAAGATGAATGCGTGCTGCTTCACCTTGGCGCTACGGCCTGCTATTCTCTCAACTCGGCGGCCGCCGAGTTCTGGAAACTCTGCGACGGCCACAAGCGCGCGGAGCAAGTCCTCGCCGAAGTCTGCAACGTCTTCGACGCTCCGGAAGGAGTGGTTCGCGAGGATCTCCGAGCGCTATTGGCTCAGTTCCTACAAGAAGGTCTTGTAGTTGAAAGGACCAACTAGATGGACAAGAGAATCTACGGTGAGCCCGTGCTAACCAAGCATGGCGTGTTCCAGGACATCACTCAGGATCGGTCTCACCACGGGACCGGTTCCGAGAACAAAGAGAGCGAAGGCGAAGGCACCGGCTCCGAAAACAAGGAAGCCGGCTAGCCGGCCCGCTTCACCGGGATAAGCATGGCCCCGGTGAGGCCTCTGTTAGCCATGCGCTTGCCTTCCGTGGCGGCCCGAAGCGCGATTGCGCCAGCGCCGCCCGGAAGGCGCCTTCCCTTTCACACCCACACAGGCTCACACCCGCATGAACCTTCATTACGACGTGCACGGCGCCGCGCTCTCGGTGCAAGCCGACGACGTTCACTCATCGTCTATCGTCCGGCAACTCCTCGGCTACTTCCCGGCGCAAGCCGCGGCAAGCCCGGACAGCGTGAAGATCACGGTGAGGACGGCGCCAGACGGTCTGCCGGAGGCCCCGCCTTCGGCGATACCGCTGTGCCAGAACGGCGCCGGCGCCGGCGGCTGGGCCGTCTACGAAGACGACGCTGGGCACACGGTACGGTTCCACGAGGCAGGCGCCGTGCGGATCCCCCGCAATGGCGGCGCATCTGTGGTGCAACTTGTGGATTCCGGCAACGAGGAAGACGCGCTCTACTGCCTGCATTTCGCGCTCGTGGAGATGATGAAGCGGCGCGGCAAGTTCACCCTCCACGCCGCCACGCTGGAACGGCGCGGGCACGGCATCCTGATCTCCGGGGCCAGCGGCCGGGGCAAAACCACATCGTGCCTCTCCCTCATCCGGTCCGGTTACCGGTGCGTGGCCGACGACCACCCGTTCCTGGAAGCAAAGGACGGACTCATCCACGCTCGCTCCTTCCCGGAGCCGATCCAGGTCACCGATGACACCCGTCGCATGATCCCCGAGTTACAGGCGGCCAACGCGCCGCTAACGCCCGGCGAACGCAAGTGGTTGTTCCGGCTGGAGGACGTATACGGAGCGGCTTGGGCCGAAACGTGCGTGCCGCGCGTGGTCCTGTTTCCACAGGTCATCCAGTGGTCCACCAGCTACGTGGAGCCGATGAGCCCGGCGCGCGTGATGGAGGAGTTGCTGCCCAACGGGTTCCGGGTGCTGGATCGCAGCGTGGCAACCGCGCACTTCCACCTGCTGGCCGATCTGGCGCGCCAGACGCGTGGATACCGCCTGTTCCTCGGCGAGGACGTGCTGGAACTGCCGAAGGTCATCGACCCGCTGACGCCGGATTGAGGCCGCCCATGCGCCAACCGAGCGATAGGCGATCTGATTCCGAGCCCGGCCCGGCCTGGTTTGCCCGGTTGCGCGTGGGGCCGGCTCTCGCCCTGGTGCGGCGCAGCCACCCGCGCGGCGCCGCCGCCGGCATCGCCATTACGCTCATTCAGGGCCTTCTGCCGGTTTTGTTGCTATACACCACCCGCCGCGTCGTCGACGCGGTGGCGTCGGCGGGGATGGCCGTCAGCCGGGACGCAGCTTTCCGTCAGGCCCTGATCTGGATCGGAGCGGCGGCCGGATGCGTGCTGTTGTCCGCGGTGGCGGGGCTTGCTGGCGCGCTGGCCCGTGAGATCACCGGGCAGGCCGTCACCGACAGCGTCCTGGAGGCCATCCACGAGAAGGCGATGGCGATGGACTACGCGTTCTTCGAGGACCCCCATGCGAAGGACATCCTGCATCGCGCGCAAAGCCAGGCGCCCTACCGTCCCGCCGGCGTGGTTCAGAGCCTCGGGCAGATCGCCCAGAACGCCATTTCGCTCATTGGGGTGGGGGTGCTCCTTCTGGCGTTCCACTGGGGGCTCACCGTTCTCCTCATCGCCGCCGCCGCGCCTTCGCTGTGGATCCGGTTTCGACACAGCGAGCGGGTTTTCGCATGGCAGCGCAAACAAACCGCCGCCGAGCGCCGCTCCATGTACCTTTCGTGGCTGTTGACCACGGACCTGCACGCCAAGGAAGTGCGCGCCTTCGGGTTGGGTCCCTACCTCGGCCGCCAGTTCTCCGCCATCCGGAGCGAGCTGAGGAAGGAGCGCTCGCGGATGGCCGTGGATCGCTCCATTGCCGAGGCGAAGGCGCAGGTCGTCTCGCTTGTACCACTGGTGGGCGTTTTGGCGCTTATCGGCTATCAGGCCGTAGGCGGCGCTCTGTCTGTGGGCGCGATGGTCATGTTCTACCAGGCGTTCATGAGAGGGCAGGCGGGCGTGCACGATCTGGCGGACGGCATTGCGCGGCTCTACGACGACAACCTCTTCCTCACTTCGCTGGATGAGTTGATGGCCCTGGAGCCTGCGCCCCGCCCGGCCCCGGGCGGAGCCGGCGCCACGTTCGCGCAAGCCCTCACCCTGGACGGCGTAGGCTTCCGCTACCCGGACAGCCAGCGCAAGGTGCTTACGGACATTCGCCTGACGATCCGCCCCGGCGAAAAGGTGGCCCTCGTGGGACACAACGGCTGCGGCAAGACGACCCTGGTCAAGCTGCTCCTCCGTCTCTACGACCCCACCGAGGGGGAGATCCGATGGGACGGGGTGGACTCACAACACCTGGACCCAGACTCCGTGCGCCGGCTCGTTGGGGTGGTGTTCCAAGACTACGGGTGTTACAACACCACGGCCAGCGAGAACATCGCGTATGGGGACGTCCGGGCCGAAGCCAACCGCGAACGCATCGAGCGCGCCGCACGTTTGAGCGGCGCGGACGCTTTTCTCTCATCGCTGCCGCACGGCTACGATTCGATGTTGGGGAAGTGGTTCGATGACGGAGAGCAGATCAGTATTGGCCAGTGGCAGAAGGTGGCGCTGGCCCGGGCGCTGATGCGCGAGGCGCCGATTGTCCTCCTCGATGAGCCGACGAGCGCGATGGACCCGTACGCGGAGCGCGCCTTCTTCCGACGGCTGCTCGCCTCCGCCTCTGACCGCACCATCATCCTCATCAGCCACCGGCTCGCCACCGTGAAGATGGTGGATCGGATCGTGTTCATGGAGAACGGGCGCATCACGGAATCGGGCAGCCATGAGGAGTTGGTGCGTCGGGACGGCGGCTATGCGCGCATGTTCGTGGCGCTAGGAGAGTCCGATGCCTGAGCCTCGCTCGCGCCCTGAGATCCAGCTCCTCCTCGCCTGCGCGCGTCCGGCGGATGACGGCGTCGCTCGGCGGCGGATCGCCGATCTGTGCGCCGGAGGCCTGGACTGGAACGCGGTCATCGCCGCGGCGCTGCGCCATGGCGTGCTGCCGCTCGTGATCGACCGCGTAGGGACGCTTTGTGCCGCAACCGTGCCCGCATCCACCCGCGAGGCGCTTCATGCGCACGCTCGATCTATGGCCGGCAACAACCTCTTGCTGGCCGGGCAGATGATCGGCGCTCTGGACACGCTGGCTCGTGCGGGCATCGAAGCGTTGCCGCTGAAGGGGCCGGCACTGGCGCAGCGCATCCATGGCGACGTGCTGCATCGCGAGTTCTACGACGTGGACATCCTCGTGCGCCGCGCGGACGTCCGAGCCGCATGCCGCCTGCTAACGGGGAACGGTTACCGCCAGGATGACGAGCATCCGCCCATATCGGACGGACCGCTGCCGGACGACCTCCACGTTGAGATGCGGCGCACAGGCCTCTCGTTCATGCTGGAGCTACATTGGGCGCTGAGCACCAGCGAAGACGCGCTGCCGGTGGAGTTCGACCGCCTCTGGAGCCGCCGCCAACCAGTTCAGTGCCTTGACAGGAGCGTGGACGCTCTAGACCCGGCTGACGAACTCGTCTTCCTGTGCATCCATGGAGCGCGACACGCTTGGGGCCAGTTGAAGCACGTCTGCGACGTGGCGGGGATCGTCCGGGCGGCAAATGGACTGGATTGGGATGCCGCGCTGAGAACCGCGCAGGAGTGGGGCGCGGAGCGAGCCCTGCTTCTGGGATTGGCGCTGGCGAAGCGCCTGGCGGAGATCGACATGCCGGCCGAAATGCTCCATCGAACCGACGCCGTTAGCAGGATAGCATCCGGCGTTGAGCGGCGCATGTTCGAGCCTCCGCCGCCCGAGCCCATGCGCCTCGCCGAACTGCACCTGCTGCGAATGAGCCTCCGCGACCGCACGGTAGACCGATTCCGTTACCTGCTGCGCCTCCTGCGCCCCCATGAAACCGATCGCATCCTCATGCCCCTGCCGGCCCATCTCAGGGCCGTGCATTTCGTGGCGCGCCCCATTCGACTGCTGGTCGGACTCCTGCGAAGCCGGACGCGGAAGAGCGCGGACAGCCGCTGACCGTAGCATGGCGGAGCATCGGCCAGGCTACGGTCAGGCGCGCTACTTCGCTCCCACGACAACGAACCCGAAGCTCCGGTCTGCCGCCGTTCCAGCCACGTACACGGTGATGTCCACGGCGGCATTTGTGGGATTCACCCCGTTGATGGTGGCCGGGTTCGCTCCGAAGGCGCTCGCGACCACTACCGGAAGGTCGCCAGAAGCAAAAGCCTTCGTGAAAGTGATGTGATAGACTCCGCTGTCAGTGACGTGCTGCACCGTGAAGCCGGTTCCGGACGTGATCGTCCCGCTCGCGGCAACCGTGCCTCGCACAACGCGCAGGGCTTCAATGGCATCCATGGTATAGGCCTGTCCCACATCGAAAGCAGCGCTGTTCGCTCCAGTGAGCCCAGAACTCGAAGCGGACAGCACGTAGCCGGACCCGGCAACGCTCACGGCCAGATCCGGGAAGGCAGCGACGCCGTTTACGGCGGCGACTGTAGTGGTCCCGCTGAGGGTGGCGCCCGGCGTACCGGTGTTGGGCGAAATGGCGATGGTGACCGGGCCGTTGAAGGCCGTCACTGTGGCGCCATTTGCATCCACGGCCTTCACGGATGGAACGGGGCTAACCGAGATGCCCGCTACTCCGCCTGTGGGTGAGGCCGTGAAAGCCAGCGCCGTAGCCGGAAGCGTAACGTTAAATGGATTGCTGGATGCCGTCGTCAGACCGCCGCTGGAGGCGACCAGAACGTAGCCGGTTCCGGGCGTGTCCACGGCCACATTGGTGAAGGTGGCCACGCCATTCACTGCGCTTACCGTGACGGTTCCGGTGAGGTGGGCGCCGGCGGTTCCCGTTCCGGACTTGATGCTCAGCGTGATGGCTCCCGTATAGCCGTGAACCGTGTTCCCAGCGCTGTCGCGGAACGACGCAATGGGCTGCGGCGAGAGCGGCGCCCCGGCGGGCGCGCCGCCCGGCATCGTATCGTAGCCGACGCGCCGAACGACGACGAGAGGAGCCACTGCCATCGCCCGCGCGAGGTTCAGCCTGCCGCCGGAGACGACGAGGTTCGTCCATTGCGGCAACTTGTCCGCCGTGTCCATGAGCAGGGCCTTCGCCTCTGGAGGCGTCATGGCGGGCTGATAGTCGAACAGCATCGCCGCCGCCCCCGCGACGTACGCGGCGCTGAATGACGTGCCGGAGGAATACGCGTACGCGGTGAGCCCTGTGTTGGATGTTGTCTGGATGTTGACGCCGGGCGCGGCGATGTGGACAGTGGTGGGACCCCAGTTCGAGAATGACGCGAGGTTGTCCGAAGCGTCGCTAGCGGCCACCGTCATCAGGCTCGGCAGGCTATAGTTTCCCGGGTAGACGGGGCTCGTATCGTTGTTCGACGACGTATTCATGGCCGCGCAGACGGTCAGGATACCGGCGTTCCCAGCGGCGGTCAGGGCATCCTGAAGGGCCTGGCTGGAGCCGGTAGCCCAACTGGCGTTGATGACGCGAACATTCACGCCGCGCTGGCGCATGAGCGTGGCGTACTGGATGCATGTCACCGCATCCGACGCGGCGCCTGTGGCCTGCTGATTGGTGAACTTCAGCGCCATCAGCTTCACGTTCCACAAGACTCCGGTGACGCCCTGTCCATTGTTCCCAACCGCGCCGATCGTGCCGGCCACCCATGTGCCATGCCCCTGAGTGTCCACGGGGTCCGCGGTCCCATCCACCGGCGCAATGCCGTACACGTCATCTACGTAGCCATCACCATCATCGTCAATGCCGTTGCCGGCGATTTCACCGGGGTTGTGCCACATGTTGGCCGCGAGGTCGGCGTGGCTATAGGAGATGCCGGAATCCACAACCGCCACAACGACGCTGTTGATGCCAGTGTCCAAGTCCCAAGCAGCGGGAGCCGATACCTTCGGCAGGCCGTACAGGCTGGGATAGAGCGTGTCGTTCGGCGTGGCGCCGAGGGTCACCAGGTAATTCGGTTCCGCCGCGGTCACCCCGGGCAGCGCTCGGTACTTGGCTATCGCGTCCGCCACAGCCATTCCAGGCGGCACGCGAACGCGCTGCCAGTCGATGCTGTTGTAGGTGGCCAGCAGCTTCGCGCCCAGCTTGTTGTGGAAGGAGTCATTGGCGCCTGTGAGCGCGGCCGGGTCCCACTTCACCAGCAGCTCGTTTGAGACAAAGGGACGAGCGGCCCCCTGGGCGTGAGCCGCGGCCGGCCAGGCCCCAAGCGCCATCGCCGCCAGAAGGCCTGAGATGCAGGGTCGTCTGTATTCCATGGCTGTATACTTCGCCTCCCCGAGAGAGCGGGCGAGCCCGCTCTGCAATTGTGCGCCCCACATCGCGCCTCGCCCCTCTGCCGGCGCGATACGGAGCCGAATCGGCGCCATCAACCAGGCCGCGCAGCTACGATCCCCCGACGCCCTACGGCCAGACTGGAATATAGCCCTGGACGTGCCGCAGAATGCGCACCACATCCACAATGTCCACCACGCCGTCCCCAACCCCTCCCGCGGCGTTCCGCGCCGGCGCAACGTCGCCGCCGGGCATGGTTACGGCGCTGAGCCCTCCCGCAATTCGCAATGCGGCGATGGCGTCGTCGAAGGTGACCGCGTGATCGTTGTTGACGTCGCCGGGGATGATGGTGGTGTAGAACGGCTGGTTCGGGAAGCTTGCCAAACACTCCGGGCGGATGGCGTCGCCCGAGATGTAGCGGTCCAGGTAGACCGGCGTTGTGCCGTACACGGTACAGAAGTAGGAGGTGGCGGGTGTGGTGAGATCCGTCGATAACGAGTTCTGCTCGGAGAGCCCAATGTTGTTCAGCGTCACGATGCCTTGCGCGCTGTTCGCGTTCTTGGCTTCCTTGGGCACGATGACGGTGTTCATCCGGAAAGTCACCTGAGGCAGGTTCTGGAGGAAGACGAGGTAGTTGCTGGTGGGCGCCGTGAAGGTGCCGATGATCGTGTTGCCCTCGATCAGAGCCTGGCAGGGCAGGCTGTCTCCCACGAGCGCGAAGGCGTTGGAGTAGAGGGTGTTGTTGCGGATGGTGACGGAGACGCCGGGGAACGATCCGCGGACGAACGTCATCCGCTTTCCGCGCATGGTGCAGTTCTGGATGAGACCGTTCTTAACCGCCATCAACACGGTATAGTCGTTGATGCTCAGCGGCCCCTCTTCAAAGGTGCAGCCGTCGAGGGTGATGTTGTCGGTGCGATCCCCGCCGCCCACGAAGAACTGCATGCCCATGTTGTTCCTGAACGTGCAGTTCTGGAAGGTCACGTCGCCTGTCTTCACGTCAACGTCAACGCCTACGGTGAAGGCGGTTGGCTCAAGTCCGGCGCCCGCATACGGGTAGTGCCCGCCGTACGAGCCGCCGATATCGCCGGAGGTCTCAAACAGCGAGTTCTGGATCATGGCGCCGCGCACGTGGTAGATCGCCAGACCGTCGCGGGCATTGTTCGCGCTATGAACGTTGATGAGCGTGGCGTTGCGGTCTGCCGTGGCGATTGGGTGCGCGGAGTTGGACGACTCCGACCCCAGCATCACGCCGTCCGCGGCGAAGTGATGCGCGTAAACGTTCTGGATGATGTAGTTGGAGGACGCCTGAGTGGCCAGGCCGTAGCATCGGCCCTCCACGACTTCGGGGTCACGGGTGGTGTCCTGCACGTTGCCGTTCAACTCGAAACCATCCACGAGGAAGTTCTGGCAGTTGTCGAAGTAGAGCGGGATCACGTTGTAGATGTTGCTGTACCAGACGTTGTTCGCGGTCTCCCACTTGGAGCGGTAGAACTTGCCGAGGACGCTGATCTTGGCTCCAGTCCCCAGCACCGACACTCCGTTACAAGACTCAAAAGCGATGTTGTTGATGTTGTTTGCGTCCGGAGAATCCACTATCCGGTAACGATTGATGAAGTACTCACCGGGAGGGAACAACAGGGTCCCCTGGCCGGTCCCGGTTCCGAACGGAGGCGGGTTAATGGCGGCCACGGCGGCCTGGATCGCGTCGTAGTCATCTGTCACGCCGTCTCCCTTGGCGCCGAAGTCCTTCACATTGAACGATGGAGCCCCAGCGGGCGCGCCAATGGGATCTGCGAAGCTGGCTCCGCCAGCGGCCAGAGCTATCAAACAAGCGGCTATCGAAGCGGCGGTTCGGTTTCTCATTAGTCGGATCTCTCCTGACATGGGTCCGCGTCTCAGAACAATTGACGGTTTTCCAGACGGAAACCAACAGAATTCCGGCGCGGCGAAGATAACTATGCGATCAGCCCACCGGGGGCGAATGTCTACTTGCTATAACGTCGGTTGCGTCGGCGATTACCCGTTCCGGCGCCAGGGCCAGAACGCAGCCTGGCCGCGGGGCGAATCGGGGCGTAGCGGACTTCCGGTTGCGCATAGGTCATACCGCAATGGTTTCGCGGGCCCGAACGGCGATTCCGTGCGAAATCCGGCCCTTCAACGGCGCGCTTTCATGGTCATAGATGAGACGGACTGTCATGAACGCGAGAGAGCTCGCGTTCCGCAATCCGTCGGTGAGATCCTTCACTCCTTCGACACGGCACGCTCGGCTGTTTGCTGAACTGAGGCAAGGATCGTGCCGTTTACCCTGCGCGCCCTCCCAATGTGGTTCCCATTATATCATCAGGGGCGTCGCGAAGACCGCCGGGTTTACGTGGTACGAATGCCCGCCAAAAGCAAATGGTTCCACGCTATTCGCAGTGACGCTGATCAGCGCCAATGAACGGCGCACGGCGACTTTATGTACGCATGCTAACGGGTTCGCTATCGGTCAAATACAGAAGAGCGGGACCGAATGTGTTCGGCCCCGCTCTTCCCGTCGATCTCCCCTAACGGCCCGGGCTATCCGCCCCCAAACCCTCCGGCCATCACTTCGTGAACGATGGCCACGGCGTCCTCAATCCCCAGGCGGCCGTCCGGTCCGGCAGCCGGCGCCCCCGCCAGATCACCCACGCTGAATGCGCTGGGGGCGGCGGAGATGCCGGCAGCGCACCGCAGCGCCAGGCCGACGTCGGCCAAGGTCAGACTGCCGTCCGCGTCCAGATCTCCGGGCAGCAATAGGCCAAATGGCCGGCTTTCCGCAGGAGTGAGTCCCGGGTTGCCCGCGACGAGCACGAAGTCCGCCCCGGGCTGGTCAATTCCGATGTCACTGAACGCGGCGACGCCGTTCACCGCGGTGACGGTGCTCGTGCCGGTCAGAACCGCCCCAGCGGACCCGGTCCCATCCTTGATCGAGAGCGATATGGGTCCCGTGAACGTGGGCACGAGGTTGCCGTCCGCGTCCTGGATGACGGCCACCGGCTGAGCGGACAGAGCCTGCCCCGCCGCGCTCGCGGCCGGCTGAACGGCGAAGGCGATTCGAGACGGAAGCTGGGTGACGCTGAACGGGACGCTGTCCACGGCGGCAAGCCCGCTGGCGCCCGCCGTAAGAACAAAGCCCGTGCCCGGTTTGGTGATGATGAGGTCCGTGAACCGCGCAATGCCGTTAGCGACCGCTACCGTCGTGATTCCCGTGAGCGTGGCGCTGGCGGGGCCCGAGCCGGCTTTGAGCGCCACCGTCACGCTCCCGCTGAAACCGGAGTCCACCGCGCCGGCGGCGTCGCGCACGGAGATCACCGGCTGTGAAGCGAGAGGCAGATACATGCTCCCCTTGCCGGGCGCAACGTCAAAGGCGAGATGCCGCAGGCCGCCGGTGATAGACGGCAGGAGCGTCGGCACGGCGCCGGTGACGGTGGAGTAGGGGTTGGCGGCGTTGAAGGTGGAGTTGAAGGCCGGCCGGAAGTACGTGCCGGAGTTGTAGTGATCTTGATAGGTGGGGCAGGCGGTGTAGGTGGCGCAGAAGTGGCTGGTGGAGGCGCCCGTGAGGTCCGTTGTGAAGGTGTTGTTCTGGCTGGAGTGGATGTTGTTCAGCCAGACGACGCCCTGGCCGCCGGTTCCGCTCTTGTCCGCCGCCGGAACGAAGACGCGGTTGTTCACGAAGTCCACGTTCGGCATGTTCTGGAGGTAGACGATGAGGTTGCTCGTGGGCCCGGCATACGTTCCGATGATGTCGTTGTTGTCGATGAGCGCGGTGGCCGGCTGACCGTCGGCCACGATGGCGAAGGCGTTGGAGTAGAGCTTGTTGTTGCGGATGGTTGCCGACACGTTTGGGAAGGAGCCGCGCACGATGGTGAGGCGCTTGCCGCGCATCGTGCTGTTCTGCATCAGGCCGTTCTTCACGCAGAGCAGCATCGTGTAGTCGTCCGTGCTGTGCGGGCCGTCAGCGATGGTGCAGCCGTCCAACGTCACGTTCTCGGTGCCGTCGCCGCCTCCGGCGTACCACTGCATCCCCACGTTGTCGCTGAAGGTGCAGTTCTTGAACGTGATGTCGCCGGTCTTGACGTCGCAGTTCACGCCGGGGGTCTTGCAGTCCGGCTCGATGCCGGCGCCGCTCATTGGGAGGTGGCCGCCGTACGCTCCGGGCACGATGCCAGCGGTCTCGAACACGCTATCGCTGATAGTGATGCCGCGCGCCTGGTAGACCGAGAGCGCCATGCGGGCGTTGTTGTAGGCGTGCACGTTGATCACGGCGCCGTTGCGGTCGGCAATGGCCTGCGGGCGAGAGGGAAGGGGTGAGCTGGCCCCAATCATCAGGCCATCCGAGGCGAAATGGTGGGCGGTGATGTTCTTGATGGTGTAGTTGGAGCAGGATTCGGTGGCGAGGCCGTAGCTGGTTCCTTCAACCACGCCGGGGTCTCGCGTCATCTGCCCGATGTTGCCGTCGAGGTTGAAGCCGTCAACCACGAAGTTCTGGCAGTAATAGAAGTAGAGCGGAACCACCTGCTGCCGGTAGGAATAGCTGTACGGGGCGATTGTGTAATCGGCGCTCCGCTTGAAGGCTCCCGAAACGGAGATCGTGGCGCCCGTTCCGGTGACGGTAAGGCCATTGCAGTTGCGGAAGTAGATGTTCTGGATGCCGGTCATCTGGGCGCCGCCCAGGATGCGGTACTGGTTGATTCTGTAGACCCCCGGAGGGAATACGATTGTGCCCTTACCGGTTCCCGTTCCATAGGGCGGCGGGCTCACCGCGGCGGCCAGCCGCTGGAAGGCTGCATAGTTATCGGTAACGCCGTCCGCCACGGCGCCGTAGTTCAACGCGTTATAGGTTGGCGATCCCGCCGGAGCCTGTGCGCGGGCGTACCCAAAGAGGGAGAGCGCCGCGGTAAACATAATGATCGAACGCCAACCCATCGCGGCCCGAATTGAGCCAAACATCCACATGCCTTTCGCGCCTGGAACCATAAGCTCGCCTGGCAAAAACTCCCAGGAAGGGGCACGCATACGACCAGACACGGAGAGGCTGAATGGGTCAGAAAACCACTGAGTGGGGCACAGCGAAACGGCTTTTAGTGTGGCCGATCAGACCGAGCGGGGCACGATGAAGGCGCGGCGCAACTCGGGCCTCGAATCTAACGACATCGGGAGTTATCGTCTGGGGTAAAGGTGCAGCGGCGATTTCCAGGTATCTAGGTCCATGTGCCATGTGCTAGCAGCGGTTTCACACGGAATTTGCGGACGCATAACAAGGGCTTTCGCAAGCGTCGGGCATCCGCCAACGAGCCTGCTTGCCATAGCGTCTGCTTGCCAAATTGGCACTCATCTTGCATTTGGACTCTGCAAATGGGTGGGGAACGCTTGTGCCGCCTAGCGTGTATGCATCGGGGGAGCCCGGAACGGCAGCGCTCCATGTCCGGTGCAACGATGCGGGTATCGACAGGCAATGGGCACGCAGCTCGCGTTTCTGGGCGCGTGAGGAGAATGGGATGGCAATCGAGCAATACCGATCGGCGCCGCCGGCGCCGCTACGCGAACTGGACGCGCGAGCATACTTGGGCACGCTCAGGAAGCGCTGGGCCTCGATAGCCGCTTCCGTGGCGATCTGCACACTCATCGGCCTCGGGCTGTCCATGTCGGAACAGCGCAAATACTCCGCCGAAGCTACTCTCCTGATGCGCCAGCAGAACCGCAAGAGCCCCGGCACAATCCTTGGCCCCGGCCAACCCTCCGACGACCGCGCCAGCGCCGACCGCGAGATCGAAACCCAACTCGAAGTCCTTCGCTCTCGGTCCGTCCTCGAGGAGGCCGCCCGCCGCGCGGCGATCCCGCTGCCGGACACCGGCAAGTCTCCCATCTCCGTCGATGGAGGCAAGGACGCGGACATCGTGTCGATCACGGCAACCACTACCGATCCCCGGCAGGCCGCCGCGCTCGCCAACAGCGTGGCCGACGTTTACGTGGCGCGCAGCCTGGAACGCGCTCGCAGCGGCGCCCACGCGGCCCGGGTCTTCCTGGAAGGTCAGCGAGACGGATATCGACGCGCCCTCGAGACCGCTGACCGCAGACTGCGCGACTACCAGGAGTCGTCCGGCGCCGTGGGGTTGGACGCGGCCACCGAAAACGGGATCAAGGCCCTCACCGATATGGAGTCCTCACTGGCCGCCACGCAAACCGACGCTCAGGCCTCGGAGGCCCGCGCCCGGATGCTGCGCCAGTCGCTGGCCGGAACCTCCGATACCATCGTCTCCATGAAGACATTGGCGAGGAATCCCAGCGTGCAGAAGCTGCAAGACCAGCTCGCGGACCTGAACTTCCAGCGCGCCGCTCTCTTGAGGCATTGGACTCCGGCCAACCGACGCATCAAAGACGTTGACGCTCAGATAGACGCACTGAAGGCGCGCCAGAACTCGTTCGTTGGCGAGGTGCTCTCGGAGCGTCAGGTCGCCTCGAACCCGGTGCGCCACAGTCTGATGGCGTCCCTGGTAGAGGCGGAAGGGCAGCGCCTGGCCGCTATCGCAAAAGCGAAGGGCCTCCAGACCTCCATCCGCGACTACCGCGCCGGCCTCAACCGGCTGCCGGCCGAGCAGTACCGTCTCGCCCAACTCACCCGGGATGTGCAGACCAACGAGAAGGCCTACTTGGCGATACAGGACCGCTACCAGCAGTTGAAGATCGACGAGCAGAGCGCTGTGCCCTCGGCTCAGATACTGGACCGCGCCCTCGTTCCAACCCATCCCGTGACGCCCAACGTGAAACTGGCCGCCATCGTGGCCGCCATCCTCGGCCTTGTGCTCGGCGCGGGCATCGCCTCGCTGCGCGAAACGCTGCGCGACTCCATTGAGAGCTTTGAAGACGTGGAGGGGCGCCTCGGTCTTCCCGTACTGGGCATGGTTGCGCGCCTGGGCCACTCCAACCGCCTCTCGCTTGTGGATTCGAGCCGCACCAGCGGGATGTCGGAATCGTACCGCGCCATCCGATCCAGCATCGGCAACTTCCTGCAGAAGGGCAACGTTCGCACGCTGATGATCACCAGCGTGAACGAGGGTGAGGGCAAAACGACCACCGCCGCCAACCTCGCCGTAACGATGGCCCGCTCCGGCGTAAAGGTCGTTGTGGTAGATACCGACCTTCGCCGGCCCGGCCTGCACAAGATGTTCGGCCTGTCGATGGAACCGGGGCTCACCGAGGCCCTCCGCGGTGCGCCCGCCGACGCCGTGGTGCAGACGGTGGGCGACGCGGACCTCCACGTGATCACCGCGGGCGGCCCGTGGGACGACGCCGTTGAGCTGCTGGACTCTCCCCAGTTCACTCGCGTGATGGATGAACTGCGCGGCCTCTACGACCTGGTGCTGTTCGATGCCCCGCCGCTCGCCGGTATCGCCGACTCGCGCATGCTGGCCGGCAAGATGGACGCAACGGTTCTGGTGGTATCGTCGGGAGCCGTGGAGTTGAAGACGGCGCGACGCATGTTGAGGGCCCTCGAGCACTCCTCGGCGCGCGTGTTGGGCGTCATCCTGAACCGCGTGTCGGAGCGCCATGCGGACGCGATCTACTACTTCCCGAACCTGCCCGAGGACCGCCCTTCCGCCAATGGCGGCCCGGCGCGCCTGTCTGGCGCGCAAAACGAGGGCGCCATTGGTCATCGGAACAAGGAGAACTAGGCCATGCGATACCTGCTCTGTGCGTTGCTGTTGTCGGTGGCCGTGAGCGCGAGCACGCCGGCCGCCGAGAAGGCTGAGTACACCATTCAGCCAGAGGACGTTCTCACGGTTTCCGTGGATGGCCACGAGGACCTTCAACGCGACGTGGTGGTGCTGAACGACGGCCACTTTGATTACCCCATGGCGGGGCGCGTGGACGTTGCCGGGAAAACGCCGGAGCAAGCGGCGGCTCTCATCACCGCCGCGCTCAAAGCCCAGATCGTGGACCCGGATGTCACCGTTTCCGTGCGCACGCCGTCGCTGCGACGCGTGTACGTTAGCGGGCTCGTTGGGAAGCCGGGCTCCTATGATCTGAAACCAGGCTGGCGAGTGAGTCACCTTCTGGCCGAGGCCGGCGGCTTCACGGGCCGCATTGAGTCCGCCAAGGCCACCGTGGTTCGCGGCGACCAGAGCATTCCCGTTGACCTGAAGGCAGTGATCGGCGCCGATCAGCGGGACGCCGATATCGCGTTGCAGCCAGGCGATCTGCTTCAGGTCCAACCGGACACCAACCTCGTCCACATCGTGGGGCAGGTGCGTTCGCCCGGCGATTACCAACTCGGCCCCGGCCTCGGCGTGCTGGAGGCTGTGGCGATGGCGGGCGGAGCCAATCCTACCGCCGCCCTTTCGCGGGCGCAACTGCTGCGTGTTCGCCAGGTCATCCCGGTGGATTTGCATGCATTGCTGGTGGAAGGCAAGTCCGACGGCAACGTGGTACTCCTTCCTGGCGACACATTGGTCGTGCCGGCGAACGAGTCTCGCATCGCGGTGCTAGGCGGCGTTCAGCAACCCGGTTATTTTGACCTGCCGGACGGCAAGCCCGTGACCGTGGTGGACGCGCTGGGCCTCGCGCACGGCGCGAACCGCCGCGCGCGCCTGAACAACGTATCGCTCATCCGCATGGAAGGCGGTAAGCAGATCGTCAAGGCGCTCGACATACGCCGCTTCCTGAAGGAGGGCGACGTCTCACAGAACCCGGCGGTTCTTCCGGGCGATGTGGTCTACGTCACCGATGGCAGCGGTATGGAACCCGGAAACGTGCTTACCGCCATCGCGTCCTTCGTTAGCCCGCTTCTCTATGGGGCCGTCCGATAGTTCGGCGACCGACCCACATGCCAGACATCAAAGCAGCCACATACCGCGACAAAGACGTCGCGGAACCGCCCGACGCCGCCTCCAAGCCGTCGCTGAAGCGCAACTTTTCGGCGACGGTGGTCGGAAACGTGCTGTACGCCGCATGCCAGTGGGCGATGCTCGTGGCCCTGGCGAAGATGGGGAATCCGGTGATGGTGGGCAAGTACGTTTTGGGACTTGCGGTCACCGCGCCGATCATCCTGGCCGCGAACCTCCAACTCGCCAGCGTACAGGCATCCGACGCGCGCAGGGAGTACGCTTTCGGTCACTACCTCGGACTGCGCCTTCTGACCACGATCCTGGCCCTTGCCGTCACGGGCGCGGTGGTGGCGGCCTCCGGATATCAGCGCGAAACGGCTCTCGTGGTGCTGATCGTGGCCGCGATGAAAGCGTGTGACGCGATCAGCGACGTCATGTTTGGCCTGCTTCAGCAGCGGGAGCAGATGCTGGGCATTGCCGCGGGCCTGATCCTGAACGGAGTGGTCTCCTTGGCGGCGCTGGTCGTTGCGCTGCATGTCACGCACAACGTGGTGTGGGCAGCGGCCGGGTCCGGCCTGGGATCGCTGATGGCCGCGGCCTACAACCTGCGTAGCGGAGCGCGCGTTCTGCGCGCGGAGTCGGCATCAGGCGGCGGGCCGACGAGCACTCGCCAACTCCTGGCGCCGAGATGGGAGGCGCGCCGGCTGCAGCATCTCGCGGCCCTCGCCCTGCCGCTGGGGGTAGCGATGCTGCTCACCACGCTTAGCGGCTGCATTCCGCGCTATATCATCCAGCACTCGCTTGGAGAGGGTGAGCTTGGTATCTTCGGCGCGCTGGCGTACGTGATGACCGCCGGCCGCACCGTGATCAACGCCATGGGGCAGGCCGCCACTCCCCGCATGGCTCGCCACCACGCCGCGGGCGAAACCGCCGCGTTCACCCATATGCTGGTGCGCCTCTTCGGGTTCGGGGCCATCATTGGCGCGGCCGGCATCGCGGCGGCGGCGGCGGCGGGGCGCGGGATCCTGTCGCTGTTGTACACCCCCGAGTATGCCGCGGCGACGCACGTATTCACGCTGATGATGGTCGTGGCCGCCATCCAGTACGTCGTCTCGTTCATGGGCGACGGCATGACGGCGGCGCGCCTCTTCAAGCCGCAGGTCCCCCTTTGCGCGGGCGTGTCCGCGGCCACACTCATCGCCGGCCTGGTCCTGATCCCTCGCTTCGGCCTCACGGGCGCGGCCTGGGCCTCCATCATTTCGGTCGCCGTGGAACTGATCGGCCGAGGCGGCGTGCTTCTCTTCGCGCTGGCGCGCCACACAGGCGCGACCCCGGCGGCCGCTTCGGCGTAACCCGATATGACCACCATCCAGACTACAACCGAACGGTTCGCGGGCCCGCTGAAATGGCTGCTGGGCGCCTACGTTTTGTTCCTCGCCATCCAGGTGGATGTGGGCGGAGAGAACAATGTCCGGTTGGCGCCGGGGGACATCGCCCTTGGGCTCTACCTCCTGATGGTGGCGACGGGGTTCGTGCGCCTTCGCATCATCCCGGCCGCCTGGTCCGCTTGGCACCTCGCCTTCGCTGCCGTGCTCATCCTGGGCAACCTGATCGCCGTACTGAGCATTGGGAAGCTCTCCACTTACGCGCTGGTGAACAAGGACATCGGGATGATCACGCTGTTCCTGTCCTACATGTTCTTCACGGCCGTTGCCGTGGACATGGAGCGCGTGAGGTGGATCCTCCGCTTGGTTGTCTACGGCATTGTGGCAAGCAACCTTCTTGCTCTGGCGGCGTTCGCCGCCAACCGCCTCACCGGCATAACCATCGCGGCCCTGCATTCAGACTCCGCGCGCCTGTCCGGCATGGCGCCGGACTCCAACCAGTACAGCAGCTTCCTCGGTATGGCGCTCATCATCGTGCTGGTCACGTCGCTGGGCGCGCGGCCGTTGGTGAGCCGAAGCTACGCCGTGCTGGCTGTGATGAGCCTCGCCATGGGCATCGTGCTGGCGTATTCGCGGTCCGGCGCCATCGGCGTCCTGTTGGGGTTGCTCGTTATCGCCCCGTTCCGCCCCAAGGTCATGGGCGCCGTGGTTGCGGCGGCGATCGCCGGCGTCGCGGCCATCGTCCTGGTGCTGGGGGTGAACTACCTTCAGACGGCAAGCGCCCTGGCTCAGCGGCCGGATCAGATCCAGGTCCGCGTGCACATCATCGACACCGCGCTGCCGATGTTCGCCGAAAGCCCCATCTTCGGAATCGGCCTGGGCGTCTTTGCGGAACGCTATGTTCAGAACATCATCCACAACACGCCTGTGTGGATCCTCACCGAGTTCGGGCTGGTAGGGCTGGCCGTGTTCGGCGGGTTGTTCCTGACGTTCGTAGTTCGCGCGTGGCGAGTTTACCGCGTCGGTGGACCGGAGACCCAAAGCGTGATACTGGCGCTGGTGGCTGTCCACTTCCAGATGCTGGGCGTCTCGATGGGCGTGGAAGCTTTTTACCAACGTCACTGGTGGCTGGTAATGGCGCTGATTGGCTCCGTATACGCGTTCACGATGAACCCAACGGAGCAGGGCGAGCCGGCGGTTCAACCCGCCGAGGAACGACTACCGGCCAACTGGGAGGCACTGGGATGAGGGTGACAATTGGGGTCCCGTTCTACAACAACGCGCGCACGCTGGCGGACTGCGTCCGCTCCGTGATGGCTCAGACCTACGACGACTGGGAGCTTATCCTCGTCGACGACGGATCCTCGGACGGCTCCGCCGAAATGGCGGCATCCATCCGGGACCCGCGCATCCGCACCCTGACGGATGGGTCGAACCGAGGGCTATCGCATCGCCTGAATCAGCTCGCCGCCATCGCGGAGGGCGAATACCTTACGCGCATGGACGCGGATGACCTCATGCATCCGGAGCGCATCGCCCGCCAGGTGGAATGGCTCGACCGGCGCCCCGAGATCGACCTCGTCGACTGCGGCGCCTACTCCCTCGATTTCAACAATGATGTCCACGGCATCCGGGGAATGGACGACCTAGACGCCAGACCGGCGTCCATCCTGGCGCACAACTTCCTGTTCCACCCGTGCGTGATGGGGCGCGCGGAGTGGTTTCGCCGCAACCCCTACAACGAAGATCTGCGGCGCGCCGAAGACCTGGACCTCTGGTGCCGCACGTTCAACACCACGCGTTTCGGCCGAATCCATGAGCCGCTTCTCTTCTACCGTGAGGACGCCATCTCGGTGAAGACGATCAAACGGTCGCTCCGGGACGTACGGCGCATTTACCGCGCGCACGGTCCGAAACTGGTTGGCTGGGCGCTCACCGCGCGGCTGAGCGCGGCCACCTACCTGAAGGCGGGCGCCTACGACGTTTTCACCGCGCTCGGCCTGCAAGGCCGTCTGCTTCAAAGGCGCAACACGCCGATCGACGAAGAGGCGCGTACGGCCGCGCGGGCGATTCTGGCAACGATCCTCTCCGTCCCGGTGCCCGGCCTGGAGGGTTACGCCCAACCTCCCGCCGCTGTCGCCTAGGGGATCTCCGTAACTCGTAAGTTTGAGCGCCGAAACACGTTCCATGCGGTACAACGCCGCCGTCCGCGAGAAGCGTATGCAGTCCGAACCTAACAATCAGCGTCCGAGACTCCTGATGGTCGCTACGGTCCCGGTGACTCTGCGCGGCTTCCTGCTGCCGTTCGCGCGGCATTTCCGCGCGCGGGGATGGCGGGTAGATGGCATGGCCGCCGGCGTCTCATCCAATCGTGACTGTGTGGAGAATTTCGACCGCGTATGGGACGTGGAATGGTCCCGCAACCCGTTGCACCCGCGGAACCTCTTCGGCGTGCCGCCCATCATCCGTGAGATCGTGCGCCGCGAGGATTACGACCTGGTTCATGTGCATACGCCGGTGGCGGCATTCGTAACGCGTTGGGCGCTCCGCCGAATGCGCCGGAATGGGCGCCCGCAAGTCATCCATACATACCACGGCTTCATCTTCTACAAAGGCGGACCCGCAGTTCCGAATCTGCTGTTCCGAACGCTGGAAAAAGCGGCGGGACGCTGGGCGGATGATCTCGTGGTCATCAACCGGGAAGACGAGGCCGCGGCCCTCGAGTACCGCCTGATTCCGCCCGACCGGCTGACCTATATGCCAGGCATCGGCGTAGACACAGACCGCCTTACGCCGGAGACTGTTTCGCAGGAGCAAATCGCGGCGGCGCGCCGGAGCATCGGCCTCTCGCCAACGGATTCGCTGTTCTTGATGGTGGCGGAATTCAACCCTGGCAAGCGACACAAGGAGGCTGTGACGGCGTTCGCCCGACTGGGCGATGGGCCCCATCACCTCGCTTTCGCCGGCGTCGGACGGATGGAACCAGAGATTCGGGCTCTGGTGGCCGAAAAGGGCCTGGCGACGCGCGTTCACTTTCTGGGGTTCCGCGACGACATTCCCGCCCTCATGCGGGCCTCAGTGGCCACGCTGCTTCCTTCGGAACGCGAGGGCCTGCCGCGCAGCGTGATGGAGTCTTTGTGCCTGGAAGTACCGGTCATCGGCTCCGACATTCGCGGCATTCGGGACCTATTGCAGGAGGGCGGGGGACGCATGACGCCGGTAGGCGACGTTGCCGCCCTCACAGACGCCATGGGCTGGATCCTGCACCACCCGGAAGAGGCGGCGGCGTCCGCCCGACGCGGACGGCAGTGGATGACGAGGTTTGACCTGCGCCGCGTCGTGGCGATGCATGAAGAGCTATATGATCGCGCTCTGGCCCGCCTGCCAGAGCGACTAGTTGAGCGCGGGACCGCTCTGAACGAGGTAACTACCGATGGAAACACATAGCGCGCCAGTCCAGACCACCATCCTCCGCACCGCCGCGGGCTCTCCACCTTCGGTCTCCCAGTTTCGCCGATTCCAATGCGCGGGCGCGCGCATCGTGGCGGCCGACAGCGATCCACTGAGCGTCGGCTTCTTCGCCGCCGACGCGGCCTACACCGTGCCGCGCGCCTCGGACCCAGGCTACGTGGACGCCCTCCTGGAAGTCTGCCGCCGCGGCCGGGTGACCGCCTTCATGCCCGCGCTGGACGAGGAGTTGGTGCTCATCTCGGAAAACCGGAGCCGGTTCGAGGAGGCGGGAACGCAGGTCGTCCTCTCGGGAACGGATGCCCTGCGCATCTGTACCGACAAGCTGGCCATGGCCCGCTTCTTCGAAGACAACTGCATCCCGACCGTGGAGACGACCGCGGCGGAGGACGTTCGCTTTGACGAACCGCAACCGTTCCCGCTCATCGTGAAACCGCGAAACGGAAGGGGGAGCGCCGGGGTTTTTGTGGCAAGGGACCGCGACGAACTGGCCTTTTTCGCCGGGCGCTACGTTGCCGACGCCGTCGTTCAGCCGAAACTGGCGGGCTTGGAGTACACCATTGACGTTCTGGCGGACCGATCGAGCGAACCGCTCTTGGTGTCGCCCCGGAAGCGCCTGGCCACCGATTCCGGCATCTCGTCGAAGGGCGCCACGGCCTGGCACGATGAAATGGTGCGGTGGACCGAGGTAATCGTTCGCCGCCTCAAGATCGTGGGGCCGGCCAACATCCAGTGCTTTCTCAGCCCGAACGGCGAGGTCACGTTCACGGAGGTAAACGCGCGCCTCGCCGGAACGGCGGTGTTGACAATGGCGGCTGGGATACCTTACGCCGAAGCCATCATCGCTTTCATCGCCGGCGCGCCAATCCGCCGGCATGTGGAGCCGGTGGCGGAGCGCGTGATGCTGCGGTACTGGGAGGAGATGGTGCTGTCGCCGGAGGATGCCGAACGGTTCGGATGGAGGGAAGCGTGATCTCGGCTGTCGGGTTCGACCTGGATAACACGCTCTACCCGCAGGATCAACACTTGTGTTCCTTCTTTCGGGTGGCGTCAGCGTGGCTGGCGCGCGAGCGCGGCCTGGACGCGGCTCAGATCGAGCAGGCATTCCTGGACACCTGCAAGCGGCGCACCAGCTACTACCCGCGCCTCTTTGATGAGGCGCTGGATCGTTTCGGATTGGCCACGCCGGACCGCATTGGCGCATTGGTTGCCCGGTATCATGCGCATCGCGCGGACCTGAGCCTGTACCCCGGCGTTGGGAACATGCTGGCCCGGCTCCGCAAGGAGCGCCGGCTGTTCATGGTGACCGACGGGAATGCTCGCATGCAGCGTAACAAAGTACACGAGCTCGGGCTGGAGGGAGCCTTTGACGCCATCGTCTTCACGCACGAACATGGTCGCGAATGGCACAAACCGAGCGCGCTGCCGATGGCCTGGGCAGCGGAAGCGGTGCACGCGCCGCCGTCTGAGTGCGTCTACGTGGGGGACAACCCCCACTGCGACGCTGCAGGAGCCCGCCAGATCGGGATGTCCACCATCCGGGTGTTGACCGGACCGCTGGCAGCGCACTGCCCGGAACCTGGCCAAGAGTTTGATGTGACAGTGGAAGACGTCTTGCAAGTGGAAGCCGCGCTTAGCACGCTGTAGGCGCGCTTTGGAACGGCCCCGAGCCGCATTCAGAAAAACGCCCGGCGCCCGCGCCGGGCCGGTAGAACAGCATATCGAGACCGTGATATCGGAGGGCTTCGAGTGTACAAGGAAACCGTTGTGGATTGGGATGACATGATTGAGAGGGAGGGCGCCGGGCGCAGTTACCTGACCGCCAAGCGCCTCCTGGACCTGGCCGCGTCCATGGCGCTTCTGGCCATCTTCAGCCCCGTCCTGTTAGCGTGCGCCATCGCGATTCGCCTGGATTCCGAGGGCCCGATCTTCTTTCGCCAGAGCCGCCTTGGGCGCTATGGTCGCGTCTTCCGCATCTTCAAGTTCCGGACGATGATCCCAAACGCGGCGGCCTCGGGAGACGGCCTGCTGACCCGATCCAATGATCCGCGGATCACCCGCGTTGGGGCGATCCTGCGCCGATATCGGCTGGATGAGGCCCCGCAGCTCATCAACGTCTTTCTCGGCGAAATGAGCCTCGTCGGCCCCCGGCCGCTTCTGCCGGAATTCCTGCCGTACTATTCCGACACCGACCTCATCCGCCTGCTCGTGCCGCCCGGGATGACCGGCTGGCAGCAGATCCGCGGCGGCTCGCGGGATTCGTGGGACGAACGAATCAGCCACGACGTGTGGTACGTTGAACACATCGGGCTGGGGCTGGACCTTGCCGTTCTCATCCAAACGCCGTTCGTGGTGCTCCGCGGCAACAGCGTGTACGGCGCCGACGGGTGGCAGCGAAGCGGCGTGCCCACGCGGTGCCACCTAGCCGACTACACGATCCCCACCATACCATCCCAGGAGGAACAACCACATTGAAGGTCCTCGTGATCGCCACCCACGCAGACGACGAAGTGCTTGGTTGCGGAGGCGTCATCGCCCGCCACGTGGCCAAGGGCGACGACGTGCACATTGTCGTAGTCACAACCGGAGATCCCGCTGTCTTTACGGCGGAAACCATGAAGTGCATCCGGGCGGAGTTATACGCCGCCCACGCCGTCCTCTGCGCGAAGAACGTTCACTTCCTGGACTTTCCGGCGCCGAAGTTGGACGTCATCCCCGGTCACATTCTGGCGGACGCTATTCGCAACACGAGCCGTGAGTTGACGCCCGATGTGATCTACTTCCCGCACCGCGGCGATATCCATGCCGATCACAAAGCTGTATTCTGGGCCACTCTGGTGGCCTCGCGCCCCAGCGAAGGCTATGCGCCGCCCCGCCTGCTGTGCTATGAGACCCTTTCCGAAACCGAGTGGGCCGCGCCCACCGGCGAAGACATGTTTATCCCGACCGTTTACATCGATATCTCCGAGTTCCTGGTCCAGAAGCTGGAAGCCATGAAGTGCTACGCGTCCCAACTCAAGGCGGAGCCGCATTCGCGGTCGCTTCAGGCCATTGAGGCTCAGGCGCGGCTGCGCGGAGCGCATGTGGGCCTGGCCGCCGCGGAGGCGTTCATGCTGGTGCGCGAAATCGTCCGGTAGCGGGCGAGGGGAGACGGGAACCACCGCAGATTCCGCCGTGTTGGTTTCCAGTGATTGTTGGCGAGCGCGCGTGGAGCGAATGAGCGCTCGGCGAAATGGGGGGTAGCGTGTTGCTGTGGGTGTTGCGTTCGGCGCTAACAGGTGAACGCCGCGGGGGCGAGAGAACCACCCGGGGCGTATCGTCCCCCGTTGCGCGGGGCAAGTGAGTGGTTACCCATATGAAACCCAAAGTCGCCATCATCGGATCCGGCGGGCACGCGCGCGTGGTGGTAGAGGCCATTCGCCGCGCCGGCCAGATGGAAATCTGGGGCATTCTGGACGACGATGTGAACCGACATGGTGAGATGTTGGACGGCATCACCGTGATCGGCGGCATCTCGCTGCTGTGTGACCGCAGCGCGGATGTGGAATTCGTGGTGGTCGCCATCGGCAGCAACAGAGACCGCCTGCGCCTGGCGAGCGTGGTCACCGGATGGGCCTATCAGTTGGGTACCGTCATCCATCCGGCGGCCTCGGTGGCGACGGGCGTGGAAATTGGCCCCGGATCGGTGCTGATGGCCGGTTCGGTGGTGCAGCCGGGGGCGCAGATCGGGTCGTTTGCGATCATCAACACGGCCGCCACGGTGGATCACGATTGCATTGTAGGCTCCTGCGCTCATTTGGCGCCGGGCGTTCACCTGGGCGGCAATGTCTCTGTGGGGCGGGGGACGCTGATGGGCATTGGTTCGCTGGTGCGCCCGGGCGTCTCCGTGGGTGAATGGTCGGTTGTCGGAATGGGCTCTGTGGTGGTATCAGACATCCCTTCCGGCGTGGTGGCGTTTGGCGTACCGGCCGCAGTGCGGCACGCCGTGGCTGAGGACGAGGCAGGAGGGCCTTCGCACCAACGTTGACCGCCCCGGCGGCCCCTGGCAGTGGGAGAGGTGGAGATGGTGGAGCGATTCAAAATCGGCCTCATGGGTTCGCTGGGCGTTGCTGTGGAGTGTCTGGAGTGGCTGAACTCGCGTCCCGAGTTCGAGGTTACGGGAGTGGTTTGCTCGCGAGAGCCCCGCAAGCCGTGGCGCGTGGCGACCCAGGATCGGGATATGCAGGAAGCGGCGCGGGAACTCTGCGTGCCCATGGTATCGTTGGACGAGCTATGCGAACTCCGGCCCGACATCGGCCTCAGCGTTCGGTTCCACCAGATTCTGCGGCGTCGCCATCTGGATAGTTTTCGGCTGGGAGTCATCAACCTCCACGGCTCGATCCTCCCGGAGATGCGGGGGTCCATGTGCGACGCCATGGCCATCGTGGAGAACCGTCCGGAGTTCGGCGCGAGCCTGCACTGGATGGATGAGGGCATCGATTCCGGCGCCCTTCTCGCCGAGGCCCGCTTTCCGATTGGGCCCAACGATACCGTTTTCGACCTGTTTACGCGGTCGAATCTGGAAGGCCTCCGCCTGATCAAGGAAAGCCTCGCGGACATCGCCGCCGGCCGGATCGAGGCAGAGGACCAAGCGGATGCCTGCGCCCGCCGCGGCGTCACCGCCCGCTCATACCGCGCGTCAGACGTGATGAGCCGCAAGGACCTGCGGGGAACGCATGATCCCGAATACCTATGGAATATCGCGCGGGCGTTTCAGTTCCCAGGCTACCCGCCGGCCACAATCGTAACCAGGAATGGAAGGATCAATCTCACCATCGACACTACGGACGGCCCCGCGTGATCCGCGCGACGCCGTTGCCGGCTCGACGGGCGGCGCCGCTTTGGCGCTCCCGTTCGGCGAAACCACCGAGTTGGGGTTGAACGAACGCTCCACCAGACGGAATTCGCTGGTCGTCGGAGGCTGTGGAGCGAATGAGGCAATCATGAAGCCCTGCCATATCGAGGCTGAACTTTTTGCAGACAATGGGGATCGAGCCTCCTCCATCGAGTTCTTCCGGAGCCATGAGTTCCTGGAGGCCGAGGGAGTGACCCATTCACTCGTCCTGGGCGACGCGGAAGGCCCTATCCTGGCGGCTCCGCTAGTTGTCCGCGCCATTCCCGGCTCGCCGCTCCTTGATGCCGTCTCGCCTTACGGATTCCCGGGGGGCGCGGTGCTCCGCCCGGCGCGGTTTTCCACCACCGACGTGGCATGGCATTCGCTGAACCTCGTTAGCATCTTCATCCGCAACCGCGTCGGCGCGACGCCTGTGCTCGTTGACGGGAACCAGCGAGGGGTTGTGCAGGTGGTCGACCCGAGCCTCCCCATGCACATGCGACGCAACCATCGTTGTGATATCCGTTCCAACGAGACGAACGGATACGTTACGCGATGCATCCCCGCGCGCTCCACCACGCCGGAAGAGCGAGATGCCTTCCGCGCCATGTACCTACGCACCATGGAACGGAACGAGGCGCGCGCGTGGTATTTCTTCTCGGAGGAATATTTCGCCGCGCTGTTCGGAAGCGAGATGGCGTGGCTTGTTCTGACCAACAGCCCAACCGGTCAGCCCGCCGCCGGGGTCATCGTGGTTCAGAGCGACAACCTGCTTCATTGCTACCTTTCTGGATCGGCCGATGACTACCTTCGCGACGCTCCGGCCAAGAATGCCTTCGCCGGCGCCATCCAGTTCGCCCAGGAGAAGGGGATGCCCCTCAACCTCGGCGGAGGGATGCGCGGGGCAGACAGCCTGGAGCACTTCAAGAAGGGTTTCGCCAACGCTACCCTGCCGTTCTGCACCCACGAAATCATCTGCGACATGGATGCGTATTGCGAGCTATCACTCGGATACGAGGACTCTGGCTACTTCCCGCGCTACCGCAACGACCGGGGCTAGCCAGGGATCCTCCGTCGGGCCTCGGGAGCCACCTACAGCCCCCAAGAGGCGAATCCGCCTTCCGTGCGCCTTGTCTCTGAAGGCGGAAAACGAACGCAACACGGCGTTCGTCTGCTTGCGTCTGTCCCTCCATCCGTGGTACAACGTTTGTGGCGGCCATCGAGTCATCTACCGGCCGCCGTTCACTTAGCGCGATCGAGTTGCGGGTGAGCGCGCGCACGGGTTTCCGGGCGCCCGTTCCCCCTCAGTACCGGAACCCTCGATCTGCACGCAGTGGAGGGATTCTGGCAGAAGACCGCCGCCCCATCCTCTAGCATCCTTGCTGTCAGTTCGCCTCTAAACATACCACCGCCTTCGGGCAAGCCATGCGGAGCGGCAGTGTGCCTCACACACGCCCTTCGCCGGGGCCTCCGGAGCACTCGCGCAGCGAAGCGCACGTCTTGGGACGGACGAAAGGCAACGGGATGAGAGGGACGAAATCGACCGGGTGTCGGCTGGGAGTGGCCATTGGCATGGCCGCCGCGCTCGGAGTCTTCGGAGTGGCGCGGGCGCAGGCCCCCGCCGGATCGCCGACGTACAACGTACTGAACTACGGCGCCGTGGCAGACGGCGTAACCGACAATTATGCGGCCTTCCAACGGCTTGCCGCCGCGGTGAGCCCGCCGCCCTTCGGCACTGGAACCGGCAAGGGCACCATCGTATTCCCTCCTGGGGTCTACAAGATCAACCAGTACCGCATCCTGGGCGGAGCGCAGCGGAACAGCATCCAGAACATCTACTTCCGCAACTGTAACGGCCTCACCGTTACCGGGACGGGAGCCACGATATCGGTAACGGGATCTTTCTACCGCAGCCTGGACTATACCATCGCCCCCGACAATTACTCGTACCGGCAGCAGGTCGTTCCGCTCTACTTCTACGCCTGCCAGAACTTTGTGGTTGACGGCTTCGAGCTCAACGGCAACGTGGGGGATATGACCAAGGACCCGACGGTGGTCGAAGGCACCAGCTACGGCCTCGCCACGGAAGCCTGCTCCAACTACACCATCAAGAACATCAACACCCACCTCTTCGCCTCAGATGGCCTGATGATTGGAGCCAGCTCGCCGGTATCCGGCCAGCCCCTGGCGATCGCGGACCGCAACGGAACGATCACCAACGTCCACGCTTACAACAACGCGCGGGTGGGCCTCTCCGTCTACCAGGCGCGGGGCATTTCGTTCACCAACTGCGTCTTCGAGACGTCCGGCGTCATCCCAGGTTCCTACGGCGGCCATCTGCCGTTCGCCGGCGCCGGCATTGAGCCCGAGCGCCAGACCGTGGGCGTAGACGTTGACGTGAAAACCGGCGACATCTCCTTCGTGAACTGCGCCTTCAACGACAACGTGGGCATGCAGTGGTTCGCTGGAGGCGGCGACCGCACCGTGAACGTCACCCTGGACGGCTGCACCTTCACCGAAGGGCCGCATAGCGTCAACGACTATACCGTCCTCCTAGCCGTCAACAACGGCATTATGCAGAACTGCACAATGCGCGGCAAGCGGCTCTCGTTCGTGCGCGGCGTGATGCCAAACGTAACTGCCATCATCCGGAACAACAAGCTCTACTCCAATTCCTTCGCCATCGTGGCCGACGGCCTTCCGGCTACCGCGCTCATCGACAACAACGACATCATCGGAACGTATACCGGGCCCACGAGCAATATCACCGTCTACCTCCAGAACATGCCGAACGTGGACTTCGTGAACAACCGCGTCTTCGTGCCGACGGCGGACAAGAGCGGAACCGGCGGTCAGGGCGTCATCTGGCTGAACAACATCCACTCCAGCCAGAACAACACTTACACAACGGACCTCACCGGAGTCGCAACCAGCCACTTCAACACCACCTACACCGCGTGCCCCACCTATCAGGATCACTACAACTCCGGCACGTACTTCCGGCCGGCCTTCAACTCTACCTTCAACACCGCCAATCCCTACTCCACCGTCACCGGCGCCATTGCCACCCTCCTGACGAGCGTGGTAACCCCGCCTCCCACCGGCGGCGGCGGGACGGGCGGCTCCACCGGCGGCAGCACGCAGTCCGGCGGCACGAAGGTCACCAAGGCCTACACCGCGGGATTCGGCGCAACCGCCAACCAGGCGATGCGCTATTACCTGCCGGCCAACTCCGCCTACTGGGGCGCTCTGTCGATGACCGTTACCGGCGGCTACAATGGCTCCCTCGCCGCCGGCCGTTACACCAAGGAGTTCTCCCTGGGCCTTGCAGCCGGTGGGACGGTGTATGAGGCCGGTTCGCAAGTGACCGCCGACATGGGCGTCACATCCGCCGGCGTATCGCTGACGGGCCCGGCATTCGACAGCGCCACCGGCCGTTGGTACTTCAGCCTGGTCCATCGTGAGGCGTCGCTGAACAACTACACCGTACAGATTGTTGGACAGCCATCCAACGCCAGTTACGCAACGGCCATCCAGAACATGACGTCCGAGGGCCCGGTCAGCCAGGCCGACCCCGGCAAAGACGTTTGGAGCATCAACAACGCCATCAAGACGGACGCGGCGGGCTACATCACCGCCGGCGGCTGGAGCCGCGGCGCGGCCACCCTGGACTTCCCGTCGCTGGCCGCGGGCGCATCCGCCGACCTGAACGTGACCACTCCGGGCGCCGTGGCCGGCGACCCGGCCTCCGCCGCCCCCACCGGAGCGCCGGAACCGGGAATCGTATGGTCGGCGTACGTTGCGACCTCCGGCGTTGTAACGGTTCGCGCCAGCAACCAGAGCGCCACTACCATCAACCCGGCGGCCAGAGTGTGGGAAACGGCCTCGTTCTCCAACGCGTCCGCAACGCTGCCTTCCCGCCCAACCAGCGTCACCACACTGGCGTCCACCGCACCCGCCACGGGTTCCGTGGTCGCCATCGGGTTGTCTCGCGCGGAGAATACGTTCTCGGTCAGTCTGGGCGCCACGGCAAACCAGGCGATGCGCTTCTACCTTCCGGCCAGCACGGGCTTCTACGGCACGATGAGCTTCACCGTGGCAGGCGGCTGGAACGGCAGTCCCGCACAGGGCCATTACAACAAGGCCTTCTCGCTGGGCCTCACCGCGGCCGGAGCCCTGTACGAAGGCTCCTCACAGGTGGTGACCGACCTCGGGCAGACCACCGTCGGCGTAACGCTCGTCGGGCCCAACTGGGACGCGGGCAGCAGCCGGTGGTTCTTCAGCCTCGTGCACCGCGAGGCCGCGGCCAACAACTACACGGTTACCGTCACCGGCCAATCCGCCGACACCACCGGCATCGCCGCCGTGAAGAGCATGACGCTTGAAGGCCCGGTGGCCCAGGCCGATCCCGGCAAGGACGCCTGGAACATCAAGAACACGCTTGCCGTGAGCCAGAGCGGAGCCATCACCGTTGGCGGCTGGGCGCGCGGCGCCGCCACGCTGGACTTCCCCAGCATCCCCGCCGGCTCCCAGGCCGAGCTGACCATGGCGGCGCCTGGCGCCGGTTCCGGCGACGTGGTCGCCGCGGCCCCGGGATCCGGCCTGGAAGCCGGCCTCGCCTACTCCGCCTACGTACCGACATCGGGCTCCGTCACGGTGCGCGTTCTGAACACCACCGCATCCGCCATCGATCCGGTCGCCCGCGTCTGGAAGGCCAACACATTCGCCGCGCAGGGCCTGGCCCTTCCGGTCGGTCCGGCCACCACCGCTACGGCCACCAGTTCCACTAACGCCATTCGCATGGATGCCGGATCGCTGACCACCGGCGCGTGCCTCGAAGGCACATACACCGTGCCGTTCGTGGCGGCAGCCAACCAGGAGATGCGCTTCTACCTTCCCGCCGGCAGCGCCCTGTGGGGCACTTTGGCCTTTACCATCACCGGCGGTTACCAGGGCTCGAACGCGCTGGGCCGTTACGTTAAGCAATACTCGCTGGGGCTCACCGGCGCCGGAGCCGTTTACGAGAAGTCCGCCCAAGTCGTCTCCGCGCTCGGAAACACCGCCAACGGCGTTTCCCTCGTGGGACCGATCTGGAACTCGGCCAGCGGTCGTTGGTACTTCAGCCTCGTGCATCGTGAAGCCGCCGCAAACACCTACACGGTTCACGTTGCCGGCCAGGTCAACGACCCCACGGCCGTGAGCGTGTTGGGCGGAATCACCGTGGAAGGCCCCATTGCCGCCGCCGATCCCGGCCCCGACAACTGGAACGCGGACAGCCTGCTCACCGTGAATCCCGCCGGCCTCATCACCACCGGCGGCTGGGGCCGCACTGCCGCCACCCTGGACTTCCCGTCCATCGCGGCGAAGGGCGCCGCCGAACTGACTGTGACCGTGCCTGGCGCGCAGGTTGGAGATGCCGTTAGCGTATCTCCGAACGGCGCCGCCGAGAGCGGCCTGGTCTGGTCCGGTTACATATCAGCAGCCAACACCGCCACGGTCCGCGTCGGCAACGTCAGCGCGGTTGCCGTGAACCCGGCCGCCCGCGTGTGGCAAGTGAGCGCCTTCCGCTAGGGATAGCGCCTGGAAACGTGGGAATCGATGGCCTGAAGGGGCGTCCGGAGCGCATAGATGATGCAATCCGGGCGCCCCTTCAGGCCATTTGGGCGAGTGTGCTAAATGGCACGCGTATTGCCCAAGCCCTCTTATCACGGCGCCGGCCCTCGGGCCGGGGCAGTGGTTTCAGCGTTTGTCGTCCGGGATCGCTCATGAGGCGGAGCAGCGCGGCCGTCCGTGAAGTCCGCGCGCCGGGCGCGGCGGCGCCCTCTCGCCGAGGCCACGATCCGTCTGTCCGCGGGAAGGCTGAATGGCAACTACACTGGTCACCGGCGGCGCCGGGTTCATCGGATCACACGTTTGCGAACGGCTGCTGTCTCGCGGGGACCGAGTCGTCTGCCTGGACAACTTCGACCCATTTTACGACCGTACGCTGAAGGCGCGCAATATTGAGGGACTCCTGTGCAATGCGCGCTTCATCCCCGTTGTTGATGACATCCTGAACCGCGAAGCCCTCATCGACACGATCAAGAAGCACGGGGTAGAGCAGATCCTCAACTTCGCCGCGAGGCCGGGCGTTTCGCAGTCGCTCACCGACCCCGGCGCGTACCAGACCATCAACCTGATCGGCGCCACCAACGTGATGGATGCCGCTCGGGCATGCGGGATCCCGCGTGTGGTGCTGGCATCCTCATCCTCCGTCTACGGGGCCACGCCTCGCCTGCCGTGCCACGAAGAGGAATCGCCCCTGGTTCCGCTCTCGCCATATGCGGTCAGCAAGCTGGCGATGGAAGTCATGGCGGCCACCTACCAGCGCCTCTACGGCCTGGAAACCGTTTGCCTCCGGTTCTTCACCGTATACGGTCCGCGCCAGCGTCCGGACATGGCGATCCCGCTGTTCGTGGAACGTATCCTCGCCGGCAGGCCGATCACCATCTACGGAGACGGCACAAGCGAGCGCGATTACACGTTCGTCGGCGACATCGTGGATGGCATCATCCGCGCGGCGGACCAGCCGCCCGGGGTGGGGCGTCAGGTGCTGAACCTGGGCAGTTCCGAGGCTGTATCCATTCGACGGCTTGTCGACACGCTCGGGGAGCTCCTCGGCGTCTCTCCGCGGGTCTCTCTGCAGCCAGACCGGCCTGGCGACGCCCCGGCCACCCTAGCGGACATCAGCAAAGCGGCCGCATGCCTGGGCTACCACCCGCGCGTCCGCATCCGCGAGGGGCTTGCCGCCTACCTGACGTGGGCCAACGTCGGCGTCGGCGGCCTCAGCAAAGCGACGGCCGTTGCAGCGTGAGGCGCCGCGCGAACCCGCTCCGGAGTTGCGTCCACCCCCCGAAAAGCGTGCAGGCGACAATTTGCGACGCCTGCTTGGCAGCTTTCGCCGTCTCCCACAAAGCGTTCAAGGCCTCTGCGCCCCCTTGGCGCGTATCGCCGGAATCTCAGCGTGCTTGGCGGGCCATTTGATGAGCGAGCGGCATCGCTCCGGGGCGTATTGATCACGTTTCGTTATTGGCACGATATCTGCTTTGGAGCAATGGACCATTTGGTTTGCTGTGTATTCCGGTCGCGGCGCGGCCGAAGCTGAGAGGGATATCGTGGAACGCATTTACCTGTCCAGCCCGCATATGGGCGAGTGGGAAGAGCGGTTCGTGGCGGAAGCATTCGCCACCAACTGGATAGCGCCAGTCGGGCCGCATGTGGACGCCTTTGAGCGAGAGCTCGCCGAATACGCCGGCGTTGAGGGCGCCGTGGCCCTCAGTTCCGGCACCGCGGCGCTGCATCTGGCCCTGCGGTTGATGGATGTCGGCCCCGGCGACACCGTCTTCTGCTCGTCGCTCACGTTCGTCGCCAGCGCCAACCCGATCCTCTACCAGGGCGCCGCGCCCGTGTTCATCGACTCCGAGCCGGAAACCTGGAACATGTCGCCCCGCGCTCTGTCGCAGGCCTTTCGACACGCCGACGCCAACGGTAAGCTGCCGAAGGCCGTCATCGTGGCGCACCTCTACGGGCAGAGCGCCGACATGGCCCCGATCCTCGCGCTCTGCCGCCAGTATGACGTGCCGATCCTGGAAGACGCCGCCGAAGCGCTGGGCGCTACCTACCGCGGCCGCGCCTGCGGAACGCTCGGCAAGTTCGGCATTTACTCGTTCAACGGCAACAAGATCATCACCACGTCGGGCGGCGGCGCTCTCGTTTCCTCGGATTGCGAGGCGTTAGCCAAGGCGCGTTTCTGGGCCACCCAGGCGCGCGACCCTGCGCCGCACTACGAACACAGCGAGATGGGTTTCAACTATCGCCTCAGCAACGTGCTTGCCGGGATTGGCCGCGGCCAGTTGCGCGTGCTGCCGGACCGCGTGGCCGCCCGCCGGGTTGTCTTCGAGCGATACCGCATGGGCCTGGAAGACATTGGCGGCATCGCCTTCATGCCGGAGGCCAGCTTCGGCCGCTCATCCCGTTGGCTCACCGTTCTCACCATCGACCCCCGCGTTTGTCGCGTTGCGCCGATGGATGTCGTCGAAGCGCTCGCGCAGCAGAACATTGAGGCCCGGCCCGTCTGGAAGCCGCTGCATATGCAGCCGCTCTTCGACAACGCGCCCTACCATCAGCATTCCGAGCGGCGAGACGTGTCTCGCTCTCTTTTCACGAACGGCATCTGCCTGCCGTCCGGGTCCAACCTCGCGCCTGCCGACCAGGCGCGCGTGATCGGCCTTTTGCGCGAGTGCCTCACCGCGCGCCAAGCGCGCGTGGCCGTCTCCGCCATCGGGTTGCTCCAACGCGCGGAGGAGGGGGAAGAGGTTTCGGACGTTCCGAACTCGACTGGGCAGTTCGCCGCCGTATGAATGCCAACTTGGGCTGTTGTCTCGCATCGCCGAAGCGCCGCCAATGGGATGGAGCCCGCTCACGGACAAAGGTGAGCCACACCGAATCCAGGCTCCCAGGGCGATTGCCATGGGCCGGCTCAGCGGCCGGCGCACTCTACAAGGTATGGAAGACCTGAAATGAATATCAGAACGGCGCGACAATATCGAACGCACATGGCCACCAAACTGGCCGTTGAATCATTGCTGATTGCCCTCTCGTTTCTACTGGCATTCGTGATCCGGTTTGACGGCGACATCTCGAGCCACTATCTGGAGGTCTACCTCGCATTGACGCCCGGCCTCGTGCTCATCCGCCTGCTGGCCAACTACGCCGTGAGCCGATACCGATCACCGTGGCGCTTCGCCAGCATCTGCGACGCGGCGCCCGTACTGCAGTCGACCACAATTGGGTCCGCCGTGTTCGTGGCCGTGCTCCTGTCGCTGCGCGCCTTTCACGTGCCTCGCGGCGTGTTGGTGATCGAGTGGTTTCTAACGGCTACGCTTCTCCTCGTCGTGCGGGCGGCGGCGCGCGTCTACTGGAGCCGCGCTTCCGTGAAGAACCGGACCGATGGCCCGGTGCGCCGAGTCCTCGTGGTCGGCGCCGGCGACGGCGGCAGCAAGATTGTGCGCCTGATGAAGGAAGACGGCGTGGCCCGGCTACGCCCCGTGGGTTTCGTTGACGACGACCGCCGAAAGACCAACACGGTTATCCTCGGCGTACGCGTGCTCGGCACAACCGAGGACATTCCGGACCTCGTGGAGCGCCACCATGTCGACCAGGTGCTGATCGCCATCCCATCGCTGCCAGGCAACCGAGTGGGTGAGATCATCCGTTGCTGCTCGAAGACCAAGGCGGAGCTCACCATCCTGCCCCCGCTGGCGCAGATTCTCTCGCACGGCCTTTCCACGAACCGCATCCGTAAGGTGCGTGTGGAAGACCTGCTGGAGCGGACGCCCATCCAGGTGAACATGGAGACCATCGCTCGGTACGTCGCCGGACAGAGAGTGCTGGTCACCGGCGCGGGCGGATCGATCGGCAGCGAGTTGTGCCGGCAGATTCTGTCCTATGGCCCGGCCGAGCTCATCCTCGTGGGCCATGGCGAGAACAGCATCTTCTGGATCGAGCGGGAACTACGGGGCGATTACGACTGTGAGCCGAAGATGATCATCGCGGACATCAAGGATCGCAACCGCCTTGAGACCGTGTTTCGCGATCACCGGCCCACCGTGGTGTTCCACGCGGCGGCGCATAAGCACGTGCCGCTGATGGAGGCGAACCCCGAGGAGGCCGTCAAGAACAATATCTTCGGCACCAAGAACCTCGCCGAGCTCTCGATCCGGCACGGCGTGCGGACCTTCGTGATGATCTCCACCGACAAGGCCGTAAACCCCACCTCTGTGATGGGCGCGTCGAAGCGCGTGGCGGAGATGGTGGTGCAGAGCCTGGCCCAACGGATAGAGATGGCCCGGCAGGGAAAACGACCGCTTTCGATCTGGGGCTTTGAGACCATTGAGCCTCGGGATGCCGTTACAACCTTCGCCTCGGTGCGATTTGGAAACGTGCTGGGAAGCCGCGGCAGCGTGGTGCTCACGATGCAGCACCAGATTGAGCGGGGCCTGCCGGTTACCGTTACCCATCCGGAAATGGTGCGCTACTTCATGACCATCCCGGAGGCCGTGCAACTGGTGATCCAGGCCGGCGCCATGGGACGGCATGGCGAGGTATTCGTGCTCGATATGGGCCGCCCGGTGAAGATCATGGATCTCGCGTGCAACCTGATCCGCCTGAACGGGCTGATCCCCGAGGTGGACATCCCTATCAACGTCACCGGGATCCGGCCAGGCGAGAAGCTCTACGAGGAGGTACTGACGGACGAAGAGGGGATCACCGCCACCGATCACGACAAGATCAGGATGGCGCGCCCCAGCCGAATCGACCACGAGTCCCTGTACCACGGCCTGCGACTGCTCACGGAAGCCGTTCATAACAACGACGCGGAAGACGTGAAGCGCATTCTGGCCCGGCTGGTGCCCACGTATGGGCCCGAGGGATCCAAGCGCAAGTCTGTTCCGCCCGTAGCAATCGCCCACCCGCAGATTGATCGGGCCGACGAACCCGCGCTCCCAACCGTGGACGACGAGATGCGTGATCTGAATGCTTCCGATGTGCAGTTCAGACCGCTACGCTGAGAGTCCGGCCGAGCGCTTTCCCATCTGGGCAGGGACCTTTGAACGCAACCCGACAATCAGCTAACCTGGATTTTCTGCGGGCGACGGCAGTGCTCTTCGTGCTGGCCGACCACCTCTTCGTGTTCTTCGGCGAGCCGACAACGTGGTTCTTCAAGCCGCGCGAGCTTGGCGTGTTGGGTGTGCTGCTCTTCTTCGTGCACACCTGCCTGGTGCTGATGTTCTCGCTGGAGCGTCAGGAAGCCCGGTTGGGGCGACGAGGGCTGTTCGCCGCGTTCATGGTGAGGCGCTGCTTCCGCGTTTTCCCGCTGAGCATACTCGCGGTAACCGTGGTATGCGCCGCCCGCATCCCGATGGTGGGAATCTACCCGGGACGCTTCGTTGGGGGAGCTTTTACCCCATGGGCGGTCTTCACCAACGTTCTGCTTGTGCAAAACCTCGCCGGCGCTCCATCGGTGCTCCTGCCGCTCTGGAGCCTTCCGTACGAGATGCAGATGTACCTGTTCCTGCCGGCGCTGTACGGCTTCGTGCGTCGCATCTCCGGCTTACGAACCCTCCTGGCGATCTGGCTGGCCGCTGTGCCCATCGCGGCTCTCCAGTTCCGCTACCAGTTCCAGCCCAGCCTTCTCTGGCTCGTGCCGGCGTTCCTCCCAGGCGTTATCGCCTACTGGGTAACGACGCGGACACGGCCGAACCGGCCATTCTGGCAGTTCGCGGCCATGCTCTACGGACTATCGCTGATCTACATGATGGTCCCGGGCGGCGCGGCCTCGTTCAAGGGCATGCTGGTCTGCCTGGCAGTTGGACTGAATGTGGCCCGGTTCACGGAGGTGCGCGCTGGTTGGCTGCGCACTTTCGGCCAGCTCACGGCGCGTTACTCGTATGGAATCTACATCACGCACATGCCGTGCGAGTGGTTCGCTTTCGTGCGGCTGCACGATCTGCCGGCGCCGGCGCAGTGGAGCGTGTTTGTGATCCTGGCCGTGGGCTTGCCGGTTCTCCTCTACCACACGCTGGAAGAACCCATGATCCGCCTGGGGAACCGGCTTGTGGAAACGCGGTTAACCGTTCGGGCTCCCGCCGTCGCGGCGCCAGACGCAAGCGCCGTGCCCTGAATACACGTTCACGCCGGCCTGGACGCTTCGCAAGCCGCCAACAGCTTCCGCTCCAACGTGCGGGCGCTCACCCGCACGTCGTGCGTTCCGCCTTCCAGCCGGGCGAGCCAGCACCCAGGAGAACCTGCTCGCCGGAGCCGGCCCGCCGCCAAACAAACCTCCGCCCATGCGACCGGCGGGCAGGTAAGGGGCATGCGGGTCACCAGTTCCTTCACGACCTCGACCTCCCGTGTGATCGTATCGGACATCACCACCGGAACCCCCGCCGCCTGGGCCTCCAAACACGCGAGCGGAAGGCCCTCGTAGAGGGAGGGGAACAGGAAGACGTCCACCGCACCCATCAGAAGGCGTGGGATATCCTCACGCGCGCCGAGAAACACCACCCGGTTGCCCAGCCCCAGGCGCTCGCTCAGATCCTCAATGTGGGGCCGGAGGGGGCCGTCGCCCACCAACACCAGGCGCGTGGAAGGCTCCAGGCCGGCAAGTTCCGCGATGGTCTGCAGCAGGAATGCGTGGTTCTTCGCCGCAACAAAGCGGCCGATATGGCCGATCACGAGGTCCGTGGGGGAAAGGCCGAGTTCGGCGCGAACCGTGGAGCGATCGACGCTGGCACGGAAACCATCCAGCGGAATGCCGCAGTGCAACACCTCCCATCGCCGGTCACACTGCCAGGCGCGTCCGAAGAGGGTTTCGGCGGCGCCTTCGCTGACGCCGAATCCGAGGGTAGCGTGGCGCTGCACCCATCGGCGCATCGTACCCTCGTAAAGCGCTCGGCCGGCGGGCATGTCGGCTGGAGGCGGTTTTGCCGTGTGCCCATGGGCAACGCGCACGGGCACGCCAGCTCGCTGAGCCACGCGCATCACCAGCCCGCTGAAGAGGTTGACGTGGCTGTGCACCACGTCAAACGGGCCGCTGCCGTCGAGAAGCCGGCGCAGCCCCCGGATGTAATGCCACGGCCTCCGATGCCCAACGCACTTGTGAATGGGGAATCCCATCGCGCGGATCTCCGCATCGTACGCGCCCGGCGCCGCGTAGTGGACCAACAGGTGAACATCCAGCCGCTCACGATCCAGGTTTCTTAGTGCCTCGAGGAGCCACGTCTCTGCGCCGCCCCGGTTGGCCCCGCCAATGACCTCCAGCACGCGAATCGGGCGGCTCATGGAGCAACCCCCTCGCGCTCGCGCAGCGCGCGCGATAGGGCGAACCCCATGGCGGCGCATTGGACGGCGGCGGATATCCCCATTGCCGCCGCCGCCCCGCGCAACCCCAGAGACCGGACCAGAAGCGGGCATCCAGCGGCGTTAGCGATCAAGCTGGCAGCCGCCACCGGCATCTGCACGGCAAAACGCCGCGCGGCCGTCAGCGCGTATCCCAGGAAAGACGCAACGAACAACACGCCCGCCGACGCCATCGTCCACGTCAAGGCGGGCGCCGCCGCGCCGTATTCCGGCTCATAGAAGGCTGACAGGATCCACCGGCCGGCGAATACGGCGGCAACCACTCCAACGGCCCCAAGCGCGATGCCGCCCAATGCCATCCGGAGCACAACGGCCCGAAAGGCGCGGGTCTCGCCGCGCGCGTAATGCTCCGCAAGGCCGGGGCTCGCGGCCTGCCCGATCGCCATCACCACCGTGGAACCCACAACGGTGAGATAGGTCAGCGCGGCGAACACTCCCAGTTCACGCTCTCCGAGCCAGCCGGCCACGAAATAGCGCGGCGCGTTTGCGTTGGCGGCGCCCAGCATGGTCACCACGCCGAGGGGCCAAGCCAGCCGGGCGAGGCGCAGCAGCGCGGGCCGCCGCCACTGCAGCCTGACCCGACGTTCAAGCCAGCCCGCATAGCCCAGCGCCGCAGCCGATCCCAATGCGCTGCCAAACGCGGCCCACGCCACCTGACCCGTTACCGCCATCAGCCCTGACACCGCAGCGAGCGTAACGAGGCCATTCGTCACCTGAACGACCGCAACGCGCCGAAAGCAGTACCGCCGTTGCCAGTGACCATAGTACACGTCTGAAACGGCATCCATGCCTTTCGCCACTCCGATCACGGCCAGAACGACAGCCGTATCGCGCGCGAACCGCCCGAACCCGGCTACGCCCAGGATGACAAGCAACGCCACGGCGGAGGTGAGGAGCCGAAGCGCGAGGTAGACGCCAAAGGGGTGTTCCTCGCGCGCATCGGTGGCCTGGATGCCGCGAAGCTGCATCTGGCTGAGGGTAAGGATGGGGGCAGCCACCGCCAGTCCAAGGGCGAAACGCCCAACCGCAACGGGGTCTCCCAGTTTGGCCAGAGCCACCAGCACGCCCCACTGGCACGCGCTGTAGATAACGTTGCCCGCCAGGCTCCAGCCAACGTGCCTCAACCGAGGCCGGGGGGCATGCTCGGTTGGCGGTTCCGGAAGGGGCATCAGGTTGTCTTCTCCCACTGGGGAAAGCCGCGCGGCATCCGCCGGCCCAAACAGGCCAGGCGCTGTGAGGGAATGCACGATGCGGCCCCGCCATCCCCTATACACCGGAATGGCGGGGCCGGTTTCCCGGCCCCCCATCCCAACTCCGAGGACGCGAACGGAAACGAAGAGGGAGCCGGCCTTCGGCCCCGCTGTCCGGAATCCGTTCCGCCTCATCTTCCAGTCCGTACTACCCTCCGGGTCAGTCGTCGCAATCGTCCGGAATCCACCACCAGCCGTATACGACAGGGCAGTTCGTGGACTGAATGTAGTGCTTCCCGGCGTTGGCGTTTGCCAGGCCGATCTCAATCTGCCACTTCTCGAGCGTGGTTGAGGTGACGGTGGCAGGACTCAGCATGGAGTCCGCCCGCTTAACCAGGCTGTCCAGGCGGTAGAACTCGCCGGGCAGATCGCCCAGCGGTTTGACGTAGACGACGTTCCAATCTATATCACCGGACACGGCGCCGTGCAGTAGGTTGAGCTCCGCCACGATCATCTGTGCGGACAGCGGATACTCAATGTCCGCGCTGTAGGTGAACTTCAGGTACTTGGCCAGTTGGGCCTGAGTGGTGAACGGAGGCTTGGCGCCGACTGGCGCGAATCTGCCGCCATACAGGTTCAACGCGTTGATCACGGCGAGGTCACTCGCCGTGATGATCTGCTGCCCGACGGTCGATACCCAGAAGGCCAGCGGCTTCCCTCCCCCGGGGCCGATGCACACGTCATAGAAGTTCAGGCACACGGTGTCGGCGGCGTGCACGGTTCCCCGCCAATCCAGCCACTTGTCCAGAACCGCATTTCCGTCACAGCTCTGCGTTCCCGCCGGCGCCGTAAGGTCGTCCGGGATCCACTCGCATCCCGGCTTGCCCGTTCCAGGCGTCAACTGCGCTGCAATGTACTGCGCGCCGATCGGAAGGTCGACGGACCACTTGCCGGCGGGGTCCGCCGTATCGCCCTTCAGCCCCGGGAACCACTGTCCGGGCGCTACGTACAGAACGAGGACCTTCACGCCGGGGACGGGCAGGCTGCTGCCTGTGTTGAAGACTGATCCACCCACCTGGTACGATGGAGCCGGCCCGGCAATTGCCGATTGGCCGAACAGGGCGGCGACGGCCAGAGCGGCCGACGCGAGAGACCTGATAGCTAACCTCATAGCGTTCCTCCTTGCGCCGTTTTGAGCCGCCATCAAGCGGCGGCAGTACTGCCCGGATCATCCGGAGGCGCGCAATTTCACCCCCGCTTGTCAGGGCATCGCTACCGATGCAATTAGGCTGCCAATCGAGCATTCCGGGGTCCACTTCGGCAGTGAAAGCGGCCGAACGCCGCCCCGGATTTCGGAGCGCGCCTTCCGGGAGTTCCGGCGGGCATAATGGATGAAACCATCCCGGCGGTCGGGCGTTTAGTAACGCGAGCGTTGCTGACAGCCAGGTCCGTCGCGAACGGAGCGCATATGCCTCACCGAATACCGCCCTTTACAGCCATCGTGTCCGCCCTGCCGGAGAACGTCCCTTTCCGGCCTCCCGAGGCCACGGAGCGGCTGCGCGGCCGCGTATTCCGCCTCCGTCTCGGGCTGAACGAGAGCGCCTTCGGCATATCGCCGCACGCCCGGAGCGCGATTCATGCCGCACTGGAACGCGTGTCGTGCTATGCCGATGCGGAATGCCACGATCTTCGCGCGGAGATCAGCGGCGCGATGGGGATCAACCCGGAATACCTGGTGTTTGGAAACGGCATTGACAACCTTCTCGACCTGCTGACGCGCGCCTTTCTGGAGCCGGGGCGGACGGTCGTGTTGTCTAGAGGCGCGTATCCCACGTTTCCGTTCCACGCCGAGGCGCATGGGGCGTCTCTCGTTTGCGTGCCGTACAGCAACGGCCGCAACGACCTGGAAGCTCTCGCAGACGCCGCGCGCAGAACCGGCGCCCACATGGTCTACGTGGCCAACCCGGATAACCCTACCGGAACATGGCAGAACGCCGGCGCCATCCAGAGCTTCATCGACAGTCTGCCGGACGAATGTCTGATCGTGCTGGATGAGGCATACGTGGAGTTCGCCCCGCCCGGCGAAGCGCTTCCGACGCTCACGTCCGACCCGCGCCTCGTCCGGCTGCGAACGTTCTCCAAGGCGCATGGCCTGGCCGGCCTGCGAATCGGCTATGCCGTGGCGCATCCGGCCATCATCGCCGCGCTCGATAAGTTCCGCAACCACTTCGCAGTCAACCGTCTGGCGCAGTGCGCTGCACTGGCATCGTTTCGCGATGCGCAGTTCCTCACGGACGTGGTGCGCCAGGTGAACGACGGCAAGAGAGACTACTACGCCCTGGCGGATGAACTGAACATGCCGGCCCTTCCCTCAGCAACGAACTTCGTCTCGTTGGATGCCGGCTCCCCAGACGCCGCCCATGCGCTGCTGGCGAAGTTGCTGGAGCGCGACATATTCGTTCGCTCGCCTGGCGCGCCGGAACTCAACCAGTACATCCGCGTAACCGTGGGGACGCAGGAGGAGCGCAATCTCTTCCGCGACGCCATGCGCGAGATCGCGGCGGAAGGCGGGCGAGCCCAATGACTTCACAGCCTTTGCTTGATCTCACCGGACGGGTTGCGGTGGTCACCGGCGCAACAGGCCAGCTCGGCCGCACGATAACGCGCACGCTGGCGGCGTGCGGCGCGGACGTGGCGATCCACTACCACTCCAACGCGGAGATGGCGGCTGCCCTCGTGCGTGAGGTCGAGAGCGCTGGACGCCGCGCGGTTGCGATACAGGCCGACGTAACAGTGGCCGACTCCGTGTTCACGATGCGCGATGCGGTGCAAGACGCGCTGGGGGCGCCCACCGTTATCGTCAACAACGCTGTCATCCAGTACGCGTGGACCTCGGTGCTGGACCAACCTATCAGCGACTACGAGAGCCAGTTCCGCTCCTGCGTGCTCCACAACGTGCTGATGGCGAAGGCGTTCGTGCCGGGGATGATTGAGCGCGGTTGGGGGCGCGTGATCGGCGTGAACTCCGAGTGCGCCATGCAGTGCCTGCCCACCCAATCGGCCTACGCGGCCGGGAAGCGCGGCATGGACGGCGTGCTGCGCGTGCTGGCGCGCGAAGTGGGACAACACGGGATCACCGTGAACCAGGTGGCGCCTGGCTGGACCATCAGCGATCATGACCGCGCCGCGGGCGCCGAGGCGCAGCCCGCTTACTCGCGGAATGTGCCGTTGCGCCGGCGGGGAACGGACCAGGAGATCGCCAACGTCATCGCCTTCCTGGCATCCGACCTCGCCTCCAACATCACCGGCGCCTACATCCCCATTTGCGGCGGCAACGTGATGCCGGCGATCTGACAGGCGGACATGCTAGTCTGAGAAGGGAAGGGGCGAGGACACAGGGCATGAGCACGGAAGGCGAGATGGACGGGATGTGGCCGGCGTTGCGGGCGATGCCGGCGGAAGAGCTATACGCCGCGCTTGCTCCGCAGGTGGAGGCGCTGCTGGGCGACGAGACCGACTTCATCGCCAACGCCGCCAACCTCGCGGCCGCTGTTTACCACGCGCTGCCGGACCCGAACTGGGCGGGATTCTACATCCGGCGCGGCGAAGAACTCGTGCTGGGCCCGTTCCAAGGCAAGCCGGCATGCGTGCGCATACCGATGGGGAAGGGCATCTGCGGAACCGCCGCCGCCCGCCAGGAGACGTTGATCGTGGCCGACGTGCACGCCTTTCCCGGCCACATCGCCTGTGATGCGGCATCGCGTTCTGAGATCGTTGTGCCGATGATCGTGGATGGAAAGTGCGTCGGCGTGCTGGACCTCGACAGCCCAGCGCCGGGCCGCTTCACGCACGTGGACGCCCGAGGCCTGGAGCATCTGGTGAAGCTCCTCCTGCGAAGGTCATCGCCGCTGGTTGCCTAGCGTGGCGCATTCCCTCCCATCCCGTTCCATCCGTTGTGCTTTAGGGGAAACTGTGGTGCTGACACCGTTCTGGCTCCTGATCATCAATGCGCTAACATGGTTCGCCGCGGCGGCCGTTAGCCTGTGCAGACTGGCGCACATGCCAGGATGGCGGTGGCATCGTTCCATGACAGCGCTCCTGATCGGTTCCGCTGCATGGTTGGTTGGACCGATCGCCGACCAGGCTGCGAAACATGCCCATCGCGCTGCTCCTCCCTCCACGTGGTGGGCTGACTTAATGGTGGTGCTCCTCGTAGTGTTCGGAGGCGCCCGCCTTCAGTACCATGCCGTCAAAGTGCGCGAGAGGAGGCCGTGCTCTGGTGGTGAATGGGAAGCCAGCGGAGCCGGCCTTCGGGAGAAGGCGGCGCTGATCGCCCCAGGCATGGCCCCCGCGATGGGGCTGGTCTCCATTCGGCCGCATGCCGACGCGACGATGTCATACCTGTCTCTGGCGGGGGCCCTGGGCATCATCTACATAGCGTTGGCTCCTCAGCGGCTCTTCGTAAGCGCGCCTGAAGGCAGCAAGGCGGTGAGGCGATGACGTTGGGGAATGCGCCGATCTGGCTGCTGGGCGCCAATGCGTTGGCCTGGTTAGGCGCCGAAGTCGTCACCCTGCGTTGGCTGGCAAGCTCGGATAACGTCCGGTGGCGGCGGTGCATGACCAGCGTCGTGATTGGCTCCGCGCTTTGGATAGGCGGTTCGGCCCTCGACACGGCAACCCGGAAGGCCGGCGGGCGGGTCTACGATGCATCCGGCTGGGTCGAGCTGGCCGGGGTGGCGCTGTTTATCCCCGCGGTGATCGCCTTCACCGTCTTCGTCCTTCGGCTGCGAACGAACAGGAAACGGCCCATCACGGAGTGGGCTCCCTACATCGCCGAGCAGCGCGAGAACCTGGCGGTCCTCATCCCGATGCTCACCATCGCGATGTCCGATCTTGGCGAAGGTTTACGACGCGCGATACCCTTGGCGGCGTGCAGCCTGCTGTTCGCCGTCATTCTGATGGCCGTCCCGGCGCTCATCTCGAAGCAAGGCGCCCGCGCCGACAGATCGGTCTGAGAGACCCTACCCACTGCTCAAACAAACTTCGGCGGGGATGTTTCGCGCGAATGAGCCCGGGGTATATGGTTGCCAAGAAGGGTGGCTGACACGATCGATTAGTTGGTTATCGTCAGCCACCCTTCCGTTTGCTTAGGGCCTAATGCGCCTTTCGGCTCTCCAGGCGCTTGAGGCGAGCCTCGAAGGCCACGTTGGCGCCGCGTAGGGCCGCCAGTTCCCGCTCCAGGCCCCGAACCTTGGCGTTTGCGGCCTTCACGGCGGCATCCTTCTCCGCCTTCAATTGCTTCACCGCCTCCACCAGCACCGGCGCCACATTCTGGTACGATACCGACTCGTAGCCCTTTTCGTCGTGGTTCACGATTTCGGGCAGGACTTCGGCAACCTGCTGGGCTATGAAACCGATCTGCCGTCCGGCAGGGTAGACCGCCGAGAGAGGCTGGTCGTTCCGCCAGGCGTACGAGACGCCCCGCAGAGCCATCACCTTGTCCAACGCGCCGGAGAGCGGCCGCACGTCCTTCTTCAGCCGGCCGTCCGATATTACCGAGATGTTGGTGGCCCGCACATAGCCGGCGACATCCAACGTGTAGCTGGGCGTCGTGTTGCCAATGCCAACGCGCCCGCCCGAGACGATGAGGGCATAGCCGCCCTGCGTTGAGATGCTGACCCCCTTGCCGGATGCCGCCGATGCCGTGAACGAACCCGCGTACCCGGCGCCGCTGGTGCGGGCCTCCAGTGCGTTGGAGGCGTTTGATGAACTGACGTTCTCAAAGACGCCGGCGATCCCCGTGCCGCCGCTGACGCCCGCTTGGCCCAACACCCCGATCCCGGCGCCCACGTTGAAACCGCGCACGCCATAGCCGCCGCCGTCGTTGCGGCCAACCACGGCGCCGGCGTTGCTGCCGTTGTTGCGCCCGACTACCGCTTCCCCGCCGGCGAAATTGTCGCCAAGGACGCCGGCGCTCGACATGACGCTGGTGATTCCCCACACCCCATGTCCGCCGGCGCTGGAGGCATGCACCGCGGCGCCATAGCCAGCGGCGCTGGCGTCTACAACGGCGCCGCCGCTGGCGGCGCTGCTGTTGGTCGCGGACAGCGTGATCCCGGAGCCATTCGTGCGGATCTCCACGACTTTCGCCGTGTTGCTGGCGTTGATGTTCTCGAAAAGGCCCGCGGAGCCGGTTGAGCCCTGTATGCCGCCCTGGCCCAGAACGCCTGGACCACTGCCAACGCTGAAACCGCGCACGCCCGCGTAGCCGCCGTTGTTCCGGCCGACCACGGCCGCCCCGATGTCGCTGGTTGTGCGTCCAACGATAGCCTCCCCGCCGCCGAAGTTGTCGCCCACCACTCCCGCGCCGCTCGTGGAGTTCGTCTTGCCCCACACGCCGAAGGAGCTTTGGCTGAGGCTGTCCACCCCGGCGCCCGATCCAGCGGTGGATACGCTGACCACGGGACTGCCATTCCCCGCCCCGCTGATCTGCGCAGTTAGGGCGGACCCTGTCCCGGATTCCGAAACCGCCATCGCGGCTCCGCTTCCGGCCCCGCTTACGGCCACGGTGGGCAGCGTGTTGGCGGCGTCTGTTGAACTGAACGACGCAGCGGTTCCGGCTCCACTCGCCGTGGCATAGAGGCCGACTCCCGTGGTCGTCATGCCATACAGGCCGTAACCCGCGCCGCTGTTTCCGTAGACGCCGATCCCCTGAGGCGCAACCCCGTATACTCCCCAGCCGCTTCCAGCATGCGAGCCATACACGCCGATGCCGAGTCCGCCGGCGCCGCTGTTCACCCCTCGAACCGCGGAGGAAAAGCCCCCGGGGGCGGTGGACGTCACCTGACCCAGCACGCCAATCGCGTTCGCGTCGGTTGAGCTCGTATCACCCTGAATCCCCGGTTTCACGCCGGACGTTGTCGAATGGATGCCCCAAATGGCCGCGCCAGTCCCTTCGTTCTTCACCGACAATATGGGAAGAGCATCGGCGCCGGATAGAGATGCCGGCGCGCTCAAAGCCAGAGCGTAGGGAACGGCCAGCAACGGCACGCGCGGCGTCATCTCGGGGTCCGTGCCGACCTTCACCCCTACGTAGTACGTCTTCGAGAAGTCGGAGGGCAGAGGATCGGCCGGGGTATCTCCCAGCGCGGTGGAGAACAGGCCGCCGGTTACGATGACGGCCTTTACGTCGGACCACTCGGCCACTCCTCCGACGGCGGTCGTGTACAGCGATACCGTCAGGGCGTAGGGCCCGTTGGGTTTCAGTTTCCCGTCTGCGCCCTTCAACACCCCCTGAAACGGAACGGTTTTCGGGGCCGCGAAGGCGCTTCCGGAAAGCGAGCAAACGAGCGCGAGAACGGCCGGTATCCGGCGAATGGGACAACGCACCATATAGGGACTCCTTTCGTGACGCTCACGGTAATCCGTGCCGCCAGACCATCAAATGACCTCAATCTTTCGCCCGATCGGGCCGTCCCGCTGTGCGGCGCGCCGCAATTGCGACCAGACACACAGATTCGGGCCCGCCCACCATCATATGCCATGCGAGGGGCTCTCACCTAATGCGAGGAAGCGGCGCCGCCCATCCCCTTCAGCGAGGCGACGGCAAAGCGGGCATCCGGCGCAAAGACAGGGTGGGGGACGCCCGCAAGGAACGGATGGTCCGAAGCGGGCTGTCTGCGCGCAGGGCGGGTTCCGCCCCGGCGGGATCACCCGTCGGGGCGGCGTTGCGGCCGGCGATCGGTTACAGGCCCCGGGGCCCTAATCGTTGTCGCCGCGCTCGCGCTCACGGGGAGGAGAGCCAATTGTCATGCCGGAGGCGACTGTCTGAGGCTCCTGCTGGCCGTGGTGGCACATGAAGCAGGTGGCTTTGCCTTCGATCGCGCTGCCCTTCTTGTTCAGGTTGTTGACCAGCAGGATCATTTTGCGGGCGGTGCGCTTCATCTCCTTGTCATCCCGCGCGAATCCCTGGCGGTCAGCCGTCATCACGTGGCAGGCGTCGCAGCGGACGCCAAGCGATTGGCTGAACCGTTGCATTGTGGGCATCAACTGGTCGGCAGGCAGGTTCTTCAGCACGCGGATGTTCTTGAACCGCTTGCCCGCGGTCTCCCCGGCCGCCGCCTTCTGCCCTGCCTGCGCCTGGCTCATAATACTTGTGCCGGCCACGAGGCTGATGACTCCCAGCGCAACCGCAATTGCGCCGCCCGCCGGTCGGAATCCGAATCGCATGTATCTACCCTCCGTGTTCTCTCCGTCCAGATCCGCGCCTGGAGCGTACGTCTCTGCCCCTCGCCGCCTGGCCGACATTCCAACATCATATCACTGCCTCTGCTCGTTCGGCGACCCGCGTTTCGGCGCCTGCCGCGCCTATCATGCAGATAGCTTTCCGCCCTCAGTTGTCTTGGAGGTGATCGTTTGAGTAGTCCTCTCCGAACGCTTGCCCTGCTGGTCCTTTGGTCTTCGGCATTGGCTCCCGGATTCCGATCCGCCGCGCTGCCCGAGGATGCTACCGGCGACGGCCGCGTGGATGTGCACGACGCCGCCTATGCATTGCGGCAAGTTCTCGGCCTCTCCAGCCTCTCCAGCCTCTCCGCGCCGCCGCTCTCGCGGCGATCTCTCCTCCCCTGGGCGGGCGGCGATGCAGTGGGCATCGGCCTTCCCGATGTCGCGACGATCGCTGCTCTGGAGGGGCTCGGCCACGCCTTCGACGCCAACGCTGACAGGGCCGCGGCCGACCTCATCCGCCATTACTGGGTGGGGAACGAAGATAGCGGTCACATCCTGCCCACGCGCGATGGATACGCCACTACCGAGCCGCCGAACGGCTACCTCTGGGAGAGCGCTCAGATGCTTTGCGTGCTGGAGAATCTCTACCAGACCAGTCACTCGCCCTCGCTACTGCGGCGCCTCCGGTCGCAGTGGGCGTTCCTGCGCGAGCGGTTTGGCGTGCAGCGCATGGCTTCGGTGGGGGAGGGAAGCGCCAATGGGTGGTCGGACGACGCGGGATGGTCGGCGCTGATGCTGCTGTCGTTCCATCGCTCTCTGGGTGATGATGATGCTCTGAAGGCGGCGGGCGAGCTGGTTCGAAACGCCGTGGCCCGCTGGGAGGACACGACGACGGGCGGCCTCTGGTACCGGGACAATCACCGCGAGAAAGCCAGCTACCAGGCATCCGTCATCCTTGCCGCCGTGCGCCTGTACGAACTGACGGGCGACCGGTTTTACTGGGACCGCGCCGTGGCGCTGGCCGACTGGGTGGAAACGGCCCTGTTGCGACCGGACGGTCTCTACTACGTTGAGGCAGACCGCCGCGGACCCCGCCGCAACGATCGTCCCCCGGAACAGGGTTCCAGCGACACGTTCCTCGGCGGGAATATGGCCATGGGCGTGGTGTACGCGCGGCTGTATCGCGATTCCGGCGATGCGCGCTATCGACAGCGGGCCCTCCGCGTGGCGGCGGCGATCTTGGCTGTGGAAACGACGCCCGACGGCGTCTATCTCAATGACCGGGACGCCTGGACCAACGGCTTCTTCATGGGCGAATGGGCAGCGGAGGTTCTGCCTCTTCCCGGCCTCGGCGCAGAACACCGCCAGGCGATGCGGCGTTCGGCTCTCTCCATCGCCGCCAACGCTCGCACCGAGGACGGGTACTACAGCCCATGCTGGTCCGGGCCCGCCGAAGGGGCCGGATGCGGGTGGAGCCGCTCACCCGCAAACGTGCGCCCCCAACAACTCACAGTCAGCGCCAACACGGTGAATGTGCTGGCCGCTGCCGCGGCGATTGGCCGGCGCACGCCCGCCCCAACCCGTCGAGCCCCCGCCATGCCTTGATACAGCCTCCGCTATTCCACCATCCCGCCGTGACAAACCGTTCCCGACCTGCGTCCAAAAGACCGCATTACGCATCAAGCGCGACGCGAAGTACAGGTCGGGGCGGGGCGCATCAGCGACCCTTCCCAGCAAGCGAATTCAAACCTCGCTCAGATCGAAGGGAGCACAACGGTGATCACAGCTGATCGCGCCGACTCGCCCGCCTGCCCACGGGGCGGCCGAAGCGCTTTCTCGTCTCTGAGGGATTCCGGCCGATGGCCGCGCATCTTGGTTGCTGCAACCGCAGCCCTATCCGCCGCGATTGCCTTGCCGTTTCGCCCCGTGGTGGTGCGGGGCAACTCGATGGCGCCCACCCTGCACAACAATCAGATCGCCTGGATGGCGCGCCGCGCGCCCCGCGTTGAGAACTTGCGGCGCGGCGACGTAGTCGTGTTCCGCTTCCAGGGCGACACCTATATCAAGCGCATCGTGGCGCTTCCGGGCGATATCATAACGCTGGTTCAGTTCAAGACAGACACCCTTGCGCTGATCGAGCGCAAGGGGCCATTTGCCTCCAGTTCGGCTCTAATCGAGCGCGGCGTGCGCCGTTCACCCATACTCGGCCACTTGACGCGTTACTGCATCCCGCGTGATAGTCTCTTCGTCATGGGAGACGACGAATGCGCATCGGTGGACAGCCGCACGTTCGGCCCCGTGCGCGTATCCAGTGTGATGGGGCGGATCCATGAGCCGACGCCATCGGCAGACGCTCGTCCCGATTCGCTCGCCATCCGCGCGCGCAGCGGGACCTTCATCACGGCCCGCGCCCCAAAGGGACCCCTGGTTGTGACAAACGCGCCTCGTGATGCGTCCAAGTAACCGAATACCATGAATCATCTACTGAGCCTGCTTTGGCGGGCGAACAAGCGAGATCTCCGCCTGTGAACGAAATGGTCCTCAAAGGCCCCCCTGCGCTTATGGATGTCGCGGACCAACAGAGCTGGCTGCCGGCCGCGCAGCGGGGTGAACACTGGGCGCTGGAGCGCATCTACACGGAGCAAAGCGCCACCGTGTACGCGCTGTGCCATCGACTCCTGGGCCGTCCGGAAGATGCCGAGGATGCCATGCAGGCCACATTCGTGCAGGCGTTCCGCGCCCTCGGTCGGTTCCGCGGGCAGTGTTCCATGAAGACCTGGCTCTATCGGATCGCGGTGAACGCGTCCAACGATATCCTTCGCCGACGGGGAACGGCCGCCGTTCCGCTGGAGGGCGACGCGCCGGTGGCCGATGGCGCTCCCGCCGTTGCGGAACGCGTGGCGGTGCGGTGCTCCATGGAGCAGATGCGCCCCGACCACCAGACCATCTTGATCCTCCGCTTCTGGGAGGATCTCAGCTATGAGGAGATCGGCGCCGTGCTGGGCATATCGATGCCGGCGGTGAAGATGCGCCTCAACCGCGCAAAGCGCGAGTTTCGCAATCTGTACCAGGAAGGTGCGCAATGAGAGCCATGGGAGACGCGCCGCATGTTGGGCCGGGACAGGGGACCGGGCGGAGGCGACGGCCGGACGACGCCGATTTGCAGAGGCTGATCGCCGCCGCCCGCCCGGAGCCGGCTCGCCAGACCGAGGACGCCGCGCAAAGGTCATTTGAATGGATCGTTGCCCAGTTGCCGTCGCCGGCCAGGCCCAAGCCATCCCGGCGGCCGCTCCGCACGCTCTCCTTCGCCGGAGCCGGCCTCGCTGTGAGTTGTCTCGCCGTCTCCGCGGTGGCTTTGCTGCAGAGCCCGGAGAGCCCGCTCCCGCCGGCCGCCGAGGCCGTCCCGATGGCCTCGGCCAGGGCGATCGCAATCCAACCCACAGCGGGGCCGGATCTGGCCAGCTTTGCGCCGCCCACAACCCGCCGGAATCCGCACACCCGCGCGGCGCACCGAAGCGCCGGCCGCACGCGGATGGCGCGGTTCAGGCCGGAAGGGACCTCCCATGTTCGGCAGGTTGAGCCGTCCCGCACGGAAGGCATAGACGCGCAGCTCTCCCAGATCCTGGTAGTCACGTCCACGGAGCCGCGCCCCCAGGTGAGCGTCTCCACCGCGCCGAACGACGGTGAAAGCTACTCTCGCGTGGCGGTGTACAACGCGGGCGAAGAGGGGGTGGGCGTTGCGTCGGAGTGCGTGATCGCCTGTAAGCCCTCTGGCGAGCAGACCGTTCGCGTGGCCGCGCAGGCTGACTCTTCAACGCCGGAGACGCCTTACTTGAGCGTCGAGTCCGTCCCCGCCGCCGAACCCGCGCGTTTGGATGCCGCCGCCACAGATGCCGCCGCCGGCGCCCCGGAGCCCGAAGCGCCTGCGCCGTTGACGCCGGAGCCAGCCGGCGCCGCGCCCTCGCCGCCCGTCGAGCCCGGCGCTCAGAACTAACAGGAGCATGAAATGCAATTCAAATCACCCTGCGGATTAGCAGTCGCGATGGCGGCGATGATGGCCGGCGTGACTGTTGGGGGGGCGAGGTGCGCCAGCCCCGAGGAGCCCATCTCCGCCGATGTATCGATCAGCCTTGCGCCGCCCGCGTCAGGTTCGGCCCCATTGCTCACTCAGAAGGGAAACAGCCTGACGCTTTCACAGGCGGGATCGCCGCCCATTACCATCGATCTGCCCGATGTGGCCGCTCAACTGAAGATCCTTGACGACCTGCCCCACATGATCGCCGACGCGGCGCCCGAGCTCTACGAGGCGGCGCCTCCAGGCAGCGACGCTGGCGCCCGAGCCCACGCGCTTGCGAAGGTCGAAGCCGAGATGAAGGCCATCGGAGCGCCGCTTGGCCGCGATAGCTCCCTACAGCGCAACGTGGACATCCAGTTGAAGAACGCGCCCATTCGCCAGGTGGCCGAATCCCTGACCCGCTCAACCGGGATCCACGTTTCCGTCAGCGAAGGCGTGTCGAAAGAAGCGCGGGTGAATCTGGAGGCCCGCCATGTTCCGCTCTCCACCGTGCTGGAAGGCATCGCCCGCCAGGCGGACCTGATCATCTCGCGCGAAGACGACGGCGTTTCGCTGGGCGCCTGGCCGTCGCTCACGGTGAACGGGGTAAGCACACGGTACAAGGTCCGGAATGCCCCGTGGAGCGACGATTGGCTGATCCCGCCAACCACCTTCTTTGGCGGAGAAGCGGGAAGCATGCCGTGGGTTCTGACCCCGCGATCAGCAGGCTCGATGCAGACAACCATGCCAGGCGCGGCGCTTGGTATGGGCTTCGGAGGCCGTCCGGACGGCGGACGCGTGTCGGTTGCCGCCCTCGGGGACCGGCTGATCGTGGCCGAGCCGGGCGAAAACGAGACCGGCGATGAAGGCGTTTGGCTCACCGTTTACCGCCTGTCGGGCGACGATCTCCAACAGGTGAGTCAGATGTTCCAGAAGAGCAGGGCGCCTGCTGCCGGGGTCAGAACGCTGACCCTGTCGACCCGTGGGAAATTCGAATCCAACCCGGACGCCCGGCCAAACCCCAAGCGTCCCGATACCAAGCCATAGGCAGCAAAGATCCAAGTGAGGCAAAAGTCGTCAGTCTTCAGTATTCAGTCGTCAGTCATCAGCCTCCGCATTGGGAGAACCCCTTGTCCGCTCCTCGCCCCTAGCCGATGGCTGAGGGCGGAAGACTGAAGACTGACGACTTTTACCCAGCTGGGCGCTCAGAGGCGCCCCGCCCCATGTGGGGCGGGGCATGCCTTTGCCTCGCTCATGTGGCCGGAACGCCTCGCGATGGCGCACAGTTATGCGGCGCCCCTTCGGATTGCCCGCGGGCGCGCGTATCGTTTGAAAGCGAGGTCCCCATGCCCGTCGGCAAGCCTGTGAAGTGGGCGTTCTTCGATATAGGCGACACCTTGTTCGACGAAACGCCGCCCCACTTGCTGCTCTTTCACTCCCTGCTCCAAACGCTGAACGCCTACGGCCATAGGGTGCGCTGGGATGACTTCAATGCCCGCCGCATCGCCGAGGTGCGCGAAGAACGGGGCGACTTGTCCGGCACGATTCGCTCCGCATTCGACGCATTCTGCGACGGACCGGCGGAGGCGGAGGCGCTTTGGCGCGAGGGGCACGCCCTCTATGAGTCCATCCGCGCTCCGCGGCCATATGGCGTCCTCATGGATGGCATGCAACCGCTCCTGGAACGGCTGACGCCGCGGGTCCGCTTGGGAGTAGTGGCGAACCAGCACTCCGCGTGTCGCAGGGCGCTCTCCGAGTACGGGCTCGATAACGCGCTCTCGGTCATCGTCATCAGTGAGCTCGCCGGCATCGAGAAGCCGGACCCCGCCATTTATCGCCTCGCGCTGGAACTGGCGGGCTGCGCCGGCGATGCGGCGGTGTTCGTGGGAGATCGGCCGGACCATGACGTCGCTGCGCCGAAAGCGGAGGGGATGCGGACGATCCGCGTGCGCTTCGGCTGTCACTGGGTCCACGCAGAGCCAAGGACGCGCGAAGAGGAGCCGGATGAAACGGTGACGACGATTGCCGACCTGGAGTCGGCGCTGAACGCGCTCACCGAATCGAGATGACCACAACGCCCGGCCTCCAGCAAACAAGAACGCGGCGCCCCCCCATTGGAGGGACGCCGCGATTATGCCTGTTATCTGAGGCCGGACCTACATCGGGGGCTGACTTCCGCCCATCAGTTCGGATGGGAAGAGCACTTCCGGCTTGGCCAGTTCCTTGAACTGATCCATCTTCACGTCGACCTTCGCCGCTTTGACGATGTCCTGCATCACGGTGGGTTTCACTTCGTTGTTCTTCGACGCGATCGTGAACGCGATCTGGGACTTGGCCTCGGTGAGCGGCAACTTGCCGCCGGGAGCCACGGTCTTCACGTAGAGGACCACAACCGCGGGGCCGCCGGGGAAGGGGATCGAAATCGCCTTGCCCTGCGGCGTCTTCTCGATCGCCTTCGCCACCGAGGGAATACTGGCCAATCCAGCGCGCGCCTGGTTCACCGGGACCTTCTGCTCGTTCACAAGCTGCTTATTGACGACGCCGTACCACTGATACTGGCCCGCCAGCTGCTTGGCCTGCGGAATGCAGAACTTCTCGGCCACGGTGGCAAAGTCGGCGCCGCTCTTAACCGCGCTGATGGCGTTGTCCGCGTCTGCCTTGTCCTTGGCCACGATGAAGCCCACCTGGCGCCATTCCGGCTTCACGAACTCCGTTTTGTCCGCGTTGTAGTATTTCGTGATGGACTCGTCGGAGACTTTGGAGCCCTTCATCGCGAGGCGCTGCAGCGCGATCTGAGTGCGGGCGTCCTCCCGCATGCTGGCGTCGGTGTTCCCGGCCTGAGCGTTGGCCTCGTCGAAGCGTTGCGGCGCGAACTGATCTCGGCGGAACTGCATGAGCTGGTTCACATCGTCGTCCGTAACGGTGATTCCCTGCTTGGCAGCGGCGTCCATGACCAATGCCTGAAGCATGAGTCCCCGTAGCGTCGCCTTGGCTGCCGGCCCCTGCATCAGGCGCGCCGTGAGTTCGTCCTTGGTGATCTCCTTGCCGTTCACAACGGAAACGACCTGCTTCGACGGCGAGCAACCCGCCACAACCGCGGCCAGGCCGAGTATGGCCCACCTGATGTTCTTCATGCGATTCCCTTTTCCCTTAAAATGCTGAAGCCGCGCGAAAAGGCCGGGCGAACGCCCGGCCCTTCGTGCGCTGATCATTCAGTTTGTCCACAAGCGCGCCATCGGAGGCAACCCAATAGGGTCTACCCCTCGAAGAGCGCGTAATCCGGCACCAGGTTCTTGCGCATCCGGTTCACGGCCTGGCCGTGCAACTGATAGGCGCGCGACTCGGAGACCTGCAGCACACGCCCGATCTCCTTGAACGTCAACCCATCTCTATAGTAAAGGGCCACCACCATCCGCTCGCGCGGCGGCAGAGCATCGACGGCCTGGATCAAGCGGCGGTAGCGTTCTTCGGTCTCCACGGAGCGCATGGTGTCTGCGTTGTGGTCCGCCAAAGCGTCCGACAAATGCACGCCATCGCCGTCGTCACCGCCTACCAGGATCTCGTCTAGCGAGATGAGGCTGGTGCGCCCGGTCTCGCTGAGCATCTGATGATAATGGTCCAGGGTAACGCCCAGGGCGTCGGCGATCTCGAAGTCCGTGGCCGGCCGGCCCAGGTCCACCTCCAGCGCCGCCATGGCGCGGTCGATGAGCTTCACGCGATCGCGGATGCTGCGCGGCACCCAGTCCTGCTCACGAAGCATCTCGAGCACGGCGCCCCGGATGAGGGCGATTCCGTACGTTTCGAACTTGACCTCGCGACCGAGGTCAAACTGGTCAACGGCCTTGATGAGGCCCATGGTGCCCGCGCTGATCAGATCCTCGCGGTCCAGGTTGGGAGGGAAGTTGGCGACGATGCGGCCGACAGTGATGTTGACGAGGTATGCGTAACGGGAGATGATTTCGTCGCGAGCAGATGAGTCCTTTGCGGCTTTGAACCGCACCCAGATGTCCTTGAGCGGAAGGGGAATCATGGGATGTGAGTTCCTCCAGGATGAGTGCAATAGGGACGAATGAAACACAGTGAGCGAAGAACTCTTACCGTTTGAAAATGGAGTAAAGGCTGAGGCCGACGCCTAGCGAGCTGCTCAGAATACTGGCGGCTTGGCTACGCTTCTTCTTCGTAACATCGATGTAATCGTTGGGCTGCAAGCGAACGGAACGGCCTTCCACGGTGCGCAAGTCGTAGGCGGTCTCCACTGTGTCGCCAGAGGCGATTGTGCGCCGGATCTTGACGCGGCCAAGGTCCGCGTCGCCAGAAACGCCGCCAGCCCAGTTGATGGCGTCCTGCAGCGTGTCACGCCGGCCGGGGAGATATCGATACATGCTCTGATGTCCCACGGAGCCGGTGATGAAGACGGGAACGGTTCGGTCATCGGCGAGATCAACTTTGATGATATCGCCGGGCAACAGCGCGATATCCCGGGTTGGATCGGCGGTAATCTCGCGCATGTTGGCGACGAGGGTTTTGTCGCCGCGGAGGATTTGAACGCGCTCTTGGTCTGCCCCGTCGCGAAGGCCTCCCACGGCGGCGATGGCCTGTGAAAGGGTCGACCCGCGGCGCAAGGGTTGCTGCCCCGTGGCGCCGACCGCCCCGACGAAGGTCACAAGGGCCTTGTCGATGGACAGCGTGTCGCCGGCCTCCATAATGAGATTCTTGGAGGCATCGCCATGGAGGGCGCCCGCGAGGTCCACGGGGATGCGCTCGCCGTTACGCAAGAGCACGGCCTGCTGGTCGTTGGCGTCAAGCCCCAGGTCTCCGGCGGCCACCACGGCCTCGCGAACGCCCGTCTGAGCGGCAAGGGGGAAGGCGCCCGGACTGGCCACGGAGCCCGTAACGAAGTATTTCTGCGCGCCGGACGTCACAAGCGTGACGGTGACCTTGGGATCCTTAAGATATTTGCTGATGCCCAACGCTAGAATGCGCGACAGTTGCGCTGGCGTCTGGCCAACGACATAGACTTCGCCAATGGTGGGAAAAGAGATCTTGCCGTCGGGGCGCACAGGGACGCTGGAAACGGTGAAGTCGCTGAAGCCCCAAACGTCGACGGAAATCACATCGCCGGCCCGCAGCTTGTACTCAGATGAGGAATCAGCCGGCGGCGCAGTTCGCGCCGTTCCAGCAGCCATCAGGATCAGGCAGACCCACAACAAGCGACGGAACATTCAGTCTTCCTCCTGGCGTCTAGAGACGTGTCGATTATAACACAACTTGGCACACCATTCAAAGCACTGGACAGGGTTCGAGACGGCAGCGAAGCTGACAGGCATGCCACTAATTAACGCGCCGCTGCGCGACGGCCATCCCCTCATCGGCCCACTCAGCGTTAAACTTCAGTTCAGAATATTGTACAGCCATCCGCCATTGAAGTCCACCCTGTCTCACAACCTACTGGTACGCCCATGCGGCTAGGCCGTCGCCATCGCCGGCGGCCCGTCCGACGGCTCTCCCACGCCGTCCGTGTCCTCACGGGCGTGGCGCTGCTTGGCATCCCTTTGTTCGGCGGCCTCTCGGCGTGGCGCCTCCTCATGGATGCCAGCCGCCACCTGGACGTTTTCCTCGTGGCTGCCCTGGAGCAAGCGCTACACCGCGAAGTCCGCGTTGGTCCGGTGGACGTGTTGCGCCCCGGCCAGATCCACGTAAGAGGCCTCGCCATCGCCGCGGGACCCACCTTCGCGTCCGGCGACCTGCTGCATGCGCGCGATGCGAGCGTCCAGTATCGCCTCTGGGACATCCTGCGGGGCCGCATCGATGCCGTGGGCAGCATCGAGAGCGTCGATATCGACGAACCCTACCTTCTCATCGTACGCAGCGCCAGCAACCATTTCAACTTGCAGGACCTCTTTCCGAAGACCCACCGACCGGCGAAGCCCACCACGTTCCGCGGCATCGTGCGGCTTCACAACGGGTCGGTGCGCTTTGTCGACTACGCCGCCCGCGACCTGCCGGTTCCACAGGTGAACTCCCTCGGCGGCATCAACGCAACTCTGGACGGCGGCGGACCGCCGCTGATGGCGCTCCAGTTCGCCGCGCGAGGCGACGGGAGACGCGTCGCCGGCGTCTCGGGTTCGGGCTCCATCCAGGCCGACCTCGGCGCATTCGCCTTCCGCGTTAAGGCGCAGTCCGGCGCAGCGCCGTACTGGTCGCGGTACTTCGCGCGCATTTCCGCCCTCAATCTGCGGTCCGGCGCGGGCGAGGTTACCGTGGACGTTTTCAAACCCAGACAGAAGAGCTTCACCTCCGCCAGTATCCGGGTCGATGCCGTGCACGCCTCAGCCACCACGCCATGGCTTCTCACACCCATTGAGAACGCAAGCGGTTCCATCGTCATACGGACCGGACATCCACTGGAGACGGGGCTGGATATCACCGGAACCACCGCCGGAATCCCGGTGCACGCGTATGGCGACGTCTTCACCGGACCGAACGGTCGCGTTGCGCTTCGAGTAGACGCCTCCGGAGTTACGCTGCCGGCCCTGCGGCGCGTTTCGAAGGCGACGCCGCAGTTCAGTTGGCTGGCCGCCGAAGCTCCGGCCTCGGCGCAGGCCCTCATCTATGGCCCTGTTCAACGGATCACAACCCTCGTGGCGGTTCAGGTTCCGCGCGCAAAGTTATACACCGTTCCGCTCCGCGACGTGCGAGCCAGCGTGCGTTACGAGGACCACGTCATCACGATCCCATCGGTGACGGGTACGGCGGGGGGACGGGCGCTGCGAGGCTCCGGCCAGATCGACACGCGGACGAAGGCCCTGAACTTCGTGGCCGACGTCCCCAGCGTCGCGGCGCGGGCACTGGGCCTTCCGCGACTGCCGCTGACGGGCGATGTCTCCTCGCACTTGGCGATTACCGGAACCACCAGCGCGCCGCGCGTTGGCGCGCTGGTGGTGGCGCGAAACGGCCGCTTCAAGGGCATCCCATACAACCGTCTCGCGGCCCGGGTATCCGTCGCCGGCAAGACGGCGCGCATTTCGGATGCCGTGGCCGTATTGCCGGGCGCTACCGTCTTCGCCGACGGCGAAATCGGCCTGGACGGAACGCTGAATCTGCACGTGAACGCGGCAGACGCCCGCCTGGAACGCCTGGGCCCGGCGGTCGGGTTCGGCGGCGTTTCCGGCGCGGCGTTCTTCGTGGGAGACGTGACCGGCTCGATCGCTGCTCCACAGGTGACCGGCGATGCCCGCGTGTTTGGCGCCAACGTTCGCGGCCAGCAGATTGATGTGGCTAACGGCGGGGTAGACTGGCGGCCGGGACGCGTTCGCTTCCGTCGGGTTCGCATCGCCCGGTACCCCACGATGGGCTGGGTCGACGGCGTGGCCACCCAACGCCCGGATGGGCAGATCTCCCTCAACCTCCGAGCGCGGCTCCAAACGGGCCGCATCGAGGCGTTGCTGGCCGAGCGTCATCTCGACCCAGTTGCGACGGGGAACGTTGAGACCGCCCAGCCCATCCTCATTCACGGAACCCTGGCCTCACCCATCATCACCGGCCGGGCCGCCATCACGGACGCGTCCTTTGAGGGTTACCCCGTTGGGAACGCCACAGGCGCCTTCCGAGTGGCGCGCGGCGTAGTGGAAGTCTCAGATCTCGAAGCCGTGAGCCAGCTCCCCGGTGAGGAGCAGCCCACGCGCGTTGCCGTGCCTCTGCTGCGTCTGGCGAACGGGCGGCTGACGTCGGCCAAACCGTTCAGCATAACGAACCTGCGCCTGGAGCGCTTCGACCGATTGGGGGGCCAGTACGCACGCATCGGCGGGACCATCAACGTGGTCGCCGGCATCGTGTCTGGATCACCCCGCCACCCGTTGGTTTCGGCGGGCGTTTCCGTTCCCGGATTGACCATCAACAGCGTTGGCTTCGAAAACGCCGGGTTCAACATCGCCTACGACGGCGACTCTGTTACGTTAACCGACCTCCGCCTGGACCGCGCGGGGCGCCGAGTTGTCGATAGCCCCCGCTTGAAATGGAACCTCCACTCCCATCAGGCCTCAGCGGAGTTGCGCGTTGCCGCCTTGCGGATCAATGACGTCAAGGAGCTGCTGACGCGCAGCGATTGGTTCGCAACAGACGAGGCCGCCGGCGTTCGGCGCGCCCTGATTACCCTGGGGCCGCAGTCGCCGGACGCGGCGCTCTCCATCGGCGATGTCGCCGGATCACCCTCCGGCCCCCTCCGGATCGGCGGGAACCTGGGTAACCTGACAGCCGAGGGCGCGGTGACGCTGGCGGGAGTACAAATTGATGAGCAAAAGCTGGACCGCGTGTCGGTGTCTGGCGCCGCCCATAGCCTCCGCATCCGCGGCGGAAGGATTGAGGCGGGGTTCATTGATGTTCCCGATGGGGGCCTGCACGCGGAGGCGGCCAGCATGCTCCTGGACGGCGGCTTCTCGGGCCACATCGGCGGTTCGCTGAAGGCGTATCTGGATGCCAAGAACGTGCCGCTCATGTTCGCGCGGCCGTTCCTGCCCGCAAACCTACGGTCCCGCGCCGACCTTGGCGGTGACCTGACGCTTCGCGCGGACGCCTCCGGCCCGATGAGCAGTCCCGAGGTTCTGGCGTCCGTCACCAGCCGCGACATCACGGTGGGCGCGCGCAAATTCCCGTTCTCGATCCGAACTGGCACAATCGCCGTGCGAAACGGCCCCAAAGGACCCGTGATCAGCGCCAACAGCATCCGCTTGCTGGCAAAGGACCACGCGATATCCGTCGAGGGCACGCTGCCGTTCGACTGGAGCTCGCTCAGTATCCGTCCGAACGAACCGATCAGCGTTTCCGCCGACATCAATGAACAGGGACTCGACATCCTGAAAACGTTGTCGGAGGGCTCGGGTTCGGGCCTCGTGGAGTCCGCAACCGGCTCCGTGGTGGGGCAGGTGAGCTTGGCGGGCACGCGTGAGAAGCTCTCGTGGAACGGCTATCTGCGCGTATCGAACGGCGCCGTGAAGCTCCGAGCGCTCACGCACGCCCTGCGCGACATTCAGGCGGACCTCCGGTTCGACCCCGTGCATACCGGCCTTGTCGTCAACTCGTTCACTATGGCCTCGGCGGCGGGCGGCTCTCTGTCCATCGTGCCGAACAGCAGTCTGCGTCTCGTTTCAACGGCGAAGACGTGGACGCTAGTACCGGATCTGGCGATTAACCTAGACACTCTGCGCCTGGAGGAAACGCCGAATTACATGAAGTACGGAGAACGGGTGCGAGGGAACGTGGCAACGCCGGACGGGCCGGTGCGCATCGTGCAGGGGCCGAGGGGACCGTCCATCAAGGGTTCCGTCACCCTCAGCAACGTAGACCTACTGCCTCCGAATACCAGCCCAACGCCGCCGTCCGGCCAGACTGTTCCTTCACTTGTTCCTTCCTTCGACCTCACCCTGGTCTCCGGCAAGAACGTCTGGGTGCGCAACGCGCTGTTCCGGATCCACATGGACGAGCGCGGCGCGGTGCGCGATCGCAGCCTCAGCGTTACGGGCGACCTGCTGCAACCTCGCATTGAGGGTCGCCTCACATCGCACGACGGCATCTTCACATTCCCGACGGCCCGCTTCAAGCTGACAGACATGGTGGTGCAGATCCACTACCCGCCGGTGCAGGACGTGATGGGAGCGTCTCTGACGTCCGAAGGAGCCTCGCCGCTAAACATCACGGCCAACGCGCAGGCGCGCCTGATGGCAATGGTCTCGGGTCGGCGTCAGCCGGTCACCGTCTTCATGCACGTTGAGGGCGGCGGCGTTGCGGCGTCCATGGGACCGGGCTATGAAACGCTGGCTCCGTATCGGTTCACGCTGCGGTCATCGCCCAGCCTCCCGGAACGTCAGCTCACCGCGCTGATCACGCGGGAGGAGGCGCTGCAGGCGCTGGCGCAGGGCGGCGCCACTCAGGACGTCCTTCGCCAGGAGGCCATGAACGTCCTTCAGGCGCGCGTGTTGCCCGAGGCCCTGTCGGGCATCGAGAACCGCCTAGGAGCGGCCTTCGGACTGGAGTCGCTTAGCCTCGATTACCTGAACCAGGACCGCGCCGTGTCCGTAAGCGCGGCCAAGCGCATCGGCAATCGCCTGGTGCTCAGCTACACGCGTCCGGTCGGCGGGGCAACGACAAACGAGGCGTACACCGTTTCGCTGAGCTATCAGATCTCGCAACGCCTGCGGCTCACTCTTCAGCAGCAGAAGGGTCCGATCCTGTACGGCACGCAGACCACCGCGCTTCCGGCCACCCAGGCCAACGTCGTTGACACGCAAATCCTGCTGGAAGGAACCAAATCCTTCTAGAGTGGGACGAGAGCGGAGGGGCGACCGCCCGCGCCAGCACGAACGCTTTGAATGCCGCTATGTCGGCCGTCACCCTACTGACGGGGCTTGCGTCCCGTCATACAATAGGTGGGGCCGGACACCCGGCCACGGAGAGGAAACCTAGAACATGACCAGAATCCGCCGAGTGGCGATGCTCTGCGCCGCGCTGATCGCCGTCTTTCTCGGCCTTCGCGGCACTCCCGTGGCCGCGCAGGCCGGGACCGTGGGTGACGTGGCCGTGGTCGGCAACGTGAACATTTCCCGCGAAGCGATCCTAGCGGTCGTCTCCATCAAGCCGGGTTCGCCCTTCTCAGTGGAGGCCGCCACGCGCGACGTGGCCGCCATCCGAGATCTTGGCTTCTTTCAGCGAGTGACTCACCACGAAGAGGATACGGTCAGCGGCACGCGCGTGATCTTCGAAGTCACCGAGAACCCCCGCATCACCGATATCAAGATTACCGGCAACACCAAGATCTCCACCCAGGATCTTCTGAATCTGATGATCACCAAGAAGGGCGACGTGTTGAACGTTTCTCGCCTTGGCAAGGACCTGGACCGAATCGGACAGGCATACAAGGATCGCGGGTACCTGGCCTTCGTGGACATCCAGGATAACTACATCTCACCGGAGGGCGTGCTCAGCATCCCGGTGGTGGAGGTGAAGATTGAACGTTTCGAGGTGGAGAAGAAGGGCAAAACCAAGCCCTACGTCATTCTCCGCGAGATCGAGACCAAGCCGGGGTCCGTGTACGACGGCAACAAACTGAGAGACGATCTGTACCGGGTCTTCAACCTGGGCATCCTTGAGGACATCCAGTATCGAACCGAGCCCGGCTCCACTCAGGACAAGATCATCATCGTCCTGCAGCCCACCGAGAAGAAGACCGGCCAGGTAGAGCTTGGCTTTGGATATAGCAGCCAGCAAGGCCTCATCGGCCGGGCCGGCATCTCCGACAGCAACCTTAAGGGTACCGGCAAATCGCTGGGCCTCAGCCTGGAGATCGGCGGACGTTACCGCAGCGCCGGCGTCCCCCCGCTCAGCGTGGAGACGAACTACTACCAGCCGTACATCGACAAGCATCGCACGAGCTTCTCGGCCAGCCTATACAACAAGACGACCTACCGCTTCACCAACACCGTTGTCGGTTCCGTGAGCTCCAGCGGCCAGGCCTATGAGGTGCGCGGCGGCGGATCGCTTGGGTTCGGTCGTCCCGTGTCTCGCAACAGCCGCGTGATCCTCTCACTCCGTGACGATAACATCCGCACGTACTCGCCCGAAGACACCAGCGTCAGCTCCGGCCTCCTCCTGGACACCCAGCGCACGTCGAACGTCGCCAGCGTTGGCCTCAGCCTCGTAACGGATACCCGTGACGACAAGCAGTACGACCCCTCAACGGGCTCGCTGTTCACCGTCGGCGCCGAAGTCGGCCACACGCGTCTCGGCGGCGACACTCAGGTGTTCCGCACGTTCACCAGCAACAGCGGCATGTTCGTGAAGCCGGCGTTGGACTATCGGCGGTACTTCGCGCTGGCCAAGCGCAAGGCCATCAACGTCCCCACCAAAGTCTTCGCGTTCCGTCTGAAGGGCGGGGTAGCCACCGGGCCGCTCACCTTCTTCGACCAGTATTTCGTCGGCGGAGCAGACAGCCTGCGCGGATTCCAGGAAGACCGCTTCTGGGGCAAGAAGTCACTGCTGGCGAACGCCGAATTGCGCATGCCCTTCGCCAGCAACCTCCAGGGCGTGCTCTTCTTTGATGCCGGCGACGCGTGGGGCTCAACCCTCCGCGGCGATCCCAAGCGATACGCAGACTACAAGAACTGGGCGGATAACGGCTATGACAGCAACGGAGACGGCATCCCCGATCCGCCCCCGACCCCGTACACGATCTACGACGCCTACGAATACCGCATGCCGCAGCACGACGCGTTCAAACTGAATACCGGCGTCGGATTCGGCATCCGCGTGAAAACGCCCATCGGTCCATTACGCCTTGACTACGGCATCAGCAAAGAAGGCAAGCGGACCCACTTTAGCATCAGCCAGACGTTCTAGCGGGCTTCGTCCAGGGGGCCGGGGTAGGGGTTCAGTTCAACGGCCCCACTTCCCGGCCCCTGGCGACGCAAGCCCCCCGTTCAAGGAGATTCCCCAGCTATGAAGCACGTGAAAGTCGCGATGGTGATCGCGGCAGGATTGATGGCGCTGGGCGCGATGACGCCCGCGCGCGCCCAGTCCGCCAGTATCGGCTACGTGGACATGGAAAAGGTGTTCAACGGAGCCGAAGCCAAGAAGGCCGGCGAAGACCGCGTCAACGCGCTTGCCCGCACCCTCCAGGATCGCGAGAAGTCCCTCCAGGATGCCAAGCTCCTGCCCTCCACGGTGTGGCAGAAGTACCGCACGCTCCTTGAGAAGGACAAGCCGACGGCCGCCGACACGACGGACCTTGCCGGCATCAAGGACCAGCTCGCCAAGCTGGACCGTGAGCTCACCGACCTCCAGCAGACCCCCCAGCTCAGCGACGCCCAAAAAGCCCGCCTGAACGAGTTGAACGGCAATGGCACCGCCAATCTGGGTAACCTCCAGAGTGTCGATTCCGATTACGGCCAGCAACTCGCCAAACTTCAGTCCGACCTGCGCTCCACAATCGTCGTCGACATCCAGAAGGCCGCCAAGCAAGTCGCTGACGACAAGAAGGTCTCCATCGTGCTGAACAAGCAGGTTGCTGTCGGAGATGACGTAGCCCAGCTCCTCGTCGTTGCCGGCGGCGTGGATCTGACGGATGATGTGGTCAAGCAGCTCAACGCGAATCGCAAGTAGGTCAGCAATCGCCTGCGCCGGCCTGGCGCTATTGGCGACGGGATGCGCCCGCTCGCCCGTAGCGCACAGGCCGGCGCGCGTCTACGTTGCGGTGGACCGACTGCTGCCGTTGCACCCGCAGTACCCGGACCTTCGTGACCTGGATCGCCGCATCGCCGCCCTTTCGCGGATATCGCCGAAAACGGCCGCTCCCGCCAAGCCCATCCGCCTGTCTGTTGCCGCTCCCTATTCGGGAAACGTGACCGTGGACCTCGCCAAGATGGAGTCGGACATTCGGGGGCGGCTGGACAACCTGTACGAGAGCGAACGCGTGGCTCGCACCCGACGGCTGGAGAAGCGTAGCGCCCAGGTGAGAGGCCCTTTGATAGCGGCGGAACGAGGGGCGGTCAGCCAGGCCGCGGAGCAGAAGTTCCAGGCGATCATCGACGAGCACAAGGTCGAGATCCGCAACCAGCTCATCAAGCGCGAGGCCATCGACGCCCTGGATCGTTTCTACCAGACCCGCGGATGGGACCGCACGAAGCTTCAGGCAGACGCCGCCGCCACGGACGAGGCGATCGCGGCCATTCGCGCCCGGGCGGCGGCTCAGATGGACGCCGTGCTGAGCGGTTTTAGCGAGCAGTTGGCCCAACAGGCCCGAGATGACGCAGCGGCCCAACTGGCCTGGCTGAAGAACAACCGGCAGGACCTGGATGCGCTGGACGCGGAGACAGCCCGGCAGAAGCGGCTACTGGCGGATGCCGTAGCCGACCTGAGCGGCGGAACAGAAGCGTTCTCCGCGCCGTCGGCAGCCCCGCTGGCCCCGCTGGATGCTCGCATAACGCGCGCGCCGGCGCCGGCCGCGGCGCTTGCAGTGCCCATCGCAACTATGCGAGACCATCGAGACGTGCTGGCCCGGTTCATCGCCCAGAACGCTCGGGCCCGCGTAACCGCCGCCGCTGTCCGTCGAAACGAGCAGCCGGTTTTTGCTCCGGAGCCGGGCGCTCCGGACCGCACGGAGGACTACGGCCCTGTAGTGGCAGCCGTACAATGAAGCGGGCCGCCGCGGTAGCGACGGGTCCCGATATCTGAAACCCATCTCTGGGAGGATTCTGTGACACTCTCCGATCTCGCGGCCCGGTTGGGCCTGGCGTGGGAGGGCGCGGACGTGGCGGTGACACGTCCCGCGCTGCTGGATGATACGGGGCCAGGCTCGATCTGCCTGGCCACCTCGGCGGACTACATGCGCCGCGCCGCCGAGGCCGGGAGCGCCGCCCTCTTGGCGCCCCTCGGGATAGAAAGCTCCCTGCCGTGCTTGAGGGCCGAGAAACCTCGCGTGGCGTTCGCGCGGCTGTTGGCGCTCTTCGATACCCGGCCGCTGCCGGCGGCCGGCATTCACCCTTCCGCCGTCGTCGCCCCAACCGCCTCCATCGATCCCACGGCCTCCATTGGGCCAAACGCGGTGGTGGAAGACGGGGCGGCCATCGGCGCCCGCACCGCGATTGGCGCGAATGCCTATGTTGGGCATGCCTCCGTTATCGGCGATGATTGCACGCTTGGGCCGGGGGCTACGATTCACCACGGCTGCACCGTGGGCCATCGCGTGTGCCTGCAGTCCGGCGTTGTGATTGGCAGTGATGGGTTCGGCTACGAATGGGATGGGCATCAGCACGTCCCGGTGCCGCATTTGGGGACCGTTGTTATCGAGGATGATGTTACGATTGGCGCCAACAGCACCGTCGATCGCGCGAAAACCGCCGAAACGCGGATCCGGCGCGGCGCAAAGCTGGATAACCTGATCCAGATCGGGCACGGCGTACAGGTGGGCGCCTACGTGTTGATGGCGGCGCAGGTTGGCGTTGGCGGGTCCACCGTCATTGAGGACGGCGTTGTTCTGGCCGGGCAGGTGGGCATTGCGGATGCCGTCCGCGTTGGAGCGGGCGCGGTAGTGGCCGCACAGAGCGGCATCGTGAGCACTGTGGATGGCGGCGTAACGTACATGGGCACGCCGATCCGCGAGATCGGCGAAGCGCGCCGCATGATTGCCTCACTCTCGCGGCTGCCTGCGTTGTTCACCCGCGTGCGGGCTTTGGAACGGCGGGCGAACGCCGCCAATCGCCCGGCGGAGACAGCCGCCGAGCGTCCGAACGGCGGAGACGCCGAGTCCACCCGCCCCACAGTGCTATAATCGGTAACGATGTTTCCGCATCCACAGTACACCGTGGCGACGCCCGTCGCTCTGGAGGGCGTGGGGCTGCACACGGGCCGGACCGCCCGAGTGACAATCTCCCCCTCCGAGCGCGGTAGCCTCACCTTCATCCGAAACGGCCATCGCTTTCCCGTAGACGTGGCGCAAGTTTCCCATACCACCCGCTGCACCAGCATCGGAGGCGGGGACTGCGGCGTTTCCACGGTGGAGCATCTGCTGGCTTCCCTATCCGCGTTGAACGTAACCGGAGCGGACCTTGGCGTTGATGGCCCGGAGATCCCGATCCTCGATGGGAGCGCCGCCGGCTTCGTCAGGCTGTTGCGCCAGGCCGGTCTGCGGGAAATCCCCGGCAACCGCCGTTGTCTGCGCATCACGCAGCCCGTTTGGTTGGAGGAAGGCGCGTGCAGCTTGCTGGCCGTGCCGTCCGAAACGTTCCGCGTAACGGCGGGGGTTTCCTACCGCCACCCTCTTGTTGGCGTCCAGATGTCGGACATCGTCGTCGGTCCGGAGACGTTCGAGCGCGAAGTTGCCCCGGCGCGCACGTTCGGTTTCGAGGAAGAGCTGGAGGAGTTGGCCCGGCGCGGTCTCGCGCTCGGCGGCTCGCTGGAGAATGCGCTGGTGTTCTTCAGCGATCACACCTCGTCGCCCTTGCGCTTCCCGGACGAACCCGTTCGCCATAAAGTGCTGGATGTGATCGGGGACCTGTCGCTGATTGGCGCCTTGCCGCTGGTGCACGTATGGGCCATCCGGCCCAGCCACAAACTGAACGTTGCCTTTGCTCGCCTGCTCCTCGAAAGCGGCGAGATTATCTCGTGAGAGGGCGGCGCGATGCGGCCGTCCGCCGCTTTGCCGCCCTCAAGCGTTCTGCGTAAGGAGACACGATTTGACTCTGGATACCGAGCAGATCCGGCAGGTGTTGCCGCACCGGTACCCGTTCCTGCTGGTGGATCGCATCCTGGAACTGGAACCTGGCGTGCGCGCCATTGGGCTGAAGAACGTGACCGTCAATGAGCCATGCTTCCAGGGCCACTGGCCGCACCGCGCCGTGATGCCGGCCGTTCTGATCCTGGAGGCCCTGGCGCAGGTGGGCGGCGTGATGCTGCTCTGCATGCCGGAGTATAAGGGGCTGAACGCCTACTTCACCGGCGTGGACCGGGCGCGCTTCCGAAAGCCCGTACTGCCGGGCGACACGCTCCATCTCTCTGTGGAACTGAAGAAGGTGCGCGGCATCTTCGGGACCGTGGCCGCCGTGGCGACCGTAGAGGGCCAGGCCGTTGCCGAAGCCCAATTGATGTTCGCCCTCGCGCCGGATGGCGCTGGGGGATCAACCGTGGCCGCCGTGCCGCGCCCTTTGGAGGAAGCCGAATGATACACCCTAGCGCCATCATTGACCCAGGCGCCCAACTCGCCGACGATGTGGAAGTTGGCCCTGGCGTCATCATCGGCCCCGATACAGTGATCGGCAGCGGCGTCGTGATCGGCCCGCACGTTGTCATCAAGCAGTACACCGAGATCGGCGAGAACTGCACCGTGGAAAGCGGCTCCGTGCTGGGCGGCGTTCCGCAGGACTTCAAGTTCCACGGCGAGCGCTCGTTCCTAAAAATCGGCGCGAACAACAAGATCCGCGAATTCGTCACCATCCACCGCGCTTCGGGCGAGGAACGGTCGACGGTCATCGGCGACAACAACATGATCATGGCCTATTGCCACATCGGTCACAACTGCGACCTGGGCAACAATATCACCATGGCCAACATGGTGGGCATCTCGGGGCACGTGGTGGTGGAAGACCGGGTGGTGTTCGGCGGCATGGTGGGCGTCCACCAGTTCGTCCGCTTCGGCAAGTTAGCCATGGTCGGCGGCTTCAGCAAGGTGGTTCAGGACGTCCCGCCGTTTATGATGGCGGACGGACGCCCCACGCGCGTATACGGCCTGAACGTATTGGGCCTTCGCCGCGCGGGCGTTCAGACGACTGTCCGATCCGGCCTGAAGCAAGCATACAAGTTCATCTACCGCTCTGACATGAACCTGAGCCAGGCGATTGAGGCCATTGAGGCCGAGGTCGAATCATCCACCGAAAGGGATTACCTGCTGGAGTTCCTGCACAACGTCCGCCTCGGATTCGGCGGCCGCCAACTGGACCCGAACCGGCCGAAGAACCAGGAGTGAGGCGGTCGCCAGTCGTCAGTGATCAGTCATCAGTTGTCAGTCCAATTGGCTGGGCGCACTGCGCGAGGCTGCGGATATGCAGAACTTTCGTGAGTTGAAGGTGTGGCGTAAGGCGCACGATCTCGCGCTTGACGTGTATCGGTTCTCCAGTGCGTTTCCAGCGGATGAACGCTATGGATTGACAAGCCAGGTGCGCCGGGCCGCCGCCTCGGTAGCGACGAACATCGCGGAAGGGTGCGGCCGCCAAACTCGCGCAGACTTCGCTCACTTCCTGAGCGTGGCGATGGGTTCGGCATGTGAGACAGAGTACCAGCTCTTGCTAGCGCACGACCTGGGCTACCTGGGCGAGGAGGCCTACCTGGATGCCGAAGGCCGCCTCGGCGAGGTGAAGCGCATGCTCGCGGCGCTCATCCAAACGCTCCGAGCCGCCGGAAACTGACCACTGATCACTGATGACTGACAACTCCACAGCTGACTGCTTCATTTCGACTGGCGAGGCATCGGGGGATGCGGTGGGGGCGGGGATCGTCGCGGGCATCCGTTCTTTGCGGCCGGATGCCGTCATTGAGGGCATGGGCGCGTCTCGGATGCGGGACGCGGGCGTCAGGTTGTGGGCGGATAGCACGGGCTGGGCGGCCATCGGCATCGTGCAGGCCATCCCGATGATCCCGAAGATGCTGGCGCTACAGAGGCGGCTGAAGGCGCATCTGGCGGCGCATCCGCCTCGCGTGCTTGTGCTTGTAGATTTTGGGGCGTTCAACGTTCGCCTGGGCCGCTGGGCGAAGGAGCAGGGCATACCCACCGTTTACGCGATGCCGCCGGCGTCGTGGCGCAAGCAGGTGAACCCGAAGCGGATTGCGCGGTTGGTGCAGGCGGCGGATCTCTTTCTCAGCCCATTCGCCTGGAATGTCGACAACCTGCGTGCGGCCGGAGCCAGGGCCGAGCATATCGGACACCCGGTGCTCGATCTCGCGGCGCCGACCGAACACGCGGCAGTTCTTGAGCGTGCCCTGCATCCGGTTGACGGACGGCTCATCGCGCTGCTTCCGGGCAGCCGCCGCCACGAAGTGGAGGCGTTGGCCCCCACGCTCATCGCGGCGGCCATCGATTGGCCCTATCCGGCTGACCGGTTCGTTATGGTGCAGGCGCCGTCCTTCACCGACGCGGAGTTCCGGAAGGTCGTCCGCCGCAGCCTCCCGGAAGCGTGGCGGCCTGAGACGAGCGATGGGGACTGCCGCTTCACGATTGTGAGCGGATGCACGGCGGATGTCTTTCACATCTGCGATCTTGCCGTGGCATGTTCCGGCACGGCCACGCTGGAGGCCGCCGCGGCGCTGAAGCCGTTCGTGGTCGTTTACAATGGCCCGTGGCTGATGCGGCTGGAATGGCGATTACGGCGAAGGGGCGTGAACGCGCCCATGATCGCCATGCCGAACATCATGGCGGGACGCATGGTGGTAAAGGAACTCATCGCCGAGGCCGCAACGCCGTCCAACATTGTGTCGGCGCTGAGGGAACTGGCGGATGACCGGGCCAATCGGCAGGCTACCGTCGAGAGCTTGGAGAAGATACGGAACGACCTGCGCCCAGAGGGCGCCCTTATGAACGCCGCGCGTGGAATCGTGCAATTTGCGCAGCTTGTCTGACGCGGCCGCGGAACCCGGATTGACCTTATTGTGAATGATGCCCCACTGAAACGTTACGTGGTGCGTAAGCGCACCATGTTCAGCCTACTCGTGCCGATGGTGATCGTGATCTTCTCACGGCCCACCATCCCCCTCCTCCTCGCCGGCGCGGCGCTGGCCCTGGTTGGGGAGGCCATTCGCATCTGGGCGGCCGGCTGCATCGATAAGAACGCCGCGCTGGCCTGCAAGGGTCCATTCGCTTATGTTCGCAACCCGCTCTATCTCGGCAGCCTCTTTATCGCCGCCGGCTATTGCGTGATGAGCGGCCTGTGGTGGGCGTACGTGGTGATGGCCCTGTTGTACTGGGTCTTCTACGTTGGCACGATTGAGGCCGAGGAAGAGCACCTGCGCTCAGTTCTCGGCGAGCCCTACCTGGCTTACTGCCAGGTCGTTCCGCGCCTTGTCCCGCGCGCCACTCCGTTGCGCAACACCGACGGCCCCGCGTTCAGTTGGGCCCGCGTTCGCAACAACCGCGAGCAGCAGTCGATTTACGGAGTTACCTTCTTCCTGGTCGCGTTCACCCTCGTATGCATGTATCATCCCAACCTGCTCCCCGGCGCTCGCTGATCAGCCAGTCCACGCGGCGACTGTGGCAATACATGTTGCCGCATCGCAGCACCCTCTTCGCCGGCCTCGTATGTACGGCGGCGGTCGCCGGGTTCGACCTCGCGAAGCTCAAGCTCCTTGAGATCGTTCTCAATTCGCTGAAGCACGAGCGGGTGGACAACCTGGCGTCCGTCGCCTGGATCATCGGCCTGGTATTCCTGGGAAGAGCCGTCTTCTCGTTTGGGCAGATGTTTCTCATCAGCGATGCCACTCAGAAGATGACCCGCGACTTGCGTGATCGCGTGTACGCGCACATTCAGAGCCTTCCGCTGCGTTTCTTTGAGGATCAGCGAACCGGCCAACTCATGGCCAGCATTACGGCGGACGTTCCCGTTCTGCAGGAGACGTTCCAGAGCGGAGTGATCGACACCATCACCGCCCCGATCATGGTCATTGGAACCATGGCCGCAATGTTGTTCTACAGCACGCGGCTCGCGCTGACGATCATCGTGATAGTCCCGATGATGCTGTTCATCATCCGGAAGGCGTCCAAGCGCATGGCGGCTGCCTCCCGCCAGATCCAGGAAAACGCCCGGACGATCAGCGATGTCCTCCAGGAGACGATTGCCGGCGTTCGTGTGATCAAGTCGTTCACCAGCGAGGAGTCGGAGACGCGGCGGTTCGTCAAGCGCAGTCAAGATGCCCTGCGTGCATCCATGCGAGCGGTGCGGGTTCGGGCCATACTAGCGCCGTGCGTTGAAGTGATCGGAGCAGGCGGATTCGTTGTCGTGCTCCTGATCGGAATCAAGCTGGTGGTTGAAGGTTCGATCACCACGGGCGCTCTTGGAGCGTTCCTGCTGGCCTCAAATCAGCTCGGCGCGAATGCCAAGAACCTTGGCAATATTACCCTGACGCTCCGCAGGCTCGACACCGCGGCCCAGCGCGTCTTCGCCCTTCTGGACACGAAGTCGGATCTCATCGAGAAGCCTGACGCCGTTCAAGTGGACCGGGTGGAAGGGGACGTGGAGTTCCGCGATGTGGCCTTCGCCTATAGCGATGGGCCGGAGGTGCTGCACGATCTGAGCTTCCATGCCGCGCCCGGCGAAGTGGTGGCCCTGGTGGGGCCATCCGGGGCCGGGAAGAGCACCATCGCCAACCTCGTTCCGCGCTTCTACGACATAACGTGCGGATCGATCCGCGTGGATGGCCGCGACGTTCGCGACTACACGCTGTACTCGCTGCGCCGCCAGATCGGCATTGTGCCCCAGGAAACGCTGCTCTTCTCCGGCACGGTGAAAGACAACATCCTGTATGGCCGGCCCGAAGCCTCGGACGCGGAAGTGCGCGACGCCGCGCGCGCAGCGAACGCGGACGGGTTTATCCTGGGGCTCCCGAACGGCTACGATACGGTTGTAGGGGAACGAGGCGCGAAGCTCTCCGGCGGACAGCGCCAGCGCGTTGCCATCGCCCGCGCTCTGCTGAAGGACCCCCGCATTCTGATCCTGGACGAAGCCACCTCCGCGCTCGATACGGAAAGCGAATCGCTCGTTCAGGAAGCCCTGAATACTCTCATGGAAGGCCGAACCACTCTGGTCATCGCGCACCGGCTGTCCACCATCCGGAACGCGGACCGTATCCTGGTGATGCAATCCGGCCGTATCGTGGAATCCGGCACGCACGCTGCCCTGCTGGAGCACGGCGGCCTCTATAGGCGACTGCACGAGATGCAGAACGAGCCGGACCGAACGACGTGATTCAACCCCAATGCGCCTGAGAATTCGCATCAAGCATGCCGATCCCCGCGTGCTCTCCACCATCGCCTACACGGTGGTGAGAGGCATCGGCCATTCGTTGCACCTCGTGGTGAAGAACGAAACCGATCTGCTGGCGCGCATACAGAACGGTGAGGGTCAGGTGCTGGTGGCGTGGCACGGGCGCACGATGGTGCCGCTCATCTTCTTCCGGGGCAAGCGGGTGGTGACCATCATCTCGCCGTCGCGCGACGGCGAGATCCTCTGCCGCCTCTACAGAAGGTTCGGCTGGGATGCCGTGCGCGGGTCAACGATGCGCGGCGCGGCGAAGGTTACGCTGGCGGCGCTTCGCCAGCTCCGCACCGGGGCCACCCTCGCCATTACGCCCGACGGGCCGCGCGGCCCAGCAGGGATCGCGCAGCCCGGCTCTTTGTACATGGCGAAGAAGACCGGATGCCCCATCATCCCCACGGGATCGTCCGCGTCGCGGGCCTGGCGGCTGAAGAGCTGGGACGACTTCCTGATCCCGAAACCGTTCTCGCGAGCGGCCATCGTGTTCGGTGATCCGATCTATATCCCGGCGAACCCCACACCGGAGGAACTCGCCGAACTCACCGTCCAGTTGGGCGCCGCCATTAACCACGTTCAGGCGGAAGCGGATCGCCTAGCCGGCGTGCAGAGCATCGCGCCGCCTCTCCGCGACCAAGCCCTGCCGTATGGGAAACATGAACTCCCGTGAATGAAACCACCTCTGGAACCTGGCCCTGGATCGCCTACAACGCGATGCTCGGCGTCACCGTCCCTGTGTGGGGACCGTATGCAGCGTGGAGATTAACGCGCGGTAACTCACGGCTCGGTCGCGGAGAACGCATGGGCTTCGGCGAGCGGCTGCCGAAGTCTGACCATCGGGTATGGATTCACGGCGCGTCGGTCGGCGAGATGATGGCCATGCGCCCCATAGCGGATCGGTTCCATGCAAAATGTCCGGAGGCGCCGGTGGTTGTATCCACCGTGACGCCCACGGGGCAGGAAGTGGCCCGCAAGAGCTTCGCGTGGGCCGAGCAAGTGCGGTACTTCCCCTTGGACATGCCGGGTCCAGTGGCGCGCAGCATCAGCGGGGTGGGGGCCCGCGTCCACGCCCTGGCCGAAACGGAACTCTGGCCGAATTTCCTGCACGCGGCAGCCCGCCGCGGCCCGGTGGTTCTGCTGAACGGACGGATATCCGACCGCACATTCCAGAACGCTCAGCGCATCCTGCCCGCCTATCGCTGGATGGTTGGCCACTTGTCCATCGTCGCCATGCAGACCCAGGCGGATGCAGACCGCATCACGGAACTCGGCGCGGATCCGTCCAGGGTCCGCGTTCTCGGCACCTCGAAGTTCGACGAGCCGGTGCCCCAGATGGATGCCGCCGCCCTGCGCGAATGGCGCCGCCGGCTGGGATTGAGGGATGACCGCGTGGCCATTGCCGGCAGCATCTTCCCTGGCGAGGACGAGGCCGTGCTCAACGCCTTCATCGCCTCACGCGCTCGCATCCCCTCGCTGCGCCTGCTGATCGCCCCTCGCCATGTAGAGCGCGCTCCCGATATCCACGCCCTCGCCCTCTCGGCTGGGCTGAAGCCCGGCTTCCGGAGCGCCAACCTGGACGGCGACGAGGACGTGATCGTCATCGACACCTACGGCGAGCTGGCGGAACTGTACGCCCTCGCGGAGGTCGCGTTCGTCGGGAAGAGTTTGGGCACGGAAGAGGGCGGGCAGAACCTCATCCAGCCAATGGCCCACGGCGTACCGGTGGTCCACGGTCCGAACATGCAGAACTTCCGCGATGTGGCCGCGCGCGCCGAAGAGGTTGGCGCCTCCCGAGTGGTGCAGGATGCGGCGGCTCTGGCCGACGCCTGGACCAGCCTCCTTGCGTCTGAAGTGAAGCGACGAGGCATGGGCGAGGCGGGACGCGCTCTCGTGGAGAGCAATCGCGGCGCGGCCGACGCCTATGCTGACGTCCTCCGGGAAGCGCTCAAGGGATGTCCGCCTGGATGACCTTCTCCGCATCACATGGCGCCGCGGCCGCGTTCCGAGGCCTGCATGGCTGATACGGAGCGGATTCTGGCTCTGATGCGCGGGGAGGGCAGGGGGCTGAAGCCCTGGTCCGCCCGAGCAACATTGCGCATGCTATCAGGGCTATACGGCCTCGGCATTGGCGCGTACTTGGCGCTCTATCGAGTGGGAATACTCAAACGGGTGCACCTGCGACCCGTTGTGATCAGCGTGGGCAACCTCACCGTCGGCGGCGCTGGGAAGACAACCACGATCCAGTATCTGGCCGAGCTTCTGTGTAGAGAAGGGCTAAGGCCGGCTGTACTGAGCTATGGTTACCGCGCTGGCGCTCGTGACTCCGTGGGCGTCGTTTCCGATGGCTCCACGGTGTTGATGAGCGCGGCCGAGGCGGGCGACGAGGCCGCTCTGCTGGCCGGATACCTGCCAGGCGTCCCAGTGCTTATCGGGCGACGACGCGTGATCTCCGGCGCAGAAGCGGACCAACGGTTCCAGCCCGACGTTCTGCTCTGCGACGACGCCTTCCAGTATTGGCGGCTGCATCGGGACATCGACCTGCTCCTGGTGGATGCCGTTGAACCGTGGGGATACGGTTTTGTGCTGCCGCGCGGGCTGATGCGGGAGCCGAAGCGCCAGGCGCGCCGGGCAGACGCTATCCTGATAACACACGCAGATGTTGTGCCGCAGGAACGCCTGAAGGCGCTGCAAGCCGAGTTGACGCGCTTCGGGCGGCCAGTTTGGACGTCTCGCCACCGGGCGGAACGGCTGGACGACCTGAACGGAAAGCGCGTCGCCGCCCTCGATTCGCTGAACGGACTCGGTGTACTTGCGGTTTCCTCTCTGGGTGACCCCACGTCGTTCGAGGCGGCTCTCACCGCCGCGGGCGCCGTCGTCACTCCAATGCGGTTCGCCGATCACCACCGCTATTCCAACGACGACGTTCGCGCCGCGGAGAACAGAGCCTCCGAGGGCGGAATGCAGATTGTTACCACGGCGAAGGATGCCGTGAAGGTACGCATGCTCTCTCCCGGCGCCGGCTGGCGCGTGCTGCGCATTGCACTCGACGTTGCGAATGCGCCATCCTTTGATCAATGGGTTACCAAAGCCATAAACCAATTACCCGCAAGTCGATAGAGCTCGCCCTCGGACGGGCCGCGATCGTCGCCATCGCCCGCATTGCCTTGGCCCTTCCGGATCGCTTCGCTCTCCGGCTGGGGGCCAGCATCGGATCGGCGGCGTACTGCCTGTCTCGCCGCTACCGCACCGTGGCCATCGCCAACCTCACCGACGTGTTCGGCCGAGAGTGGGATCAGCGCCGTATTCATCGCACCGCGCGTGACGTGTTCCGGCACATTGCCATGAACCTCATCGAATTCCTCCGCTTCCGCGGCATGGATCCCAACCGTTTGGAGCAGATGGTTACGGTTGAGGGTGAGGAACACCTGCGCAAGGCGCTGGAACAGGGAAAGGGCGTACTGGCCTTCTCGGCGCATTACGGCAACTTCGAGATGTTCGGAGCGGCGATGGTTCGGAAAGGCTACGCGCTGTCGGTCATCGCACGCGACGCCGACGACGACGCCACCAACGATCTCATCAACGGCATCCGGGCGCGGATGGGTTACCGGGTGTTCTCGCGCGACGGGGCGGCGCGACGGAGCATCAGCACCTTGAGGCGAAACGAGATACTGGGCTTGCTGCCGGATCAGAACGACGCGAACGGCATCTTCGTGCCTTTCTTCGGACGGCTAGCGTGCACCGCTCCCGGCGCGGCCTACCTCGCCCTGCACACCGGCGCTGCCATCATTCCAACCTTCATCCACCGCGGCGCGGATATGCGCCACTACGTTCACATTTACCCGCCCATCGAGTACACGCCCACCGGCCATCGTGACAGCGACATCTACAACATCACGCTTCGCATCAACGAGACCATCGAGCGCGAGATTCGAGAGCATCCGGACCAGTGGTTCTGGCTGCACAACCGATGGAAGACACGGCCGTCCGATGAAGCGCACGCCGGCATGTGGGCGCCCAGCCGCCACGCGCGATCCCACCAAACGCGCCCGGATGCGGCGGAAGGCTGAATATGGAAGACCTCAAGAATAGCACTTTCAACCGCATCCTCGTGGTGAAGCTCTCAGCCATGGGCGACAACATCATGGCAACTCCCGTGGCGCGCGGGTTGCGCGACCTCTACCCCAACGCGGTCATCGATTGGCTGGTAGAGCCGCTCAGCGCGGACATTCTGCGCGGCAATCCCTTCCTGGACAACGTGCTCGTCTGGGATCGAAAGCACAGCCGGAACGTGCCGGGCCTCCGAGGCCTCATCGCTTTCCGTCGGGATCTGGGCGAGCTTCGACAGCGCATCCACGGCCATTACGATCTGGCGTTGGACCTTCAAGGCCTCGCGCGAAGCGCTCTGGCCATGGCCGCTTCGGGAGCGCCCGTGAGAGTGGGGGAGACGGAGCGGCGCGAGTGCAGCGACCGCTTCCTGACCCACAAGTGGAAAATTGAGGACCGCAACCGCCGCACCGCCGCGCAATACGCGGATATCCTGCGCATCTTCGGGCACCCGAACCCGCCGATGACCATGGAGATTTTCCCGTCGGACGAGAACCGAGCCCAGGCTGACAACCTGCTCGGCGGAGCGGAACTCTCCCAGGGGGGCATCGTATCCATTGCCGCCGCCACCACCCGGCCCTACAAGCATTGGACCGATGCCGCGTTCGCCGATACGCTGGATAAGCTGGACGAGAAGTTTGGCCTGCGCGGCGTCATCCACGGCGGGCCGGCCGATCAGGCGATGGGGCAGCGCATTACCGCCCTTTGCCGCCGCGCCAAGCCGCTGATCATCGCCGGCCAGACCACACTCCGCGACGCCTGCGAGGTTATCCGCCGTTCGCGCCTTTTCGTGGGCGTTGACACCGGGCTCTCGCACGCCGCCATCGCCATGAAAACGCCGACCATCTTTATCTACGGCCCGAACAACCCGGCGCGGTTGTTGCACGAGCCCGGCGTTGCGGTTCTCCAGCGCGTTGCGCCCCGCGAGCGGTCCCGCCTCGCATCACGCCGTTCCTGGTGGGATGATCGCTCCATCGACCAGAACACGCCAGACGACGTCCTCGCTGCCGCCACTCAGTTGCTCCGCTCGGTCAGCCGGGAAACCGCGGCGCCGTGACGATCCTTCATGTGGAGACCGGCCGGAACTGGCTGGGCGGTCCGGCGCAGGTGCTGTACATCGCCAGGGGGCAGGCCGATCGAGGCCACACCGTGAGCCTCGTCTGCCCCGCCGATAGCGCCCTTGGGAAGCGAGCGGAAGCCGCCGGCCTCGACGTTCGTTTCGTATCATACGCCGGAGACCCAGACCCCCGACTCTTTGCGGGAATGCTCGGCGCCATTCGCGCCGTACGGCCGGATATCGTCCACCTGCACAGCCGGCGAGGCGCCGACACCCAGGGGGCGTGGGCCGCACGGCTGATGGGCTGCAAGGTGGTGCTGTCCCGGCGGGTAGACTATCCGCTCCGGAATAACGCGCTGGTCCGCTGGCAATATCGCCGACTTTACGATCACATCATCGCCATCAGCGACGGCATCCGACGGGTCGTTATCGCCGGCGGGATCCCGGAGAACCGCGTATCCACCGTTCACAGCAGTGTGGACATCGATCAGTTCAAGCCGGACGCCGAAGCCGGGGCCAATGCCAGGACGGAACTGGGAGTAGAACCCGATGCGCCGCTCTTCGGCATCGTAGCGCACATGATCCGTCGTAAGGGGCATGACGTGCTGTTCAAGGCGGTTGCGCGCCTGACCTCCGATCACGCCGAAATGCGCGTGGGCGTGTTCGGCAAGGGCGAAGAGGAAGCCACACTGCGCGCCATGGCCGCGGATCTGGGCATCGAGCGCCATTTGATCTGGGCCGGCTTCCGCGAGGACCTGCCCTCCGTGCTTCCAGCCATCGACTGCCTTATCCACCCGGCCCGGCTCGAAGGGTTGGGCGTGGCCATCCTCCAGGCGCTTTCCTGCGCCAAGCCGGTGATCGCCTGCCCGGTGGGCGGCATCCCGGAAGCTGTCCGCCCGCCGGACGATGGTTGGCTCGTGCCGGTGGACGATGACGCTGCCCTGGCGGATGCGATGCGCGCCTGCATGGACGATCCAACCGCGGCCGCGGCCAAGGGCGTCGCTGGCCGCGCGCTCATGGAACGCGAATTCAGCGTAGACGCCATGGTGGATGGGAACCTGGCCATATACCGCAAGGTACTGGGCATAGCCGCAGCCTGAAAACCAAAGCCGGCGGCAAGCGCCTGCCCGGCTCGGAGAGGAGAACACATGGACCTGAACCTGAAGGGAAAGGCCGCGCTCGTGGCCGCATCATCGAAAGGGTTGGGATACGCTTCAGCGCGCGCCCTGGCTCTGGAAGGGGCAGCGGTGTGTTTGAACGGCCGCACGGAAGACGCACTCAGGTCGGCCGCCGAGCGTCTCCGTGGCGAGACCGGCTCAACAGTGGTGACTGCCGTCGGCGACATGGGGAAGGCCGAGGACATATCCCGAGTGGTGGAGACCGCACTGAGTGAACTGGGACGCCTGGACGTTTTGGTCACCAACGTCGGCGGCCCGCCGCCAGGGGGCTTCGACGACTTCGACGATGCTGGTTGGGCGAATGCGGTGGAGGTAACGCTGATGCCGGTGGTACGCCTCATCCGCGCCGCGCTGCCTGCCCTGAAGGCCGCGAAGGGAGCCATCGTGAACATCCAGTCGACGTCGGTGAAGGAGCCCATCGCCGGCCTGCTGCTCTCAAACGCGCTGCGCCCCGGGGTGGTGGGCCTGTCGAAGACGATATCGGCCGAGCTGGGCCGCGCCGGCGTGCGCATCAACACGGTTGGCCCCGGTTCCTTCAACACGGACCGCATCAAGTCCCTAACGCAGCGTCGCGCCAAAGAAGCGGGCATCTCCGTGGAAGAACAGGCCGCCATTCAGAACGCTCGCATCCCGCTAAGGCGTCTCGGCCACCCCGATGAGTTGGGCCGTCTGGTGGCATTCCTGGCTTCAGATGCCGCCTCGTATATCACCGGGCAAACGCTCTTCTGCGACGGCGGGGCGACGGCGTTCAGCCTGTAAGCGGCGCCCCCGCTTCGTCCGCCAACTCCGCGAAAGCCTCAACCCACTCGCTCGCTGTGAGCGGGTTGAGGCCGAACGCGAAGTTCCCCTGGGCGCGCCGGAACTCCGGAAACCAGGGCAGGAGATCCAGCCGGGCCTTTGGCCGCAGGAACCCGCCAACGCGGCCGGCAATTCGGTGCAGGAACGCCGGATGGTCGGCCGCTTCCACCGTCTCCGCCACGAACCAGTAGGCCAGAAAGTAGCGGCGCGGGCGGCCTTCTCCCGCCACCAGCCACACCACGCTGCCCTCGATGGGGAGGGCCGGCAGGTACTTGTTCGTGTAGACGTATAGCGACGTCGTCGTCTCTACGCCCCGGCCCACTTTGTCTGGGTTGTGGTACTGAACGAAATGCCGCACGGCCTACTGCCCCGCCAGGAAGTTCGCGAGAGCCTCGTTGAACGCGCGCGGGTTCTCCATCGGCGGAACGTGCCCGGACGCTGGGATCAGCGCCAGCCTGGCGTTTCGGATCTCGTTTGTCAGCGCTCGGGCGATCTCGGGCGGGCTCAGGGCATCATGCTCCCCGGAGACGACAAGGGTGGGGACGGCGATATCAGCCAGCAGACCCGTGTTGTCCGCGCGGTCGCGTAGCGCCTCAATGCACGCGACGATGACCTCGGAGTTTTGCTCCGCCACCATGGAGGTCACCTCCGTTCGCACCGCCTCGGCAGCTTCGTACAGCAGCTTTGAGACGAGGGGCGCTGTGCCGGCAGTAACCCCCTTCTCTCGCACGGCGGCGATCATAGCGTTCCGGTTGGCCCGTGCCTCTTCCGTGTCGCCGGCCGCCCGCGTGTCACACAGCACCAAGCGGACCACTTGCCCGGGATGCCGTTTCACGAGCTCCTGGGCAACGTAGCCGCCCATGGAAAGTCCGCACACCACGGCTGACCGGCCGTTCAGAAGCGCGGCAGCCCTGTCCGCCATGGCGGCGATCGTGTGGGAGCCCTCGCCATGGAACAGGTCCGCCGCGTTCGGCGCGATAACGTCGCGCTGAGCGCCGAAACTCTCCACGGCGCGACGCCACATGCGGGCGTCGAGCGGAAAGCCGTGCAACAGCAACAGCGCCGCCGGTTCGTTTGCCATCTTCATCCCTCCATCGAATGCGATGCCCTCATGCTAGCACCCGCGTTTGGCCTGTCGCCCCGGTGGGCAAGAGATGTGCGGGGCGGCAACCGACGGCCTTCCCATCTGGAGGCAAGGAATGGCGAAAGTACCCGCTCCCGCGAGCGCGGCGGCAGACAGCAAACATGCGCACCCATCTGAACTGCGCTCGTGGGTGGCTCGCGTCCGGAATGTGGCAACGCGTTTCATCGCGGATCGCGGCCCCGTGATGGCGGCGGCGCTGTCGTTTTTCGTGTTGCTCTCCATCGTTCCGGTGCTGCTGTTGGTCATCTGGATGCTATCGGTCGCCTTTCACGGAGATGCCGCTCGGGCGGTGGATGAACTCCAGAAGCTGATTGCCCACACGCTGCCGGGAGCCAGCGTTCAAAGGGCTTACGCGCAGATAGCCCAGCAGATCGATTTGGCCGGTTACATTCAAGGGATCTTCCGACGCGGCGCCGCGGCCGGCATCGTGGGCCTCCTCACCCTCATCTGGGCCGCCATGCAGGTCTTCGTGAACGCCTCTGACACGTTGAACGCCGCGTTCGAAGTGCGGGAGACGCGGTCATGGGGGCGGTTGCGCCTTGTGGCGCTTGGCGTGCTGGCCGGATCCTCCGTCCTGCTCGTCCTGTCCGTGCTCGCCGCGTCGGGGCCGGATGTAGCGCGGCGCACGTTGCCGGCGCTCGGCATCCCAAACCCGGCTCCGTGGCCGGTTGACGTCGTCTTCCTCGTTCTGGCGTTCGCCCTGAACGTCTGCCTGTTCGGCATTATCTACCGGTTCCTCCCAGCCGCGCGCATTGCGTGGCGCGACGCCTTCGTGGGTGGCGCCTTTATGTCGGTCGCTTGGCTGGCCGTCACGAAGTTATTCGCGATGTACCTGGCGAACGAGAACAAGATGTACGGCGCGCTCGGCGGCATCATTCTGCTCATCACCTGGATCTACTACACGAATATGCTGGTGCTCCTCGGCGCGGAGGTGACCGCGCTGGCCGGGAAGATCCGCCGGGGCGTCGCGGCGCCGGATGAGGCGACGCTCCGCCGGAACGAGCTGGACGCCGTCTTCCACGGCCGCGCGGAGCCGCTGCGCCAACCTGCGCCGGACCCTCGCGAACGGGCCCGCGAGGACGTAGCCGCCATCCGCGAGCACGCCCGCGCCGCCGCCGCGGCCGTGCGATCCGCCGCCCACGGCGTCCGAACGGCGCCGGAGAGGAACCGGGCGGGCCGCAAAGGCGTTTGAGGGGATAATGAACGTCTACCTCGAACGCCGTCGGGTGTTTTCATGCGCCCACCGCTACTGGAACCCCAAACGCGACGACGCCTGGAACGCAGCCCACTTTGGCGCGCTTACCCGCGTCCATGGTCACAACTACACGCTCACCGCCGCGTTTGCCGGTGAGGTGAACCCGCTCACCGGCATCGTGGTAAACCTGGCGGATGTGAAGGTCTGGCTGCGCGACGCCGTTGTACCCTTCGAGGGTAATAGCGTGGACGCCGCAACGCCGATCATGGAAGGTCTGCAGCCGAGCACCGAGAACCTGGCCCAAATCCTCTGGCGGCGACTCGCCCGCGAGGCCGCCGGAACGCCGGCCCGCCTCGCCCGCGTACGGGTAGCCGAGTCCGAGGATGTCCATTCAGAGTACGAAGGGGATCCTACCGTGGTCTACGTGACGAAATCCTACGAGTTCAGCGCCGCTCACCGCTTGCACTCGAAGCACCTGGGCGACGAGGAAAACGCCCGCATTTTCGGCAAGTGCAACCATCCCGGCGGGCACGGACACAACTACGGCCTGGAGGTCACCGTGAAGGGGCCCATCGACATGGAGACGGGCTTCGCCTTCGACCTGGCGCGCCTCGACGCCGCAGTGCAGTCGCGCGTGCTGGATTCCATGGACCACCGGAACCTGAATGAGGACGTTCCCCAGTTCGGCCCCCTCAACCCCACCAGCGAGAACCTGGCGGTGGTCATCTGGCGCCTCCTGACCCCGGATCTGGGCGACGCCCTCCATCGCGTACGCGTTCAAGAGACCTCCCGCAACGCCTTCGAATACCTTGGCGAGTAACGCTCGATCAGAGTGGTGAACCCCGTTCGTGGCCGCGGCGGCTCTGGCTGCCGCGGCCGCCGCTTTCCGGCAGGCTGTCTATCGCCCGACACGGATCGGTACAACCTTGTGAACCCGGAACGCTCCACAACCCGGGACCTCGCTCGTCAATCAAAATGGCACGATTAATGCTCGTGAACTCGCAGACGCCGCAACGCCGCGGCGCCGGAGGGGACTGGATGACATCCCCGTCGTCAGGAGTCCCTTCGCGTAAGTTGCCTGTTAGGGCCGACCCGGCCCTCACGAGTTCATGGCTGGCAAGCCCTCGCCAAAGGGGTCGAGCGCTTCTGCCCGCATCCGGTCCAGTCCGGGCGGCCTCGCGCCGAGTCGTATGATCGGCCGCATTCACCGCCGGCTGGCCCTTTTGCCGCAAGTTCCGGCATCCGTCTGTTCGCGCCACTCGAGCGAAGGACACTGCGCGTGAAGGGAGAAGGACCGTGAAGAGCCTCATCATGAGCCTGTGGAAGGAAGAAGAAGGCGCCACGATTATCGAGTACGTTCTGCTGGCCGCACTGATCTCGATCGTGGCAATCGGAGCAATCACCGCCATTGGAGGGAAGGTGAATACTCAGTACGGCAAAGTGCAGACCGCCATCCCCGCCAACTGACATTTCGCCGCTGGGCAGTGCCGCGGGTTGCCCTGGCTCCGCGGCCGATGCGCTTGCGCCGATAGCAACGCTGCCGGCGCCTGATCGCAACCGGGAGGCCTCACACACCGAGACCGTAGCCCATAGCCTCCGCTGACCTGTGTCGGTGCACGCTACAGCATGGCGTTGCACGGTATCCGGTCGCTCCGGCGAATGTGCGGGGATGCGCCTTCGGGTCTCTCTGCCCCTCGGTCGGAGCGGCCGGATGCCGTGGAGCCACGCTGCCGAAGGGATGGGCGCCGTTGCCCGGTTGCCCTCAGAGGCGCCAACCGGGCATCTGGCAGCGCCACGCCCGGAGAGTGGGGATACCGTCATGTGCCCAGGCAAGAATCGGCGCAGAGGCGCAGCGTTGTTGGAATTCGTGCTGGTTGCTGCGCTGTGCATTTTCCTCCTCTTTGGCATCATCGAGATGGGGTTCCTGTTCTCCAACTCGATCACGGTCACAAGCGCCGCCCACCAGGGCGCGCGCGCGGCGGCGCTGGGACAAAGCGCTTCCGCCGTAACGTCCTCCATCAAGACCACCGCTTCCACCCTGCGGAAATACACAGACTCCACATATCTGCAGGTGGCCACGGAGTACCGGGGGCCCGACGCCACCACATGGACCGCTTGGACTCCCGGCGCCCCTCCGCCGGATGGCATCCAGGATCAGGTCCGAGTAACCGTCACCTACAGGTATGACTACATCACCGGCGCCCTGCTTGGCGGTTTGGGCGGCTGCCTCGGCGGCTCACGATCCAACTCCAGCAGTTGCACGCTCACTGGCAGAGCTGTGATGCGCTATGGAGGGTAACCAGATGGAAAAGAAACCACGGGTAGGGGGTGAAGCCGGAACCGCTACGCGGCTCCGCCGGCGGGGCAGCGTCATTATCCAACTCTGCGTCGTCCTTGTGGTGCTCCTCGGATTCGTGGCGCTGACCACCGACTATGGCATCCAGGTTGTGCGACAGCGCCGGTTACAGGGTGTTACCGATGCCGCTGCCCTCGCCGCTGGCCCAGACCTCGTCAGGTCCGGCGCCGGCGCGGCCACGACGGCTGTGAACTACGCATCGTTCAACAATGTGACCATCCCGACGCCCGCAGTGGCCAACCAGACGATTACGGTGACCGCCGCGGAAGTTGTAGCCACTCCGTTCGCCCGCGTGCTGAACGCGAACTGGGGAACCGCCACGGTCCATGCCGTCTCCGTTGTGCGGGCCACCAAGGCCGTGGACAGCGCCTTCTTGCGCCCACTCGCCGTGCCCTGCGGCCCATACGGCATTCCGAACGTGGACAAGGTGATCGGGCAGCCTCTTCACCTGAGGCTAACCCTTCAGAACAACGGCAGGAAATACTCCGACACGCCCGCCGACGTCCAGGCGGATACCATCAACGTGTTGCCCATTGACCTGCATGCCAACGGCAGCGTCACGGACTACAAGGATTCCCTCAAATTCGGGATGTCCGGCGACCTAGCGTATGACGCCAAGGGACAGGCGTCTTGGTTGGCGTCGCTGATGTTCCTGGCCGCGAAGCAGAACAGCGATTCCGACTGGGCGGCGAACCTCGCCGCCTGGCAGCTAGCCACCTACGAGGCCGTGGTCACCGATGCCGACTCCATCCTCAACCGAGCCGGCGGCGCCTACGCAAATGACGCCTGGGATCACTTTCAGCCTGGTAACCCGCGCTATATGGTGATGCTGGAGGTGAACCGAGACACCGCCGGCCCGAACAAGACGTACGACACGCAGTTCAAGGGCTATGTGGGCTTCTACATCGAGGGGATGGACTACGATTCAGCCACCCACACGGCGCAGATCAACGGGAGGTTCGTTACCCCTGCAACCCGCTCGCGGCGCGTACCAACCAGTCTCCCCGACGGAATCAATGACGGCGTGTATTCGTTCTCTCTCATCCAGTGAGTTTGCAGCCCGCTCGACGGGCGACCGACGCCGGCGGCGCCGCGGGGTCCCGTTGTAGAGACCGCCGAGGATTCCGTCCGGCGCCACCGTTCAGGGTGACGCCTTTTTGCATTCGCCTTTCCGATAGCGCCCTGCTAGCATGCGCGCAGGCCGTCGCGTTGCGCTTGGGTTCGGTGCGCACGATGGTCACTCGATCCGGAATGCGCTATCGAAATGGGGCCACCACGATGCGTGCACTTTGGCGGCGGTTGGGTATCGCCGCGGAGATCTTGCTGACGGGCATCGGGGTTGTTCTAGTCCTGCAATCAGATGGATGCGCGGGCTTCTCGCCCGACGCCTCGTTCTCCGTGCACCCAGACGGGCATTCCATCGTCTTTGCGGGCTGGGGCGATGGCGGGCAGGGCATCTATACGCTGAATCTGGACACGCGGAAAGCGGCCTGCATGTTGGATGGGCCGGAGATCGAAGGTTGGCCAGCCTTCATGCCGGATGGACAGCACATCGTGTTCACCTCTAGAGCCTCGGCCGATGCCCATCTCACCTGTTCCTGATGTCTCTCGACGGCGCAACACGCCTCCAGATCACCAACGGCGATTCCACGTATGATGCTCGGCCAACCGTTTCTCCAGACGGCTCCCAGATCGTGTTCGTTCGCGCGCATAGCTTTCAGAAGGTCACCGGCTTCGGCGGATCTCCCTGGACCCGGTGGACGCTGGGATCAGTGCAGGCAGATGGCTTTCACGAGCGCACTCTGATCCCAACATCTCGCCAACCTGGTTACCCGACGGCCGGCACATCCTGTTCTTGGGCGGCGTGACGCCCGGTGGGGGAGCCCATGCAGGACTTTGCGAGGTGGACAGGAGCGGCGCAGGCCTGCGGCTGATCGCGGACGTCGACCTGTTCTCCAGCCCCAAGGGCTGGCGCCCGCGCTGAGCGCGGCGATGATTCCAGCCGCGGAAGCAGGGCGCCTACCTTCTCGGGGCTGACGGCCGGCCGAGATCAGATCCGCGTTGCGCCTGGGTTCTGTCAGATCTCCGGCGGATTCGCAAGGTTGGCGGCCGCCATGCCGTCGGCGATCTCCGGCAGTATGCCCATTTGCACGTAGATTGGGTGCACCAGGCGGCGCAACTCCGGCAACTGCGTAACGAACAGCGCGGCGCCGACGATGCAGGAAGCGCCGCCGATGAGGATCGTGTTCGGAGCGCCAATGCGGGCCGCCAGCGCGCCAGCCAGCAGACTGCCGAACGGGACCGTGCCCATGAACGACATCGTGTAGAACGACATCACCCGCCCGCGCATCTCGTCGTTCACAATGGTCTGCAGAATCGTGTTGCTGCTCGCCATCTCCACCATGAAGCCAACGCCCGTAAGCATGAGCAGGATCAGCGACAGCCAGACGGAGTGAGACCGGGAGAAGCTCATCAGCCCAACGCCGAAAACGGCGGCGGCGGTCGGGATGATCCGGCCGAGGCCCAACACGCTGCGCCGGGAGGCGAGGGCGAGAGCCCCACACAATGCGCCCACGCCGGTGGCGGCCATCAGAAAACCAAATGTGTGCGGACCGCCGTGCAGCACGCGGGTGGCCATCACCGGCATCAGCACCGTGTACGGCACCCCCATGAGGCTCACCAGCGCCAACAGCGACAACACCGCACGGATGGGAGCGAACCCAAAAGCATAGCGGAAGCCCGCCCGCATTTCATGGAGCACGTTCCTCCGCTGACCAGAGCGTTTCTTGCGGACGACTTTCATCAGCAGCAGCGAGAAGATGACCGCTATGTAGCTGAAACCGTCGATGAGGAAACACCACCCCTCGCCAAAACCCGCAATCAGCACGCCCGCCACAGATGGCCCCAAAAGGCGCGCGGCATTGACCATGGACGAGTTCAGCGCAATGGCGTTCGGCAGGTCGGCGCGATCTTCCACCATATCGATAACGAAGGACTGCCGCGCGGGCGTATCAAAGGCATTGATGAGGCCCTGGAATATGCTGAGGGCGAGGATTTCCCACACCTGGATCGTGTGCGTTAGCGCCAGGATCGCCAGCAAGAACGACTGAACCATCGCCAGCGTTTGGGTGATGACCAGAATGCGGTGGCGGTCCCACCGATCCGCCATCACGCCGGCGTAGGGGGCGAGGAGGAACGTGGGGATCTGCCCCGCGAAACCCACCACGCCGAGCATCCACGCGGAGCCTGTTAGGCGCAGCACCATCCAGCTCATGGCGATTCGCGTCAGCCACGTGCCGATGAGCGAGATGCTCTGCCCGCTGAAAAACAGCCGGTAGTTTCGGTGTCCCAGCGCGCGCAGCATGAACTTCGCTCCGCCTGCTTCCAGGCCTGTACCATTCGCTTCCGCCACTCAGCTTCCCCTATCGCATCCGCCATGCGTCAACGCGGTTGTTCCGAAACGAAGGCTGACAGCGCATGCCTATCGACCTATCCTCATTCTGACGCCCGCCGGCAGGCCAACGAACCGAATGTACCCAGAACGACCCTTCTGACGCCCGGCAGGGGATCGTCCAGCGCGGCTGTTGCGCGGCCGGCGCCTCCGCCCGGTGCTACAATGCCTCTGAAAGAAACACCATTTGCTGAAGGGATATCGCATCGTGAACATTCAACGAGCCGTCGTAACGGGCGGAGCCGGGTTCATCGGCTCGCATATCGTGGATGCCCTCCACGCCCAGGGCGCTGAAGTCCTCGTCATCGACAACCTAGTCTCGGGCAAGGCGTCCAACCTGCCCGCCGGCGTCAGGCTGGAGACGGTAGATGTTATCGAGCCGCAGATCGCCGCCATCCTGAAGAACTTCCAGCCCGAAGCCGTCTTCCACCTCGCTGCCCAAATGGACGTTCGCCGCAGCGTGGAAGACCCACTGTTTGATAACCGGGTCAACGTGTTCGGGTCCGTAAACGTGCTCCGGTCGGCCCTGGACGCCGGCGCGCAGCGGTTCGTCTTCTCCTCGACGGGCGGCGCCATGTACGGCGAAGTGGATGAGATCCCCACACCGGAAACCGTGCCCCCGCAGCCGGTTGCGCCTTATGGCATCAGCAAGCTGTGCGCGGAGCGCTACATTCACTATTTCCACGCCAACGGTCTGCCCGGCGCCGTCTGCCGCTTCGGGAACGTCTACGGCCCGCGCCAGGACCCCCATGGCGAAGCGGGCGTGGTAGCCATCTTCGGAAGCCGCCTGCTGAACGGCGAGCCCTGCACGGTGTTCGGAGACGGTTCCCAGGTGCGCGATTACGTTCACGTCTCCGACGTTGTTCGCGCTTGCCTGGCGGCTGCGGATGCGCCCGGCGGCACGTTCAACATCGGCACCGGCGTCGGCACCGACGTTAACCGCCTGTACAACATCCTCGCCGCGGCGGCCGGCGTGGATGCCCGTCCTGTCTACGCGGAAGCCCGCAAAGGCGAGTTGCAGACCAGCATCCTGAATCCGGCTCTGGCCGCTCAGAAGCTCGGATGGAAGCCCTCGGTCACGGTGGAGCAGGGCCTCACCGCCTACATCGAATACCTGCGCGGCGATCAGCGATAGGCGCTGCGGCAAGATCAATGAGGGCCAGGGGTGGCGTGCAGACGAGAAGCTTCTCGACTGCGCCGGCCCTGGCCTTCTGTGTCTGCCTGCAACCATTCGTGGACATCTCCGCCCGGGTCGCGACAAGATGGTATCAGATTGCACACGCTGTGCGGCGCTCGTCCGCACGCTGTCTGGCGCCAAAGGAGATCGTACATGATCACCAGCCGTTCCCGCATCGCCGTGGCCGCCGGTGTCGCCCTGTCTTGTGCCGGCCTGCTCTGCTCGTGCGCGCCGAAGACCGCGCAGAACCCCTCCGCTCCCGGGGCGCCGCCAGTCCCCGAAGCCGCCCTCCAGCCGCCGCCCGCCCCCGCAGCCCCGTCCGCGGACGTTCAGGCGAAATTCGCCAAGCCCCGCAAGGCCACCGGCCCGCTGAAGTTCCAGATCGTCTCCAACGCCAAGTCACCCTTCTGGGATCCGGTCAAGATCGGCATGGACCGCCAGGCGGCCGCCGAGGGGGCAACGGCCTCCATGGCCGCCCCAGACCGTTTGGAGGTGCCGCTGCAACGTCGGCTCTTGGAGGCGGCTCTCGCGAAGGGCGTTGACGGCATCGCCGTTTCCGCCATCGATGCCCAGGCCCTGAAGCCCATCATCAACGAGATCATGGACAAGGGCGCACCGCCCATCCCGATCATCTGCGTGGATTCGGACTCCCCGGAGAGCAACCGCCTCGCCTACATCGGCACCAACAATTTCGCTGCCGGCCAGGCGGCGGGAAATGCCGCCGTCAAGCTCCTCCCGAAGGGGGGAGACGTGGTCGCCTTCGTGGGGACCAAGGGCACGGAGAACGCGGCGGAGCGCATTAACGGCTTCCGCAGCGCGGCGGAGCCGAAGGGCATCAAGGTTATCGCCGTCATGGAGGACCAGGGCGACAAGACGAAGGCCCGCAAGAACGTTGAAGACGTGATCAACAAGTACGGCGACAAACTGGCCGGCTTCCTCGGCGTCTACTCGTACAACGGCCCCGCCATCGCCGCCGCCGTGCAGAGCGCCAAAAAGCGCGCCAACTATAAGATCATGTCTTTCGATCTGGAGCCTGCCACGATTGACGCGCTGAAGACGAAGGACGTTGACTTCACCATCGTGCAGAACCCTTACGATTTCGGCCGCCTGGCGGTGCAGTTCCTTACGCTGGTTAACCGTAAGGGTCTGCCCGCGGCCCGCGCCGAGATGAAGATGCCGGAGAACGGCGTTGTGGACACCGGCGTGAACGTCGTCACACCCGACAACATCGCTCAGTTCCTCCAGGGCATGCAGAAGAAGGGCATTACGTCCTCGTAACGCTACCGGTCCCCCTCTCGCCGCGGCGGGAGGGGGACCTCCTCACATCGCAGGGGTAACAGACCGTTGGCATCCTCCATTCGTCCCGGGCGGCTTGCCCGCATCCTTGGAGCGCGCGAGATCGGCGTCTTCCTGGTGATCCTCACGCTGTGCGTCGCTCTCGCGGCGCCGGGCACGCGCCAGCAGTTCTACAGCGAAAGCAACTTCCAGAACCTCACGCGCCAAATTGCCCTGCTCTCCATCTTCGCAATCGGGGAGGCCGTGGTCATCATCGCCGGCGGCATTGACCTCTCCATGGGATCCCTGATCGCCTTTTGCGGCGTGCTGACGGGGATTCTGTTTACGCGGGCGACGGCGGGCATGGCATTTCCGGCCGCATTCGCGATCACGGTGGCCGGCGTTCTCGCCGCCAGCGTTCTCGTTGGCATCTTCCACGCCAGCGCGGTGCACTTCCTCAGGATGCCGCCATTCGTGGTGACTCTGGGAACCCTGGTCATTCTCCGCAGCCAAAGCCAGCTCTACACGCACGCCGTCCCCATCCAGTTGGAGGACGACCGCTATCACGCGTTCAACTTCCTGAGCAACGGGTTGCTCTTTGAAGGCCATCCCTGGGCCATCACCGTGCCGGTCGTTATCCTCGTTGTCGTGCTGGTAGCTTACGACCTGCTGATGCGCCGCAGCCGGATTGGTCGATCCGTGTTCGCCGTGGGCGGAAACGAGGAGGCCACTCGCCTCTCGGGCGTGGACGTGTTCAAGACGAAGGTCTTCGCCTATGGCTCCGCCGCCTTCCTCGCGGGCCTGGCCGGCCTGCTCTACGCGGCATACAACCGCCAGGGCGACCCCAGCGCCGGGGTGGGTTATGAGCTGAACGCGGTGGCCGCCGCCGTGATCGGAGGCGCGTCTCTCACGGGCGGACAGGGCAGCATCCTCGGCACGGTTCTCGGCGCGATGTTGCTTCAGGTCATCCTCAGCGGCATCAACCTGCTGCCGTCGCTGTCGAACCCCAGCGAATGGGAGGGCACCGTGGTGGGCGCCATCGTACTGCTGGCGGTCCTCTTCAACGTCATCCGCCAACGCCGCCAGGAAGCCAAGGCCTAGCGCCAGCGGAGGCGAGGGCCGGCAAGGGCCCGGAATCTGCCGCCCTTACGCTTGAACGGGGATCGCGGGGATGTCGGTTCCGCCGATGCTTCCGTCGTCGCTGCCGTTCGCCCGCCAATCCGCTTGTTGACGATTGCGGACGGTAACTGGTATAGTACGTAAAACAACATAGAATGCGTTGATGAGGAGAAGTAAGCGGGGCGGATGAGCTACAGAGAGCCGGGCTGAAGTTGAGAACC
>DASXUL010000001.1:0-2368 GCA_036504855.1 Armatimonadota bacterium | reverse complement strand
CAGTTACAACGACGAGAAACCACGCCCCGGCCCATCCAATCTGTTCAACATAACGACCAAACGTTTGACCATGAAGGGGCTCATCGTTGGCGATTGGCTGGACCGCCAGCCCGAGTTCGAGAAGGAAGTTGGCGGCTACATCCGGTCCGGAAAACTGAAGAACAAGGAGACCGTGGTGGAAGGGATCGACAAGGCGGTGGCCGCCTTCATCGGCCTCTTCAAAGGGAAGAACGTCGGCAAGATGGTTGTGAAGCTGGCTTGAGCCGGCGACGCCGCCAACCCGCTAGACAGCCTATCTATCAAGCCCTTCAGCGGACCAGCCAAGAGGGATACGCCGGTGAGGGGCGCCGCATTACTCAGAAGTCGCACTACAGGAGGCAAGATGATGGGAAACAGCATAACAGGCGGATCATCTCCGCACGTCCTTCCGGCCCTGCCCTACGCCGATGACGCGTTGGCCCCCGTGATCTCCGCGAACACGATTGGTTTCCACTACGGCAAGCATCACAAGAGCTATATCGACAACCTGAACAAGCTGATCGCCGGAACGGAGTTCGCGAACATGCCGTTGGAGCGTATCATCGCCAAGACGGCCGGTAAGGCAGACAAGACCGCCGTCTTCAACAACGCGGCGCAGACATGGAACCACACCTTCTATTGGCGCAGCATGAGGCCGAAGGGCGGCGGTGAACCGCCGGCGCCGTTGAAGGCGATGATTGACGCTTCCTTCGGTTCCTTGGACGCCTGCAAGAAGGAGCTAGCCGCCGCGGCCCTGACCCAGTTCGGCAGCGGCTGGGCATGGCTTGTTCTCGATGGGACCAAGCTAAAGGTCCTCAAGACCGCCAACGCGGATTCGCCCCTAACCGCCGGCGTGAAGCCTCTGCTCACCATCGACGTGTGGGAGCACGCCTACTACCTGGATCACCAGAATCGCCGTGCGGACTACGTCAGCGGAGTGCTGGACGGACTCCTAAACTGGGACTTCGCGGCAGCGAATCTTGGCTGACGGCTGCCGCAACGGTTGTCAGCCTCACCGCCCATCAGGGCGGCCCACCAAACGCGCGCCCTGCGCCGGCCACGCCCGGCGATCTTCGCCGGTATGCGGAAGCTCGATGCGTGCAGGGTCAGGAGAAACATCATGCCGGAATTCGGATCGCCCTTTTCAGGGTTGGCTAACAACAAGAAGCTCACGGATGAGGAGCTTGTGAGAGCCATACGTTTCATGGTCGCGGCGGAGTACGAGGCCACCCAGCTCTACATACAGCTTGCCGAGTCAACGGACAACAGGCTCGCCGTGGCGGTGCTCAAGGAGATAGCGGACGAAGAACTGGTACACGCCGGCGAGTTCCTGAGACTGCTTCATCAGCTTGCCCCCAACGAGGCGAAGCTCTACGCCCAAGGGGCAAAGGAAGTAGATGAACTCATCGAAAGCGTCACGTTGAGCGCCCCCCCGCAGAGCCGGAATCGCCTTTTGAGCGGCGCCTCCGGCTGACGGCAGTCAACCCGCATGGATCCCTGCGCCGGCTCATCGGGCAGGCGTCGGAGCGGGCAGTCGCCGTGTGGCGATGAGGGAGGCGCAGGCGATGCCCACTCCTACCAGGAATGGGTACTGGTAGTTGTGGAAATGGGACCACAGCCAGGCGCCTCCCAGCGGGACGGTAACGGCGGCGATGTGGTTCATGGTCGTGCCCATCGCCAGGCACGGCGTGAGTTCGTTGGGGCGCACGATTCGGTGCAGGTACGTCGTAAAGCCCACGTTGAAGCTGAACAGGACGTTATCCATCAGGAACAAACCGTACAGCACATGCAGCGAGCGGGTAGTGGCGTACCCGGCGAACACGAGGATGAGGCCCACGGCGTAGAGCGTGAGGGGGCCGCGTTCGCCGCGTCGGTCGATGATGCGACCCATGCGCGGCGCCGTAAAGGAGATGAGGATGGCGTTCAGGAAGTTGAGCGCCAGCATTGTCGAGAGCGGCACGTGATAGACGAGGATCAGCGCGAACGACGCGAAGATGGAGAAGATCTGCCGCCGGCAGCCCTCCAGGAACACCAGGAGATAGTAGAGCGCATATTCGCGCCGAACAATGAGCCGCGCGCGGGGAGCGCCTTCCGCGTGCGTCGATAGCCGCATGCAGAGGATCGCCGCCGCGCCGATGCTCGCCCCCGCCAGCAGGAAATAGGCGTTGTAGGGGAGGCGCGGGAACAAGCGCGATACCGCCCACGCGAAGCCCAGCGCGGCGAGCGTGGACGAGGAACCCACGGCGGACATGCGGCCGAGGTGACGGCCTCCCTCCTTGCCCTTGGCCAGCGCCAGCGTGATGGCAGGCGACACCGTGGAGTAGAGGTGAAAGCCAACGCTCCAGAAAAC